>JABAQR010000074.1 GCA_019187485.1 Lysobacterales bacterium | reverse complement strand
GCCTGCCGACGACGCTCAACCGGGACGTCGACAGCCTGCTGCCGATGAACTGGAAACTACGCGACGGGTAGCCCATAGCAGGTACGCCGTCGCGTTGCATCAATGGGGAACGTCGGACGGATACCGCGCTCAGAGAAATTGCCATCGGAAGAAAGAACTGGCTGTTCGCCGGCAGCGAGCGCGGCGGCGAGGCCTGCGCCATCGTCACCAGCCTGATCGAGACCGCCAAGGCCCATGGGCACGACCCGCTCGCCTACCTGACGGACGTCCTCGAGCGCCTGCCGACGACGCTCAACCGGGACGTCGACAGCCTGCTGCCGATGAACTGGAAACTACGCGACGGGTAGCCCATAGCAGGTACGCCGTCGCGTTGCATCAATGGGGAACGTCGGACGGATACTGGGCGACAGCTACGACAACGCGCTGGCCGAAACGATCAACGAGCTGTACAAGGCCGAGGTGATCCACCGCAGGTCATGGCGCAACCGTGAACAGGTGGAACTGGCCACGCTGGACTGGGTGCACTGGTACAACCACAAGCGACTGCTGGGGCCGATCGGGCACATCCCGCCAGCGGAAGCCGAAGCGGCTTACTATCGGCAACAAACCGGTCAGGCCAAAGCGGCCTGACTCAAACCAGACGGCCTCCAAGAAAGCCGGGGCGGTTCATTCTGCCAGGAGCCACAACGCGAGCGTTCCTCTGTGTCCTCTGCGTCTCCAACTGAGTTACCTGTTCCGCCTGATCGACTCAACTGTCTCAGCGCTTGCCCGGGAAATGATTCCTCGACGCTCGCAGCCGACGGAGTTCCTCTTGCGTGGCCGGCGACATTGGGAATACCGGTGCGGCGCCACAGGGAGAAATTGAGCGGACGACGGTTTGCATGCCTTCCTCTTGGGCGAGAATGTTAGCGTAGCTAGACATCATCCCGTCGGCATGGACTCCCCTGGGATCGAATGTTTTGGTGGGGCGACCGTCGCCGCGCGCGATGACGAGCAAGAGTCCGCCGGCCCCTGCCCCAGGTTCGCTCGGGTAGTTGCGCTGCAACTCCTGGGCATACAGATACCCGATGAAAGGCGATTCGGCGGCGGCTGCCAGCGCGTTGATCTGCCGTTGGCGCAAGAATCCTTGTCCAGGCAGATACGCTTCAGCCTTCGGGCGTTGGTTATTCCGCTGGATGGCCAGGAAGGCCGCCTTGGTATTGCCCGCGAGTGCCATTTGCATCAGCTCGTCATCGCTCATGCGCGACGCGGCGAGGATCTCGGCGGGCATCGGGAATCCACGTTGCACCATCCACTCGAGTTCTCTGGGTGAGCGGAACAGATACGCCGCCGGGTCCAGTTGGTTGATGAAGTCGCGGATGATGGCCTGCTCGGTTTCCGGGTGATCCGCCAGCAACTCATCGAGCGAAGATGCGGCTTTTACCTGGCGAATGCCGGCGAACTGAAACCCGGGCGGGATCGCGATTGCAGGCGTCTGCGCAGGCGGGGTGGGAGTGGTTGCGTCGGATGGTGGGGAGTTCCTTGCCTCCTCCGCCGCAAGGGCCGGCGCCTCTGCGATATCCTCCGCATCCGCAGGGGGGCTGGCAGGCGAGGGGTGCGGATCCGGGCGGATCAGGAAAACCATCAACACGCCGATCAGTGCGAGCGCCAGAAAGAACTTCGGATAGAAACCTGAGAGCTTCATTGGTCGTCACAACCATTTTCGGTCATATCCTGCGCCCACAAGGCACAAGTCTTTGCCCGCAGCGATTCACTGAATGCATCGTGCCCCAGCATGGCCACCGCCGACACAAATCTGGCTGAAATCGCTTGACACTCGGATTGGAAGGCAATCGCAGGCCGGCAGATCTCCGCGAGTTCCTGACCAAAATCGGAGTCACAACGTAGCTGAGGAGTTGTTGCGCTGCCATAGCAATAATCATGCGCTACGCACGCCGGCAGGAAGCTGATGCCGGGGAAGGGGTGATTCAGATCACCCTGATAGCCGTCCAGGCCCCATCCGGCGACTTCTTGTGCGATGGTCGAGTAGATCGATCCGTCGCCACAGCCGTTCGAAACGAAACCGGGAGATCCGGGCACCAATGGCGGGTTGCTGGCACGGCACACGCTACCACCGGGGCCGGGTGGGCGGCCTTGACGAAGCTCTGCGCAGAATTGATCCATGTCGATATCTTCGAGCGCGGCTTCGCCGGGTAGCGGCTCGGGGATTTGGCCAATGAAGACGTTGAGGAGGCCGCCGCAGATCATGCCTGTGCAGGTGACGCCGTGTGCGGTCACCGGAGGCATCAGGACCTGGGCTGTGGCGCTATTCGCTGCTGTCAGGGCGCATGCAAGAACGGCCAGACGCCTGACCATTGCTTTCAGCATTCTGTGGATGGTAAGGGGGGGCATGGGTGCAAATTTTTGTGAGTTGAGTCTGGCTGACCTTATGTGTCTGAGTGTGAAATGTCAACAAAAATGATCTAGCTCTGGTCGAGGAAGGACAGGAAATCCAAGGCCACTTTTTGCGCACTGTGCGGGGTGTTGGCGGCGGTGGCGGCTGCCGCTTCGGCTTCGGCCTTGCGTTGTGCACCCGGATCGATGCCATCGGCCAACAGGCGGCGGGCTTCCTCGCGCTTTTCGCGGGCGCGCTTCAGGCTCATGGCGGGGTAAGCGCCAAACGACAGCATGTTGCGCTTGCCAGTGCCAGGGCGGCGGTACTGGTAGCGCCACAGCTTGCTGCCACTCGGCTCCACTTGCAGCAACAGCCCGTGACCATCGCGCAGGATGTACGCGGATTCCTTGGCCTTGGCGTTTGCCACGGCGGAAGGGCTCAGGGGATCAATGCACTTTGCCATGTTGGCGCCATCTGTTTGGCGCTATCCACCCCATCGGTGGCAACAGGCAGCGCCAGCCATGGCGCCAAAATTGAGGGAAGTGCAATGAATCGCCGGGAGGCGTAGTGACATGCGGGCAATAAAAAACCGCGCCGTAGCGCGGTTTCATAGGGTTCCCGGGAAGCTCCTGGATAGTGATGTGGCGGAGGGAGTGGGATTCGAACCCACGGGCCACTCGCGTGGCCGCCGGTTTTCAAGACCGGTGCGATCAACCGCTCCGCCATCCCTCCGGACCCGTCCAGTATGACCTGTGCGAAGGGTGCCGTGGTCGTCGAGGGCGAGTCGGGAATGGGTGCCCGGATCCGATCGGTCTCTTCCTGGCCGTTCGGGACGATGCGCACCCCGGTGGCGGCCTGGCCGGTCACGAGTGCGTTGTGCAACCCCGTTGCAACCCATCTCGCGCGACGTCTGGCGGGCCGCAAAGCACGTTTCGTCTACAGCAGCGCGCGCAGGCGGTACACGAGCTCCAGCGCCTGGCGCGGAGTCAGCGTGTCCGGGTCGACCTCGCGCAATGCGTCGAGCGCCGGGGAGGGGGTCGCGAACAGGTCGAGCTGCGCGGGGCGGGCGTCCGCCCGGCTTCCGGGATTCGCGGAAGCGACGCTGTCGCGTGCCCCGTGCGCGGTGCCCCGTGCCGCCTCCTCCAGTCCGCGCAGCACGACCTGCGCCTGCTTCAGCACGCGCGTCGGCAGGCCGGCGAGCGCTGCCACCTGCAGGCCGAAGCTGCGGTTCGCGGGGCCGGGTTTGACGGCGTGCAGGAACACCAGCGCGTGGCCGTGCTCGACCGCGTCGAGGTGCACGTTGGCGACGCCCTCGCATTCGTCGGCGAGCGCGGTGAGTTCGAAGTAGTGGGTGGCGAACAGGGTGTAGCAGCGGTTGCGCTCGGCCAGTTCGACCGCGCAGGCGCGCGCGATCGCGAGGCCGTCGTAGGTGCTGGTGCCGCGCCCGATCTCGTCCATCAGCACCAGGCTCTGCTCGCTCGCGTTGTGCAGGATGCGTGCGGTCTCGGCCATCTCGACCATGAAGGTGGATTGCCCGCGCGCGAGGTCGTCGCCGGCGCCGATGCGGGTGAAGATGCGGTCCACCGGGCCGATGCGGGCGCGCGTTGCCGGCACGCAGGCGCCGATGTGGGCGAGCAGCACGATCAGTGCGTTCTGGCGCATGTAGGTGCTCTTGCCGCCCATGTTCGGGCCGGTGATGACGAGCATGCGCTGACCGCCGTCGAGGACGAGGTCGTTCGGCTCGAAGGGCTCGCGACGCACGATTTCCACGACCGGATGGCGGCCGCCCTCGATGTGCAGCACGCGCTCGTCGGTGAGCTCCGGACGCACCCAGTTCCAGCGCTCGGCGCCATCGGCCAGCGCGGCGACGACGTCGAGGTGGGCGAGCGCGTCTGCGGCCGCGCGCAGCGCGTCGAGGCGGCCCTGCAACTGGGCGACGAGGTCCTCGTAGAGCCCGCGCTCGCGCATCAGCGCGCGCTCGCGGCTGCCGAGCACCTTGTCCTCGTAGAGCTTGAGTTCCTCGGTGATGTAGCGCTCGGCGCCCTTGAGCGTCTGTCGTCGCGACCAGCGCGCGGGTACCCGGTCCAGTTGCGAGCGGGTCACCTCGAGGTAGTAGCCGTGCACCTTGTTGTAGGCGACCCGCAGGTTGCCGATGCCGGTCGCCTCGCGCTCGCGGCGTTCGAGGTCGACCAGGAACTCGTCGGCGCCGGCCGACAGCGTGCGCAGCTCGTCGAGTTCGGCATCGTGGCCCGCGGCGATCGCGCCGCCGTCGCGCATGAACACCGGTGGCTCCGGTACCAGCGCGCGCTGCAGCAGCGCGTGGCTGTCCTCCAGGCCGTGCAGCGCAGCCGCCCAGTCGGCGAGCGCGCTCGGCGCGCCGTGCGCGGCGAGTGCCGCGATCGCCGGGCAGGCGGCGAGGGCATCGCGCAGTCCGGACAGGTCGCGCGGACGCGCCGATCCGAGGGCCACGCGCCCGAGCATGCGTTCGACGTCTCCGAGCGGCGTCAGCGCGCTGCCCAGCGCATCGACCAGCGCCAGCTCGCGCAGGCTCGCGATGGCGTCCTGGCGACGCCGCAGCTCGGCGTGCGCGCGCAGCGGCCGCGCCAGCCAGCGCCGCAACAGGCGCGCGCCCATCGGTGTGCGGCAGCGGTCGAGGATGCCGAGCAGGGTGTGCTCGCGACGCCCGGACGGATGCTCCTCGATCTCGAGGTGGCGGCGCGTCGTTGCATCCAGGTGCAGCGAGTCCTCGCCCTGTTCGACCGCCAGCCCGGCGAGCTTCGGCAGCGCCTGCTTCTGGGTCTCGCGGACGTAGTGCAGCAGCGCGCCGGCGGCCCCGAGCGCCGGCCCGAGCGCGTCGCAGCCGAAGCCGCTGAGGTCGCGCACGGCGAACTGCTGGATCAGTGCGCGGCGGCCGGCGTCGGCGTCGAAATGCCAGGGCGCGAGCTTGCGCACGAGCCCGGCCTCGCTGCCCTCGGGCAGCCGCGAGTCCTCCGGCAGCAGGGTCTCCGCCGGCGCCAGCCGCGCGATCTCGGCGGCGAGCGCGTCGGCCGCGATCTCGGACACGCGGATGCGTCCGGAGCCGAGGTCCAGCCAGGCGAGGCCGACACTCGTGCTCTCGTGCTCTCGTTCGCCTGTGCCCCGTGCCCCGTGCCCCGTTCCACCCACCGCCAGCAGCAGATTGTCCCGCCGCTGCTCCAGCAGCGCATCGTCGACCACCGTGCCCGGCGTGACGATGCGCACGATGCGGCGTTCGACCAGGCCCTTCGCTTCGCGCGGATCGCCGATCTGCTCGGCAATCGCGGCCGCTTCGCCGAGCCGGATCAGTTTGGCGAGGTAGCCGTCGAGCGCGTGCACCGGGACGCCCGCCATCGGGATCGGCGCGCCGGCCGACTGCCCGCGCTGGGTCAGCGTGATGTCGAGCAGGCTCGCCGCGCGGCGCGCGTCGTCGTAGAACAGCTCGTAGAAGTCGCCCATGCGGAACAGCAGCAGCAGATCCGGCTGCTCGGCTTTCAACGCCAGGTACTGGCGCATCAGCGGCGTGTGTTCGGGGACGGCCGACATGGGCGGGTGGGCGGGAATCGGGGTGGCGAGGATAGAGCGCCCGTGGAGCTGCCGGCGATCGAGCCCGTTGCTTGTTCCGCACGCAGCGGCCGCGGCGGTCTGCGGATCCGCCTGGATTCAACCGGTTGGCGATTTATGCCGGGCTTACGCCCGACCGGGCGGTTTGAATGGCGGCTTTGTGCGGTGCGGGCGGACACTGGCACCAGTCCAAGCGGAGCAGTTCCATGTCCATCGCGGTCATCACCAGTTACGCTGCCACGCGCGGTCCCCGGCACGGCCTGCCGCGGGAAGTCCTGGCGCAGCTGGTTCGACGGGCGTCCCAGGCCGGCAAGACCATCGCCGTCTGCGGCTGCCACGACGCGGACGACTTGCTCGAGTGCGTGGGAGATCCGCGCGGCCTGGGCGCCGAGTTCCTGCTGGTCGACGCGCGGATCCGCAGCCCGGATCCGCGGCGCGTCGAGGCTTGCCTGCAGCATCTCGGCGTGCCGTGGATCGAAGTCGATGCGGATCCGGCGGGCACGCGCATCGCGCAACCGCAGGCTGCGCGGGTGGTCGACGGCTATGGCTCGCAGGGTTATGTACTGGCGATGTCGATGGCCCTCGAGCAGCTCGGTTGCGCCGAGTACGAGAACGATGTCCACGTGGGTACCTGAAGCCGACCGCGGCGTCGCCCGCGACGCGCGGGCAGGCGATCCCTTCAGCGGAAGCTCGGCGTACCTTGTCCGAAGCGTGCCCGCAACGTATCCGTCCGACAGCGGCCATTCTTCCCCGCCGGTTTTTGCTTCGGCAGCCTGATCGGGTTCCCGTTGGCGGTCGTCTCGCACATTGGCTCGCCCTTCGCTCGGCTCCCTGATCTGGTTCATGCGGGTATGCGATGCCTCGCGCACTCGCCTGAGTTCGCGGGCGTACTGCCGCTCCCACGGCTGGTCGTACTCGACTTTCCTCGCGTGGCGCCGGCGGCTCTTGCGTGAACTGGCTGGCCGACCGCTGCGCTTCGAGCGCCGCGGTTGATGGTCGGCGGCCTGCCGGTGTGGGTGTGCGCCGAGGCGGTGGATTTTCGCCTCGGCATCGACGGCTTGGCGCTGCGGGTGCAGGCCAGCCTGGGGCCGCAGCGGGCGTTGTCGAGTGCCCATGTGTTTTTCAACCGTGGCCGCGACAAGGTCACGATCCTCTCAATCAGCGGGCCGGGCGTGGTTTCGGCCAGCGCGAGATCGTCCGCCATCTCACCAGGACGCAACCAGTCCAGGTCCTCCACCGCGCGCTGGGCGACGTAGGCGAGCACCGCGTATGCGCCACCGAAGATCACCAGCGCAGCCTGGCTGAAGAACACGCCCTGCTGCGCGAGCACATGCTCGCGCAGCAGGGCGAATGCCGCGAGTACCGGCAGCCACCACAATACGCCCCAGGCGAGCAGATGCGCGAACGCGCGCCGCACAGAAGGTCGCGTGTGAGGGCACAGCACGGCCGCGATGCGTACGTCGATCAGGCAGTCGCGATCACTGGCAGCAGCGGCCGCGGCAGCGTCCTCCGGCAGCGCTTTTGGATGCCAGCGCGCCAACGCCAGACCTGCCACCGCGGCGAAAAGCACGATGGCCGGGAGCGGTACTCCGAGAGCATGGATGGCCAGGAATGCCGTCGCCAAAGCAATGACGAGAGCGGGGAAGTTTCCGACGAGCGGTAGGCGTAAATGGTTGCCTTGCCCTGCATCTGGAACGGCTTGCGTGCTGCGTCAACGGGCACTACACGGGCACGACTCGCCACAACGAGAAAGGGCTTGCCGGTTTCCCGCACAAGCCCTTGATTTTGCTGCTTATTCTGGCTCCCGGAGCAGGGATCGAACCTGCGACCCAGTGATTAACAGTCACTTGCTCTACCGCTGAGCTATCCGGGAACGGTAAAGGCGGAATTATCTTGGGACGCTTCCAATGGTGTCAATAGTCGAGGTTCGACGGGAAGGCTTCAATCGGTAGCACGGTTTGTAGGGCTCGCTCCCGGGCAACTTCATGCGGTGCTGGTCGACGAAGGCCTGAAGCAGGCCGTCCATGGCGTCCATGATCGCCGGCTCGCCGCTCAATTCGTAGGGTCCGTGCGCCTCGATCGCGTGGATGCCCTCTTCCTTCACGTTGCCGGCAACGATGCCGCTGAAGGCGCGACGCAGGTCGGCGGCGAGTTCGTGCACGGGGCGGTCGCGATGCAGCTCGAGTTCGGCCATCGCTTCATGGGTGGGCGTGAAGCGGTACTGGAAGGCTTGCGGGACCTTCAGCGTCCAGTTGTAGAAGAAAGCATCCTTGGTCTCGACGCGGTGCTCGGTGACCTGGGCCAGGCCCTGCTTGATATGTCGCGCCACTTCCACCGGGTCGCCGACGATGATCCGGTAACGCTCGGACGCGGCCTCGCCGAGCGTCAGCTTCAGGAAGGCGTCGATCTGCTCGAAGTAGGCGGCGCTGTCCTTCGGGCCGGTGAACACCACCGGGAAGGGTACGCGCGCGTTGTCCGGGTGGAGCAGGATGCCGAGCAGGTAGAGGATTTCCTCGGCGGTGCCGACGCCGCCCGGAAACACGATGATCGCGTGGCCGACGCGCACGAAGGATTCGAGGCGCTTCTCGATGTCCGGCATGATGACCAGGTGGTTGACGATCGGGTTCGGCGACTCGGCGGCGATGATTCCGGGCTCGGTGATGCCGATGTAGCGGGTGTTGCCGATGCGCTGCTTGGCGTGGGCGATGGTGGCGCCTTTCATCGGCCCTTTCATCGCGCCCGGGCCGCAGCCGGTGCAGATGTCCATGCCGCGCAGGCCGAGCTCGTAGCCGACCTTCTTGGTGTACTCGTATTCCTTGCGGCCGATCGAGTGGCCACCCCAGCACACGACGAGATTCGGCGCCTGCTGCGCGCGCAGGATGCCGGCATTGCGCAGGATGTCGAATACCGCGTTGGTGATGCCCTCGGGCTCGTGGAAGTTGCCGCGGGTCTTGATCTCGTTTTCAACGTAGAGGATGTCGCGCAACACCGCGAACAGCAATTGTCGGATGCCGCGGATGATCTCGCCGTCGACGAAGGCCTGCGCCGGCGCGTTGATCAGGTCGAGCTTGACGCCGCGATCCTGCTGGACCACGCGCACGTCGAAGTCGGGGTGGCGTGCGAGCACCGCGCGCGCATCGTCGCTTTCGCTGCCGGTGGTCAACACCGCCAGCGTGCAGCGGCGGAACAAATCGTAGAGATTGCCGGTGGTGGCGGCGGTCAGGCGCCGCACCTCGGCCTTGGACAGCACTTCCATGCCCGCTTCGGGATTGATGCGGGCGCTGACGGGTCGGTGGTTCATGAAACGTCCTTGCGTGCGCGCAGCCCCATGGCCGCGCTTCCCTGCTGTGCTCGGGAGTCAAATCGAATCGTCGTCCGCGCGGGCGACGCATGAGCGGGCGCGCAGGCGCGCGACCGGACCGCGCAGTTTACGCAGCTTCGGTCAGTTGCGCGACACCGATGCCGCCGCGCACCAGCTTTGCATCGAGGCCGCGCTCGTTGAGCAGGAACACCGCCGAGGCGCTGCGCCTGCCGGTGTCGCAATAGACCCAGTATTCGTGTGCCGGATCGAGGTTCTGCGCGAGCGTACGCAGCCGTCCCAGCGGCAGATTGACCGCGCCCGGCCAATGGCCGCGCTCGAACTCGCCGGGCAGACGGACATCGACCAGACGCACGTTCGGGTGTATGTCGCCCAGTTGTACTTCGCGCAGCAGGGGCGCCTTCAGCAGCCGCGCGAAAGCGGCACTCGACAGGCGCATCAGCGCGCAGCGCGAGAGCGCGCGCACGGTCGCGTTGCGCGGTTCGCCAGAGACCAGCGCCTCTTCGCCGAAAACGCGACCAACCCCCAGTTGGGCCAGTTCCTCCTCGGAGTTGCCGGAAGAGTCTTCCAGCACCACCTGCGCGCGACCATCCGTGATCACGTAGTAGTAATCGCCGGGATCGCCCTGCCGGATGATGATCTGGCCAGCCTCGAATACCACCGGTTCCATGCTCGCGAAGATTTGCGCGATGTTGCCAGGCGGGATGCGCAGGAAAGCCTTGTTCTGCAGCAGCGCGGTCATCCAGTCGTGATCGTCGTCCGCGTCGCTCGCGGTACCGAGTTCGCGAGCTTCGAGGCCCCCGGTCTGCGACCAGGCCAGCATCAGGTCGAGCAGTTCGCGATCGACGAACAGCACCTGCGCCGGCTTCAGGCAAAGCGCGGTCTGGGCGCGCCGCTGCCCGGGCGCCAGCGCGTAACGAGCTTCGCTGTCGCCGAACTTGAGTCGACGCGCACCCGACTCGTCCTGCAACTCGATTTCGCCTTCGATCAGGAAGGCCTGCGTGCGCGCCAGTTCGCCTCGACTGAACAGCACCTGCCCCGGCTGGTAGTTGACCAGACTGCTCTGCTTGGCCAGTTGCAGACGGTCCGCGGGAACCAGCGACTGCAGAGGCACGAAGTGACGGAACAGGTTGATGTTGACCATGGGTTCCGTCTGCCCCTGCGCGAGGGCCGCGATTCTATGCCTCCGCAGCGCGGGTGACGAGAGCTGCGCACCGGGGAGGCCCGACCCGGACCGACCCTGGTCTTGGTGGCGGGGTGACAGAAGCGGTGCTGCTGCGGTTCGCCCGGGCTGGCGCGCATCGTCCGACGGATCGGGCGCTTGTTCTCGGTGAAGCGTGGGAGTCGCGGTCCATTCTTGCGTAACATCGGCAGAGATCGCCATCCAGGACCCTCGAAAGCGTGAAGCCGTTGGCATCCGAAACCGACGATCCTGCAGCAGACGCAGGGGCACGTGCATTGGCTCAGGCCGTCCTGAGCGTGGTCGTTCCCCTCTACAACGAGGAGCAGGTACTGCCCGAACTGCTGCGGCGCCTGCAGCAGTCCGTGCTGACCCTTCCAGTCCGCGAGGTCGAGATCCTGCTGGTCAGCGATGGCAGCGTCGATGGCACCAATGCGATCGTGCGGCGCGTCGTGGCCGGCGACAACCGCTTCCAGGGTATTTTGTTCGCGCGCAATTTTGGCCATCAGGCCGCGGTATCGATCGGAATCGAACGTAGCCGCGGGGATTACGTCGCGATCATCGACGGCGATCTGCAGGATCCGCCGGAAGAGATCGGCCGTTTGCTGGAAATCGTCGGTCGCGAGGCGGATGTGGCCTATGGCGTACGTCGGCGACGCAAGGAACATTGGGCAAAACGAATGGCCTATGCGAGTTTCTACCGAATCCTGGGGCGAATCGCCGACATCGAGATTCCGCTCGATGCCGGAGACTTTTGTTGCATGCGCCGTTGCGTTGTCGACGCAATGTTGCAGCTTCCGGAGCGCAACCGTTTCGTGCGCGGACTTCGCGCCTGGGTGGGTTTCCGTCAGCGCGCGGTGCCCTACGCGCGCGAATCGCGCTCTGCCGGCCAGCCAAAGTACACCTTGCGCAAATTGCTGCGCCTCGCGCGCGACGGCTTCTTCGGCTTTTCCACCGTGCCGGTCGCGATGATGCAGGTGCTTGGATTCGTGGTCTCGATGATGGCCTGTCTGATTGCGGCGGGATATTTCGTCTGGTTCTTCCTGGATCGCGACAGTTTTCCATCTGGTTTTGCAACGGTAACGGTCTCGATCTGGTTGTTGGGCGGGATCCAGTTGCTGTTTCTCGGGTTGATCGGCGAGTACCTCGTGCGTACATTCGATGAGTCGCGGGCGCGTCCAGTCGCCATCGTCGCCGAGCATCTGCGGCATCCGCAGGTGAGTTGAGTCCATGGATTCGGAATATGGCGGTAGTTATCGCTTGTTGTACCAGAACCACTGGTGGTGGCGGGCGCGTGAACGCATTCTGCGTGCGACGGTTGCGCGTCTGTCGCTGCCGTCGCGGCCGTCCATCCTGGATTTCGGTTGCGGCGATGGGCTGGCATTCCCGATGCTTCGCGAATTCGGCGAAGTGTGCGGGATCGAAGTCGATGTTTCCCTGTTGGATCCAGCCAACCCGGATCGCAGCGCAATCCGCAGCGCACCGCTCGCCAGCGGCGCCTACGGCGACGAGCGCCACGACCTGATCACTGCGCTCGATGCGATCGAGCACATCGAGGACGATGCCGGTACGCTGCGACAGCTGTTCGCGATGCTGCGCCCCGGTGGATTTTTGCTGTTGACGGTGCCCGCCTGCATGTCTTTGTGGGACGAGCACGACGAGATCAACCGCCACTTCCGTCGATATTCACGGCAAGCCCTGCAAGAGGCGCTGCCAGCCTCCGCCGAACTCGTGGAACTGCGCTTCCTGTTCGCCAGTCTGTTCCCGCCGAAATGGCTGCTGGCCAGATTCAATCGGCTGCGCCGACGGAAGATCGGACAACACGGTATCCCTGCGCCCGCACTCAACGGCCTGCTGGAATCGTGGTGCGTACTCGAGGATCGTTTGATGCGTCGATTGCGGCCCGCGTTCGGAACTTCCTTGCTGGCGCTGCTGCGGTGCCCGAGGCGCGCGTGACCGCACGGCCGGTGGGCAGGCGCATCTACGCATTTGCGCTGACCTTCGTCGTCCTGTGGCTGGCGTGGTCCCTGACTCAGGTACGCATCGAATTCGACGACGGTTACACCGTCATCGCCAACGCGCACTACTTTCTGGGGGACAACCCCGACTACTTCTGGCAACGCGGACCCTTGCTGCCGCTGCTGCTGCTGCCGGCTGCCTGGGTGGCGCAGGCCCTGGCCCTGCACCCGCTGGACACCTGGCCTTATCACACCGTGGTCGTGGCGTTGCACGCGATGTATCTGGTGGGCTGCTGGAGGTTGCTGGAGCGCTACCACGGAGGCGGCGTGGGCAGTGGCCTGGCCTTTCTCGCGGCATTGTTGACTCCGGTGTTCTTCGGCTACGCGGCCTTCATCAGTCAGGACATCCTGCCAGGCCTGATCGGTCTTCTGATGGTGCTGCTGACGGCGGTTTTCCTAGTCCGTCCGGGATGGCGGGTCTGGCTCACGCTGGTGGGTCTGGGTGCCTTGGTGACGCTGTTCAAACAGACCTACGCGATGTTCTGGGCGGCGACCCTCGTCGCCGCATTCGGAGCCTCCATCCGCAGGGGGAGACGGTTTCCGTGGACGCCGTTGGCCTTGCTGTTTGCGGCAGCCGCGGCGAGTGCCGTGCTTGCCTGGCTGGCCTACGCGCTGTCGCTGTCCGGCAGTTTTCAGAACACGCCGCAACTTCTGCGTCCGCTGGTCCAGTCGCGCGCCTTCCTCGCCTACTTCCAGCAGGAGGGGCCGATCACCGAGATCATCTGGCAATGGGTCTACCTGCGCAATCTGCACGCCCACGGAATCGCAGCGATGGTGCTGGTGCTTCCTGCGCTGGTTCTGGCTCTGCGGCACTGCGACCTGTTGCAGCGCATGGTCGCGATCGCCTGGATCGCGCTATTCGCCGGCATGCAACTGCTCGCTTTTAAGGAAGTCCGTTACCTTGCGATGCTGGCGCCGCTGACGGCTTTCCTGTTGGCACCCCTGTTGCAGCGGATGTGGCAGGAGCGGCGTGCCTGCGCGGTCGCTCTCTGTGCGTTGCTGGCGGTCGACCTCGCCCGTGGGCTCGCCGAAGCCTCACGTCTGGCGCACCCCTTCTATCGAGAGGCACTCATCGGGTTTTTCGCGGATCTGCCGTCGCCCGCGCAGGAGTTCGAACTGGTCGGCACCCGCCATCTCAGTTTCCTCACCCCGGAGTCCTACGCTTTTCGCGGAGATCGCTATCACCGGATCCTGAACCTGAATGTCGAGCAGATTCGTGCGCTGTATGGATACCGCAGCGATCAGGTCCGACGATTCAGGGACCCGTCCAGGCTGCGTATGGAGATGGTCGCACCCGGAGCGTGGTTGTTGTTTGCCAACGAGGTCGCGGCACGCGTGCCGCCGCTCGCGGCCGACAACCGCACGACACTGACCGCGGATTTCCTGCAACTGCTGGGTGTGGCCGAGACCGTCGAACTGGTCCGGGATGCCGGCAGTTACCGAATCCAGGAAGCAGGCGCCGCGCGTTGGTTCATGCTGCCCACGAGAGCCGGCGACGCCCCGCGCTTCTTCGTGCGGAGCATGTCGGAAGCGGACCTGGCGGGACTGCTGGGCAGGTCCCCGGGCGATCGCGAGCGACTGACGGCCTTCCGGGTCAAGGCCTACTGTCGCTTGGCAGGATGCACTCGCTCGGCCGACGCTGGTTGAGCGCGGCCAAGCACGCTGCTGGCCCGCCGGGTTCGCCGCGACTGTCGGGCGGCGTCCTGGCGTGGTGACCGGGCCCTTCCATGCTTCGCCTACCATCGCCCACTCGGCGCAACCCTTGCCTTGAGCCGGGCGATACCGTCGCGCAGCGGCGGCGGCAGCAGGCGCACGAGTTGCCGGCGCAGGCGGAACAGGCCGGGGGCGAGGTCCGGGAGCGGTGCGTGGTCGGCGATGCGGGTCGCCGCGATCGCGACCGGCAGCGAGGCGCAGCGGTCGGCGCGCACATAGAGGAAGGCGTTGTAGCGGTACCAGTAGGAGATCGCGGGATCGTCGGCGACGCGTGGTCGGATGCAGTCGTGGGCGTGGTATCCGTGGACCCGGAACTTCGCGCGCCAGTAGTCGTAGGGCTGTTCGTTGACGTGGTGCTCGCCGCCCTGGCCCGGGGGCGCGGCTGAGAACAGCACGAGTCCGCTGGCATGCACGCAGAGATTCGCCACGAAAATGTCGCTGGCCGCGGCGGGAATGTGCTCGGCCACTTCCAGCGATTGCACGAGGTCGTAGCGGCGACCGAGGCCCAGAGGCCGCGCGAGGTCGTGCGCGCGAAAGCGCTCGACCGGGATCGCGAGACGGTCGCGTGCGACATAGTCGCCATCGACGCCCTGGATGTCGACGGCTCCGAGCGCAGCCCATTCGGACAGCCAGGTACCGCGTGCACAGCCGATGTCGAGCACGCTCGTGATCGCCAGCGGCTCGCGCAGCAGGCTTGCGATCGCGCGTGCGGCATGGCGCGAGGACTGATCCGTGTAGCGCAAGAATGCTTCGTCGTAGACGCTCACGGCACAGACCATCCCTGGCGCGTCGGCGGGAAGTGCCGAGTATCGCTCAGTCGAAGGCGTCCGCCACCCGCTGTGCCCACAGCGACAGCCGATGGTCGTGGTGTCCGCGCCGGTGCTCGATCGCCTGCGACCGCCACCAGGGATGACCTTTTCCCGGCGCCTCGAGCGTGCCGTCGTGGAACCAGCGGCCGACCGGTACCGCGAAGCCCTGCTTGCGGCGCTTCAGGATCGGCGCCGGCAACAGCTCGCGCACCGCGCGCCGCAGCAACCACTTGGAGACGCCATCGCGCAGCTTGAACGTGGAGGGCAGGCGGCGCAGGAAGTCGACCACCTCGATGTCGAGGAAAGGCGCGCGCACTTCCAGCGAGTTCAGCATGCTGGCGCGGTCGACTTTGGTCAGGATGTCGTCCTGCAGGTAGGTCTCGATGTAGAAGCCGGTGGCGCGTTCGACATCGTCGCCAGCGGCCTGCTCCCAGGCCTCGATCGCCTCGCTGTAGAGCGCCTCGATGTCCACCGGTTCGTCGAGCACCTGCCCGATTTCGCGCGGCGTCAGCGGCGACATCCAAGCTGGCAGCCACAAGCGCGGCGGGTGCTCGAGCCCGCGCAGCGTGCGCTTGAGGCGGAAATCCAGGCTCATGTAGCCATGCCCGACCGGCAGCCGCGAAACCAGCGCGCTGATCGCGCGGTGCAGTGGCCGCCCGACGAAGCGCTGGTACAGCCGCGCCGGGGCCAGCGCACGGAAGGGATCGTAGCCGGCCAGCAGCTCGTCGGCGCCGTCGCCGCCGAGGGCGACGGTCACCTCGCGGCGCGCGTGGCGGCACAGCAGGAAGGTCGGCAGCAGCGAGGCGTCGGCCAGCGGTTCGTCCAGCCGCGCGAGCATCTCCGGCAGGCAGTCGCGCAAGGCGGCGACGCTGAAGTCCTCGACCTGGTGCTGGCAGCCGAGGTGCTGCGCCACCAGCCGCGCGTGCGGCGACTCGTCGAAGGCATCGTCGCTGAAGGCGATCGAATAGCTGCGCAGCCGATCCTGGCGGCAGTGCCGCATCGCCAGCGCGGCGATCGTCGAGGAATCGATGCCGCCGCTCAGGAAGGCGCCGACCGGGACGTCGGCGACCAGGCGGCGCGCGACCGCGCGGTCCAGGTACCACAGGAACTCGCGCTCGAGGTCCGCGAGCGGCTGCGCCGCAAGCGCCGGATCGGGCTGCGCGCGGTAGCGCCACCAGCGCTGCACCGCCAGCTCGCCGGTCTGCAGGTCGAACTGCAGCCAGTGTCCGGCCGGCAGCTTGCGCACGCCTTCGATCCAGCTCAGCGGCGCCGGCACATAGCCATAGCCGTAGTACTTGCGCAGCGCCTGGCGATCGACCGCCGTCGGCGCCTGCGGATGCAGGCGCAGTGCCGAAAGCTCCGAGGCGAACACCAGCGATTCGCCGGCGTGCCAGTACAACGGCTTCTTGCCGAAGCGGTCGCGCGCCAGGATCAGCCGGCGCGCGCTGCGATCGTGCAAGGCCAGCGCGAACATGCCGTTGAGGCGATCGAACAGGCCCAGTCCCCAGGCGCGCCAGCCGTGCAGCAGCACCTCGGTGTCGGAGTGGTCGGTGCGGAACACCGCGCCCGCCTGCGTGAGTTCGCGGCGCAGTTCGGCGAAGTTGTAGATCTCGCCGTTGAACACGATCGCGAGCGACTCGTCGGCCAGCAGCATCGGCTGCTGGCCACCGGCAAGGTCGAGGATCGCCAGGCGCCGATGCCCGAGCTGCACGCCGTCGGCGCCGGCGAGCAGGCCCTCACCATCGGGCCCGCGGTGCGCGAGGCGATCGCACATCGCGCGCAGCAGCGTCGGCTGCGGCGCCCCGACGATGCCGGCGATCCCGCACATTCAGTCGCCGCCCCGGCGCACGACGCTGCCGATGCGGTACACCGGCTTCTGCTGCGATTCGTGGTAGGTGCGATTCAGCATCTCGGCGAGCAGGCCCATCAGGATGCTGATGATGCCGCTGCCGGCGAGGAACACGCTCAGCAGCGGCAGCGGCGTCTGGATCAGCGAAGTGTCCTCGAAGAACTTGAGCCACAGCGCCCACAGGCCCGCACCGAAGCTGGCGAACAGGCACAGCAGGCCGAAGCCGCCGAACAGGTAGATCGGCTTGCTCGCGTAGCGGAACAGGAACTTCACGACGATCAGGTCGAGCACCACCTTGAGCACGCGCTCCAGCCCGTACTTGGACTCGCCGTGCAGGCGCGGATGGTGCAGCACCGGGATCTCGGTGACGCGCGCGCCGTTCCAGCGGGCGTAGATTGGTACGAAGCGGTGCATCTCGCCGTACAGCTTGACGCCCGCCAGCATCTCGCGCCGGTAGGCCTTCAGCGAGCAGCCGTAGTCGTGCAGATGCACACCCGAAACCTGCGAGATCAGCCAGTTGGCGACGCGCGAGGTGAAATTGCGCTTGATCGGGTGGTCCTGGCGATCCTTGCGCCAGCCGGAGACCACGTCATAACCCTCGTCGAGCTTGGCGAGCAGGCGGCCGATATCGGTCGGGTCGTTCTGCAAATCGCCATCCATCGGCACGATGATCGCGCCGCGCGCGTGGTCGAGTCCGGCCATCAGCGCCGCCGTCTGGCCATAGTTGCGACTCAGGTGGACCACGGTCACACGCGCATCGGCGGCGGCGATCTCGTCCAGTCGTGCCGCCGATCCGTCGTTGCTGCCATCGTCGACCAGCACCAGTTCCCACTGCCTGGACAGGGCCTCGAGTGCCGCGCGGATGCGCTCGTAGAGCGGCGGCAGGTTGTCGAGTTCGTTGTAGACCGGGACGGTGACCGTCAGGTCGATGGGGGTGTCGCCGGCTGCGGGCATCGGGTGCGTGCGGGGCCTGTGCTTTCCGCTCGATGCTAACCCGGACGCTACACGAGGTCGCGATGTCGGTCCGGCAAAATCGGGCCGGTCGCCAGCGCCCGACGGGCATTCCTGGCGGTTTGCGGGTCAGCCATCCATGGCCGGCGTTTCCTCCCTCGCGGGTTGGGTCGCCCCGGTGTGGAACTCATTCGAAGCCATCCGCGAACACGCCGTCCGGCGGTGCCACGATGGTCGTCTGTTCGACCGCGGCGCGCGACTCACCGGTCGTATCGCCGATTGCGACGTTGGTGGCGGTTCCCCCGAGGGCGTCGGCAGTCACGCGAAACCACAGTGCTCCCCCCGACTGCGGTCGCAAGTGACCGAGGTTCCAACTGAGCGTGCCAGCGTTGGGGAGGACGCCACCGGCGGCATCGACGAAGGTGGTCCCCGCTGGAACGGTTGCCGTGACGACCGCATCGCGCGCGCCACCGAAACCGACGGTGTCGAAGCGCAGGCGGTAGGTGATGGTGCTGCCCTGCGCCACCGGATCGACGCCATCCGACACCGTCAGCACGAAGGCGTGGTCGCAGCCCCAGTTGACTGCGGCGCCGGTCGCCGGCGTGAAACGCACCGCGCGCCCGGCCACGAGGTTCGCCGAATTGCGGTAGGAATAGAGCTGGCCGGCGCTGCCGGTCGAGTTTTCGACACCGACCGTGGTGAAGTCCGGCCAGCTCAGCGTGTGGTACTGGTAGGTGATGGTGTCGGCGGCGGTGTCCAGGATCATCTGGAAGGTCTCGGGGAAGCCGCTGGCCCAGTGCTGCACGCCGGTGAACTGGACCACGAGTTCGTTGCCGCGGGTCTGCGCGTGGATCGTGCCCTGGCTGCCACCCTCGGGGTTCAGGTCTTCGCCGAGGCCCATCGCGTCGTTGTTTGGTCGACCTTCGAAGGGCAGCGCCATGTTCCCCGTGGTGTAGCTGGTGGTGCCGAAATACAGGAAGCCGTTGGAGTTGATCCGCACCGTCGTGAAATCGTTGCCGAACCAGGCGAAGGTGCCCGGCAGGGTGATGTTGCCGGAGGTGGCGTCGTCGTCCAGCGGGAAGGCGGTGCCGCTCGTGGCGTCGATCCACGCGTAGGTCGGCCCGCCCGCGTCGGTGCTGTCGAGGCACTGGTAGTTGGCGCGGCTGGCCAGCGGGATGATCTGGCTGACCACGCCGCCGGCACTGCCACTGGCAGTCAGTTCGCTGGTCACGAATCCCGGATGGACGAAGCGCAAGCTGGAACTGCCCGCCGGGACCTGGATGCTGAAGCTGCCGCCCGCGTCCGCCCACACCGGCGGCAGCGACTCGTGGTCGACGATGTAGACCATCGCCGGCGCCGCCGGCTGGATCTGGCCGTTGAAGGTGAAGAAACCTGCAGCCGGGATCGCGAAATCCTGGGTCGTGGTCGCGTCCTGGGTCACGCCGACGCTGGCGGCATTGACGGTCTGGCCGAGGTGGCTGGCGCTCATCGACCACATGCCGGCACCGGCGACGACGCGGTAGCGGCCCTCGCTGTCGCTCAGCGTCGTCAGGGTTTTGCCGAGGCGCGTGAAGCTGACCGTCGCACCGGCCTGCGGCGCACCGCCGACCGTCACCAGTCCCTCGATCCAGCCGCCCTGCGCGACCATGTCGGCAGCGGCCTTGACGTCGATCCGGCCCCAGCCGAAGGTGTTGTTCGGCACTGCGGTGCCGGCGTTCACGCCGCCGCAGGTCTGGGCGACGTTGCGCGGCACCGCGGTCTTGCGCAGCAGCTCCTCGAGTTCCGCGACGCGGCCGGCGAGCTTGGGTTCGACGTCGATCAACAGCGCCACCGCACCGGCAACATGCGGCGAAGCCATCGAGGTGCCGGAGAGGTTGGCGTAGCTGTTGGTCGGCACGCTGGAACGCACGCCGACGCCGGGCGCCGACACCTCGGGGCCGATCTCGCCGGTGATCGGGTTCGGCCCGCGCGAGGAGGATCCGGAGATGTTGTCGTTGATGTCGGTCGAGCCGACGTTGAAGGCGGAGGGGTTGTCGCCGGGCGAGCCGAGGCGGCCGCATCCGTCGGCGCCGGTGCCGCCGTTGTTGCCGGCCGAGAAGGCCGGGAAAACGCCGGCTGCGCGCAGGGCCGCGATCGCGTCCTCGAAGATCTGGCTGCCGCCCGGGCCGCCCCAGGACTGGTTGACCACGTGCGGGCGCAGCGCCGGATCCGGATTGGCGCCGGCGCGGTTGGTCGGCGCGAGGATGAACTGCTGCGCGGCGAGCAGGGCTTCGTTGGTCGGGCAGCAGCCGAAGGCTGCCATCCATTTCGCGCCGGGCGCCACGCCGATCTGGTTGCCGGCGCCGTCGTCGCCGACCTCGGTGCCCATCACATGCGTGCCGTGGCCGTTGCTGTCGCCCGGCGCGGAGAGCGCACCGGTCGGGTCGAACCAGTCGTAATCATGGTCGAACACGCCGCCACCGAGATTGCCGCGGTACTGGTTCACGAGCGCCGGGTGGTTGAACTGCACGCCGGTGTCGACATTCGCGACCACGCTGCCGACGCCGGTCGCACCGTAGCCGCTCCAGACTTCGGGCGCGCGGATCTTCGTCACGCCCCATTCGATGGCAGTCGGCGCCGCCGCCGGCGCTTCCGGCACCAGCACCGGTTCCTCGAGTTTCAGCGGCGGCAGGATCGCGGCGACCGCGGGATCCGCGGCGAGTGCGTCGACGGTCGCGCGGTCGGCGTCGAGCGCGATCAGGTTGACGATCCAGAAGCGCTTCGCGCTATCCGTGCGACCCGGCCCGAGGCGTGCCTGCATGCGCGCCAGCAGGGCGTCCTGGCTGGACTGCGCGGTGCCGTGCAGCGCGTGGTAGACCGCCCAGCCGCGCTCTTCCCAGTCCTCGATGCGCGCGGCGGCCGACAGGTCGGCCTGGTCGCGCAGGCGCACCAGCACGCGCGCGCTGCCGTCCGCCTTCAGAGCCGTCTCGACCGTGGGATCGATGTTCGCCGCGTGGGCCTGGGCGCCGAGCGCCAGCAGCAGGGCGCCGCACAGGCGCAACGGAAGCGACGACATGGGCATGGGCGCGACGCCTGGCGGGGGATGGGCGCAGTATGCCTCGGCGCCGGGCCAGGGAAGCTCCAGTCCAATCGTCATTGCGTGGAGCGTGGCCATGCGGCGATCCAGTTCCTGCTGGAAAATCAAGGCACTGGATTGTTTCCTGCCGCGCTTCGCCCGCGCTCGCAATGGCGAGTCAGGATTGTTCGGGGGAGGCAGAGTCCTGCAGCCCGATCCGCTCCGCCGCGTGGGCAAGCCGCAGGAAACCGGACACGTCCACCTGTTCGGCGCGCGCCTCCGGGCGCACGCCGCAACTGGCGATGGTGACCGCATCGAGTACCCCGTCGAGCGCATTCGACAGGGTCTTGCGGCGCTGCGCGAAGGCCGCGCGCAGGACCCGGTCGAGCGGCGCCGCCAGGGCTTCGCGCGCCGGATCGTGCAAGGGCACCAGGCGCACGATCGCCGATTCGACCTTGGGTACCGGCCAGAAACTGCCGGGCATCACGCGGAACAGTTTCTCCACGCGGCAGCGCGCCTGCAGCGCCACCGACAGTCGCCCGTAGGTTTTGTCGCCATGCGGTGCGGCCATGCGCTCGACCACCTCGCGCTGCAACATGAAATGCATGTCGGCGATCACGTCGACGCGGTCGAGCAGGTGGAACAGCACCGGGGTGGAGATGTTGTAGGGCAGGTTGCCGACCACGCGCAGGCGCTCGCCGGCGGCGAGCACGCCGAAATCGACGGTCAGCACATCGGCTTCGACCACGTCCAGCCGGCCGTGCGCCGGTGCCGCCGCGCGCAGCAAGGGCACGAGATCGCGGTCGATCTCGATCGCGGTCATCGCACCGACCGTTTCCAGCAGCGGGAAGGTCATCGCGCCGCGGCCCGGGCCGATCTCGACCAGGCGCTGGCCGGGCCGCGGATCGATCGCGCGCAGGATCCGCGCGATCACGTTGGCGTCGCGCAGGAAGTTCTGGCCGAAGCGCTTGCGGGCGCCGCGCTCAGCCATGCGCGCGGGCGTCCAGCATGCGCGCGGCTTCGGTCAGCGCCGCTTTCAGCGAGCCCGGGTCGGCCTCGCCGCGGCCGGCGATGTCGAGCGCGGTGCCGTGGTCGACCGAAGTGCGCACATAGGGCAGGCCGAGGGTGACGTTGACCGCGTGACCGAAGCTCGCGAACTTCAGCACCGGCAAGCCCTGGTCGTGGTACATCGCGAGGAAGGCGTCGCTGGACGCCAGGCGCTGCGGCGAGAAAGCGGTGTCGGCCGACCGTGGGCCTTCCAGCAACAGGCCCTGCGCTCGCAGGCGCCGCAGCAGTGGCGCGATCACGCGGGTTTCCTCGTCACCGAAGTGACCGTCCTCGCCCGCGTGCGGATTGAGCCCGAGCACGCAGATGCGCGGCCGGGCGATGCCGTAGTCGCGCTTGAGGCCGGCGTCGAGCACGCGGATGCAGTGCTCCAATGGTTCCGGCTGGATGGCGTCGGCGACCGCGCGCAGCGGCAGATGGGTGGTCGCGAGCGCGACCCGCAGCGGTGGCCGTGCGGCATCGCCCGGCGCAACCAGCATCATGACCACCTGTTGGATGCCGGCGAGTGCCTGGAAGAACTCGGTGTGGCCGCTGAACGGCGCATCTGCCCGATCGAGCACGCTCTTTTGCACCGGTGCGGTCACGATCGCATCGAAGCGTCCGTGCCCGGCGCCGTCGGCAGCGCTGCGCAGCATCGCCAGGATGGCGTCGGCATTGCGCGCGTCGAGCCGGCCAGGCGTCGCCGGGAAAAACAGCGGCGCCGGGTGCAGAGCCAGTTGTCCGGCCGGCAGCGGCGCGCGCTGACCGGGATCGTCCTCGACCAGCGTCAGCGGCAGGCCAAGACGCGCCGCCGCCTCATGCAGGCAGCGCCGGTCGGCGATCGCGACGATCCGGAAGGGCCAGGCCTGCTGGGCCACCCGTACCAGCAGTTCCGGTCCGATCCCGGCCGGCTCACCGGCGGTCAGGGCGATGCGATGCATTGTGGCGCAGGAGTGAATGAAGTCGGAAATGGGAGGGTCAAGGCCGGCAGGGCCGGTGCCTCCGACCCTGATTCTTCCTTTTTCCATTTTCCTTTTTCCAACGCCAAGAGTCGCGCGCCAGGCGCGCGACTCTTGGCGCTCAGCCCTTCGCCAGCCGGTAGTCGATATAGGCCTCGCCACGCAACTGGCGCAGGAACTGCTCGTAGGCTTCCTCACCCTTGCGCTGGCGCAGGCTCTCCTTGACCTGACCACGCTGGAACTCCTCGGTGCGGTCGGCGGTGCGGGTGCCGACGCGCTGAATCACCTGCCAGCCGGAAGGGTCGCGGAAGGGCTCGCTGTAATCGCCGTCCTTGAGTTGCGAGACCATTTCGGCAAACTCCGGCGCCAGGCTTTCCAGCGCGAACCAGCCGATGTCGCCACCCAGCGGTGCCGAGGCATCGTCTTCGCTCAGTTCGCGCGCGAGTTTCTCGAAATCCTCGCCGCGCTTGAGGCGCGCATAGATCGCGTCGATCTCGCGTCTGGCGGCATCCGCATCCTGCAACTCGGTGATTTTGACCAGGATCTTTCGCGCATTGAACTCGGTGACCACGATCTGGCTGTTCGCGCGCTTGTCGGTGACCTTCAGCAGGTAGAAACCCGAGGGTGTGCGCACCGGCTGCGAGACTTCGCCGACCTGCATGCTGCCGACCAGATCGGCGAAATTCGGCGGGATCTGGTCGTAGCGGCGCCAGCCGAGATCGCCTCCTTCGAGCGCCTGCGGCGCGTCTGAATAGCGGATCGCGGCGGCGGCGAAGTCCATCTTGCCCTCGTCGAGCAGTTTGCGCACGCCTTCGACCTTGCCGCGCGCGGTCTCGATCTGTTCGGAGGTGGCACCGTCGGGTACGCCGATCAGCAGCACCGACAATCGAGCCTCGCCGCGCTGGTGCACGCCGCTCGCGAGCGCGATCTCGAGTTCGGAGGGACTGACGTCGGCGCGCGACTCGATCACCCGCTGACGCAGCTTCTGCACCAGCAACTCGTCGCGCATGGTCTTGCGGAACTCGGCGAGGGTGAAGCCGTCGTTGCGCAGTTGCGCCTGCAGTTGCGTCAGATCGATCTGGTTCTGCTGGAGGATGCGGGAGATCGCGTCGTCGACCTCGGTGTCGGTGACCTTGACGCCGGTGCCTTCGGCACGCTGCAACTGCAAACGCACCAGCGTCAACCGCTCCAGCACCTGACGTTCCAGCACCTCGGGCGGCGGCAACTGATTCTCGCGACCCTGGTACTGGCGACGGATGCCGCTCAGCGCCTGATCGAGTTCGCTGCGCAGGATGATGTCCTCGTCCACCACCGCGACGATCCGGTCCACGGGGCTGGTCAGCGATTGTGAACGGGCTTCCGGAAAGGTTGTGAAAATTCCAACAAAAGCCAGTAAAAACAAGATTTTACGGATCATTTGAGAGGCCACCGAAAGGCTGATATCCGAGGATAGCACGGCGCAGGAAGTCGCCCGTGTCGCGCCCCAGGGAGCCGAGGCCGGTGAGCTCGAGCTCGAGGAAGATCGCGTTGCGGCGCTCCGTGCCGATGCCGCGAAGATAGTTCCTCGAAAGCAAACGTACGCTGTAGCAGCAACTGCGGTACTCGAAGCCGGCGATCGCCTCCAGCGTGGTCCGCTCGCGCAGCGAGTAGTTCCAGCGGAACACTGCACGCCAGTTTCGATGGACCGGAAGCAGCGCGGAGACATCCGACTGTTCGATGCCGAGCCGGCCGAGGAAGAAGTCGCCGCCACCGGAAGCGGGTGCGTACACCATCTGATCCGGGCGGTAGCGATAGCCGATGTTCAGCAGGCCCTCGTCGCCGAAGCGCTTCTGCAGGCGCAGTGCTCCGAATTCGCTGCGATCACGTTCGGGGTCGTGGCGGTAGCCGCCGGACAGGGTCCAGTCGTGTCCGAGCGCGCTGCGCAGCTCGAGCACCAGGGCCGAGCGCTTGCGCCCGGGCGCGAGCAGCGGATCCGGATCGCCCGGCAGGAATACCTCGGGCGCATCGAAGTAGTGCACCTGACCGATGCTGAACGCGGCGCGTTCGACGCCACTGTCGGCGCCGAGGATGCGACTGGACAATGCCAGCGTCAGCTGGTTGGCGTCGCTCTGACGATCGGCGCCGGTATAGCGGTTTTCGCGGAAGAGCTGCGCGTAGCTGTAGTCGAGCAGAGCGGTGTCGAACACCGGCAGCGCCGACTGCTCGCGCTCGGGTACGCGCAGGTAGTACAGGCGGGGTTCCAGCGTCTGCCGCCAGTCGCTGCGGCCGAAGGCGTTCGCGCGCTCGAACAGCAGGCCACCGTCCGCGCTGAAGATCGGTGTGGTGCGGCTGGGTGCATCGTCGCCGACCAGGCTTCCGTCGAGATCGTAGCGGGTGTGCCTGAGCGTGCCGCGCAGGCGCAGGAAGCCCCAGGAAGGCTCCCACGCGTAGCCGAGGTAGGGTGCCAGATCAAGGCGGTTGCCCTCGACCACCGGCGTGCACACACGGTGGTCGCCGGCGAGCACGCACAGATCCTCGCGGCGGAAATCCACCCACTCGGCGGCGCCGCCGTAGCGCAGACCACGCCAGCGCTGGTCGATCGCGAAGTGCGCGCGCGGCATGCGCTCGTAGGGATCGTGCTGGAGGCGCTCGTCGACGTCCGGCAGGATCAGTTCGTACTCGTCGGCGAGCACGCTCCAGCGCCAGCCGCGCCCGCCGCCGGAGAGCTGCGCGAGGCTGCCGAGCACGCTCGTGGCCGAAGTGTTCAGCGAATCGCCGAGATCGACGAAATAGCGATCATCGGAGACCCGGTTGAGGTCGGCGTCGAGGCGCACGCCGGGAAGCAGGCGGCCGTTGTGGCGGAAGCGGAAGCGGTCGCGGTCCTCGCCGTAACGATCGTCGTCGGGCAGCCATTCGCCATCGAGCTGGCCATGGCCGCCGCTGTACAGGTACCGGAATTCGCCGCCGGCCTGGAAGCCGCGGTCGCCGATCAGTCGCGGCACCAGGGTCGCGTCGTAATTCGGCGCGAGGTTCCAGTAGTAAGGCGCGGCGAAGTCGAAGCCGTCACTGCCGCCGCCGATCTTCGGGGCGAGGAAGCCGCTCTTGCGGCGATCGTCGATCGGAAAGCTCGCGTAGGGCGAGTACAGGATCGGCACCCCGCCGACGCGCACCTTGAAGCCGCGCGCCGTGGCCTGGCCGGCTTCGTGGTCGATGTCGAGCGTGCGCGCCTCGATTTGCCAGTCGGGGTCGTCGCCCGGGCAGGCGGTGTAGGTCACGCCCTCCAGCGAGGTGCGCTCGCCGCCCTCGGTGCGCACGGCGTCCGCACGGCCCTGTCCGCGGCGCGACTTCAGTGCGTAGCGCACGTCCGCGAGTTCGGTGCGGTCCTTGCCGAGGTCGGCGCTCGCCTCGTTGGCGTAGAAGGCGTTGCGGGCGTCGTCGTAGCGGACATTGCCGCTGGCTCTCGCCGTGTCGCTGGCGATGTCGTACTCGATGCGGTCGGCGCGCAGCGACTGGTCCGCACGCACCGCGCTGGCCGCGCCGTCGATGCGCACGCTCTCGCCGTCGGTGCCGGTCAGACGCTCGCCTGCGAGCGTGGTCGCAGCCGCCGCGCGCGCCGTGCTGTCGACCTCGCTGCTCGCGAGGGCCTGCGGCTGGCCGCTACAGCGCCAGCCATCGCCTTCGCGCACGCAGTGCCAAGGATCGGCCGGACATAGGTCGGCCGCCAACGCCGCCGACAACGGCGAGAGCGCGAGGCCCAGCAGCAGGCAGCGCGGAGAACGTTTCCGTTTCATCGACGAGGGCAGCTTGCGAAAACGACGTACGATGGCATAGCCGCCGCGGGCACGAAAGCGCCAGCAGGCGGGCGCCTGTGCGTGTCGATCACTCCCGGCGCGCGTACAGCGTTTCCAGCGGGCGATCGAGGGACTCGCCATATCCGTCGATGCGCCACTCGTCACCGCCGCCGCTGAGCACCACGTCCCAGGCCTGCTCGGGCTGGCCGTGGCGGAAGGGGCCGAGCCCCACGCCGCCTGGTTCCGTCAACAGGTAGTCGACCGGCGAACCGGTGGTCTCCAGCGCGTTGCGCAGGCGTGCGCCGGCGAGCACGTCGACCTGGGCGCGATGCAGTTCGATCTGGGCGTGTCGCATCGACGCGCGCAACTGCCGCAGGCGCGCGTCGCCACAACCGGCGAGCAGCAGGGCGAGCAGCAGTGGCAGGATGCGGCGCATGCGCGGTCCTCGGGAAAACGGGGGTACGGGAAGCCTCGCACCCGTGCGTCCCGCAGACAAGCGCGGCGTTTGGCGGCAGGACACGGCTCACGTATTCTCGCGGTCACATTTGTTGCAATGGCGCTCCCGGATCTGATCGAAGGCGTGGGTGCGTCGCGCGCCGTGGAGGGTTCGATGCGTTCGCGACTACTTGGGTGCTGCATCCTGCTGGTTGCAGCGGCACCGCTGCTCGCCGCCGACGAGGACGAGATCTGGATCGAGCGCTACATGTCGCAGCCCGGTGCGAGCGCGCAGCCGGGCGAGATCCGACGCGGCTACCGCATTGCCTGGACCGATTTGCGTCGCTTCGTCGGTGTGCCGGTCAAGGTCAGCACCGACACCGGTGGTGTGCACCGCGGTCGCATCGAGCACGCCGACGACCAGGCCATCCTGCTGCGCGCGCGCCTGCACGGCGGCTACGCCGACCTGCTGCTGCGCCGCGAGCAGGTTCTCAACGCCGAACTGGACTGAAGCCGATGAACATGGTGATGTTCTACTGGGTGTTGATCGTCGCGATGGTCGTCTGGATGGCCGTCAAGATCGGTCGCAGCAGCGTCGGCATGGGTGTGGTGAGCTTGTTGTTCTGGCCGATCGCGATCATTCCGTTGATCACCAACTGGGGACAGCGCGGCTCCGACATCCGTCTGCAGTTCTTCGTCACCGTGATCGCGACCGGGTTGCTGTGGAAGACGATGTTCGATGTCGCGGCCAGGGAAGAGCCGTTCACGGCGGAAGAGATCGCGATGATCCGCCAGGAGAACCCCGCATTCGCCGCGCAACTGGAGCGCGAGCAGGTGGGGCGCGGCGGCAATGCCGAGATCGACGTCGCGGTTGAACCTGGCGTTTCGGGCAGCACATCGGGCGCGGTGACGAGCGTCGCGGACACGCACTCGCCGCGGTCGGGCGAGGCGCTCCCGATTACACCGCAGGCGCCGGGTGGCGCGAACACGCCGACGCTCGCCGCCGAGTCCGGCATGGCGTATGCGGAGGCACCGGCCAAAGTGCACGTCACGCCCTTGCACGAAATCCGTTTCCGGCGGAACGAGGTGCGTCTGGCCCCGGCCTTTGCCACGCTCGACGTCCCGCGCCATTTTCGTTTCATCGCGCGCCATCAGCTCGGGCTGCTGGCGCAGTTGCGCGATATCCCGGTCGGTGCGCAGACCCTCGGCTGGATCGTGCACGAGCGCGTCAACCTGAATTCAGCGGATTTCTGGTTCGTCGAGGTCAGCTTCCACGAGGTCGGGCACCTGGCGGCGCCGACGCCGGCCGCCCCGGCCAGTGGCATCCGCTGGAATGCCGACCGCCTGATTGCGCAATGGACCCAGCCGCCGAAGCAGTCGCAGCGAGGCGAGGACTATCTGGCCGCCAAGTTGTTGCGGCATGGCGTGGTCATGCTGCGGGTGCCGGAATTGGTGGACGGCCAGCGCGAACTCGGCATTCGCGTCACCCGCCTGATGGCCGAGCGCATCCGGCCGGAGAGTGGCTGGGCGTATTCGGAGTACATCGGCGATCCCTCGCAGCTCTCGCTCGCCGGCTGGGTGCAGTCGCAGCAAACGGGTGTCGAGTCCACCACGACCGCCGAAATCGACCGCGAACGCGAGCGTTCCTGAAGCGACCCGGGGCTTGCTGGCACGCGGGATCTGGGCGCGATCTCTGGCGCGTGCGCCGGCGTGGCGCGCATCATCGCCGGCACACCCGGCCGGAGCCGCGCATGACCATCCGCGTAGCGATCGTCGACGACCACGCGCTCGCCCGTGCCGGTTTCCGTTTCATGCTGCAGCCGGCTGCGGATATCCAGATCGTCGCCGAGGGCGCGAGCGGCGAGGAGGGCCTGCGGATCGCCCGCGAGTCCGCCCCGGAGGTCATGCTGCTCGACATCAGCATGCCCGGCATCAGCGGCATCGAGGTGACCCAGCGGCTGACCAGGGCGCAGTCGCCGGTGCGCATCGCGATCGTGACCATGCACGGCGAAGGTCCGCTGCCGAAACTGTTGCTGGACGCGGGCGCCTCGGCTTTCCTCAGCAAGGATTGTGACAGCCGCGAACTGATCGAAGCGGTGCGTCGGCTGGCGCGCGGCGAGCGCTATGTCGCTGCCGCGATCGCGCAACGGATGGCCTTGTCGCAGACAGGTGCGGACGCCATCGATGCCCTGACCCCGCGCGAGTTCGAGGTGGCGTTGATGTTCGGGCGCGGCATGCGCGCGATCGACATTGGCGCGAAACTGCACATCAGCGAGAAGACCGTGCACACCTACAAGACCCGCATCTACGACAAGCTCGGCATCCGCAGCGAGGCCGAACTGGCGCTGGTGCTGGTGCGCCACGGGTTGATCGGGCGCGACTGAAGTGCTGGTGCATGCAAGAGTCGTGGGTCAGGTGGCCCGGACCAGGTGGTCACCAGTCTTCGTCGGGCAGTCTGCTCCGCGCGGACAACCCGGCCAGCGCTTTCCAAGGCTCTCGCCATCCGGAGAGGTACTGCGAACGCCAGACGCCTTCGTGGCGGCGGGCAAGCCCGCGACCGGAGGCGCCTGGCCGGATCCCCGGATCTCAGGCTTTCGCGTCTGGCTGCTCGTCTGCAGCGACTGGGGTGGGCACGGCTGCGGAAGCGCCATCGGCATCGGCCACCGCCACCGCCACGCGAGAGGCGGCCTGCGCGAACAGATCGCCGGACCGTGGGGTCGCGGCGGGCGCGGTCTCCGGGCTGGCGACGGCGGCTGATGTGGGTGGGGCGGTCTCGGTCGCGTCGGTCACCGCCGTGGCTTCGACCGTCGTGTCGGTAACGATCTGCGGCGTCGATTCTGTGGCCACGACCGCCCCCAGGGACGCGGGCGCCGCGGTCGGCGCCGCCGACGATTGGGACGACGACGCACTGGCCTCGGGTGCTGCTGCCGGTTCGTCGACGGGAGCGACCGCAACGGCCGGTGTGGCCATCGTCGCGGCCGCGGTCGTCGCTTCGATCACCGTGGCGATCGTGCCGGCCCCGGCCGGCGTGGGCTGCGCCGTGTCGACCGCGCTCTCCTCGCCCTCGTCGTCGTCCGCGTCCTCGTCGAGCGCGCTCGCATCTGCGCCTGCGGCCGCTGCGAGTTCCTCGCGACGACCGCGGCGACGGCGGCCGCCACGGCGACGGCGCTTGCGTGGCGCGCCTTCCGCCATCGCGGCGCCTTCGGCCGTGGGGGCGCCGGCAGTGGCTGGTGCGGCGGTCGA
>JABAQR010000063.1 GCA_019187485.1 Lysobacterales bacterium | reverse complement strand
GAGCGCGCGCCGGCGGTCGACGCCGAACGCCGGCTGACGCGGGCCGAGCTGCGCGAGGTGGCCTCGCGCCTGCTGGATGCCGAGCGAGTCGCCGCGATGACCGGCCCGGCGACCGCCGACGACGACACCCGGCCCGCCGACGACAAGGCGCTGACCGAGGTCGAGCACGCGTTGTCGGCGCTGGTCGGCGCGGCATCGGCGCGGCTGCTGCTGGATGCCGCGCGGCGCGGCGCGCGCGGCGAGCTGCAGGCGATGACCCAGGTGGTCGGCGAGGCGCGCGAGGCGGTGTCCTTCAGCCACGCGATCCTCGACACCGCGCTCGCCAACCTCAGCCAGGGCATCGCGGTGATCGACGGCGCGCTGAACCTGGTCGCGTGGAACCAGCGCTACGAGGCGCTGCTCGGCTACCCGCCGGGCTTCCTGCAGGTCGGCCGGCCGGTCGCCGACCTGTTCCGCTACAACGCCGAGCGTGGCCTGCTCGGCCCGGATCCGGTCGACGAGGCGGTGCAGCGACGCCTCGAATGGCTGCGCGCCGGCTCGCCCTATGTGTTCGAACGCAACTGGCCGGACGGCACCGTCATCGAGATCCGCGGCAATCCGATCGCCGGCGGCGGATTCGTCAGCACCTACACCGACATCAGCGCCTTCCGGCGCGCCGAGCGCGAGCTGACGGTCGCCAACGAGACCCTCGAGGCGCGCGTGGTCGAGCGCACCCGCGAACTGCTCGAAGCCACCGACGCCGCCGAACGCGCCAACCAGGCCAAGACGCGCTTCCTCGCGGCGATCAGCCACGATTTGCTGCAGCCGCTGAACGCCGCCAACCTGTTCACCCATGCGCTCGCGCAGCAACTGCCGGATCCGGCGCTGCGCCCGGCGGTGCAGAACATCGCCAGCGCGCTGACCAGTACCGAGACCCTGCTGGCCGGGCTGCTCGACCTGTCGCGGCTGGATGCCGGCGGGCTGGCGCCGCGGGTGCGCGCCTTCCCGGCGCGCGAGCTGCTGGACACCCTGACCACCGAGTTCGGCGTGATGGCGCGCGAGCGCGGGCTGCGCCTGGACGCCGTGCCCTCGCGGCTGTGGCTGCTGTCGGATCCGCAACTGCTGCGGCGGGTGCTGCAGAACTTCGTCGCGAACGCGCTGCGCTATACCCAGCGCGGTCATGTGCTGATCGGTTTGCGACGGCGCCTGGGTGCGGCGGAGCTGCTGGTCGGCGACACCGGGCCCGGCATCGGGCAGGGCGACCGCGAGCGCATCTTCGAGGAGTTCCAGCGGCTGCCGGCCGGGCGCGAGGCGGCGCCCGAAGGACTCGGGCTCGGGCTTGCGATCGCCGCGCGCATCACCCGCCTGCTCGGACATCCGATCACGCTGCACAGCATTCCCGGGCGCGGCACCCTGATCGGCGTGCGCGTGCCGCTGGCGACGCCATCGCCGCTGCCGGCGATCGCAGCGGTGCCGGCGCCGCGGCCGATCGCCAGCGGCCATCGCGTGCTCGTGGTCGACAACGAACCGGCGGGGCTGGCGGCACTCGCGACGCTGCTGCAGGGCTGGGGCGTCGAGGTGCTGCGCGCCAGCGACGGCGCCGCCGCACTGGCGCAACTGCAGGCACAGGACGCGGACGCCTGGATCCTGGACTACCACCTCGACGGCGGCGACACCGGCCTGGCCCTGCGCGCCCGCCTGCGCGCCCACTGCGGCGATCGTCCCGCGATCCTGGTCAGCGCCGACCACGGCCCCGGCCTGCGCCAGCTCGCGGTCGAACACGAGATCCACCTGCTGCACAAACCGATCAAGCCGCTGGCGCTGCGATCGCTGCTGGCGAGGCTGTGGGGCTGAGCTTGCGCTCCGGCCGCGTCCAAAGGCAGCCCCATCGTCCAATCCCCAGGGCCCGCACCCGCAGCGTAGCATCGTGCGTCTCCAATTCCGACCGCGACTGGACATGCGACCGATCCTGCCCTTGCTGCTGAGCGTGCTGGGAGGCTGCGCGACGATGGATCCGAAGACCACCGATACGCCGCAACCGCCAGGCCAGGAGTTGCGCAGCGAGGATCTGCTGACCGCCGGGCTGGGATTGGCGGGGCTTGCCGATCCGAAAGCGCCGGTGGTGACCGCGGACGCTGCCGGGCGCCGGGTGCTGGCCTACCACGCCAACTGGCGCGGGATCGCCGACCTGTCCGCGGCCGGCGGCTTCGGCACGCTCTACGGCAGCTTCGCGCCGGTGCCGGGGATCGAGGTCAAGACCTGGATCGGCGAAGTCGGACTGACCCAGCCGCACGGTGTGATGGTGCATGTGCCGGACAGCTTCGACCCGACGCGGCCGTGCCTGGTGGTCGCGCCGGTTTCGGGTTCGCGCGGCATCTACGGCGCGCTCGCCACCGCCGGCGCCTGGGCCCTGGCCAACCGCTGCGCGGTGGTCTACACCGACAAGGGTGCCGGCACCGGTTTCTTCGATCTCGACGGCATGGTCGGGATCGGCATCGACGGCGCGCCGGTGCGCACCATCGGTGAGGCCGGCTTCGTCGTCGACGCCGCCATGCCGGTGGCCGGTGGCCCGGTGCGCGGGATCGCGATCAAGCACGCGCATTCGAAGGACCACGCCGAGGCGCATTGGGGACGGATGACGCTGTCGGCCGCGCGCTTCGCGCTGCTGGTGCTGGAGCAGCGCTACCCGGGGCGGCGTTTCCGCGCCGACAACACGCGCGTGATCGCGGCCAGCATCTCCAATGGTGGCGGCGCGGTGCTGCGCGCGCTCGAGGAGGATCGCGCAGGCCTGATCGATGCGGTGGTCGCGGCGGCGCCCCAACTCAGCGTCGAAGGCGTGCCCAGCCTGCTCGATTACGCCACGCGCGCGGCCTTGCTGGCGCCCTGCGCGCAACTCGTGCCGGAGCTCGCGAACGCGCCGCTCGCACCTCTGCTGCTGACGCGCCGCGCCGAGTTCGAGGCGCGCTGTCGCACGCTCGCGCAGACCGGCATGGTCGAAGGCACCGATCTGCCCATGCAGGCGCGCTCGGCCTACGCGCAACTGCGCGCGCTCGGCCTGCCGGAAGCGGCGCTGATGGGCAACGCCACCAATGTCGCCGCCGATCTGTGGCGTGCGGTCGCCGTGACCTATACCCAGGCCTACGCGCGCGCCGGCGCCGACGAGCAGCTCTGCGGCTTCCGTTTCGCGATGCTGGGACCCGACGGCCAGCCGCGGGCCGCCAGCGCCGCCGATCACGCGGCCTGGTTCGCCAGCTCCTCCGGAATCGCACCGACCGCCGGAGTGCAGATCATCGGACCGCCGGGTGAGGGCCCGGACCCGCACTACGCCGGTCTGCGTTGCCTGCGCGAGGCCTACCTCGATGGCGGTGCGCTGGGCCAACGCATCCGCCTGGGCGAACGCGAACTGCGTGCGAGCGCAAGCTTGCCGACACGCCCGGTCGTGATCATCCATGGGCGCGAGGACGCGCTCATCCCGGTGGGCGCCAGCTCGCGTCCCTACGTCGAGCGGGCGCTGCGACTCGGCGCCGCGCAGTTGCACTACTGGGAGATCGAACACGCCCAGCATTTCGACGCTTTCCTGATGCAGCCGGCCTACGCCGCCCGTCATGTGCCGCTGCTTCCCTACTTTCAGCAGGCGCTCGACCAGGTGCTGGCGCACCTCGACGGCGGTCCGGCGCCGGCGCCTAGCCAGGTCGTACGCAGCCGCCGTCGCGGCGATGCCGCCGACGGCGGCATCGTGCCGCTGACCCGCGTGCATCTTGGAGAACTGCGCGCGGACCCTGGTGCCGACGCGATCGCGCTGGATGGCGAGCGCTTGCGGGTGCCCCTGTAGCCGGACACTCGACGCGCATCGGCTGGCGCGGTCAGAAGCCCGCCAGCGCCAGCGCCAGTGCCAGTCGCATCCAGCCGTCGGCGGCGAACATCGCCCACGCGCCCCCAAGCAGGGCGAGCGCGACCAGCCAGCGCTGCGCGTCGATCACGCCGGTTCGCACCTCCAGTCCGAGCACGCGGTCCCAGTGCGTCCGTCCGTGCTTGACCAGCATTCCGAAGGCGGCGAAGTAGGCGAACAACGCGAAGGGAAAAACCTGGAGCCCCTGCCCATACAGCGCGACGCGCGCGGCGCGTTCGCCGGCCACGCGCAACCCGGGTGCGCGCCCATGGGCGTCGACCACGCGCAAGCCGAGCAGGGCGCGTCCGGGTGTGTAGCCACTGGCCGCGAGCAGCACCGTTTCCAGCGGTGCCGCCGCGATCGGCAGGAAGATCACTGCCAGCCACAGGGTGTCGACCAGTGCGGTCGACGGCGCTGCCAGCGTCCATCCGCCGAGGCGCCAGCCGATCATCGCCAGCACCGCCCAGCCGATGCCGCCCAGTAGCGCGGTATCGATCTGACGCGCGATCCAGCGGCGCCAGGCCTGCGCTGCAAGCGCCTGCTTCGAGACTCGTTCTGCAACGAGTACCCCTTCGGCGAGCCGTGCGGCCGGCCCACCGCTGCGGCGGTCGTCGCCGGGACGCGCCGACGCCGGGCCCGGAACCGGCGGCTGCGGTCGCAGCGACTCGCGTGCGACCTGCTCCGGCGGCGCGCCTGCCGCCGGTCTCGCTGTCGCGCGGGAGCCGGGCGCGAGCACCGCTGTGCCGCCGAGGGCGCGCCGCAAGGGGATCCACTCGGCCAGGCGCAGGGTCCACACCAGATCCTCGTCGCCGAGGAGACCGGTCTCGCGTTCCGCCTGCAACTGCTGGCGGCGCAGCGGCCCACGCGCTGCACCTTCGGCGTCCGCGACGAACCAGCCCTCGCCGGCGTCGTTCAAGGGCGGGCTTGATGACGGGGCAGGGGAAGCGGGCATCGGCGCATGGCGCTCCTTTGAGGTGTGTGCCGCGCGCACAGGCGCGGTACGCTTGCAACGCCAGCCTGCGCGAGCGACTGTGATCACGTCAAGCCGGGGCCATGCTGGCGCAGCCCGAGGAGGATGGATCGTGCGCGTCCGCTGCCTGCTTCTGTTGAGTTGCCTGCTGTCATGCCCGGCGCTGGCCGATGACGCGCGCTCGCGCTTCCGCGAGATCTGGCAGGACGAGTGGGAGTGGCGTCTGCAGGAGCTGCCGTTGTACGCCACCAGCGTGGGCGAACACCGCTACGATGATCGCCTTGGCGAGGTCGACCCGCGTGCGCAGCAACGGCGACTGAAGTACTGGCGCCGCGTGCGCAAGGCGCTGGCTGGCGTCGACGTGGCGCAATTCGATGCGCGCAGCGCGATCGACTTCGCGATCTACCGCGCGCAGATCGACAGCTTCATCGCCAACATCGAGCTGGGCAGCCATGAGATGCCGATGAATTCCGATTCGGCCTTCTACACCGACCTTGCCTTTCTGCCGCGCCAGCAGCCTTTGCGCACGGCCGCCGAGGTGCGCCGCTACATCACCCGGCTGCGCGCGGTGCCGGCCTGGTTCCGCCAGCAGATCGAACAGTTGCGCGCTGGTCTGGCGAGCGGGCGCAGTCTGCCGCGCGTGACCCTGGAAGGGCGGGACGCGCCGATCGCCCGCGTGGCGGCGCTGCACGACCCGGCCGAGAGCGATTACTACCGGCCGCTGGAGCGGCTGTCGGCGACGATCGCGCCGGCCGTCGCCGAGGAACTGCGCGCGCAGGCGCGCGCGGCGATCGCGCAGGAGGTGATTCCGGCGCACCGCGAACTGCTGGCTTTCCTGCGCGAGAGCTACCTGCCGGGCGCGCGCCGCAGCATCGCCGCCAGCGCGCTGCCCAACGGTGCGGCCTGGTACCGCCAGCAGATCCGCGATTACACCACGCTCGACCTCGATGCCGCCGAGATCCACCGCATCGGCCTCGCTGAAGTCGCGCGCATCGAGGCCGCCATGCAGGCGGTTATGGACGAGCTGAAGTACCGCGGCGATCTCAAGTCCTTCGTGCAGGAATTGCGCAGCGATCCGCGCTTTTTCGCGCACGACGCCGACGAGCTGCTGGCGCAGGCCGCGTGGGTGGCCAAGCGCGCCGACGGCGCCCTGCCGCGCTTCTTCGGGCATCTACCGCGGCTGCCCTACGGGGTGCAGGCGGTGCCGGACGCGATCGCGCCCACCTACACCGGTGGCCGCTACGTGCCGCCCGCGGACGGTGCCACCGAACCCGGCTGGTACTGGGTCAATACCTATGATCTGCCCAGCCGACCCTTGTACACCTTGCCCGCCCTGACCTTGCACGAAGCGGTGCCCGGGCACCATTTGCAGCACGCGCTGGCGCTGGAGCAAGGCGAGCAGCCGCCCTTCCGCCGACACCAGTACATTTCCGCCTATGGCGAGGGCTGGGCGCTGTACGCCGAAGAACTGGGCGTCGAGATGGGCATCTATCGCACCCCGTACGAGCGCTTCGGGCAACTGAGCTACGCGATGTGGCGAGCCTGCCGACTGGTGATCGACACCGGCATCCACGCCCACGGCTGGAGTCGCCAGCGGGCGATCGACTACCTGCTGGAACGCAGCGCCTTGTCGCGCCACGAGGCCACCACCGAGGTCGACCGCTACATCTCCTGGCCGGGCCAGGCGCTCTCCTACATGCTCGGCGCCATCCGCATCCGCGAACTGCGGCGCGAGGCGGAAACGGCGCTGGGCGAGGGCTTCGACATCCGCGCTTTCCACGACAGTGTGCTCGCCACCGGATCGGTGCCGCTCGACCTGCTGAGCGAGCATGTGCACGGCTGGATCGAGATGGAGCGGAAGCGGATGCACGCCAGGGATGCAGCCGTGCATTGAACAATGCGCCACCCGGCCATGCTTCCCCCGGGCTGCGACGTCCTGGCGGTCGCGCATCTTTCCATCGACGGCCAGAATCCACCCACATCGACGACCGGAACCGCCATGCGAAATCGACTTGCCACTCTGCTGCTGTTGTCCTTGGGAGCCGGTTCGGCCGTGATCGCGGCCGAACCGCTGAGCCCCGAATCGATGTGGGCGCTGGAGCGGCTGTCGCCGCCAGCGATCGCGCCCGACGGCCGCCACGCGGTCGCCGCGGTGACGCGCTATGACATCAAGGAGGACAAGGGCATCAGCGACCTGTGGCTGTTCGCCACCGACGGTACCGGTGCGCGCATCCTGACCACCGACTCCTCGAACGAATCGAATCCGGTCTTCAGCCCCGACGGCCGCTGGCTCGCTTTCGTCGCCCAGCGCGGCGAGGACAAGGCCCCGCAGCTCTACGTGCTGCCGATGGCCGGCGGCGAGGCGCGCCGCATCACCAGCGTGCCCACCGGCGTGGTCGCGCCGAAATGGTACGGCGATTCGCGCCGGCTCGCTTTCGTCTCGCGCGTGTGGCCGGATCTGGAGTTCCCGGCGATGGCCGAGCGCCTGAAGGAACGCAGCGAGTCGAAGATGACCGCGCGCGTCTGGGAGGGCGCGCCGCTGATGTACTGGGACCAGTGGATCGACGAGCGCCAGGCGCATCTGTATCGAGTCTCGGTCGACGGCGACACGCCGCAGGCGCTGACCACGCGCAGTGGTCTGGAACTGCCGCGCAGCCTGGCCGACGCGACCTCCTACGACATCGATCCGGTCGACGGCCAGATCGCCTTCGTGGCCGACAGTGATCCAGCCGACAACCTGGTCGACCTCGACGTGTTCCTGCTCGACGAAGCGAGCGGTCAGGCACGCAACCTCAGCGCCGGCAACGAGGGCAGCGACAACGTCCCGCAGTGGAGTCCGGACGGGCGTCTGCTCGCGTTTGCGCGCCAGACCATCCGCGGTTTTTATGGGGACACCCGCCGACTGGTCGTGTACGACCGCAAGGGCAAGACGCAACTGGTGATGCCGCACCCGCACTGGGACCGCTCCGCCGACGGCCTGGTCTGGTGGCCGGACAGCAGGGGCCTGTACGGCGCAATCGACGACGCCAGCACCGTGCGCGTGTGGGAGCTGCCGCTGCGCGGCAAGCCGCGGCCGCTGACCGGACCGGGAAATGTCGGCGCGCTGGCGATTTCCGGTGGTCGCGATCCGGTGCTGGTCGGCCTGCGCGAGAGCTTCGTCGAGCCGCCGACGCTGGTGCGCATCGACCGCCGCAAGGGCAGCACCACGCGGCTCGATTCGCTCAACGTCGAGCGCCTCGCGACGTTCGCGCTGGGCCATTACGAGAGCGTCAAGTACGCCGGCGCCAACGACGCCCCGATCCAGATGTGGATCAACTACCCGCCGGGTTTCGATGCCGGCAAGCGTTGGCCGGTGATCCTGCTGTTGCACGGCGGCCCGCACAACGGCGTCACCGACGCTTGGTCCTGGCGCTGGAACGCGCAACTCTTCGCCGCGAAGGGTTATGTCGTCGCCTGGCACAACTTCCACGGCTCCAGCGGTTTCGGTCAGGAATTCGCCGACGCGATCAACCCGCGCCAGGATGCGTTGCCCTACGAGGACACCCTCAAGGCCGCGCAATGGCTGGCGGCGCAGCCCTGGACGGATGGCGAACGCATGGTCGCCGCCGGCGGCAGCTACGGTGGCTACCTCGCATCCATCCTGCTCGGACGCGCGCATCCCTTCAAGGCGCTGGTGGCGCACGCCGCGGTGTACAACGGATACACCCAGATCGGCAGCGACTTCGGTTTCGCGAAGTCGCGCTTCCCGGAGTTCTGGGAAGAGGGTTCGGTGCTGGCGCAGACCTCGCCACACCTCGGCGCCGCGAACTTCCGTACGCCGACGCTGGTGATCCACGGCCAGCTCGACTACCGCGTCCCCGTCAACCACGGCATCGAGCTCTACCAGACCCTGAAGAAGCTCGGTGTGCCGAGCAAGCTGATCTACTACCCCAACGAGAACCACTGGGTGTTGAAACCGCAGAACTCGATTTTCTGGTACCGCGAGGTGCTGGAGTGGATTGGGCGCTACGCGAAGCCGGGGGCGGAGTAGGGGTGCAGGGGCAAGGGCAAGGGAAAAGGGAGCAGAAGCAGGTCTCGTCCACCGCTTCGCGGCGTGGGGAGAAGCTCCATCACCTTGCCTCACTGTTTTGCCCGTGCCGCTATTCTCCAGCGCATGCATCCCCTCACCGCCTTCTGGCTCGGCCGCCAGCCCTACGCACCGGTCTGGCAGGCCATGCGTGCGCTCACCGATGCGCGCGATGCCGACACGCCGGACCAGCTCTGGTTGCTCGAACACGACCCGGTGTTCACCCTTGGCCAGGCAGGCAAACCCGAACATGTGCTGGCGCCGGGCGACATTCCGGTGTTGCCGGTCGATCGCGGCGGACAGGTGACCTACCACGGGCCGGGGCAACTGGTCGCGTACCCCTTGCTGGACCTGCGCCGGCTCGGGATCGGCGTGCGCGAGCTGGTGCAGCGGCTGGAGCAGGTCGGCATCGAGCTGCTCGCGAACTTCGGAATCGACGTCCAGCGCCGCGAGGGCGCCCCGGGACTGTATGTCGACGGCCGCAAAATCCTCGCGATCGGGATCCGCGTGCGTCGTGGTTGCAGCTTCCACGGCATCGCGCTCAACGCAACGATGGACCTGGAACCGTTCCGTCGCATCAATCCCTGCGGCTACCGCGGACTCGAAGTCACCCAGATCGCCGATCTCGCGCGCACACCGGTGCTACCCGAACTGGCGGCGCAGTACCTGCACCACTTCGCGCGGGTGTTCGGGCACCAGTCGCAACCGCTGCTCGCCGACCCGAGCAAAGTGATCGCCCAGACTTCGCATCTTCCGATGGTCCGATGAAAGCCACCGCAGTCTCGGTCGCGCCGGTGTACGATCCGGCCCCATCCAGCCCTTCCGGTCCGAGTCGCATGTCCGCAGTTCCCGGCAACAAGGTCATCCCGGCGCTCGTCGTTGGCGAAAAGCAGGTCGGTGAGAGCAAGATCGCGCGCAATCCGGTCACCTTCGATGCGGATCGGCCGGCTCTGCGCAAGCCGAGCTGGATCCGTGTGCGCCTGCCGAACAACAACTCGGTGGACAAGCTGAAGGCGATGCTGCGCGCCAGTCGGCTGGTGACCGTTTGCGAGGAAGCCTCCTGCCCGAACATCCACGAGTGCTTCAGCAAGGGCACCGCCACCTTCATGATTCTGGGCGAGGTCTGCACCCGCCGTTGTGCTTTCTGCGATGTCGCGCACGGTCGGCCGAAGCCGCCGGATGCGAACGAGCCCGCCAATCTGGCGCGCGCGATCCGCGACATGCGTTTGCGGTACGTCGTCATCACATCGGTGGACCGCGACGATCTGCGCGACGGCGGCGCCCAGCACTTTGTCGACTGCATCCGCGCCGCGCGCGAGCTAAACCCCGCGCTGACGATCGAGGTGCTGGTGCCGGATTTCCGCGGCAAGGGGCGCATGGACAAGGCGCTCGAGATCCTCGCCGTCTCGCCCCCCGATGTGTTCAACCACAACCTCGAAACCGTACGCGAACGGTACCTGGAAGTGCGCCCCGGCGCCGATTACGACTGGTCGCTGCGCCTGTTGCAGCGCTTCAAGGCGCAGCACCCGGCGGTGCCGACCAAGAGCGGCATCATGCTCGGTCTCGGCGAGGAGCCGGAACAGGTGCGGCAGGCGCTGCGCGACCTGCGCGCGCACGATGTGGACATGGTGACCATCGGCCAGTATCTACAGCCGACGGCCCACCACCATCCGGTGATCCGTTACTGGACGCCGGAGGAATTCGACGCGCTGCGCGTATTCGGCGAGGAACTGGGCTTCAGCCACGTCGCCAGCGGCCCGCTGGTGCGCTCCTCCTACCACGCTGATCGCCAGGCGCACGCGGCCGGCGTAACCGCGGACTGAACTTGACTCTTCGTCGATGGTCCGCATGTCTGCCGCCATCGTCCGACGCAGCGGCGACTTCCGTCACTTGTGCCGGCCGCGTCGCGACGGCACTCTTGCGACAAGGCTTCTGGAGAACACGATGAGCTGGTCGAAGACCGCGTTGTCCCTGTCCCTGGCATTGTTGCTGGGAGGCCCGCTGCTGGCGAAGCCGAAGACCGTCTCGCTGGCCGAGCTGACGCCGACGCCCGCCCAGGGCGAGGCCGCGCACTGGGTGTCCAAGTACCTGACGCGCCTGCACTATGCCAGCAAGCCGCTGGACGACGCGATGTCCGCGCAGATCCTGAAGCGCTACATAGAGGCGCTCGACAGCGAGAAGGTGTTCTTCCTGAAGGCCGACATCGAGGGCTTCGAGCGTCGTTACGCCAGCTTCCTCGACGACGCCATCGAGAGCCGTCAACTGGATGTGGTCTACGAGATCTACAAGCGCTATCTGCAACGTCTGCGAGAGCGCACCGATTACGCGCGGACCCTGCTCGACCAGGGTTTCGACTTCGATGTCGACGAGGAATATCTGTACGACCGCAAGGATGCGCAGTGGGCGGCCGGACGCGCCGAGCTGGACGAGCACTGGCGTCAGCGGGTCAAGAACGACTGGTTGCGTCTGAAACTGGCCAAGCGCGAGGACGCCAGGATCGCCGACACCCTCGACAAGCGCTACCGCGACTATCTGCTGCGGGTGGAACAACTGGATCGCCAGGATGTGTTCCAGACCTTCCTGAACGCCTATGCGATGGCCATCGAGCCGCACACCAATTATCTCGGTCCGCGTGCCTCGGAGAACTTCCAGATCTCGATGCGGCTCTCGCTGGAGGGCATCGGTGCGGTGCTGCAGCGCGAGGGCGAGTTCGTGGTGGTTCGCTCGGTGGTCGAGGGCGGCCCGGCCGCGCTCGGCGGCAAGGTCAAGGTCGGCGACCGCATCGTCGCGGTCGGTCAGGCCAAGGATGCGCAACTCACGGATGTGGTGGGCTGGCGCCTGGAGGACGTGGTCGACCTGATCCGTGGTCCCAAGGACACTCTGGTCAAGCTCGAAGTGCTCGCGGCCGAGTCCAGTCTGGCCGGCAAGTCGCAATTGGTCGAGATCGTGCGCGACAAGGTCAAACTCGAGGAACAGGCCGCGCACAAGCGCGTGATCGAGGCGGAGGGCCGCAAGATCGGCGTGATCGAGCTGCCGGCTTTCTACCTGGACTTCGCTGCGCGTGCTCGCGGCGATCTCGATTACCGCAGTTCCACGCGCGACGTACGCAAGCTGATCGGGGAGTTGCGGCGCGAGAAAGTCGAGGCGATCCTGATCGACCTGCGGAACAACGGTGGCGGCTCGCTGGCCGAAGCCACCGAGCTGACCGGCTTGTTCATCGACCAGGGTCCGGTGGTGCAGGTGCGCGACGGTCACGCGCGCGTGCAGGTGGAGTCCGACACTGCCCGCGGTTTGAGCTGGGCCGGACCGCTGGCGGTGCTGGTCAACCGCGCCTCGGCTTCGGCCTCGGAGATCTTCGCGGCGGCAATTCAGGATTACGGCCGCGGCATCGTGATTGGCGAGCCCACCTTCGGCAAGGGCACCGTGCAGCAACTGGTCGATCTCGACTACATCGCCAACAAGGACAAGCCTGAACTTGGGCAGTTGAAGCTGACCATGGCCCAGTTTTTCCGTGTCGACGGCGGGTCCACCCAGCACAGGGGCGTGCTGCCGGATTTGCGTTTCCCGGCCACGCTGGATGCGGCCGATTACGGCGAATCCACCTACGACAACGCACTCCCCTGGACGCGCATCGCCGCCGCCAGTTATGCGCCGGTTGGCGATTTCACGCGTCTGGTGCCGCTGCTGGCGACGCGTCACGAGGAACGCGTCGCCAAGGATCCGGAGTTCGGTTTTCTGTTGGAGGACATCGAGCAGTACCGCAGCTCGCGCGGGCGCAAGTCGATCTCGCTGAACTATGCGAAGCGTGAGGCCGAACGCAAAGCCGACGAGGCACGTATCGCCGCGCGTGCCAAGGCTCGCGGCGAGGCCGCGGACAAGCTGGCGGAATCTCTGGACGACGGGCTGAATCCGGGTGAACGCGGCGCGCTCGCCGCGGCCGAGGATGAGGAGGCGAAGGCCGACAAGCCCGATGTACTGCTGACCGAGGGCGCGCGCGTGCTCGCAGATGCGGTGGAACTGCTGGCGGAGAATCCGCGCATCGCCGAGGTCGGCGCGCGGCCCGCGCGCGAGCTGCTGCCGCCGGGCAGTTGAGCCTCCGGGTTTGCGGCGTGCAGCCTTCCAGTCCCCTCGGGTCGAGGGGCGCCGCGCACAGCGGAGTGCACAGGTGGCTCAAAGGGCGGCGTTGCGGGCGGGGGTAGGGCCATCGACGTGGCCTTTGAAACCAGACCATCCCCCGATTGCGTACCCTATGAGAAAGTGTGAAGGCCGGCCCATGTGCCGGCCTTCGCGCGTTATCGTCCCCGTGCTGGCCAAAGACAGGCCGGCGACGCCACAATGGGCGCGCCTGACGCCGCGCGGAGGGGACACGCATGCACCGGGATTGCAGCTCATCGTCCGCCGTTCCCGAGGATTGGCTGCGCCGGCTGCGACCGTGGCTGGTGCTGATGCTGCTGATGGCGAGCCATCCGGCGTGGTCACAGGCCACTTGCACCTGGAACGTGAATGGGGCGGGCAGCTGGGATCTGCCCGGCAACTGGAATGGTTGCGTCACCGGCAACGGTACCCCGGCGGGCACGCCGGGGCCGGCCGATCATGCGGTGATCGGCAATATCGCGCCGAACGCGGTGGTGGACATCGGCAGCGTGGATCGCACGGTCAACCGCCTGACGCTCAGCGCCGGCCGCATCCGCGGTATCGCATCGCTGACCGTTACGCTCGCACTGGTCTGGTCCGGCGGCGAGATCGATGGTGACGGCAGTGTCACGAATACCCTGACGCTGTCTTCGGGCAGTACCGCGGATTTCGGCGGTTCCGAGCATCGGTTGCGCCAGCGCGACCTGGTCAACCTCGGCGAAATCACCTGGATGGATGGGGACGTGCGCCTGTTCGAGGGGGCCGAAATCGACAACCAGGGCGTGATCCTGATCAATCCGGAAGGCGGCGTTCGCGGGCTCCCCCCGCCGGCCCCGCTGCTGCTGCTTTCAGACGGCAGCCCAGGTACTCGGCTGCACAATTCCGCGAACACCGGTGTGCGCATCGACAAGGAGGGGGATGGTCTCGCCGAGATCGCCGTGAATTTCGACAACGGCAACGCCGTCAATGTCGTCGCAGGCGCCCTGCGCATCTCCGCGATCGGCAGCGACTTCGGCACCTACGACGTCGGCGGCGAGCTGGAGTTTGCGATCTCCCCATTCACCACGCGCACGCTCACCGGCAGCCCTGCCGTCACCGGTGATGGCACCGTGCGCAAGCTCGGTCCCGGCGATCTCGTGGTCAACGGCGACTACCTGCTGACCGGCAGTACCGAGGTCCGCGAAGGCGTGCTCAATTTCGACACGCCGGCCGATCCGCTGCTGCTGCCGGACGTGGTCGTGCAGGAGCCCGGCACCCTGACCGGCGCCGACAATCTGCGCATCGACCAGTCTCTGCTGTGGGCGGGCGGCAACATCCACGGCGTTGGTTCGGGCCTGTCGTTGACGCTGCCAGCCAGCGCCAGCGCGCTGGTCCAGCTCGGCAACACCGGCTATTCGGTGTCGCTGAACTCGCGCGATCTGATCAATCAGGGCACGTTGACCGTGAACGCGAACGCGAACCTGTCCACGCAGTTCTGGCTGGAGGCCGCGAGCATCGACAACCAGGGCCTGTTCGTGCTGCAGAACGCGAGCACTCACAACTTGCTGCTCGATTGCCTCAGCACCGACTGCGGCAGCTTCACGAACCAGCCCGGCGCGACCGTGCGGATGGACGATGCGCAGCTCGGCGTGATCCGGATCGGCCAGGAACTGCTGGCCTTCCACAATGCCGGCCTGGTCGAGCTCGTGCAGGGCTGCGGCGGCGTCGGCGCGCCGGGTGTGGACACCGGGACCTACCGCTATGGCGGCAGTTGCACCTTCGGCCTGTTTCCGCGCGCCGGTCGCGCGCGCACGCTGGAGGCTTCGGTGGTGCTGGACCAGCAGGGCAACAGCACTTTGCAGATCGGGGGCGCGGTCACCGTCAACGGCGCGTCGCGCCAGTTCGGAAACCTGATCCTGGATCCGCTCGGTGTGCTCCAGGGCCCGGCGGACTTCGAGTTCTTGCAGAACTTCATCTGGCGCGGGGAAATCTTCGCCACCCAGACGGTGCGCACGGCGACGATCGCCGCCGGGGCCTTGGCGATCACCTCCGACCTTCCCGCCGACACGCCCATGCTGACTCGGCGCACGCTCAATCTCGACGGTCAGTTGACCATCTCCGACGTGCGTCTGGGACTGTCCGGAGACGCCACCCTGCGCAACACCGGCGTGCTGCGCATGACCGGCACCCCCGCCACCGCCGCCGCGATCGGCTGCGCCGCCCCGCCGCCGAACTGCGGCACGGTGCACAACGACGGCGGGACCATCCAGATCGTCGCTGCGGCAAGCGGACCTGCGGCCGTGATCGAGGCCGATGTGGTCGTCAACAACGACGGCAGCCTGCGGGTGACCAGCGGCGTGGCGCAGGTCGAGGCCACCTTTACGGCCGCGGCCGGATCGGATGTGGACATCGGCGTCGGCGCCGGCCTGCGCCGCACCGGCGGGCCGTTGATGCTCGCCGCCGGCACCTTGCGCGGTCGCGGCGTCGTCGACGGCAACCTCACCGTGGATGCGGTGACGATCAAGCCAGCGGCCAGCGGCATCATGGGCACGCTCGGCGTGCTCGGCAACTTCACCGCGACCTCGAACACCGTCTACGAGATGGATGTGGGCGGCACCGCGCCCGAGGACTTCCCGCGCATCGGCGTGGTCCCGCCGCGTGGCAGCGGTCCCGAGTACGACCGCTTCGCGGTGTCCGGCGGCGCTTCGCTGGCGGGCACGCTGAACGTGGTTCAGGTGGGTGGCTTCACGCCCACCCCCAGCGATTTCTTCGATCTGCTGACCTATGCGACCTACGGCGGCAACATCGTGCCGGGCGCCAACCCCTTCAGCGGATTCGGTTTTGTGCTGCTGACCCAGCCGACGCGCGTGCGCCTGGCGCAACCCTCGGGCGCGGTGGTGTGCGTGTGGAACCCCGGCGGCAGCGGCCCGGACGACTGGACCAACCCGAACAAGTGGACCGGCTGCAGCACCGGCAGCGGACCCGGTCCGGGGCCGGTGGGCACGCCGGGAGCGCCCGACACCGCGGTGGTCGGCGGCGGCGTGGTCAATCTGGATGTCGCCGTCGGCGTCGGTGAGCTCCAGTTCACCGGCGGCTTCATCCAGGGACCCAACGACATCAACATCCTGGATCACCTGATCTGGACTGGCGGCCGCTTTGTCGGCAGCAGTGCCCAGAGCGTGACCGTGCAGGGCGGGGGCTCCGCCGAGCTCTCCGGCGGTCAACACACCATCGAAGGGCGGGTCTTCAACCTGGACGGCTTCGCGACCTGGACCACAGGTCTCATCGAACTCGCCAACGGCGGCGTGCTGCGGATCGGATCGGGCGGCACTTTGCTCAGCAATCCCAGCCTCGCGCTGGAAAGCGTCTTCGCCAGCGGTACCGGCACCGGCGAGTTGCAGAACTTCGGCACGATCCTCAAGAACGGCGCCAACAGCAGCGGCATCAACGCCAACGTCCAGTACGTCGGCGCCGGATCGATCAACGTGTCGGACGGCGGGTTCATCTTCGGAGCCTCATCGTCGGCGTCGCTGGATGGCAGTTACACGGTCGCTGCCGGCGCGACGCTGCATTTCGTGACCAACAACCGCAGCTTCGGATCACTCGCGACCCTGGGCGGCCTGGGCACCCTGGTGTTCGGCGACAGCGGTCCGGGCGTCGGCGTCAACAGCGTAGCCGGTTGCCTGACGCCAGCTTCCAACCTCGTGGTGCGTCACGCCCAGGTCGTGCTCGACTGCGCCTCGCCGACCCAGCTCGACTCACTGCTGATGCTGGAGTCCGCCGGCGTGCTCGAAGGCAGTTCCGAGATCCAGATCGCGATGCAGTTCAACTGGGGGCACGGCACCATCCGCGGTACCGGCCCGGCGCAGCGCATCGTGCTCCTCGCTGGCGGCAACGGCAGTTTCCCGGCGCCTCAGGGCAACAGCAATCCGCGCCGATTGCAAGGTCGACGTCTGATCAACCACGGCATTCTTCAGTGGACCGGCGCCAACGACTTCGCGATCGATGGCGGTGCCATCTTCGAAAACGACGTCGACGGGGTGCTCGAGTTTTCCGGTACGCCCGGCAGTCGCGCCTTCGTCTCCGATCTCACGCTCTCGCCGCTGCTGATCCACCGCGGCATTTTCGGCGTGCTCGACGGCACCACCGTCCATCAGAACGTCCCCTGGAACAACAGTGGATTGGTTGATGTCACCGACGGCCAATTCAATCACCGCTACCCCGCCACCGACGGTGGCAGCTACTCGATCGGCAGCACTGGCGTACTGGCCTTCGACGCGGTCAGCTTCACGCTGGATGGTGGCAGTACACTGTCCGGCAGCGGCAGCGTCGACGTGATCAATGGCAGCGCGCTGTCGGTTCTGGGAAGCTTCGCTCCGAGCTACCTGCTGGTCGGCACGGCCTCGAGCATCGCCTTCAACGCCGGCAGTCCCGCGCTGTTGCAAAACGTGCTGCTGAATGGCGGCACGTTGACCGGCAGCGACGAAGTTCAAGTCGGCGGGACCATGCAATGGGATGGCGGCAGCGTGATCGGCAGTGGCGCCAGCCCGGGTCCGTTGTGGATCCAGCCCGGTGCCGCGCTGGTGTTGCACTCCCCGCCGCACACGCTGGACAACCGCGTGCTGCGAATCGCCGGCAACGGCAACTGGAGCGGCGGTTCGATCCTGGTGCCGCAGAACCAGGCGGCCAAGATCGATGTTCCGGCCGGCGGCACCTTGCAGCTCAGCAATGCGAAGACCGGCTTGCGCTTCGGTTGCGATGTGGCGCCATGCACGGCGGAGTTCGAACTCGCCGGCTCCTTGCTGCAAACCGGCAGTGGTGTCGACCTCGAGTTGACCAGCCCCTTGCTGATGACTGGTGGCTTGCTCGATGTCAATTCCCAGCTCAGCCTCGACAACGGTCTGCAAGTCACCGATGGGATTGTCCAGATCGATCCTGCGGGGGGGCAGTTGCAGGCCACCCCCGTGATCTTGGACGGGGGCGTGCTGCGCGGCGGCGAAGTCTTCGGCGAACTCATCAACAACGCCGGCAGCGTGCAGCCCGGCGCATCGCCCGGCGAACTGACCATCAACGGTGACTATGTGCAGGGCGCCTCCGGTTCGCTCTCGATCGAGGTCAGCGGACTCATTGCAGGTACTCAGTCTGATTACCTGTCCAGTTCCGGTACCATCACTCTGGACGGCGCATTGATCGTCAGCAGAGACGGTTACACCCTGACCGATCCCGACACCCTTGAGTTCCTGTCGGCCTACGGTGGACTCAGCGGCACCTTCGCCAGCACCAGCATCGACCATCCGGGATACATCGTCGAATACGGCACCGGCGTGGCCACCCTGGTGCCGGGCGGACCGGTGGCGCTGGTCGTCAACAGCATCGATGACATCGACGACGGCAGCTGCGATCTGACTCATTGCTCCCTGCGCGAGGCGCTGAACCAGGCCAACCTGATGCCGGATGCCGATCAGGTGCATTTCAACATTCCACAGTCGCAGTGCGGAAGCACGGAGGGCCCCTGCACCATCTCGCCGCTGACGCCGCTGCCGGTGATCGTCCACCCGCTTGTCGTGGATGGCTACACCCAACCCAACACCGCACCCAACACGCAGGCGGCCGGTCTCGGGCTCGGCAGCAACGCGGATATCCGCATCGAGATCAACGGCGAAAATGCCGGTGGTGACGGACTGGTGCTGAACACGCCCTCGTTCACCTCCAGTGAGGTGCGTGGTCTCGCGCTGTTCCACTGGAACCGCGCACTCGTCGCCCAAGGGCCGGTGGACAACCAGGTGGTGTTCGCCGGCAATTTCGTCGGCCTCGATGCCAACGGCAATCCGCAAGTACCGGCGAGCTCCATAGGCATCGCACTGAATGGCGGCAGCGTGACTGTGGGCGGTGCCACGGCGGCGGCGATGAACGTCATCAGCGGTAACGGCACCGGTTTGCGCATCGACAATCCGATCGCCGGCGGCAGCGTGACCGTGCGTGGCAACCTGATCGGCACCAGCGTCGACGGCTTGGGCGCACGCCCCAACATGGTCGGCATCGACCTGCACTCCAGCCAGGACAGCCCGACGATTCTGATCGGCGGCAATGAGCCCGACCATCGCAACGTGATCAGTGGCAACAGCGGCGACGGCCTGCGTTTCGACTGCAACGCGACCGCCGGCAACTGTTTCGACAACGCCCGCGTGCAGGGCAATTACATCGGACCGCAGGCGGACGGCGCCGCACTCGGCAACGGCGACGATGGCATCGACCTCGCGAACATGAACTTCGGTCTGGCGCACATCGGCGGCATCATCATGGGCGAGGGCAACCGCATCGCCTTCAACGGCGACGATGGCATCGTCGGCACCTTCAGCGGCGCGCGCGCCTCCTTCGTCCGCAACGAGATCTACCAGAACACCGGCGAGGGCATCGACCTCGGCGACGATGGGCGTACCCCGAATGACGTCGGCGACCCCGACGTCGGTGCCAACGGACTGCTCAATTTCCCGCGTTTCATCAGTTACACCGCACCGGGCGGCAACTCGGCGATCATCGACGTGCTGCTCGATACCCCGGACATCGGCGGCAACTATCCGGCGCGCGTCGATTTCTATCTGGCCAACGAGGACGAGCCGGGCACCTGGCTGGGCTCGACCGACTGCGCCCAGCCGGCCGTCAGTTGCAACGCCAGCTTCTCGTTCCCCGGCGGCATCACCGTGGCCCCCGAAGACATCGTGCTCGGGATCGTCACCGATGGCTTTGGCAAGAGTTCGGAAGCCAGTTTCTACGCGAGTTCAGCGACGATCATCAGCGACAGCCCGGATCCTTCGGTGATCGGCACGCCGTACACCGTGGCGGTCAGCCTCGCCGGTTCCGACTCGCCCTTCGCACCGCGTGGAGTGGTCGACATCGACGACGGTGCCGGCAACACCTGTCAGGCGACGCTGGCCCTGAACGCACCGGCGGTGGCAACCGGCTCCTGCCAGTTGCCCTCCCTGGCGCCGGCGGGTGGTCGCACCCTGACCGCGGTCTACAACCCCGGTTCGGTGCAGCCTTTTGCCAGTTCCAGCGCTCAGGCCACGCACACCGTCGCCAGCGCCACCGTGGTGGTGAATTCCAGTGCCGACCCGGGCAACGGCGTCTGCGATGCCAGCGAGTGCACGCTGCGCGAAGGCGTCGCGCTCGCGAATTCGGCGATGCTGCAGGACGTCGATTTCGATTCCGCTTTCTTCAGCGTACCGCGGGTGATCACGTTGACCGCCGGTGAGATCACCACTAGCCGGAGCGTCAACATCAACGGTCCCGGAGCCGCCCTGCTCACGGTTTCGGGCAACAACGCCACGCGCATTTTCGAGCTTGGCGCCCACACCGTGAACCTCAGCGGGGCGACCTTGACCGGCGGCGCCGGCGTGGTCGGCGCGGCGATCCGCCAGACCGGCGGCACGCTGGGCCTGACCGACGTGGTCCTGACCGGCAACAACTGCGCCGCCGCCGGCACCGGCACACTCGCCTCGCTGTTCGGGACGTTGACCTTGACCCGCGTGACCGTGGCCGGAAACGTCTGCGCGAACGTCTCCGGCGCCTACCTGCAGGACGGGACCGCCACCATCGTCGACTCCACCTTCAGCGGCAACAGCGGCGCCGACGGCGAGGCGCTGCGAGTCACCGCCGCCTCCGGCCCGGCGAGTGCAACCCTGACCAACGTCACCGTCAGCGGCAACAGCACCATCAATTCCACCGCGGGCATCAGCGCCGAGCCGCTGTCGACCAACACCGTCGCACTGACCCTGATCAATGTCACCATCAGTGGCAACAGCACCAGCAGCACCGGCGGCTTCGGCGCCCTGTGGCTGAAGCCCGCCGGCGGCACCAGCGATGTGCTGCTGCGCAACACGATCGTTGCCGGCAACACCGTCGGCGGGCTCCCGCGCGACATCGACGGCAACGTCAACACGACCAGCAGCTTCAACGTCATCGGCGTCGGCGGCGGCCTCACGAACGGCGGCAACGGCAACCAGACCGGCGTCAACACACCCTTGCTGGCGCCGCTCGCCAACTACGGCGGCAGCACGCAGACACGCGCGCTGCTGCCCGGCAGCCCGGCGCTGAACACCGGCAGCAACGCGCTGGCACCGGCCTTCGACCAGCGCGGCATCGCGCGCCCGCAGTTGGCAGTCGCGGACGTGGGCGCCTTCGAATCGCGCGGCTTCGGGCTGGCGCTCGTCAGCGGCTCGCCGCAAACGACACCGGTCAACGCCGCCTTCCCGCAGCCGCTGGTGGTGGGCGTGACCGCGAATGCGGCCGGTGAGCCGGTTGACGGCGGCGCAGTGACCTACATCGCGCCGGGTACCGGCGCCAGCGCCACCTTCAGCAGTCCGGCGATCATCGCCGGCGGCCAGGCCAGCCTCGTCGCCACCGCGAACGCCATCGTCGGCAGCTATGCCGTGACCGCCAACGCATCGGGTGCCAGTGGTGCTCCCTCCTTCGCGCTGACCAACGGCAGTCTGCCGACGAGCACGACGATCCTCAGCGTTCTGCCGGCGACGACCGTCGTCGGTCAGCCCTACACGGTCAGCGTCGGCGTCTCCGATGGCGTCGCGGCGGTTGCGACCGGCATCGTCCAGGTGCGTCAGTTGAGCGACGGCGCCCTGTGTACGATCGATCTGGCGAACGCCAGCAGTTGCCAGCTCGCGGCGGGCAGCGCGGTGACCACGGCGGTGCGCGCCAATTACCTCGGCGCCGGCGTTTACGCACCCAGTCAGTCGGGCATCGTCACCCACGACGTCACCCGCGGCGACACCATGATCGCCATCGTGGAGGATTCCCCCGATCCGTCCGCGGTGTTGCAGCCGGTGCTGGTGCGCGTGACCCTGGACCTGGTGACTCCGGCGGCCGGCGTGCCCACGGGTGAGATCCTGGTGACCGACGGCGTCGCCAGCTGCACCGCGGTGCTGCCGAACCTGTCCTGTACGCTGATCCCGAAGGCGCTCGGTGCGGCCACGCTGGAGGCTCGTTACGCGGGCGACGCCAACTTCAACCCGAGCACCGACACCGAGGCGCACATGGTCGTCGCCGATGGCGCCGATCTCGCGATCATCGCGCGCAATGGCCTGCGCCTGATCCCGCCGGGGCAGCAATCGACCTACGTGCTGCTGGTGACCAATAGCGGTCCGCAGTCCGTGGTCAACGCGCGCGTCACCGACATTCTGCCGCCGCAGTTCTCGGCCGCGAACTGGACCTGCACCGCCGCCGATGGTTCTTCGTGTCCGCCCAATGGCAACGGCAATGTGGATGCCCTGGTCAGCATCGGGTCCGCCAGCAGCGTGACCTTCGAACTCACGGCGACCGCGCAGGCCGGTCCGGAACAGGTGGTGACCAACACCGCGACGGTGGCGTCGCCGGCGAACGCGCCTGATCCGGACCTTTCCAACAACACCAGCACCGACAGCGACCCGATGGGGTATTTCGCCGACGGCTTCGAAAACGAGAACGAGTAGGCCGCGTGCGAACTCCGGTCGCGGCAGCAGGTCGGACGGCCACGCGTGCTGGTGGGCGCTCGTGCACAATAGCCCGGACCGCACTCGGGGGAAGCATGCCGACGACTCACCCGGTCTCCCTGGTTGCACTGCCAGGCGCAGCGTTCCGGTGGATCGCCCCGGTGGTTGCGCCGGGTGCGCGCGGGCGGGTCGGGTAGACCGGCCGTGGGTGCACGCCGGCGCGGCCACAACACGACCACACGGGTGGTGCTGCCCTCGGCGGCGCGCACGCACCGTGAACCCGCCTGTGTGGTGATCGTCAACGGCGCCCAGTTCGGCGCCGAGGCGCGCGTCGACGAGAACCCGCTGGTGATCGGTCGCGCCGACGACTGCGGCCTCGTGATCGCCAACACCAGCGTCTCGCGCCACCATTGTCGGGTGTTCCGCGAGGACAACGGTTTCGTCGTCGAGGACCTGGGTTCCACCAATGGCTGTTTCGTCAACGGCCAGCGCGTGCAGCGCTTCGGCCTGCGCGATGGTGACCGCCTGCGCGTGGGCAACTGCGAGCTCAAGTTCTTTGGCGAGGGCAGCGCCGAGGCCAGCTATCACCGCGAGCTGCTGAACCACGCGGTATTCGATGCGTTGACCGGCTTCTACAACCGTCGCCAGTCGCGCGAGATGCTGGAACATGCCTTCGATCGCGGTCGCAGCGAACCCGACCGTCTGCGCCTGATGATCCTGGACCTCGACCACTTCAAGCTGGTCAATGATCGCCACGGCCACCTCGCCGGTGACCGCGTGCTCGCCGGATTCGCCGCGCTGGTGCGCGGACTGCTACCGCCCGAAGCCGTGGCCGGACGCTTGGGCGGCGAGGAGTTCATCGTGTTCGGCTCGCAGTTCGGAGCGAAGGATTTCCGGACGCTCGCCGAGCGCATCCGCGCCAGTGTCGAGCAGGCCGATCTGCCGATCGACCAGGGCAGCCTGCGAGTCACGGTCAGCATCGGGCTGGCCTCCCAGGGTGCCGAGATGCGCACCGCCGCCGACCTGCTGCGCGCCGCCGACGGCGGGCTGTATCAGGCCAAGCTCGGCGGCCGCAACCGCGTGGTGGGCGCGGAATAGCGTCGACGTCTGGTGATCGTCCAATCCCCCGGTACGGCTTCCGTCGCGGGCTCGCAGGCTCCGGTTGTGCGTTCCACCGGGGTGATTCATCGCGACCGGAGTTGCTCCCGATGTCGGACCGGACTCAGTCCGGGCAGCCCGAGACATCGGCACGCGCCAGCCAGAGCGTTGCCTGCCGGGCCAGCAGCGCAGCGCTCTGGCGGACCGCGGCCAGCGCCTGCGCCGGCGGTTTCGGCACCGGCGCGGACTCGACCGTGATCGCTTCCGAACGGGCCAACAGCCGCCCGTCGCGCGCGCACAGCAGGCTCAGGCTGAGACTGGCGCGCGCGCCGAGCTCGGTGCCTTGCTCGCGCAATTCGAAGGCATGCAGCTCCGCTTGCAGCCGCAAGGGCGCCGCGAGGGTCGCGCCGCGTGCAACCACCGGCGCCAGCCCGGACAGCTCGATCTGGCGCGCCAGCAGTTCCTGCATCAGCACCGGCAACGGCGCCGACCAGCGCACCGCCGGCAACACGCGAAATTCGCCGTCGGTCCGTAGCACCAGCACATCGTCGCCATCGCGGGGCGGCAGGGTCTGCAGGGGTTCCAGTTGCAATGGCGTCGACCAGCGCTGCGTGGCCTGCATCGGCGCCGCTTCCGGCAGGCCGTAGACCGCGCGCTCGGCAGCATTCGGCAGCACGCCCTGCAGGCAGCCGGACAAGCCCAGTGCGAGGAGCGCCGGCCCGGCGTTGCGCATCTTCATCGGTGGTACTCCTTCGGACGATCACGTTGCAGCAGATAGTCCGCAGGCGCGGCATCCAGCTTTTCAGCGACCCGGTTCAGCCGGGCAGCGAGCCGGGCGAGATCGGCGAGCGCCACGTTCAGACTCGGCAAACCCTGTTGCGCCAGCCGATCGACCTGACCGCCGTTGCGCTCGAGCAGAGCGTCGATGCGTTTGGCGATGTCGCGCAGGGCCGCCAGGGTCGCACGCAAATCGCGCGCCGACGGACCGAGATCGCCTTCGAGCAGGGCATCGGCGCGAGCGACGGTATCCAGAGCCTCGCGGGCAAGTTTCTCGACGCGGTCGGCCGCCGCCGACAGGTCCGCGAAGGTGGCGTCGGCCTTGCGCAGAGTCTGGCCGAAGCCGGACTTGTCGGCATCGAGTTGCGCGGCGACCGATTCGATGTGTTCCAGCGTGCGCTTGAGGCGCGCGATGTTCTCGTCGCTGAGCATCCGGTTGACGCGTCCGAGCCCCTCGTTGACGCGCGTCAGCACGTCGCCGCCGTCGGTCATGAACTTCTGGAAGGCGCTCGGCTGGGCCACGATCAGCGCCACCCCGGTGTCCTCGGCTGCCTGCGCCGGCGGTGCGTCGGGTTTGCCGGCGACCAGTTCGATGATCGCCACTCCGGTGAGGCCGGTGTAGGTCAGACGCGCCGATGTATCGGCGCGCACCGGTGTGCCGGCATCCACCCGCACCCGCGCCAGCACGCGCGAGGCATCCGACCGGTCCAGTTTGAGCGCGCGCACCTCGCCGACCTGGATGCCGTTGAAATTGACCGCAGCGCCACGCGTGAGCCCGGTGACGGTTTCCTGGAAGACCACGTCGTATTCGTCGAACTCGGCGTCCAGCTTGGCCTTGGCCACCCACAGCGCGAACAGCAGCGCACCGACCAGCGTCAGCAGCACGAAGGCACCGATCAATACGTGGTGGGCGCGGGTTTCCATCGGGAGTCAAGAGCGGGGCACGGGGCACGGGGCACGGGGCACGGGAACAGCAGGCAACGCCAGAACCACGCGCCCGGTACCACGCGCCCCATGCTCGCGCGCCGCTCCCGTGCCCCGCGCCCCGCGCCCCATGCTCCGTCTCATCCCGCCCCCCGCAACACCTGCGCCTGAGTGTACGCCATGCGTGCGCGCGGGCCGCCGAAACACTGACGGATCCACGGATGATCCAGGCGCTGCACCGCTTCGGGCGTGTCGACCGCAATCACATGGCGGTCGGCGAGCACCGCGATCTTCTCGCAGATGCGGTAGACGCTGTCGAGGTCGTGGGTGATCAGGATCACGGTCAGGCGCAGCGCCTGATGCAGGGTGGCGACCAGTTCGTCGAAAGCCGCCGCGCCCACCGGATCGAGGCCGCTGGTGGGCTCGTCGAAGAACAGAACCTCTGGATCGAGCGCGAGTGCGCGGGCGAGACCGGCACGCTTGCGCATGCCGCCCGACAAGGCCTCCGGGAACTTGTCGGCGGCATCCGGTGGCAGGCCGACCAGTGCGATTTTCAGGCGTGCAACCTCGGCGATGAAGTGCTCGTCGAGCTGGCTGTGTTCCTTCAGCGGCACCATCACGTTCTCGAGCACGGTCAGCGAGGAGAACAGCGCGCCATCCTGGAACATCACTCCGATGCGCCGTTCCAGCGCGTGGCGTTCGCCGCCGTCCAGCTTCGCCACTTCCTGTCCGAACCACCAGACGCGGCCGGCCTGGTAGGGCTGCAGGCCGAGGATCGAGCGCATCAGCACGCTTTTGCCGGTGCCCGAGCCGCCGATGATGCCGAGCACGCCGCCTTTCTCGATGTCGAGATCGAGCCGTTCATGCACCACCTGCGCGCCGAAGCGGTTGACGAGGCCGCGCACGCCGATCACGACCTCGGCGCTCATACGTCCAGTTCCATGAAGAAAATCGCCGCGAGCGCGTCGACCAGGATCACCAGGAAGATCGACTGCACCACCGAGGAGGTGGTGTGGCGGCCCACGGATTCGGCGCTTGCTCGCACCTTGAGGCCTTCGAGGCAACCGACCAGGGCGATGATGATCGCGAACAGCGGTGCCTTCGACAGCCCGACCAGCAGATGTCGCAGCTCGGCGGTCTCCTGCATGCGCGCGAGGAACAGGCCCGGCGAGATGCCAAGTTCGGTGCCGCCGACCAGTGCCCCGCCGACGATGCCCGAGAGCACCGCCAGGAAGCTCAGCGCCGGCAGCATCACCAGCAAGGCCAGTACTCGCGGGATCACCAGCAGTTCGATCGGATCGAGGCCGAGCGCGCGGATGGCGTCGATCTCCTCGCGCGCCCGCATCATGCCGATCTCGGCGGTGAAGGCGCTGCCGGAGCGGCCGGCGATCATGATCGCCGTCAATAGCACGCCGAACTCGCGCATGAAGGAGAAGCTGACCAGTTCCACCGTGAACACCTGCGCGCCGAAGTCCGCGAGCACGGTGGCGCCGAGGAAGGCGACCACGGCGCCGACCAGGAAGCTCAGCAGGCACACGATCGGCACCGCGTCCAGACCGGTGCGCTCCATGTGGTGCACCGCGCTGGTCCAGCGCAGTTTGTGGCGACCGATCAGGATCGTCGTGGCGGTGGCGAGGGTCTGTCCGCCGAAACCCAGCAGCAGCTTCAGTTGCAGCCAGGCGAATTCGGTCGCGGCACCAACGCGCTGCGCCATCGGCAGCAGGCCGAAGGGCTTGCGCAACTTCTCCCGCGGTGCGGCGATGCGCTCGCCCACCAGATCCAACAGTTCGCGGTCGGCCGCGCGCAGGCCGTCGATCGGCGGCCACGGCGTGCGGCCGAGCCAGCGCTGGATCAGCAGCAAGGCGCCGGCGGTGTCGAGCTTGGTCAGCAGGCTCGCATCCACGCGCGCCGGGCGCGCGTCGGCGGCTTGCAGGTGCTGGGTGCGGCGTTCGAGCGTCGGCAGGCCGGCGACCGTCCAGTCGCCGTGCAGCCGTAGCAGGCCCGCGTCGCCGTCAACGCTGATATCGGCCGCGGCCACCGGCGGGCTCAGCGCACCACCAGCACCGGCAGGTCGGTGTGGGTCAGCACTTTCTGGGTCTCGCTGCCGAGCAGCAGCGCGCTGATGCCGCGGCGACCGTGCGAGGACATGCAGATCAGGTCGCAGCCGCGGGCCTTGGCGGTGGCCAGGATCAGACGGTAGGGATGGCTGTCGATGCCGTGCGTGGTCGCGAACTCGATGCCGGCCTGGCGACAGGCGTCGGCGAAGTCCTTCAGCACGACATCGGCCTCGACCGCCGCCTGCTTTGCATATTCGTCGGGCGAGGGGAACTGGTAGACCGGCACCATCGCGTCCACCGGCGGGATGTACTCCGGCACCGCATAGACCCCGGTCAGCTTCGCACCGACCGCCTGCGCAAGTGCGATCGCCGCCGTGATCGCCCGCGACGACAGGTCCGAATCGTCGATCGGCACCAGGATGTGGCGGTACATGGCGGACTCCTCGCAGCGGCGGCCACGGTCATCCTAGCCGGTTTGCGCAGGCACGGATTGACCTGTGGCAAGCTGCGAATTCCGGCCAGGAAGGATCGCGGCAATCCGCACCCTCAGCTGCGTGCGTGCCAGGCCTTCAGCACCTCCGTCTCGCGCTCGGCCTTCAGCCCCGCGCGCACGCCCGCCTGGCGCTCGGCCGGCTGCGCGTGGAACCACGCGAGGGTGTCGGCGGCGGTGGTGGCGAGCGGACGGAAGCTCAGGCCTTTGGCCAGGGCGCGGGCGATGCTGATGCGCGCGAAGCCTTCGCTCTCGCCCTGGCCGGGGACCCAGACCGGCAGATCGCCCCACGGGGTGACCTTCTGTGCCTCCAGAAAATCGGACGGCACGAAAGTGAACCGCGCGCCCTTCGTGGTGACCGCGCGGATGCCGTAGAGCAACCCGGCCACCGACATGCCGTAGTCGGGGCCGGTCGCGTTGTAGGTGCCGAAGGCGCGCATCTCGGCCATGCGGATGGTCCATTCGGCGAGGTCGCGCGCGTCGATGAACTGCACCGGGTCGTCGGCCGGCGGCGCCAGCACCTCGCCGCCTCGCTCGATGCGCAGCGGCCAGTAGCTGAAACGGTCGGTCTCGTCGCCGGGACCGACGATCAGGCCGGGGCGGATGATCGTGACCTGATCCTTGAAGTACTTTCGCGCCTGCGCTTCGCAGCCGGCCTTCATCGGCCCGTACAGTTCCATGTTGGCGATCAGGGTGTCGCGAGTCTCCTTCAGGATGTCCGCGCCGGTGTACGCGGCCAGCTTGCCGTCCTCGTCCTGGCCCGGCTTGCGGTTGTCGGCGTACACCGAGATCGTCGAGATGAAGATGTACTGGCCCACATGGCCGGCGAGCACCTCGCCGACATCGCGTACCCAGAAGGGCACGCTGGTCGGGTTGTCGATGCACACGTCCCACCGACGACCTTTCAGCGCGGCGACATCGCCGGTGCCGCGATCGCCCACCAGTTCCTCGACTTCGCCCGGCCAGTCCTGCGGCCGCCGACCGCGGTTGAACAGCGTGATCCGGTGGCCGCGTGCGAGCGCGTAGCGCACCTGGTGCGGTCCGGTGAAGCCGGTGCCGCCGAGGATCAGGATGTCGAGCGGCTTTTCCGCTTTCGCGACCGGCAGCGCGGCCGCCACGAGGCGCGGCGACAGCGTGCTGGTTCCGGCGGCGAGTGCGCCGAGCTTGAGCAGATCGCGACGGGTGGCCATGGCGTCCCTCCGGTTGCAGTGCGCGGCAGTGTAGGCAGCGCACCGCGGGCGCGCGTGCGCCAGAGGTCAGGGCGGGAAGCACACATGGGCATGGGTTCCGGTGTTGGCGGAAGCGGCGCTCCGTGCCGCATGCTCCAACACCGACCATCCACACCAACACCGGCTCCCGCTGAGTCGGTGCGAGGAATCGCCGATGTCCGAGACTTCCGCCGCCCCCGCATTTGTCACTCTCGGCCTGCCCGCGTCCTTGCTGCAGGCGCTGGCCGACGTCGGCTACGAGTCGCCTTCGCCGATCCAGGCGGCGACGATCCCGCCGCTGCTGGCCGGGCGCGATGTGCTCGGGCAGGCGCAGACCGGCACCGGCAAGACCGCCGCGTTCGCGTTGCCGATCCTCGCGCGCCTCGACCTCGCACAGGCGCGGCCGCAGGCGCTGGTGCTGGCGCCTACACGCGAACTCGCGATCCAGGTGGCCGAGGCCTTCCAGCGCTACGCGCAGCGGCTGCCGGACTTCCACGTGCTGCCGGTCTACGGCGGCCAGGGCTACGGCGCGCAGTTGCACGGACTCAAGCGCGGCGCGCACGTGGTGGTCGGCACCCCGGGCCGGATCAAGGACCACCTCGCGCGCGGCACCCTTGATCTTTCGGCGCTGAAGGTGGTGGTGCTCGACGAGGCCGACGAGATGCTGCGCATGGGTTTCATCGACGATGTCGAGGAGATCCTCAAGGCCACGCCGACGACGCGCCAGGTGGCGCTGTTCTCGGCGACCATGCCGGCGCCGATCAAGCGCATCGCACAGCAGCACCTGAAGGATCCGCAGGAAATCGCGATCCGCGCCGCGACCGCCACCGTCGCGGCGATCACGCAGCGCTACTGGCTGGTCAGCGGCGTGCACAAGCTGGATGCGCTGACGCGCATCCTCGAGGCCGAGCCCTTCGAGGCGATGATCGTGTTCGCGCGCACCAAGCTCGGCACCGAGGAGCTGGCGGAACGGTTGCAGGCGCGCGGTTTCGCGGCCGCCGCGATCAACGGCGATCTGTTGCAGGCGCAGCGCGAGAAGACCATCGCGCGGCTCAAGGAAGGTCAGCTCGACATCCTGGTCGCCACCGATGTCGCCGCGCGCGGGCTGGACGTCGAGCGCATCAGCCACGTGCTGAACTACGACATTCCCTACGACAGCGAGGCCTACGTCCATCGCATCGGTCGCACCGGCCGTGCCGGCCGCAGCGGCCAGGCGATCCTGTTCGTGACCCCGCGCGAGCGCCACCTGCTGCGCGCGATCGAGCGCGCCACGCGCCAGCCGATCGAGCCGATGCTGTTGCCCACGGTGCAGGCGGTCAACGAGCGCCGCATCGCGAAGTTCCAGCAACGCATCCGTGCGGCGCTCGGAGTGCCGGACCTCGACGTGTTCCGGCGTCTGATCGCCGATTACGCGCACTGCAACGAGGTGTCCGAACTCGACATCGCCGCCGCGCTCGCGTGCCTGGTGCAGGGCAAGACCCCACTGCTGCTGCCGCCCACTGGCGAGACTGCCGGAACCGGCGAGGCGCTGATGGCAAGCAGCGAGCGCCCGGCGCGCGCGCCGCGCGAACACGCGGGCGAAACCGTGCGCCGCGAGCCGACGCGCGAGC
>JABAQR010000060.1 GCA_019187485.1 Lysobacterales bacterium | reverse complement strand
AACAACGGTTGCCAACAAGCCCAAAAAGCCCTGAAATCCGACCCCGTTCGAGACCCGTTTTGAGGGGCCTGCAAGTGGCTCCATTACGGCGATCATCGGTGGCTCCATTGACCCGGTCGGTGACACTTGGCGGGTTCTTTGACCCGGGCTCTGGCCGACAGGGTTAGGCCGGCGCAGGATCCTGCGCGGACAAGGCCTCGCCCATCAGACGCACGAAGGCTCCGAACCCACCCAGGCTCGCGGAATGCCGAGCGACACCTGGCGGGCATGCCGAAGCCATTGGCCAGGCGCGCAGACGATCTCGCGGATGGCCGTCTTCAGGCGCCGCCGCCCCGCTGCATGACGTACCGGACTGTCGGCACCAACAGGACTTGTTCATCGCGGTCAATGGTCCCCTCGGTCAGGCGCATCACCCGGTGGCGCACCCCGGCCGACACTCACCACAGCGTCTGGCGCTTGCCGGGGCGCATCGAACTCGGTGACGCCCTGACACGGGAGCGCACGGCAGGGGATGGCGACGCTGCGGCCGGCGAATCCGGCCTTGATCGGAAACAGCGAGTCGAGCACCCGAAGTGGTTGGGCATGCTGGCCAAGCAACTTGCTCACCACAACCAGACCGCCGCGAGCGATCAGGGACGAGCGCAATGGGACAATCCGAAGCCGATCCAGAAAGCATCTGGTGGGTGATCTGGAGACTGCGATAATTATCCCATACAATCAATAAGATAGAGTATCTTTTGGCAAGTTGCTCACGGAACCCGGATTTATTGCTGGGGGCGAAGATGGGCTAAATGAAGGTTCGATTGGCGCGCCCGGCGGGATTCGAACCCACGACCCCTGCCTTCGGAGGGCAGTACTCTATCCAGCTGAGCTACAGGCGCACGGACCGGGATGATACGGGGTTTGAGTGCCCTCCATGGTGTCCTGTGCCGGCCTCGGCTTCCCTGCCTTGGCGTCCCGCGTTGCCGGCGCATGCGCCGGCTCGCGCCGCGCGCGACCGCGACGGACCCAGCCGAGCTACAGACGCGTCGTTTGCGAAGATACGGTGCCGCGGACCTGCCCGCCTGCCCTGCCCGGCGGGTTTTTCAGCCGACGCCGCCGAAGTCGAAATCGAAGCCAGGGCCGTAGCCGCGCACACGTTCGCATTGGATGTAGTCGATGCCAGATTCCCAAAGACGTGCGATCAGCTCGCGGTCGCGGACATCCTCGACCGCGATCGGCACGCCGGCCTCGTGCATCTGGCCCATGATCGCGGCGAAGGCCACCGTGGGTTGCAACGCGAGTTCGCTGTCGAGCTTGATGCAATCGATCTGGATCTGCTGCAGCAGCCGCGGTGCGTCGCGCTGCATGCCGAATTCGCGCAGGCACAGGCGCACGCCGAGCGCGCGCAGGCGTTCGAACAGGGGCCGCAGCAGAGTCGCCTTGTCGAGCACGGCGTCGGTGTCGAGCTCGATGGTCAGGCCCTGCGCGGCGCCCTCGAAGGCGCCGACGATGGCGGGATCGAGCAGGGTGGCCACATCGATCTCCACCTGGATGCGCACCGCCTGACCGAGCTGCGCCTGCACGGCCATCGCCTCCTGCGCCAGCCGCAGCGCGATGCGGTCGAGTTGCGCGAGCGTGCCGGCGCGGCGCGCCACCAGCAGCAGGTCGGCGCGCAGCATGCCCTGCGCCTGCTGCTGCGAGTTGCGCACGCGCAGGCGCTGGTGCCAGAGGCCGCCGGCCATGCCCCGAGCCGGGATCATCGGCTGGTACTCGGCGCTGCACAGGCCAGGGTCCGGGCGCAGCACGCCGGCGTAGGGATCGGGCTCACCGGCCTGTGCCGCTGGCGACTCGACCGGCACGGCCGCGACCGACGGTCGCTGCCAGGCCGCCAGCGCCTGCTCCAGCCAGCGTTGCGGGTCGTCGCCGGCGGGCACCAGCTGCACTCGCGCCCGCAGCGCGATCTGGCCGCGCGAGACCACCAGCGGGCGCACGTCGATGCCGTTGCGCAGGCTTTCCACCAGTTGCTGCAGCGCGGCCCGTTCGGGGCGGGCGGCGAGCACCAGGAAATGCAGGTCGAACCAGGGCGCAAAGGCATCGCCGGGTGCCAGCCGCGCGCCGATGCGGCCGGCGATCGCCTGCTCCATCTCGCAACGCAGCAGCGCCGGCAGCTTCTGCCCGAGCTGGGCCGACTGTTCCACGCCCACCGAAATCAACGCCGCCGGGCGCTCGCTCAGGCTGCGGATGCGCGCTCCGAGCGTGCCGCGCGCGACCGGCGTGCCGTGGGTCTCGGTCGCCGGCGCCAGCACCTGGCGGCGCAGCGCGCGGGCGCGCTTGGCGCGGCCTACGACCAGGTCGATCAGGTGGCCCGGGCGCACCGGCTTGGTCAGGAAGTCGTCGGCGCCGATGTTGATCGCGGTCAGCCGCCGGCTCATGTCCTGCTCACCGGAGATGAACACGATCGGCAGCAGCAGCGTGCCCGGCATCTCGCGGATGCGCGCGGTCAGCGCCATGCCGTCGATGTCCGGCATGTAGAGGTCGACCAGCACCAGGTCCGGGCGGAAGCTCTGCACCAGTTCCAGCGCTTCCTTGGCCGAGGAGGCGACCTGGGTGGCAAGGCCGCGGCGGCGCAGCACTGCGTCGCAGAACACCACCTGGCTGCGGTCGTCGTCGACGATCAGCACCCGCAGCGGTTCGGTGGACGACAGCCGCTGCTGGAGGTCGGCGAGCTTGAGGACCACGCCGGCCGCGTCGGCGTGCGCGAGGAAGGCGTCCGCGCTGCCGGTCATGCCGAGCAGGCGCTCGCCGATCACCCCGCCCGGCGCCGCCACCAGCAGCGGCGGCGTCGGCCCGGGCTTGCGGTTCTGGTCGAGGGCGTCGACGATCTCGCCGAGCTGCTTCAGCCAGTGCGCGTCGACCACCACGCCGACCAGCGGCCGGCCCTTGACCAGCTCGGCGACGCGCGCCGGCGCATCCGCCTGCAACGGCAACCAGCTGCGCGCGCGCAGCGCATCGGCGAGTCCGGGCAGCGCGCCGTCCGGGCCGTGCAGCGCGAGCACCGCCGGACGGTCCAGTTCTTCGCGCAGCAGCAGCTCGGCGATCGCGCTCGATGCCGCCTGCAGGCGGTGCAGGTAATTGAGGATGCGGTCCTGCTGGACCACGGTCGGCGCGTCCACGGTGTCCAGCAGGAAGCCGAGGTAGGCGGCCGAATCGCGCGCGACCAGCGCCGGCGCCTCCATCTGGAACTTGCCGGCGGCCTCGCTGAGCTGGGTCAACGCGTTGACGATGCGCATCATCCGCGGCACGTCCCAGCCGCCGCGGTCGATCGTCGCCTGCCACTCGCCGAGCACCGACTCGATGCGCTGGTTGAGCTGGCGCCGGATCGCGCCGGTGCCGCCGTTGCCCTCGACCGCCATGCCGTCCCCGACTCGCTCCCGCGGCCCCGCCGCCGCGATCGGCGCAACATCCCACAGCGCCCCCTGGTCTGACAACGACGTGGCGCAGGGGCACGGGTCGCCAGCGCCGCTAGAATCCCGCTCCTCTCCCGCGACTGCCGGCCATGCGCCTCAACAAGCACATCAGTGAAACCGGTTACTGCTCGCGGCGCGAGGCGGACGACCTCATCGAGCAGGGCCGGGTCACGGTCAACGACGCGCCCGCCGAACTTGGCCAGGAAATCGGCGAGGGCGATGTCGTGCGCGTCGACGGGGCGACCCTGCGGCCGCGCCCGAAGAAGCGCGGGCGCCGCCACGTCTACATCGCGTTGAACAAGCCGGTCGGCATCACCTGCACCACCGAGGAAGGGGTGTCCGGCAACATCGTCGAGTTCGTCGGCCACCAGCAGCGCATCTTCCCGATCGGACGTCTCGACAAGGACTCCGAGGGCCTGATCCTGCTGACCAGCAACGGCGACATCGTCAACGAGATTCTGCGTGCCGAGAACCGCCACGAGAAGGAATACCTGGTCGCAGTCAACCAGCCGGTAACGCCGGACTTCCTCGCCGGCATGGCCGCCGGCGTGCGCATCCACGGGCGCATGACCCTGCCGTGCCGGACCGCGCGGATCGCCAAGTTCGGCTTCCGCATCGTCCTCACCCAGGGGCTCAACCGTCAGATCCGGCTGATGTCCGCCGCCTTCGGCTACCGCGTGACCCAGTTGCGGCGGGTGCGCATCGACCAGTTGAAGCTGGGCACGCTCAAGCCCGGCCAGTGGCGCAACCTGAGCGACGCCGAGCTGAAGCAACTGCTGCCGGGTCGCAGCGAGTGGTAGTCGTGTCGTCCGTTGCCGGGCTCGCGTTACCCACCCGGCCCACCGCAGGCTGGCACCGCTCGCGACGCCTTCAATCGCCGAGGAACTGGAGATCCTCGAACAGGCGATCCTCGCCGTAGGCGTCGTCGCGCACCCATCCGACCAGGCCGAAAGGCGTGCGCACCAGATACCAGTCGCGGCTTGCGACGGTTTGTTGCAGCACGATCAACACGCGCTCTGCCGGCGGGACCGTCGCCAGCACGCCGGCGTCCGCCGCCGGCCGTTGCAGCAGTTGCAGCTCGCGACGCGCGCGGGTGTCGAGGCCGACGTAGTAATGCGACTGCGACGCTTCGGTCAGCCGGCCATCGCGCAGCAGCCATTTCTCGCGACTCTCGAAGGCGCGGTTGCTGCGGCGGATCAGGTACAGGGCGCCGTTGCCAGGCATTACCAGATGATCGCCGGCGAACTCGCCGAGCGCGACGTCCGCGCCTTCTTTCCACAACGAGAAGGTCGGATCGCAGCTGGGGCCGTCGTCGTAACGCAGCTCGTAGCGCGGGCCGTCGGCTGCGATCCGACCCACCAGCACCACCCGCCAGCCGCCGGCCGGGTGCCCGGCATCCTCGATGAAATCGTTGCGGGGCGTCGCCAGCGCCGGATCGTAGTGGACGCTGCCATCGCCGAAGCACTGGCGCTCGAACTGGTGGACGCTCAGGCCGCGGAAGCCGGTCTCGGGCAGCTCGCCGGTGCCCGCGCGTGCGCCGCCGCCCAGCACGAGTGCGCAGGCGAGCAGACAGCCGCGCACCTTAGAACTCCCGCCGCAGGCCGAAGTCGAACTGGGCCTGCCGGTAGCGGTTTTCGGAGAAGTTCTGGCGATAACCGGCGAAGCCGGACCAGCCGTTCGCCCACTGCGCGGACAGGCCAAGTGCAGCGCTGCCGTAGCGGTTGTCCTCTTTGTCGGCCTCCAGCAGGAAATTCAGGCGCGACTGCGCCACCGCATCGGAGCGATCACCGGCGTAGCGAACCTGCGCCGCCTGCGCGTCCAGTCCGGAGACTCCGATCCACGAGAGGTCCAGGTAGGGTGTCCACACCCCGCTGCCGCCACTGAAGGCGTGAGCAGCGCGCAACCCGAGAACGCCGCGCGTGAAGGTCTCGTCGAGCGCATCCACTTCCATGGCCCAACCAGCGCCAACGGCGAGTGGCGTGCGCGAGACTTCGGTGTAGCCATCGCTGCTGGCGTCGACCACTTCGACGCGCAGATAGGGATCGAGGGTGCTTGCGCCGCGGTTCCACGCATAGCCACCACCGAGCGCGAGCAGTGACTCCTCGCCGTCGAAGCGTGAGTCGAAGCGCTGGTCGACCGCCGCCGGCCCCAGGCCGTAGGCGATCCGCCGCAGTTGTTCGTAATCGCGACGGGTCAGCGCGAGCAGCGATTCGGCGTGCCAGCCGGTGGCTCCCTGCCAGTTTGCATAAAGGTTCAGGGCGAGGTCGGTGGTATCGAGCGCGCCCGAGTCCTCGCCGTAGTCGATCTCGCGCTGGCCCCAGATCACGGCCGCGCCAACGTGGGCGCTGGCACCGGTGCGCAGGTCGAAACCGACCGTCAGCGCACGTCCGTCCTCGTCGAAGGCGTCCTCGCGGTCGCTGCGTTCACGTTCGTTGCGATCAACGCGCGCGTTGACGTACAGCGACCAGTCGCTGCCGACGCCCCCGCCATCGAGTTGGAGCGAGGCCGTCTGCGCGTCCGCCGCCAGCAGCGCGGCGTAGCCCGGACCATTCGCACGCACGCCCGTCGCCGTCAGGCTGGAACGGCCGAGTCCGGACCGGTCGATCGGGATGGTTGCGTTGTCGCCGACGATCGCCGCCAGCGCCCGGCGTACCGACACGTCGGTGGTCGGATTCGCGCCGAAGGCATTGCCGACCAGGGTGTTGCAGTCGTCCTGCAGGCGCGCGCTGAGCCGGTTGCCGGCGAAACACAGCGTCCCGATCGCGCGCGCGTTCGCCAACTGCGGGCGCGTGGACGCGAACTGTACCAGGCGGTCGCTCGCTGGATTCTGCGCCTGTACGGCGCCGGCGAGGCCCAGCAGGACGGGAAGCAGCAGCAACTGGACTTGGTTCACGGGGACTCTGGAGAGAAGATCGGGGCAGGCGCGAAGTCTAATGGAGACATCCTGGTGCGGCATCCGCGATTGGGCAGCGGCACCGGGTCAGGTCGCTTCCCAGTCGCGTCGGAGGCCTTCCCAGCCGGCCCGACCGAGACGGCGCAGGGTCTCGATGTTGCGCCGGTAGATGTCGTCCGGGTCGTCGAGCGCCGCGACCGCGGCTTCGATGCTGGCTTCACGCAGCAGGTGCAGGGTTGGGTACGGGGCGTGGTTGGTGCAGTGTTCGATTGCTCCCGGTGCGGCGTCGCCGAACTCGAAATCCGGGTGGAAGCTGGCCACTTGCAGTTCGCCTTCGAGCCCGAGCGCGCGCACCGTAGCTTCGGCAATTTCCTGAAAGTCGTTGAAATCCGAGAAGTCTCCCAGAACGTCCGGATGCACCAGCAAGGTGGTCTCAATCTCGTCCGGTGTGGCCGCCGCAAGCCGGCCCAGTTCCTCGGCGAGATCAGCGACCAGCGCATCCTCGCTGTCCGCGGCGCTCAGCACGAAGCGCACGCGGCCCTTGCGCAACGGCGCCTTCGCGTAGGGGCAGAGATTGAGGCCGATGACCGCGCGATCAAGCCAGCGACGGGTGGCTTCGAGGGGATCCGGGCGTGTGTTGACGGGCATCGCGGAATGTGGGGAGGTGCAAGAAATGGGGTCGGGCGGAATCGTTCCGGTGGTGTGTGCTACTCCAGCCCGTCGGCGAACATCAACCCGCCGCGCGCGGTGCTCCATTGCTGCAGCAGCGCGACCAGCGCCTGCGGGGTATTGGTCGCGGCCACCTGACCGCTCTGGCCGGTGCGGTTGATGCCGTGGCAGCCGTCGCAGGCGCGGATCTCGCCGGGTTGCACGGTCAGCCAGAAGCGCTCGCGCACCACCGGGGAGCCATTCGGCGCGGTGGTCTGCCAGGACAGCGCGCGCCGGGTCGGCACGAAGGCGGCACTGGAGCCGTCGCTGAAGATCGGCGCGCTGCCGCTCGGCCCGCCAGCGTTCGGCAGGTTGTTCGAAACCGCGCTGCTGTCGTGCAGGAAGCGTGGGACCACGCGCCGGCCCTGGGTCGGCGTGGACGTGCCGCCGATGCCGCGCACCTGGTCGCCCTGGACCAGCTGGAAGTGGGCGATGTCGTAGAGCGTGCCGCTGCCCGGCGCGGTCTGCACGCCACCGGGCACGCGCAGGCGGAAGGGCTGCTGGCGATCGGCCTTGTCGCGGTTGGTGTTGTTGCGCACGCTGATCAGGCCCAGGCCCTGCTGGCGCAGGAAGCTGCGCAGCGTGGCCGGGGCCACGCGGGCTTGCTCGAAGGCTGCGAGTTCCGGCGCCGCGAGCGGTGGCTCCGCGGTGATCGGCGGCACCGGGCGTACGCGCACCTCCACCGGGCTCAGCTCCCACAGCTCGCCGCTGTAGCTGACCGCGATGTCCGGGCTCCACCAGTGGACGTTTTCGCTGATGCCGCCGGTCAGGCTCGCGCCCGCGACCATCGAACCGCTGCTGCCGGTCATCAGCCGCAGGCGGAAGCGGTAGTTCGGCACCGGCGCGGCGTTGGTCCCGAGGTTGTCCACCTCGCCCTGCTCGCTGGCATGGGCGACCACGATGCTGCCGTCGCTGAGCACGATCGGATTGCGGTAGTGGCCGCTGTGCAGCGGCCCCGGCGTGGTGCCGAAGGTCTCGCGGCGGGTCAGGTACTCGATGACGATGTCGTCCGGATTGGCGCTCGGCGGCGACGCCAGCCGCACCAGTTGTCCGGAGGCGTGGGTCGCGAACTCCGGCGCGTCGATACCGACGTAGCGGCCGGCCTGGTTCGGATCCTCGCTGATCTGGAACAGCGCGGTGACCGGATTCGGATTGGTGCGCCCGGAAACCTCGTCGATGAACTCGACCAGGTTCGGGTCGTTGCTGAAGCTGCGGTCGAAGTAGTCGTGCAACTCGTGCCGGCCAAGGTGGTTCAGGAACTCCGCGTGGGTGCCGTCCTGCTGCACCTGCCACGGGAAGAAAGCGTTGAAGCGATGGCCGTTGATGTTCGAGCCCGGCACTTCGATGCGCGGTTCCGGGAAGGGCTCGGTGATGCCGGCGACGATCGGCGCGTTCGCATCCTCGCTGGCGACGTCGAAGTTGCCGAAGGGATTGCCGGGCTGGTCGGCCTGCTGGTCGCGCTGCAGATGGTCCCAGCGCGTGAACAGCAGGCGCCCGAAACTGTCGACCAGCGGTTCGAAGTCGCCCGAGGGCGAGTGGTCGAGCAGTTTCAGCTCGCCGCTCGCCGGATCCAGCCGCCACAGGCCGGAGACCGAGGCGGTCGACTCGTACTCGTCGTGCTGCGGCCACAGGTGCATGGCGCCGTTGCGCGGGCGGTCGGAAGCGAACACGATGCTGCCGTCGGACAGGTAGGCCGGCGCCACGTTGTTGAACTGGGTCGGCTGGTTCGCCACCGGCGTGATCGTCACCTGCTGGCCCTGGCCGAATCCGGTCACCTCGTACAACTGCCAGCGGAAGCTCAGCACCTGGAACTGCTGTGGCGGCGCGCCGACGACCATCGAGAACACCGCTCTGGTGCCGTTCCAGTGCACCTGCGGGTCGCGCACGGCGATCGCCTGCGCGCCCTGGAAGCCCTGCATGCCGAAGCCGGCCTCGGCGGTCAGGTTGCGCAGGTTGCCGTCGGGGTAGCGGATCCACAAATCGCCGCCGCGGTAGACCGAGTCCATGTCGGCGGAGTGATTGGCGAAGGTCGAACCGATCGTCGCGAAGTCGAAGGGCACCGGCACCTGGGTGACGAACAGGATCGGGTGCGGCGTGGTCTGCGCGACGGCGCCAGCGCCGAACAGCGAGAACAGCGTGAGACACAGCATCCGACGCATGGCGCGGCTCCCCCGGTTGGTCCCGATTCCCACGTACGCTACGACGCGTACGGGCCTGACGCAGGTGTGCGCGCGCGGCCATTCCGGCGACTTTCCGACGAGTGGTAGGTCCGTTTGTGACGCGATGGTCGTTTCCATTCGGGTGAGCCCAGCCCGAAGCCCGCGCGGACGGCGGAGTCCGCCACGGAGCGACCCGCCGTCCACTTCCGCCTGGCCGACCTCGTAGCCCGGAGACCCTGCCATGCTGAAGACCCTCGCCACCACCCTGCTGCTCTGCCTGACCATGACCGCCAACGCCCAGGATGCCGCCCCCGCCGGCGCCGACACCTTCGAACGCGAAATGCTGAAGACCCTCAAGACCGCGCACGCGGCGAGGAAGAGCGTCTACCTGCATGTCGGCGGTCAGACCATCGGCGGAGCGGTCAAGGCGATCGGACCCGACAGCGTGATCATCAGCAACCGCGAGCACGCAACCATCATCATCCGCCGCGAGCGCATCGACGCGATCGAGGCGGATTGAGCGCGGCTGCCGGCGAAAGCTGGTGGCTGAAGCCGCTCTTTTCAGAACAACACGCATCGCCTCCTTTGCGGACAAGCAGATGGCCGAGGGAGGCGCCAGGCCGCCCGCTCAGCCGCTCCAGAATCCGCGGATCGCGGCGATCCCATGAGCACCGGCCGTGCGCGCGAGGGTCAGGTCCTCGCGGGTGACCCCCCCCAGCGCATAGCACGGTAGCCAACTGCGCCGCGCCAGGCGCGCGAAGCGCTGCCAGCCGAGCGCGCGCGCCCGCGGGTGGCTGGTGGTGGGGTGCACCGGCGACAGCGTCGCCGCGTCCGCGCCGAGGTTCTGCGCGAGCGCCAGCTCCTCCGCCGAATGGCAGGACGCGAACACCCACATCGACTCGGGCAGCGGCCGCGCCGACAGGGTCGCGAGCTGTGTCGCGGACAGATGCGCGCCGTCGAATCCGAGTTCGCGTGCCAGTTCGACCGCGCCATGCAGCAACAGCAGCAGCTCCGGGCGCTGCGTTTTGGCCATGCTCAGGCAGCGGGTCGCCAGCTCGCGCAGCGCGGCCGCCGGTAACGCTTTCGCGCGCAGGCTGGCGAGGCCGATGCCGGGATCGTCGATGCTGCGGGCGAAGGTCGCAAGGAAGCCATCGAGGTCGTGCGGGTCTGGTTCGGGCGCGATCAGGTAGCGCTCCGGCAGCGCCAGGCGCGCACGCAGCGGCCGGTCGGGCGCCGGCATCGGGTAGTGGATCAATTCGGCCGGGCGCACCCAGGCCAGCGCCTGGTGCTCGTGCGCGCGCGGCTCGCCCTGCCAATGGCGGACCAGGTGCCCGTGCAGATTCAACGGCCGCGCTCCCTCGCGCCAGCGCACCGTCGCAAGCGCCTCGCTGGTGACGATCCGGATGCCCAGTTCCTCGCGCAACTCGCGCCGCAGGGCATCCGCGGCACGTTCGCCCGGGCGCAGCTTGCCGCCCGCGAACTCCCACTGGTCGGCTTCGCTGCCGCCGGGTGCGCGCTGCGCGATCAGCACCCGGCCATCGGCATCCTCGAGGATGCCGGCGACGACCGGGAGGGTGCGTTGCATGTCGGTCGTTTGCGGGAGTTGGTGTTCGTTGCGGGTGTTGGAAAGGACCAAGGCACTTCAATTGCGTGGTCCAAGCATCCGCCAGCCCCTCAATCCAGCCGGCCGTGGCAGGCCTTGTACTTCTTGCCCGAGCCGCAGGGGCAGGGATCGTTGCGGCCGACCTTGTGCCCGCCGGTGGACACCGGGGCGACGTCGGCGCGATCCCAGCCGGCCGGCGCCAGGCCCTGGGCCTGCGCGGCTTCGTCGTCGGCGCCGAGGTTGCCGGCGTCGGGATGCTGGAACTTCATCGGCGGCGCCACGCGGCGCGCCTCGGCCTGCTCGATGTCGTCCTCGCTGCGGATGCGCACGCGCGCGAGCATGCGGATGGTCTCGCTCTTGACCTTCTCCAGCAGTTGCTGGAACAGTTCGAAGGCCTCGCGCTTGAACTCCTGCTTGGGCTGCTTCTGCGCATAACCGCGCAGGTGGATGCCCTGGCGCAGGTAGTCCATGCGCGCCAGATGGTCCTTCCACTGCGCGTCGAGCACGTTCAGCAGGATCGCCTTTTCGGCCATGCGCATGATCTCGGTGCCCATCACCGTCTCGCGCTCGCGGAAATGGCGGTCGACCGCCTCGATCACCTTGTCGACAATGCCCTCGGCATTGATGTCCGGATCGTCCTTCACCCAGGAGCGCGGCTCGATCTCGACGCCGAGGTCGTCCATGAAGGTGCGCTTGAGTTCATCGAGGTTCCACTGCTCGTCGATCGACTCCGGCGGCACCTGCGGCGCGGCCATCGAGCGCACCACGTCGTGGCGCACCGCGGTCAGGGTTTCCTGCACGTCGGCCGCATCCATGATCTCGTTGCGCTGCTCGTAGATCACCTTGCGCTGGTCGTTGGCGACGTCGTCGAAATCCAGCAGGTGCTTGCGGATGTCGAAGTTGTGCGCCTCCACCTTGCGCTGCGCGTTTTCGATGGCGCGGTTGACCAGCGGGTGCTCGATCGACTCGCCTTCCTTCATGCCCAGCCGCTGCATCAGCGCGGCGAGGCGCTCGGAGGCGAAGATGCGCATCAGGCTGTCCTCGAAAGCGAGGTAGAAGCGCGAGGAGCCCGGATCGCCCTGGCGGCCGGAGCGGCCGCGCAACTGGTTGTCGATGCGCCGCGACTCATGGCGCTCGGTGCCGACGATGTGCAGGCCGCCGGCCTTCAGCACTTCCTCGTGGCGCAGCTTCCATTCCGCGCGCACCGCATCCTTCTGCGCATCGGTGACCTCCGCGCCGAGCGCATGCAGCTCGGCCTCGAGCGAACCGCCGAGGACGATGTCGGTGCCGCGGCCGGCCATGTTGGTGGCGATGGTGACGGCGCCGGGACGGCCGGCCTGGGCGACGATGTGCGCCTCGCGCTCGTGTTGCTTGGCGTTCAGCACCTCGTGCGAGATGCCCTCCTTCTTGAGCATGCCCGCGAGCAGCTCGGAGATCTCGATCGAGGTGGTGCCGACCAGCACCGGCTGCTTGCGCGCGCGGCGTTCGCGGATGTCGTCGATGATCGCCGCGTACTTGTCCTTGCGGGTCAGGAACACCAGGTCGGTCGCGTCCTTGCGGATCATCGGCCGGTGGGTCGGGATGACGATCACTTCCAGCCCGTAGATGCTGTTGAACTCGAAGGCTTCGGTGTCGGCCGTACCGGTCATGCCGGACAGCTTCTTGTACATGCGGAAGTAGTTCTGGAAGGTGATCGAGGCGAGCGTCTGGTTCTCGCGCTGGATCGGCACCGCTTCCTTGGCTTCGATGGCCTGGTGCAGGCCATCCGACCAGCGCCGGCCCGGCAGGGTGCGGCCGGTGAACTCGTCGACGATGATCACTTCGCCGTCGCGCACGATGTAATCGACGTCGCGCTGGTACAGGTGCAGGGCGCGCAGCGCCGCGTTCAGGTGGTGCACGACCGCGAGGTTCTGCACGTCGTACAGGCTTTCCTCGGGCTTGATGATGGCGTGCTGGGCGAGGATTTCCTCGACGTGCTTCATGCCCGCCTCGGACAGGTGCACCTGCTTCTGCTTCTCGTCGACCCAGAAGTCGCCGTCGTCCTCTTCGGTTTTCTGGCGCTTCAGCAACGGCGCGACGCGGTTGATCTTGAGGTACAGCTCGGGCGACTCGTCGGCCGGCCCGGAGATGATCAGCGGCGTGCGCGCCTCGTCGATCAGGATCGAGTCGACCTCGTCGACGATCGCGTAGTGCTGCCCGCGCTGCAGCCGGTCGGCCGGCTGGAAGGCCATGTTGGTGCGCAGGTAGTCGAAGCCGTACTCGTTGTTGGTGCCGTAGGTGATGTCGCAGGCATAGGACTGGCGCTTGGACTCCATGCTCTGGCCAGGCACGATGACGCCGACCGTCATGCCAAGCATCGCGTACACCGGACCCATCCAGGCGGCGTCGCGCTTGGCGAGGTAGTCGTTCACGGTGACCACGTGCACGCCCTTGCCGGGCAGCGCGTTCAGGTACACCGGCAGGGTGGCGACCAGGGTCTTGCCCTCGCCGGTGCGCATCTCCGCGATCTTGCCCTGGTGCAGGACCATGCCGCCGATCAGCTGCACGTCGTAGTGGCGCAGCCCGAGTGTGCGCCGCGCCGCCTCGCGCACCGCGGCGAAGGCCTCGGGCAGCAACTGGTCCTCGGTCTCGCCCTTGGCCAGGCGCTCGCGGAACTCGATGGTCTTGGCCTTCAGCGCCTCGTCGCTCAACGCCTGGAAGGAGGGTTCGAGCTCATTGATGCGAGCCACGGTCTTGCGCATTCCCCGGATCACGCGGTCGTTGCGACTGCCGAAAATCCGGGTCAGGAGGGCGTTGAGCATGGGCAGATGCAGCCGGCGAAGGGAAAGCGGGGGCGGCGAGTCTACCCGATCGGGTTCCAGACCCGTCGCGGCGGGAGGCCCTTCGGTTGGGGGCGCCGCGGCAGGAATCAAGTCGCGGCGCGACAAATCAGGGGCGAGAGGCGAGGATCGAGGAGATCAGACTCGCGGCTCGCCCGCTCGCGTGCGCAGGCCAGGTGCATTCCCGCATCCTCCTCGCGCGTCGGGTGCGAGGGGCATGCGGCCCGCGACTCCGGTGGCAGCACGAGCGTACGCCGGATCTCGTCGCTGGCGAAACCGATCGCTCCCGGTCGCCGGCAGCCGGGCAGCGCCGCCACGTCGAACAGCTCCTGGGTGGCACCGCTGATCGCCAGTTCGTGGACGATTTCGCCGCGCGCGAGATCGATCACCAGCAGCGCGCAGCGCGCCGACACGCCGCGCCGTGCGAGCGCGGTTTCCAGCGCCAATCCGCTGAAGCTGCGGTTCTCGCGCAGCGCCGAGATGCCGACGAGGGCGTACCGGCCGACGAAGCACAAGCCGCGCAGAAACCCGGGGCAGAAGGTGATCGGCAAGAAACGCCCGCTGTCCAGCTCGACCTGGCCGAACTCGCCGCTGCCCGCGTTCAGCAGCCACAGCCGTCCGGCGTGCCAGCGCGGCGAGTGCGGCATCGACAGGCCGCCGGCAATCGTCTGCCCGCTCGCGACGTCGATCGCGAGTCCGCCCTTGTCGCGGTGCTCGCGCCAGCCTTCGCGCGCATCGCTGCGGCCAACGCAAGTGACCACCGCGGGCTGCCCCGCGCGCATCGCCAGACCGTTCAGGTGACAACGATCCTCGGCCGCCAGTTGGCTGACGAACGGCGGCCGCCAGATCGGCCTCAGGCTGTAGCGCGCGTCCGGGCGCGCCAGGCAGGACAGCAGGGTGGCGACGAACACCGGATCGCCATCGGCATCGATCGCCACGTCGTGCGTGTCGACATCGCCGGTAGTCCAGGCCAGTTGCGGAAGGTACCAGCGATCGTAGGTGCCATCGCCGGCACCGGGGGTCAGTGCATCCTCGAAGCGCCACAACTGGTACAGCGTTGCCACCCACAAACTGCTGCCATGAACCGCCAGGCCCATCGCGCGCGCCAGCGTGCGGTTGAAGACCGCGGGCTGTCCGGTCGCGTCCAGTCCCAGGAGGAACAGCTTGCCGGTCTGGTAGGTGCTGAAGGCCAGGCTCGTGCCCTGTTCGGCCAGCCAGCCGGCGAAGTGGCGAGAGGCGTGGAAAGTGGTCGCTTGCATGGCGCGGGCTCGGTGGACTGCTCCGCGTACGCCCGTCCAGGACCGGCTGGATGCGCGCGACCCGGCGCGCGGACGACTGCATCCATGTCGGCCGGTTGTTTCGTAGCTCGGGTCTGAGTGCCATTGGAGCAATCGACATGCACGATCCGTTGTCCCGGTCGCGCCTTGCGCGCGCCATCCGTACCGCCCTGTTCGGGTTCTCGCTCTGCGCGGGCAGTGCGCACTCCGCCGAAGCGCTGATCGAATTGACGAGCCTCGATGGCCGCAACGGCCTGCGCGTGGACGGGGTCGCCGGCGGCGATCGCACCGCGCGCGCGGTCGCGAGCGCGGGCGATGTCAACGCCGACGGCATCGGCGACATCATCGTCGGGGCGTTCAGGGCGAGTCCCGGCGGCCGGCCGGCCGCCGGCGCGGCCTATGTGGTGTTCGGGCGCGCGTCTGGCCATCCGGCGGCGCTGCCGCTGGATGATCTGGACGGCAGCAACGGCTTTCGCATCGACGGCGCGGCCGTCGGGGACGGACTGGGCGTTGCGGTCGCGACCGCCGGAGACATCGATGGCGATGGCATTGACGACCTGATCGTAGGCGCCAGCGCGGCCGGCGCCACGCTGGCCGGCGCGGCCTACGTCGTGTTCGGGCGCAACAGCAACTTCCCCGCCGTCCTGTCCGCGAGCCAACTGGACGGCAGCCAGGGCTTTCGACTGCAAACTGCGCAGCCGGCGGCGGCGCTTGGCACGTCGGTACGCGGCATCGGCGACTTCAATGGCGATGGTCGAGCCGACTTCGCGATCGGAGCGACCGGACTGGAGAGAGGCAATGGCAGCGTGTCGGGCGGCGCCTTCGTCGTTTTCGGTCGCGAGCAGTTCCCGGCGAATGTGAACCTGGACGCACTCGCACCGGGCGAGGGCTTCCGTCTGAATGGTGTCGCCAACGAGGACGCCGCAGGCGAAACCATCGCCAGCGGCGATGTCAATGGCGATGGGCTGTCCGACCTGCTGGTCAGCGCCAGTAGCGCCGATCCCAGCAATCGCGCCGAGGCGGGAAGCACCTACGTGCTGTTCGGGCGCGCGAGCGCGCCCACGATGATCGACCTGGCCGCGCTGGATGGAAGCAACGGCTTTCGCATCGACGGCGGCCAGGCAGGCGATTTCTCCAGCTTTGGACTGGCGGCGCTGGACATCGACGGCGATTCGATCGACGACATCGCCATCGGCAGCGCCTACGCCGATTCCAATGGACTGCCGGATACCGGTTCGGTGCACTTGGTGCTTGGGCGCCCGGGCAGTCGCCCGGCGACGCTCGATCTGGCGGCCGCCGGCGTCGGCGCACGCATCGGTGGCGCAGCCGCCGGTCATCTCGCCGGGCTGTCCGTCGCCGACGGTGGCGACGTCGATGGCGACGGTTGCAACGATCTGCTGATCGGTGCACCCGGTGCCGGCATGCCGGAAACCAGTGGCCGCGCTTATGTGCTGTTCGGCTGTGCGCCACTGCCGGCCGACTTCAGCCTGTCCGGAATCGATGGCGACAATGGTTTCGCACTGGAAGGTGCGGATGCCGGGAACTACGCCGGAATCTCCGTCGCCAGTGCCGGCGACCACGACGACGATGGCGTCGGCGATGTGCTGGTCGGCGCACACTTCGCCAGCACCGCAGGACAGATCGAGAATGGCGCCGCCTATGTGTTGTTCGGTGGCGAGCCCCGGTTGTTCGCGGACGGTTTCGAAGAACCGCCGGTTTCGACCGGGCCGCACTGAAGCGCCCTGCGACTCCGGAAAATGGCGTGCGCGGGGTCGTTTCATTCCGCGGCCTGCCGCGAAAGGTGAGCGCGGCTTCGGGACGTCGAAGCTCGAAAAAGACAAGGCCCGCCGGAGCGGGCCTCGGGTCGATTTCGCCGGCGTGGCTCAGATGGCCATCGATTCCAGCTTCTTGCCGGCGGCGAGCAGGTCGCGCAGCCATACCGGTTGCTTGCCGCGACCGGTCCAGGTCTGATCGGCATTGTCCGGATTGCGGTACTTCGGCGGAACCGCCTTTCTCTCGCCGCCGGCAGCGCGCGCGGCGCGGCCACCGAAGAGCTCGTAGATGTCGAAGCCGGCATTGCGGGCCTGGCTTTCCAGCGTGCGGCGAATCTCCGCGAACTGCTGCTTCTTGACCACTTCAATGCGGGCTCTGGCGTCGACGATCAGCTTTTCCAGTTCGACGATGTTCAGGCCACTCAGATCAATTGCCATGTGATTCCTCGCTTGGATATTGGCAGAGAGCTGCCAGCGCGCCGTATTCTGCACCAATCGATTCGGATTGCAAGTGCCTTCAATAACCTGTTCGTTGTCAGTAAAAACCACAGCCGATCAGTGCCCAATCACCCTTTCGAGCCCAATGCGGTGCGCACTTCCAGCAGTTCCGGGAAGAAAGTGAGCTCAAGCGCACGTTTCAGGAACGCGACGCCCGATGAGCCACCTGTGCCGCGCTTGTACCCGATCACCCGTTCCACCGTCTTCATGTGCCGGAAGCGCCACAACTGGAAGCTTTCCTCGACATCGACCAGTTGTTCGCACAGGTGGTATTCGCTCCAGTACTGGTCGGGTTGTTCGTAGATGCGTTGCAACACCGGGATCAGCTCCGGCTCGCGCTGGTGCGGCAGCGCGAAATCGCGCTCCAGACAGTGATCTGGAATGGCGTGTCCGGAACGGCCGAGGTGGCGTAGGAACTCATCGTACAGACTCGGGGCGTGCAGCACCGCAGCCAGACGCGCGCGCTGTGCGGGCGCATGCTCGAATACCGGCAGCATGTCGGCGTTCTTGTTGCCGAGCAGGAACTCGATGAGGCGGTATTGCAGCGACTGGAATCCGCTGGCCGAACCGAGCACGTGACGGAACTGCAGATATTCGGTAGGCGTCAAGGTCTCCAGCACCGCCCATTGTTCGAACAATTGGCGCTGGATGTGCTTGACCCGGGCGAGGATCTTGAGACACGGTCCGAGATCGTCGGCGCGCAGGCGCATGATCGCCGCCTCGAGTTCGTGAATCACCAGCTTCATCCACAACTCGGAGGTCTGGTGCTGGATGATGAACAGCATTTCGTCGTGGTGCGGCGGTGATGACAGCGGCTGTTGCGCGTCGAGCAGGCGATGCAGCAGCAGATAACCGTCGTAGGTGACGCGGTTGCTGAGATCGACGGTGATCTCGCGCTCAAGCGGGCGCAGGTTGGGATTCATGGTTCGCGTGGACAAACGAAAGGACCGGCAGGCTGCGCCGCGGATGCGCGCGCGTCAACGTCGGAGCGCCGGGAATGGCCGCGCGCGAGACTGGGCCGCGTCGGAAGCAAAGCCCGCGGCCGCCCGTACACGGCGCTCGCCGCGCCCCGCGATCACGGAATTTCGCGCACCAGCCGGAAACCGCGGTCGATTGCGGCGCCGCCGGGGTTGGCCACTTCCGGATCGCGGTCCAGAGCATCGTCGCGCCAGCCGCTGCCGAGCACCAGACGACCGATGCAGACCAGTTTTTCGGTGGGTCTGTCTTCGCGCGTGAACAGGTTGCCGATGCGGGTTACCGCGCGCCGGGCCAGCTTCTGTTCTCGATACGCGCAGTCGGCGCTCCATTCGCGCACGTTGCCGGTCAGATCGGTGGGTAATCCCGGGGCGCTGGCGAAGCGCCCGCCCGGCGCGGTGTAGCGGAACCGGTCTGCACAGGCGGGGTTCTCGCCGCGCAGATTGCCGCAGGTGTCCACGCGCGCGGCACCATTCAGCGCCTGCCATTCGGCGCGTGTGGGCAGACGATAGTGGTGGCCGCTGCGCCGCGACAGCCAGGTTGCATAAGCGGTGGCGTCGGCATGGCTGACGCATACCACCGGCTCGTTGCCTTCCTGCTCGAAGCCGGGCTCGCGCCAGTCGCGTGGCTGGCCGCCGTCGCGACAACGGGTGCTGGGGCGCTTGCTGGCCTCGACGAAGCGCAGGTAGTCGCTGCGGGCGATCTCGTGGCGGGTAACCGCGAAGGGCCGGTCGAAGCCGGCCAGGCGACCACCGGGGATCAACAACAGCTCCGGGCCGTCGCCGTCGCGGAAAGCTTCGCCGGCGGCTGGAATCGTGGCGACCTGTTCGCGCAAGCTTGCGAACTCCACGCTTGGCTCGGGCAGCAGCGCCATCAACGCGAAACTTGCGCCAGCCTCGGCGCGGTCGCGGCGTTCGCGGGCTCGTTCCAGCCCCGGTAGCCAGCGCCGTTCCAGGGTCGTGCGCACCGCCTGCACCGCCGGCGTCTGCGCGGCACGGGTGGCGGTGACGAAGGCGGCCCAGTACGGCAGCGACTGTGCCAGATCGCCTTCGCTGCGCGCCAACAGATCCTGGCCCGAGGTGTCGAGCAGGCGGTCGCGCAGCTCTACCGCAGCGGCCTGGGGTTCCTGCGCGAACAGGGGGGTCAGCAGTGCGTCGGCGCTGTCGGCACTGCCGGTGTACCAGTGGCGTGCCCGCAGGGCTTGGGCGGCCGCGGCGAGTGGATCGGTCGCCGCTGGCGTCGCATCGGGGGTGCGCAGCAGCCAGACAGTCAGCAACAGCAGCAGCAGAGCCATGGCGGCCCCGATCCAGATCGTGATCGGGCGTCGCGCGGGCGCCGGCGCCGACGGGGCGCTCGCAATGGCGGCCAGCGCCGCACTCATCGCCGCCGCGTCCGGGTAACGAGCATCCGGTTCCTTGGCGAGGGCGTGATCGATGAAGTTCTGCCAGTGCGCCAGGTGTTGCGGCAGGCGTGGGATCTGCCCCTGTTGGTGCGCGAGTGCCACCACCAGGAAATCGTCACCCTCGTAGGGGGGGCTGCCGGTCAGCAGTTCGAAGGCCAGGCAGCCGACGCTGTACAGATCGCTGCGACCATCGACCGCCTCTCCGCGCGCCTGTTCCGGACTCATGGTCTGCGAGGAACCGACGGCGCGCCCGTGCGAGGTCAGGCGCTGGCTCGCCTGGAGGTCGAATGCGACCCCGAAATCAGCCAGCAGCGGCGTGTCGCGCGCGTCGAACAGCACGTTCGCGGGTTTGACGTCGCGGTGCACGACGCCCTTCTGGTGGGCATGGCCGAGGGCGTCGAGCACCGCTTTCAGCACCCGCCGGATCTCGGCCTGCGGCATCGGTTTCGGCCGGTGCTCCAGATCTTCGGTGAGCAGCGGCATCACATAGCAGGCGTCGCCGTCCGCAGTGCGCGTCACTTCGTAGATGGCGACGATGTGCGGATGATCGAGTGCGGCGATCAGTCTGGCTTCCTGGGCGAAGCGCTGGTGCAGCTCCTCGGCCTCGCGCCCGTAGGCGCGCAGGATCTTGATCGCGACCGGTCGGTCGAGCGCCAGCTGGCGCCCGCGGTAGACCGTGGCCATGCCGCCGGCGCCGAGCGCCGCCTCGATGGCGTAACCGGCGATCTGCGGGTGCTCGGAGAACGGCATGGCTACGCGGATGGTTGCTCGGCGCGCCGGCGCCGCGGATCGGAACCAAGCATACGGCGTGAAGGTCGATGCGGAAGCCGTGCGCGACCTTCCCGTAGAATCCGACCATGATCCGATCCTTGTTCCTGTTCGCGACGCTCGCTCTGCCGGTCTTCCCGGCGGCGGCGGCGACCATCTACAAATGTCGCCAGGCCGGTGGCGTCACGAGTTACCAGGACGCACCCTGCCCGGGCCGCCAGATCGGTGTGTTGCGCACACCCGCGGCGCCGGCGCCCACACGCGCGGCGGCGCCGGTGGCGTCCACCGCCGCATCCGCTGCCAGCACCGCCGGCCGGCCGAACCCGCAGCCGGCGCTGCGGTCGCCGCGACCCTCCTTCAAGTGCGAAAAGCCGGACGGAAGCCTGTATTTCACCGGCGTCGCCTCGACGCGACGCTCGCTGGTGGATCTGCACCCCGGTGCAACCGTCGCCTGGCTCGCCGATGCCCCGGCGGCGCCACCGGGCAAGGCCTGGGCCCAGGACCGCTGTCGGGCGGCGACGCGCACCGACAGTTGTGATTACTATCGCCAGCAGATTGCTCGCAACGACGCCAGTCAGGCCGCTGCCAGGGGCCTGGAGCTGCGCAAGCTGACCCGAGAGGGCCAGCGGTTGAAGGCGATCTTCAACCATCGCTGCGACGGATGACTGAACTGCTGCGGCGCCTGTTCGATCTGCCCTGGGCCAGCTACGCGGCCGAGCTGGCGCTGCGCCTGACGCTGGCGCTGTGGGTGCTGTTGCTCGGCCTGTGGCTGGCGCGTCTCGCGCTCAAGGTGCTGGCGCGCCTGCTGCAACGCTTCAACGTCGACCCGATGCTGGCCGACTTCCTGCGCAACCTCGCTTCGGGTGCGCTGGTGGTGGTCGTGACCGTCGGCGCGCTCGACCAGGCCGGCGTGCCGATGTCCTCGATCCTCGCCGCGCTCGGTGCGGCCGGCCTGGCGATCGCGCTGGCGCTGCGCGATTCGCTGTCGAACCTCGCCGCCGGCGTCATGCTGATCCTGCTGAAACCCTTCCGCGCCGGCGACCTGATCGGCATCGGCGGTCAGACCGGCAAGGTCGAGAGCCTGCGCCTGATGCACACGGTTCTGCTGACACCGGACAACTGCGAACTGGTGTTGCCGAACAATCGGGTCGCCAGCGAACCCATCCTCAACTACACCGCGCGCGCCACCCGCCGCATCGATCTTGTCATCGGCATCGCTTACCGCGACGACGTCGGCCGCGCCTTCTCGATCATGCGCGGGGTGCTCGACGCCGAGCCGCGGATCCTGCGGGAGCCGTCGCCGCAACTGCTGGTCGACAAGCTCGCCGAGAGCAGCGTCGACCTCGCGATCCGTCCCTGGGTGGCGACCGGTGATTACCTGGAGGTGCGCGCGAACCTGCTGCGGCGCCTCAAGGAAGCGCTGGCCGCGGCCGGCATCGATGTGCCCTTCCCGCAGCGCGAACTGCGCGTGGTGCATGAGAACGCGCCGACGCCGGCGGTGCAGTTGGGCACGGCGGCGGACTGAGGGCGGTTGTCGGCGGGGTTCACGAGACGGGCGGATGAAACCGCCCACCGAATGCAACGCCGCTTGCGGCGGCGGCCGGCCGAGCAAGCGCCGATGTCTCCCGGGGCGTCTCGCAACCGTTGCAATGGCGTCTGAACCTCCGACCAAGGGACACTGTCCCGCGTCGCGCGAGTCTGCCAGCGTCGCCGTCGTCGCCGGCCACCCGGCACGCGCCCGCGGAATCGACCAGGGACTTGCGCGCAGGGAAGCGCATTCGCGGCGGGCGCGCGGGGTCAGCGTGCGACTTCCTCCTCGTGCAGCCTGCCGTTGACGAAGATCAGGCGACGATCGAGTCGGTTCGAGTCGAAATCGTAGAACCACTCTTCGATCTCGATCTCGATCGCCACCGACTCGTGCCGGTGGTTGCGGCGGTATACGGTCTCGTAGCGCACGCTGGCATCGTCGGGATCGCCGCAGCGCTTGCGCACCTCGTGGCGGGTCATGCCTTCGGTCACCAGAGCGTTGCCACAGCGTAGTGCGTGCGCGGACTCGGCGAATGCGAGCAGCGGGGCGAGCGGAATCAGCAGATGTGGTCTCATCGGTGCATCCTCGGGTCGTCGGAAGGTTTGGCGGGACGCAGCGGGGTCAGCACGTGCCGCCGCCCCTGCCGCGCGCGCGGATCAGTGCCGCCAGCACGTCCGGCGCGTAGTCGAAGGAATCGTAGTAGAGACGATCTTCCGGCAGACCGGCGGCGACGAAACCACGCCGCCCGGCGTCGATCATCGGCGGTGGGCCGCTCATGTAGACGTCGAAGCGCGACAGGTCCGGGAAATCGCTGAGTACCGCCTCGTGGACCGGACCGGAGCGGAATTGGTTCCGCTCCAGCGACGTCGCCTCGCTGAGCACCGGCGTGTAGCGCAGGTTCGCATGCTGCGCCTGCCAGTTGCGGCACAGCGCGTCGAGGTAGAGATCGCTCACATGGCGCGCGCCCCAGTACACGTGCAGCGCACGGTGGGTGTGGCGGTCCAGCAGGTGCTCGACGATCGCCTTGATCGGCGCGAAACCGGTGCCACCGGCCATCAGCACGATCGGCCGGTCGCCGCCCTCACGCGGCACGAAGGTGCCCAGTGGCGCCTCGATGCGCAGCACCTGGCCGAGCTGGAGTTCGTCGAACACGAACTGGGTGAAACCGCCGCCGGCGACGCGCCGCACGTGCAGGTCGAGGGTCTGGCCATGCTGCGGTGGGTTGGCGATCGAGAAGGCGCGCCGGCGACCCTCCGGGAGCAGGATGTCGAGGTACTGGCCGGGCAGGTAATTGAACGCTTCCCGCGGCGGCGGCAGCAGCTTCAGTTCCATGACGTCGGCGCACAGCCGGTTGAGCCCGACCACCTTGGCCGCGAGCTGGCGGATCGGAATGCCCGCCACCGCATCAACTTCGCGGATCGCCAGCGTCAGGTCGCTCCGCGGCACCGCCTGGCACAGCAGCGCCTGCCCGTGGGCGCGCTCGTCGGCGCTCAGCGCATCTGGCGGGTTGTAGGGATAGACGACCTCACCGGCGACCAGCCGGCCCTTGCAACTGCCGCAACTGCCGGAGAGGCAGGAATAGGGCAAGGCGAGCCCGGCCCGGCGCGCCGCCGCGAGCACGGTCTCGCCGGCTTCGACATCGAAGGCCTTGCCGCTGCCGGCGAGCTGGACGTGGTGGCGGGCGGGCGTGGACATGCCCGACAGTATCGCGGATGCCGGGCAGGAAAGCGGCTGGCCGGGCACCGGCTGCGCAGGCCGGGTGCCCGCGCCCTTGGGTTCCGTCGCTGCGCTGCCGCTGCGTGCCTCGCACCCGCTCCGAGTCGGGTCGGGACGTCAGGCGAGAATGTGCAAGCTCGAGCCGGGACGCCGCCAGCGACGGCGTCCCGGCGCAAGCATCACCATTCCCAGATGGTCGTCAGCAGCACGCGCGTGCCGCCGTTGTCGCCGTAGCCGAGCTCCTCGTCATCGGTGGCGTGCACCCACTGCAAGCCTACCGTCATCGGACCGAAGGGCTTGGTCAGGCCGAGGCTGAAGTCGGAATAGGAGTCGCCGAAGGCATCGTCGAGGTCGTAGTGGCCGGCGCTGCCGTTGAGAGTCAGTTCCCACCACGGCAGCGGATAGGTGCCCGCCACCTGGTAGTAGATGCCGTCCTCGTCGGAGGCGTAGACGTCATTGGAGTAGGCGAGCTGGAAGGAGAGGTAGTCGCCGACGCCGAGGCCGAACAGCAGTTCGTTGTAGTTGTAGGAGCTCTGGTCGAAATAGGTGTAGCGCAGCAACGAGACATCGAAGCTGACGCTGTCGCTGAAGCTGCCGGACCAGCCGACGTAGAGGTCCCATTCGATGTTGGCGTTGTCACCATCGACGTAATCGACGTTGGAGGCCCAGGTTCCGACATAGAAGCCGCTGTCGTGGGCGTAGTCGATGCCACCCTGGATGGCCGGGCCTTCGTTGGTCTGCGAGACGCCGCGGAAGGCGTAATCGGAAACGATGCCGATGTTGTAGGACAGCGGGCCCGATTCCTCTTCCTCGGCGTCCTGGGCGAACGCCGGAGCCGAGAGCGCCGCCAGCAGGGCTGCGGTCAACACGCGATTGCGCATGATGTTTCTCCTGTAACTGGTTGGTGTATCGGGGCGTGCCGATTGTGAAGCCAAACTGAGCGAGTTGGCTAGAGCAAAGGCGTAAACGCCGGGGCGCCGGGCGTACACCCGACGTCGACCGCGCAGGCTCGCGCGCCTCGCTTAGACTGCCCGCATTCCCGACGAGGCGCGCACGATGGAAAACATCCTGATCCTGGTGTTCCTGGGTTTCGCGATCGTGGTGCTGGTGCGCTCGATCCGCTTCGTGCCGCAGGGCTTCGCGTGGACCGTCGAGCGCTTCGGCAAGTACACCCACACGATGGAACCCGGCATCGGCCTGCTGGTGCCGTTGATCGATGCGGTCGGCCGCAAGGTCAACATGATGGAGCAGGTGCTCGACGTGCCCTCGCAGGACGTGATCACCAAGGACAACGCGGTGGTCAAGGTCGACGGCGTGGTCTTCTACCAGGTGCTGGACGCCGCCAAGAGCGCCTACGAGGTGTCCAACCTCGAGCAGGCGACGATCGCGCTGGTGATGACCAACATCCGCACCGCGATCGGCTCGATGGACCTCGACGAGTCCTTGAGCAAACGCGACGAGATCAACGCCAAGCTGCTGCGCGTGGTCGACGAGGCCACCCACCCCTGGGGCGTCAAGGTCAACCGCATCGAACTCAAGGACATCCAGCCGCCGCGCGACCTGGTCGACGCGATGGCGCGCCAGATGAAGGCCGAACGCGAGAAGCGCGCCGCGATCCTCGAGGCCGAAGGCAGCCGCGCCAGCGAGATCCTGCGCGCCGAGGGCGAGAAGCAGGGTGCCGTGCTCGAGGCCGAGGGCCGGCGCGAGGCCGCCTTCCGCGACGCCGAGGCGCGCGAACGCCTGGCCGAGGCCGAGGCCAAGGCGACCATGATGGTCAGCCAGGCGATCGCCAAGGGCGACGTGCAGGCGATCAACTACTTCGTCGCCGACAAGTACATCAAGGCGCTGCAGGCGCTCGCGACCAGTCCGAACCAGAAGACCCTGATCCTGCCGGTGGAGGCGGCCAGCGTGATCGGCTCGATCGCCGGCATCACCGAGATCGCGAAGGCGGTCGCCAGCAAGCAGGGGAGCGCGCAGCCGTGATGCCCTGGTACCAGACCATCACCCCGACCGAGTGGATCATCGCCGGCCTCGTCCTGCTGCTGCTGGAGGTGTTCGCGCCGGGCGCCTTCCTGCTGTGGTTCGGCCTCGCGGCGCTGGTGGTCGGCGCGGCCGTGTGGATCGTGCCGGTGCTGCCCTGGCAGGTGCAGATCGTCGCCTTCGCGCTGCTGTCGACCGGCGCGCTGCTCGGCTTCCGCGCCTGGCGAAGCAAGCGTGGGCCCGCACCGGTGGACCAACCGTTGCTGAACAAGCGCACCGAGCAGCTGGTTGGCCGCAGCTTTGATCTCGATGAGCCCATCGTCAACGGCCGCGGCAAGGTCAAGATCGGCGATGCATTGTGGACGGTGGTCGGCGAAGATCTGCCGGTCGGCACCCGGATCCGGGTGACCGGTACTCGGGAGCAGATGCTGGTGGTGGAGAGGCAGTAGCCGCCGGAAAGGAACAGCGGGGCGCGCGCTCCCTCGCCGATCCGCACCTGATGGCGTGAATCGTCTGTGGGCGCTATTGCGCCGCGGCCTGTCCCAGCAACTGGCGCACGAGGGTGGCGATGTCCTCCTTGCTGCCGGACACCGTCAGTTGCTGGTCGCGGCTGAAGCCCGTGCCGATGGCGACGGCGAACTCGACGCCGGCGGCGTTGCCCTCGTCGTCCATCCGCGGGTAGGAATCGATTTTTCCGATGAACATCACCTGGGTGGCATCGAGGAAGCCGCCATTCGGCAGTCGGACCCAGCGTTGCATGCGTGCATCCCCGCATCGGCTCAGGAGACGCGAAGTGTAGCCTTTCGTGTCAGCCGCGGCGCAGCAGCGAGCTGGCGAGCCGCTCCAGCGTTTCCGGATCGCGCAGTTCGACCTCGCGGCGGTCGATTGCGATCAGACCCTCGTCGGTCATCCGCCGGATCACGCGGCTGACCGTCTCCGGCGCCAGGCTCAGGTAATTGGCGATATCCGTGCGCTGCATCGGCAGCACGAAACGGCGTGCCGAGTAGCCGCGACTGGAGAGGCGCTCGGACCAGTTGACCAGGAAAGCGGCGAGACGTTCCTCGGCGCTGTAGTCGCCCTTGCCCAGGGTGGCGGTGCCGATATCCTTGGAAATCAGCCGGAACAGGGTCTCCTGGATCGACGGGATGCGCGCCGCCAGCGTCGCCATCGCCGGGAAAGAGAAGCGGCACAGCATCACGGTGTCGACTGCCACCGCGTTGCAGGGATAGCGCGCCGGGTAGATCGCGTTCAGCCCGACCAACTCGCCTGGCGTGTAGAAACCGAGCACTTGCTCGCGACCCTTGTCGTCCAGCACATAGGTCTTCACCAGGCCCGCGCGCACCGAGAAGATCGCGTTGAAGGCCTCGCCGGTGTGGAAGATCTCGTCGCCGGCACGGAAGGGGCCGACGTGCTCGATCAGGCAGTGCAGATCCGCGAGCGCGCGCTTGTCGTAGCCATCCGGCAGGCACAGTCGGCCGAACACGCAGGTACTGCAGAAACGCGCCGCATCGCCGTCGTCGACGGGTGGATGCGGCCACAGGTTCAGCAGAGTCTCCAATGCCCGTTCGCTCGCGCCCGAAAAGTGGCGCTAGTCTGCCTGCGGTGGCGGTGAGGGGCTAGTCGTTGCGCCCTTGCGGCAGCCACCGGAGGCCAGCACCGCCGCACTCCGCGGCGGGCGTGGTTACCGATCGTTCCTCCTGCGGCACAAGAGGCGATACTCTTCCGGACCCCCTTCCGGAGCCTGTGCATGGCCTTGTTCACCGCCGACCCCGACGCCCCCGCCTGGACGTGCCGCCACGTCAATCTTGCCGACGCCCGTCTGGGCGCACAGGCACTGCATGCCAGCGACGATTTCTTCGCCGACCGGCAGCGCATGTTGAATCCTGCGCCTGCGCAATTCATCGCCGGCAAGTACGACGAGCACGGAAAGTGGATGGACGGGTGGGAGAGCCGGCGTCGACGCGGGCCGGGGCACGACTGGTGCGTCGTGCGCCTGGCGCGACCTGGGCGAATCGTCGGCGTCGATCTCGACACCAGTCACTTCACCGGCAATTTTCCGCCTGCGGCCGCGCTCGAGGGTTGCGACGCGCGGGGCGACGACATTTCCGAGGATGGCTGGTTCCCGCTGCTGCCGGCGGTCAATCTCGGTGGTAATCGCCACCACTGGTTCGTGCTCGAAGATGCGCGTCGGGTCAGCCATGTGCGCGTCCATCTCTATCCCGACGGCGGGCTCGCCCGGCTGCGGATCTACGGCATCCCGGAATTCGACGCCACGCCCGACGCCGACGGCCGCGTCGACCTGGCATCGGCGCTCAACGGCGGCATGGTGCTTGCCGCCAACAACGAGCACTTCGGACTCGCCAGCACGCTGCTCCTGCCCGGTCGCGGCGTCGACATGGGCGATGGCTGGGAGACCCGCCGCCGCCGCGAGCCCGGCAACGACTGGTGCGTGCTGGCACTCGCACGGCCCGGCACGATCGAGGAGATTGAAGTCGATACCGCGCACTTCAAGGGCAATTACCCGGATCGCTGCTCGTTCCAGGCGGCGCTTGCGGCCGGCGGTACGCCCGAATCGCTGGTCACCCAGTCGATGTTCTGGCCGCTGCTGCTGGGCGAGCAGAGGTTGCAGGCCGACCATGTGCATCGTTTCCAGGCCTTGCCCGCGCTCGGGGTGGTCAGCCACGTGCGCTTCAACCTCCACCCGGACGGTGGCGTCTCGCGGTTGCGTCTACGCGGGCGACCGGTTTGAGCGCACGTCTCGCCGTCGAGGCGCTGACGCCGGCGGCCTTCGCGGATTTCGGCGAGGTCATCGAGGCGGCCGCCGCGCGCGTGGTCTTTGCGATCAACGCCGGTACCACCACGCGCTACCACGCGCTGGCGATTGCGGAAGCCGAGGGCGGCGCGGTCGCGATCAGCATCGCCCGCGCACAGCCGCGCAGCCTGCCCTTCGAGGTGCGCCTGCTCGAGCGCCATCCGCTCGGCAGCCAGGCCTTCGTTCCGCTCGCGGGCACGCGCTGGCTGGTGGTGGTCGCCGATGCGCCGCAGGCCCGCCCGCGTGCCTTCCTCGCCGCGAACGGTCAGGGCGTGCAATACCGCCGCGGCTGCTGGCACCACCCGCTGATCGCCCTCGACGACGGTGGCGATTTCCTGATCGTCGATCGCGTCGGACCTGGCGACAACTGCCAGGAAGCGCAGTGGTCGCCAGGCTGGTGGATCGAAGGGCTCTAGCCCGGATATTTCGGGAAGTCGCGCGAAGGATCGCGAGGACTGGCCGCCGGATCCACGCAGGAATAACCGGGCCGGAGCGCCGCGCCGTGCTCAGGGTTTGCGCGCCAGCACGATCGCTTCGACGCACACGCCGCCGGCACGCTTGAGCGCGCGCGCGGCGGCATTCAGGGTGGCACCGCTGGTCATCACGTCGTCGACCAGCGCCACATGCGCGGGTGGCGCGCCGGTTACCGCAAAGGCGCCGCGCACGTTGCGGCGGCGGGTTTCCCGGTCGAGGCCGGGCATCGGCGCGGTTGCGCGGGTGCGCAGCAGCAGGTCGGTGCGCACCGGAATGTCGAGTGCGCGGCCGAGATCCCGCGCCAGCTCGTGCGCCTGGTTGTAGCCGCGTCGGCGCAGGCGCGAAGGGTGCAGCGGCACCGGCAGCAGCAGTTGCGGCCAGGGCGCCGCGCGCTGCCCGCGCAGCGTCGCCAGCCATTGCGGGAGCAGCGCGCGACTAACCACGAGCGCATCGTCGAACTTCAGACGTTGGATCAGGTGATCCAGCGGCGCTGCGTAGCGGAAGGCGGCGCTGGCGGCATCGAAGGCCGGTGGATCGCGCAAACAGGTTCCGCACAGCGGTGCCGCAGTCGGCAAGGGCTGGGCGCAGCGCGCGCAGGCCGGGGCGTTGGTCGTCAGCAGCGCGCGGCAGTCCGCGCAGATGCGCGCATCGACGGCCTCGCGCCGGCAGAGCACGCAGGCCGGTGCAAGCAACGCCGATCCGAATCCTTCGACGAGTGTGCGCAGTGAGCCGCGGAGGGGCATGTGCGAAGTGTAGCGGCAGTTGACTGGACTGCCCGCGTCCCGTCGAATCGCGCCCCCGACCCCTGCCCGATCCACCATGACTGCCATCCGACACGACTGGACCCGGGAAGAACTCGCCTCGCTGTTCGATCTGCCGCTGCTGGAGCTGGTCTTCCGCGCGGCGCAGACGCACCGCGCGCACTTCGATCCGCACGCGGTGCAGGTCTCGACGCTGCTGTCGATCAAGACCGGCGCCTGCCCCGAGGATTGCGCTTACTGTCCGCAGAGCGCGCATTTCCGCACCGGCCTGGCGGCGGAGCGCCTGCTGCCGCTGGACACGGTGCGCGAGCACGCCGCGCGCGCGAAGGCCGCCGGCGCGACCCGCTTCTGCATGGGCGCCGCCTGGCGCAGCCCGCGCGACAAGGACCTCGACGCGGTGGTCGCGATGGTCGAGGCGGTGCGCGAACTGGGCCTCGAGACCTGCGTGACCGCCGGCATGCTGCGCGCCGACCAGGCGCAGCGGCTGAAGGACTGCGGCCTCGATTACTACAACCACAACCTCGACACCTCGCCGGAGTACTACGGCGAGATCATCCGCACGCGCAGCTACGCCGATCGCCTCGACACCCTCGCCGCGGTGCGCGACGCCGGCCTCAAGGTCTGCTGCGGCGGCATCGTCGGCATGGCCGAGGCGCGCAGCGACCGCGTCGGCCTGCTGCACGCGCTGGCGACCCTGCCGCGGCATCCGGAATCGGTGCCGGTCAACCTGCTGGTGCGCGTGCCCGGCACGCCGCTGGCCGACGCGCCGGCGCTGGAGCCCTTCGAGTTCCTGCGCACCATCGCCGTCGCCCGCATCGCGATGCCGGCCTCGGTGGTGCGCCTGTCCGCCGGCCGCGAGGGCATGAGCGAGGAGTTGCAGGCACTGTGCTTCCTGGCCGGCGCCAACTCGATCTTCTATGGCGAGAAACTGCTGACCACCGGCAACCCGCAGGCGCAGGCCGACCGCGCGCTGCTGGCCAAGCTCGGCCTGGTGGGCCCGGCGGTGGCCGAGGAGCCGGAGATCGAACCCGGGTGCTGCGCTTCGTAGGCTGGCGGTCAGACGCGGAGACAGATTGGTCCGCAAAGGACGCAAAGGACGCAAAGGAATCAAGAGCTTCTGCCTTCTTTGCGTCCTTTGCGTCCTTTGCGGACAAGAAGCTACTGTTGGTAGCCGCGATCCGGTTTGTTGCGCGTCGTAGCACACCAAAGCGGTGCGAGTGGAGCTCCCAAGGCCTCTTCCGCTCTTCTCTGCGTCCTCCACGCCTCCGCGTTCAACCGGCTCCGCCGCCACCCATGCGTCCCGACTTCGCCGCCCGCCTGCAGCACGATCACGCCCAGCGCCTCGCCGCCGGGCTGCAACGGCGGCTGCGCGCGGCGGGCGATGGCGCGCGGCCTGGCCGGATCGTGCTCGGGGGACGCGAGCTCATCGACTTCGGCAGCAACGATTACCTCGGTCTCGCGCGGCATCCGCGCCTGATCGCGGCCTTGGCGACGGCCGCGCGCGAGGGCGTCGGTGCGCGCGCCTCGCACCTGCTCGGGGGCCACCGCCAGGCGCATGCGGACCTGGAGCGCGCGCTCGCCGACTGGACCGGCTACCCGCGCGCGCTGCTGTTTTCGACCGGCTACATGGCCGCGCTCGGCGCCCAGGTCGCGCTGCTCGGTCGCCACGACCTCGCGCTGCACGACCGCCTGAACCACGCGAGCCTGCTGGATGGCGCGCGCCTCGCCGGCGCCGCGCTGCGCCGCTATCGCCACGCCGACGTCGGCGACGCCGCGC
>JABAQR010000068.1 GCA_019187485.1 Lysobacterales bacterium | reverse complement strand
CGCTCGCCGAACAAGCCGCCGCGATCGCCGCCGCCGCCGCCGGCCCCGGCTGCCTCGAAGTCCGCCAGCCGGCCAGCGCCGCCGAAGGCGCCGCACTGTGGGCCGCGCGCAAGGCGCTGAGCCCGGTGCTGCGCGCGCTCGCACCGCGCAAGATCAACGAGGACGTGGTGGTGCCGGTGACCCGGCTGCCGGCGCTGGTGCGCGGCGTGCAGGCGCTCGGCGAGCGCCATGCGACGCTGACCGTCTGCTTCGGCCATGCCGGCAACGGCAACCTGCACGTGAACCTGCTCTACGATCCGGCGATCGGCGACGCCGACGCGCGCGCCCGCGCCTGCCTGGCCGACGTGTTCGCACTGGTCATCGAACTCGGCGGCACGCTCTCCGGCGAGCATGGCATCGGCATCGACAAGCGCGATTTCCTGCCACGCGCGCTGCCGCCGGCGACGCTCGCGCTGATGCGCGCGGTCAAGTCGGCCTTCGATCCGCACGGGATCATGAATCCGGGCAAGGTGCTGCCGGCCTGAGCATGCCGCCGCGGCCTGTCTCGATGGCGACCCGCAAACGAAAAACCCACCGCGACTCGCATCGCGGTGGGTTTCGAAGGAACCCGCGGAGGCAGCGATCGATCAGATCGCCTGCACTTCCTCGGCCTGGAAGCCCTTCTGGCCCTTGACGACCTTGAAGCTCACCTTCTGGCCTTCCTTCAGGGTCTTGAATCCATTGCCCTGAATGGCGCGGAAGTGCACGAACACGTCCTCACCGCCCTCACGGCTGATGAACCCGAAGCCCTTGGCGTCGTTGAACCACTTGACGGTGCCGACCTGACGATCCGACATCTTTGCTCTCTCCGAACTTCTAACTGAACTAATGGCCTACCCGACACGGGTACACCGGCTACTGGGTGTGCAGGGTTACAGCGGCTTGTAGCGATGGAGCGGATCGTGAGGATCAGCGCCGCATCGAGCAACCGAGGCGACGCCCTGGCATACGCAGCACGAGCATTGTAACGGAACAATCAAGACTGTCGATAGCCTGAATGGGGGATGCGGCAAGGAGCGGGCACGGGGCACGGGAAGACCTCGGGCAAGATCTGCACGATCGCTTCGGCCGCATCCAGGCGAGCAGGACGCCATCGCATGCGCGCCTTTTCCCGTGCCCCGTGCCCCGTATCTCAGTACCGCCGCGCGCGGTTGCCGACGATCTGCACGTAGTCGCCATCGCGCAGGCCGTCCAGCGTGGGCTGTTCGACCACCAGTCGGCGGCCGTCGTCCATGCGCACGAAGATCTCGAAGCGCGGCGCGTTGCGCTGCTCCTGTTCGATCTTGTTGCCGATCACGCCGCCGGCGACCGCGCCGGCGACGGTCGCGGCCCTGCGGCCGTCGCCCTTGCCGACCTGGTTGCCGAGGGCGCCGCCGACGATCGCGCCGAGCACGGCGCCACCGCCGGTGGTCGCCCGCTCGCCGTAGACGCGTTCGATGCGCTCGATCGTGCCGCAGTTGCGACAGGCGCTGCGATAACCGTCGTCGTAGTAGCGCGGCGGGCTCGCGCAGCCGGCGAGCAGTGCCAGGATCAGGATCAGGATGGCGAAGCGGATCGGCATGCGACGTCTCCTTGAGGTTCCCGCGCCGATATTGCACCGTGCCGCCTGAACCGCAGGCCCAGCATACCGACGCCGGCGCGCGCCGTGATGCCGCGCAGGGAATTCCGGGACACGGTCGCGCACTCGTTCTTCATCGATCGGGACGCCTTCGCCCCGCGCATCACCGGCGTCCGGCATCCAGATTCCCGGTTCATGCCGACCCAGTCGGCGTCGAATCCCCGCTGTCCATTACCACGCACCGGGAGCGCTGGTCGCAGTCGGGGCCATCGCTTCCTCCTCGCGCCTCTTCCCATGCCTAGAATGTGCCTTCGCGCGAACCGGAGAGGAGCACCACCATGCAACCCCTGTACACCGCCAAAGCGTCGGCCATCGCCGGTCGCGATGGCAGAGTCGGCAGCGACGACGGCCTCCTCGATTTTGCACTGACGGTACCCAGAGGGCTGGGCGGTCCGGGCGGTCACGGCACCAATCCGGAACAATTGTTCGCCTGCGGCTATTCGGCCTGCTTCGGCGGCGCGCTGAAGCTGGTCGCCGGCATGCAGAAGGTGACCACCGGCCCGGTCACGATCCATGCCGAGGTCACCATCGGCAAGGACACCACCGGCTACGGCCTCTCGGTCAAGCTGACCGGACATATGCCGCAACTTGCCGTCGACCAAGCGATGGCGCTGATGCAGGCCGCTCACCAGGTCTGCCCCTACTCGAAGGCCACCCGCGGCAACATCGAGGTGGAGCTGGCGGTCGCGTGAGCCCGCGGAGGACGCGATGACCGATCCCACCGACACCCGCCGCCCGTTGACCAGCCGAAACACCGCCTGGGCGCGCTGGATTGCCCGCCGCCTGGCGGCCACCGAGGTCACGCCGAATCAGATCTCGCTGGCGTCGATCGGCTTCGCGCTGGTCGGCGGCTTGCTGCTGCTGCGGCCCGACTGGCCGGTGGCGATGGTGTTCGCGGCGATCTGCATCCAGCTGCGCCTGCTGTGCAACCTGATCGACGGCATGGTCGCGGTCGAGGGTGGCAAGGGCACGCCGGTCGGCGCGCTCTACAACGAGATCCCGGACCGCGTCGCCGACAGCCTGTTCCTGATCGGCGCCGGCTGCGGCGTCGGGCTGCCGGTGCTCGGCTGCTTGTGCGCGCTGGTCGCCGCGATCACCGCCTACATCCGCGTGCTCGGCGGCAGCCTCGGCCTCAAGCAGGACTTCCGCGGCCCGCAGGCGAAGCCGCAACGGATGGCGCTGCTGACCGCCGCCTGCGTCGCGACCGCCTGCGAGGACGTCTACTGGAACAGCCAGTACGCGATGGTGTTGGCGCTGTGCCTGATCGCCGTCGGCAGCGTCTACACCTGCATGCGCCGCACGCGCGCGATCGCGGCGGAACTGCAGGGCTGAGGCATGGACGGCATCGCCGCCAGCGTCCTCACGGGGGTGGTCGGCCTGCTGCTGGTGGCCGGCGTGTTGCTGCTGTTCCTGCGGCTCGCCAAGCAGCAGGGCGTGAAGGCGCAGGCAGGCCTGCCAGCGAGTTGGGAGAAGCGTGCCGTCGGCGGCGCCCAGGTGGAGTTGCGCTACCAGCCGCCCCGGCACGGCAAGCACTCGCATCCATCGGTGCTGTCGCTGCGTGCCCCGACGGCCGCCGGTCTCCACCTGCAGATCAGCCGCGAGGGCTGGTTCGACCGGATGTGCAAGTTGCTGGGAATCGCCCAGGAATTCCAGACCGGCGACCGCGAGTTCGACGCCGCCTGGTACCTGCGTGGCGAGGTCGATGCGCGGGCCGGCATGGCGCTCAGGCATGGCGAATTGCGAGGGCAGCTCAAGCAATTGCTCGCGCTTGGATTCACCGGCCTGCAGGTGGAAGGCGGGTACGTCCAGGCGGACTGGGCGGCTTTCGACCCGGCGCGCAACCCCTTGCCGGGTGACGCCGCGGGAAGCGCGCTGGCGGCGATCGCCGCCGGGCTGCCGGCCGGCGCCAGCAGCCCGACGCCGCGCCGCCACGCGGCGGCGATCGCGCTGTGGCTGTGCGTGCTCGGGATCGGCGGCTGCTTCGTGCTCGGCATCGCGTATCCGCCGGTGCGCGGCTGGGATCTGTGGCGGCTGGTGCTGCCGGTCGCGGTGCTCGCCTGGTGCATGTTCGCCTGGATCGCGGCATTCGCGCTGCGCGGGCGCTCGCGTTCGCACGACCAGTGGCTGCTGCTGGTGCTGACGGCGCTGCTCACGTGCACGCTCGGCGCACGTGGGCTGATCGGCTGGTGGAATGGCTACGCCGACCCGGCGCCGCTCGTCGTCCACGAGGCCACGGTCGAGCAACTGTGGACCAAGCGCCGCAAGAACCGGACCACCTACTGGCTCGCGGTCGCCGACTGGCGAGGGAGCGACACGCTGCGGTACAAGATCGCGCGCGATCAGTACGCCAGCCTGCGTACGGGCGCCTCGCGCGTCATCGCGCACACCCGCGCCGGCAGGCTGGGCGTCGAGTGGCAGGAATCCTGGCGCGTCGTCCCGTAGGAACCGTAGCTTGCTCGATGAGGGTGCGAAGCGGTCGTCTTCCACCTTCGACCGGTCGCTTCACCCCGCAGGTTTCCAGCTCGCGCTGCCGAGCTTCCACTGGCCATCGTCGAAGCGCCAGGCGCTCTCGGTCTCGAACACCTGGCCAGCGTCTGGCAGCAGGCCACCGGCGCCACCGGTGACCAGGATCTGCATGCGCACGATCGCGCGGTCGCCGTGCATCTCGATCGCAAGGCCGCTGCGCACGACGCTGATGCTCTGGTGGCGCAGCGCCACCGCGCGCAGCAGGCGGTCGAGGCCAGAACGGTCGAACTCGCTGCCGTTGCCGACGAAGTCCCCGGCGACGTGCTCCATGAACTCGCCGACATCGCGCTCCTCCCCGGCCATCTCGACGGCGTCGAGCGTGCGCCGCAGGGCTTCCTCACTGGGTTCGCGCGCGCACCCGGCGAACATCAACAGCGCCAGCAGCAGGCTTGCGGTTTTCACGGGCCCTCGCATGACTTCACCGGATATTGCAGTTATTTTCGGGCGGGAACGCACCGGCCGCATGTGCCGGTGCCCGCGCTTGCGTGCACGAGGAGGGGAACCATGAGCACCGCACAGGCCATGCCGTGGCTGGCACAGTACCCGGCGGGCACGCCGGCGACCATCGACCTGTCCGAGTTCCGCTCGGTGGCCGAGGTCATGACGCGCGCCTTCGATCGTTACCGCCACCGTCCCGCCTTCGTCAACATGGACAAGGCGATGAGCTACGGCGACCTCGATCGCCTGTCCACCCAGTTCGGCGCCTACCTGCGCAACACCCTGGGGCTCGCCAAGGGCGATCGCGTCGCGATCATGCTGCCGAACGTGCTGCAGTACCCGGTCGCGCTGATGGGCATCCTGCGCGCCGGGTTGACGGTGGTGAACACCAACCCGATGTACACCGCGCGCGAACTCAAGCACCAGCTCAACGACTCCGGCGCGAAGGCGATCGTGGTGCTCGAGAACTTCGCGTGCACGCTGCAGGAGGTGCTCGCCGAGACCCCGGTCAAGCATGTGATCACGAGCGCGGTCGGCGACTTGCTCGGTTTCCCGAAGTCGCTGATCGTCAACTTCGTCGTGAAGTACCGCAAGAAGGCGGTGCCACCCTTCTCGCTGCCGCAGGCGATCCAGTTCAACGACGCGCTCGCGCGCGGCAAGGGCCAGGCCATCCCGACCACCGACATCGGCCCCGAGGACCTCGCCTTCCTGCAGTACACCGGCGGCACCACCGGCGTCTCCAAGGGTGCGATGCTGACCCACCGCAACATGGTCGCGAACATGCTGCAGGTGAAGAACTGGTTCGGTCCGAACGTGAAGGAGGGCGAGGAGATCATCATCACCGCCCTGCCGCTCTATCACATCTTCGCGCTGACCTGTAACTGCCTGGTGTTCATGAACGTCGGCGGCATGAACGTGCTGATCACCAACCCGCGCGACATGCCGGGTTTCGTCAAGGAACTCGGCAAGTACCGCTTCACGATCATCACCGGCGTCAACACGCTGTTCAACGGCCTGGTCAACACGCCGGGCTTCGGCGATCTCGACTTCAAGCCGCTGAAGCTGTCGATGGGCGGCGGCATGGCGGTGCAGCGCGCGGTCGCGGAGAAGTGGCAGCAAGTCACGAAGTGCGCGCTGTTCGAGGGCTACGGCATGACCGAATCCGCGCCGGTGGCGACCGTCAACCGCCCCGACACCAAGGAGTACACCGGCTCGATCGGCGTGCCTGCGCCGAGCACCGAGCTCTCGATCCAGGACGACGACGGCAAGTTGCTTGCGCAGGGCGAGGTCGGTGAGATCTGCATCCGTGGCCCGCAGGTGATGAAGGGCTACTGGCAACGCCCGGAGGAGACTGCGAAGACGATCACCGCGGATGGTTGGCTGCGCACCGGCGACATCGGCAAGATGGACGAGCGCGGCTACTTCTACATCGTCGACCGCAAGAAGGACATGATCCTGGTCTCAGGCTTCAACGTGTACCCGAACGAGATCGAGGACGTGGTCGCCACCCACCCCGGCGTGCTCGAAGTGGCCGCGGTCGGCGTGCCGGACGACAAGTCCGGCGAGGCGGTGAAGCTGGTGATCGTCAAGAAGGACCCGGCCCTGACCGTGGAGGACGTCAAGGCCCACTGCCGCGCCCAGCTCACCGGCTACAAGCAGCCCAAGATCATCGAGTTCCGCACCGAGTTGCCGAAGACCAACGTCGGCAAGATCCTGCGCCGCGAACTGCGCGACGCGCCGACCAGCGTGCACCGGGTGCCCCCGAAGGAAGACCGACCGAGCTGAGCGCAAAGGGCCATCGCCAGACTCAATAGTCCGCAGCTTCCACCGCCACGCGCACGCGGATTTCGGTACCGGGCTGACGCTCGCTGAAGGTGCGTCCGATCGTGCCCTTGTAGTCGTAGGTGACGTCGTAGCCGATCAGCTCGCGTTCGCGCCGGTAGTCCTCGCGCACTTCGCAGCGGCGTTCGGTCACGGTGTACTCGTAGCTCGGGCCGTAACCGTAGCCGCCGTGGTGGCGGTAGCGCTGGTTGTCGCGCGCGACCGAGGCACCCAGCGCGACGCCGGCGACGGTCGCGGCGGCGCGGCCGCTGCCGCTGCCGAACTGGTTGCCGATGACGCCGCCGATGATGCCGCCCAGAATTTCCGGCGTATCGCTGTGGCGGTGACGCGCGTAGCGCGGCTGCTCGACGTAGGTCACCGGTTCGTTCCAGCAGGTTTGGCGCGGCTGCGCGTAACCCACTTCGTCGTAGACCGGTTGCACGTCGACGACGCGCGCGAAGTCGTAGGTCACACCGGATTCCGCATGGCGCTCCACCGGCGGCGGCAGCGGATCGTAGCCCTGCGCAGCGGCGACGCCGGCGAAGGCCAGGGACAGGGCCAGCAGGGATGAGCGCACACGCATGTTCACCACTCCTCGTCAGCAGCCGCGACGGATCGCGCGGTTCGTGGCATCAGCGTAGGGCAAGGCGCTGAATTCCTTCTGAATCGAACGGCTCCTTGGCAGACACATTCAGCCTGCCGTGATCGAATCGTCGATCCCGCATGCTGCCGCATAATCGTGCGCCTGTCTGGATGACCCGAAACGCACATGGAACGCCGCGACCTGCTCGTCACCACCGCCCTGCCCTACGCGAACGGGCATCTGCACATCGGTCACCTCGTGGGCTACGTGCAGGCCGACATCCACGTGCGCGCGCTGCGGCTGATGGGCCACACGGTGCATTTCGTGTGCGCCGACGACACCCACGGCACGCCGATCATGCTCGCGGCGGAGAAGACGGGCGTGACGCCCGAGGAATTCGTGCGACCGATGCAGCTCGCCCACGAGCGCGATTTCGCCGACTTCGCGGTCGCCTTCGACCACTACCACTCGACCCACAGCGAGGAGAACCGCGCGATCACCGGCGAGATCTACGCCGCGCTGCGCGCGCGCGGCGCGATCGCCACGCGCGCGGTCGAGCAGTTCTACGACCCGGTCAAGGCGATGTTCCTGCCGGACCGCTACGTCAAGGGCGAGTGCCCCAAGTGCGGCACCGCCGACCAGTACGGCGACAACTGCGAGCACTGCGGCGCCACCTACGCGCCGACCGACCTCAGGAACCCGTACTCGGTGGTCTCGGGCAGCCGGCCGGAACTGCGCGCTTCCGAGCACTATTTCTTCGAACTCGGCCAGTTCCAGGCCTTCCTCGACGGTTTCCTCGCCGAGCGGGCGCCGGCCGGCGGGCCGTGGCTGCACACCCATCCCGGCGTGCGCGCGAAGCTGCGCGAGTGGCTGGACGCCGGCCTCAAGTCCTGGGACATCTCGCGCGACGCGCCCTATTTCGGCTTCGAGATCCCGGATGCACCCGGCAAGTATTTCTACGTGTGGCTGGACGCGCCGATCGGCTACCTCGCGAGCTTCCGCGCCTACTGCCGCAAGACCGGCGTCGACTACGAGCGCTACCTGAAACCCGGCCACGCCACCGAGCTGCACCATTTCATCGGCAAGGACATCGTCAACTTCCACGGCCTGTTCTGGCCCGCGGTGCTGCATGGCTCCGGCCACCGCGTGCCCACCGGCATGCACGTCAACGGCTACCTGACCGTCAACGGCGCGAAGATGAGCAAGTCGCGCGGCACCTTCATCCAGGCGCGTGCCTGGCTGGACGCCGGACTCAACCCGGACTACCTGCGCTACTACTACGCCGGCAAGTCCAGCGGCGGGGTCGAGGATCTCGACCTGAACCTCGACGACTTCGCGCTGCGCGTGAACGCCGACCTCGTCGGCAAGTTCGTCAACATCGCCAGCCGCTGCGCCGGATTCGTCGGCAAGCATTTCGACGGCCGCCTCGCGCAGCTCGACGCCGCCGACTTCGGCGTCTATGCCGCCCACAGCGCGCGCCTGCACGTGCGCTGCCGCGCCGCCTACGCCGAGCGCGACTACGGCCTGGTGCTGCGCGAAGTGATGGCGGTGGCCGACGAGGTCAACGCGCTGATCGCCGGGCGCGCGCCGTGGGTGCTGGCGAAGGACGATGCCCGGCGCGCCGAGCTGCACGCGATCGTCTCGCTCGGGATCAGCCTGTTCCGTCTGCTCGCGGCGTGGCTGAAGCCGGTGGTGCCCACGCTCGCACGCGCCTGCGAGGACTTCCTGGCCGCGCCCATCGCGCACTTCGACGACGTCGCGCAGCCGTTGCCTGCCGGCCATGCGATCCGGCCCTTCAGCGCGCTGGCCACGCGGGTCGATGGCAAGCAGGTCGAGGCGATGGTGGAGGCTTCGCGGGACGGGCTGGCGGTTGCCGGGAAGTCCGCGAAGGCTGCGAGCGCCGCACCGGCTGCCCCGAGTCCCGAGTCCCGAGTCCCGAGCCCGGCTCCGGGACCCGCCGCGGCTCCCGATCCGATCAGCATCGACCAGTTCACTGCGATCGACCTGCGCATCGCGCGCATTGCGGCGGCGGAAGCGGTGCCCGAGGCCGACAAGCTGCTGCGCCTGCAGCTCGACCTCGGCGCGATGGGCACTCGCCAGGTGTTCGCCGGCATCAAGAGCGCCTACGATCCGGCGACGCTGGTCGGTCGATTGACCGTGATGGTCGCCAACCTCGCGCCGCGCAAGATGCGCTTCGGCCTCAGCGAAGGCATGGTGCTGGCGGCGAGCGACGAGCGCGGCGGGCCTTTCCTGCTGGCGCCGGATGCGGGTGCGGAGCCGGGGATGCGGGTGAAGTGAGCCAGGGCGCAACTTCCGGCTTCATCCTGCGACCCCACGACGCCTGGGGTTGCCGGACAAACCCGCTCCCACAGCTCCTCCGACATGCGCTCGGTGCCCGGAGGCGGCCGTGCCACGACGCGGCACGCAACCCGTGAACGCCGACGCCATCGACGCGCTGCTGCCGCAGACGCAATGCACGCGCTGCGGTTACAGCGGCTGTCGACCCTATGCCGAGGCGATCGCGGCTGGCGAGGCGGCGATCAACCAGTGCCCGCCGGGTGGCGCCGCGACCATCGAGGCGCTTGCACGCCTCACCGGGCTGCCAGCGCTGCCGCTGAACCCGACGAACGGCGTGGAGCAGGCGCGCAAGGTCGCCTTCATCCTGGAGGAACATTGCATCGGCTGCACCAAATGCCTGCCGGCCTGCCCGGTCGACGCGATCATCGGCGCCAGCAAGCGCATGCACACGGTGATCGTCGCCGAATGCACCGGCTGCGAGTTGTGCATCGCACCGTGTCCGGTCGACTGCATCGTTCTGGTTGCCGACAGTGCCGCCGATGGTGCCCCGCGCGGGCCGATCGAGGCCTCGGAAGCCGCGCATTTCCGACAGCGCCATGCGGCTCACATCACGCGCGCCGAACGCCGGCGAGCCGACCAGGTGGCGAAGATCGAGACCCGGCGCGAGGCGCTGAGACAGCAGTCCGGCGCGGATACGCTGGCCGAAGTGATCGCACGCGCCCGAGCACGCCGGGCTTCGGGCAATCCCCTGTAGCCTTCGGCCTTTCGAATGAGGATCGTGATCATGGCGATGTCCGGCAACCGCGTGCTCGCCCTGTTTGGTGCGGGACTGTTCTGCGGCGCGCTCGGCGCTTTCGTGCTGATGAGCGCGATGCAGCAACGCCACCAGGTGTCGCGCGGATCAATGGCGATGATGGAGTACCACCTGAAGCAGGCACGCCAGCAGTCGCAATCGGATCGCTGCGACGCCGCCGGCGCGTACCGGCAATTGCTGAGGCTGCGCGCGCTCGGCGAGGATTCCACGCGGATCTTCGACGCCATCGGCTACGTCGACGTGGGCTTCGAACGTCGCCGCGACGGCTTCCTCACCGAGATTGACAAGGGCCTGGCCGGCGGCCCGGACTGCGCAACGATCGGGAGTGCGCTGAAACAAGTCGCCGACGCCTGCGAGGCCTGCCACCACGACACCCGCTGAGCGCCGGCGGTGCGCGAGCCCCGCCTGCACGGACACGGGGCTGGGCTAGACTGCCTCGCACCTCCAAAGTGGCAGCCGCAGTGTCCAATGGCCCCCTCAACACCGATCGCGCCACGGTAATCGCCGGACCCGAGAGCGAGAACCGGGAAAGGCCGCCGCGGCTGATCGTCGTCGGCGGCGTCTATCTCGGGCACCAGCTCGAGATCGGCGACGCGCCGGTGGTGATCGGCCGCGCCGTCGATGCCACGCTGAGCCTGCCGCACCCGAGCATCTCGCGCAGCCACTGTCGGGTCTGGCGGGAGGGCGAGCGCTTCTACATCGAGGATCTGGGCTCGACCAACAAGACCTACCTGAACGGACAGGCGGTCATGCGCGCCGAGCTCAACGACGGCGACCGGATCGGCGTCGGCAACCACGCGCTCAAGTTCTTCCGCGGCGCCAGCGCCGAGGCGCGTTACCATCAGGAACTGATCGACCTCGCCGTACACGACGGGTTGACCGGCTTCTTCAACCGACGCCACTTCCGCATGCTGCTGGACGAGCACATCGAGCGCGCGCGCACCGGCGTGGCGCTGGCGGTGCTGATCATCGACCTCGACCATTTCAAACAGATCAACGACCACTTCGGGCATCTGGTCGGCGACCAGGTGATCGCCAGCGTTGCGCAGCTGATCCGCGAGCATTGCCACTCGAGCCATCCGGTCGGCCGCCTCGGTGGCGAGGAGTTCGCGGTGACCGTGCCGAACACGGGCCACCCCGAGGCACGCGATCTCGCCGAGCGCATCCGCGACGCCGTGGCACGTCATCGCATCGACATCCACGGCCAGGCGCATCCGATCACCACCAGCATCGGCGTCGCCAGTTGGGAGGCGGGCATGCAAGGCAGTGCCGATCTGCTGCGTCTTGCCGATGAACGCATGTACCGAGCCAAGGCGAACGGCCGCAACCGCGTCGAGTCCTGACGCGGATATTTCGTGCGGTCGCGCCCTGTCGGTAGCGATCAACGGTCACCGTCGCAGGGCTGAGGCCGGCAGCGCATCGCCGTTCCGGCGCATGCAGGCAAGCACCACGACGCGGTCGTCGCGAGGACGCCGTGCCTTCTCGTTCCCGGTAGTCCGAAGGTCTTTCCGCAAAGCCGTCCCTATACTTCGTCACCAACGATCCCTCCGGAGCCCGCCGATGCCGCAGACGATGAAAGCCCTGGTCAAGCGCGAGGCCGGCAAAGGCATCTGGATGGAGCAAGTTCCGATGCCGGAGATTGGACCGAACGATGTGCTGGTCAAGCTGGAAAAGACCGCGATCTGCGGCACCGACCTGCACATCTACAAGTGGGATGAGTGGAGTCAACGCACGATCGCGCCGGGCCTGGTGATCGGCCACGAGTTCGTCGGCCGGATCGTCGACATGGGCGCCGGCGTGCGCGGCTACCAGCTCGGACAACGGGTGTCGGCCGAAGGCCACATCGTCTGCGGCGTCTGCCGCAACTGCCGCGCCGGCAAGCAGCACCTGTGTCCGCACACGATCGGCATCGGCGTCAACCGCAATGGCGCCTTTGCCGAGTACATTTCGATGCCCGCCTCGAATCTGTGGCCGATCCCGGACCAGATTTCCTCGGAGCTGGCGGCGTTCTTCGATCCTTATGGCAACGCCGCGCACTGCGCATTGGAATTCGATGTCATCGGTGAGGACGTGCTGATCACCGGTGCCGGGCCGATCGGCATCATCGCCGCCGGCATCTGCAAGCACGTCGGCGCGCGCAACGTGGTGGTCACCGACGTCAACGACTACCGCCTCAAGCTGGCCGCCGACATGGGCGCCACGCGCGTCGTCAACGTTGCCAAGCAGTCGGTCAAGGACGTGATGGCCGATCTGCACATGGAGGGCTTCGACGTCGGCCTGGAGATGAGCGGTAACCAGCGCGCCTTCCAGGACATGCTCGACTGCATGTACCACGGCGGCAAGATCGCGCTGCTCGGCATCCTGCCCAAGGGCGCCGGCATCGACTGGGACAAGGTCATCTTCAAGGGTCTCACCCTGCACGGCATCTACGGCCGGCGCATGTACGAGACCTGGTACAAGATGACCCAGATGGTGCTGACCGGCTTCCCGCTGCAGAAGGTGCTGACCCACCAGATCCACATCGACGATTTCCAGCGCGGCTTCGATCTGATGGAAGCGGGCACCTGCGGCAAGGTGGTGTGCAGCTGGAACTGAGGGCGCGCGCCGGCGGCGACGCTTGCGGGGTCCCTGCGCCGCCCGCATGATGCCGATCCATCCTTCCGCGGATGGGCAACGATGCCTCGCCAGCGATTCCGGATCCGCACCCTCGTCGCGATCCTCGCCACGCTCGTCGCCTGCTCGAGCGGTCGGCAACTGTTCCGTGAGGAAAGCGCAGTCGATCTGCGTGGCAAGCTCGCCGAAGAAGCCTACCTCGGCCCCTACTGGGAGCAGCGTGCGAGCTATCCCACCGGACATTTCAATCCGCGTTGGCTGCACGAGGCCGCACAGGACGCGGCCCGCATCGGCAAGGCACTGCCGGCCGGCATCGAGGCACGACGCAGCGCCACCGCGCTCGATCCACAGGTGTTCACGCCGCTCGGCCCACGCCCGCTCGGCAGCGGCGGCGGCATCGCCGGGCGCGTCAACGTGGTGGTTTCGCACCCGACCAACCCGGCAATCGCCTGGCTCGGCGCCGATGGCGGCGGTGTGTGGAAGACCAGCAACTGCTGCGACTCCAACACCACCTGGACCAACACCACGGACATCTCGGCGGACGCCGAGCCGATCCAGAACAGCGCGATCGGCGACCTGACGCTGGATCCGAACGATCCGGACGTGCTGTATGCCGGCACCGGCGACTTGCGCTACGGCTCCTTCTCCTTCGGCTCCAACGGCATCCTGAAGTCGGTCGATGGCGGCGAGAGCTGGACGGTCAAGGGCGCCGACGTGTTCAACCCCTTCTACCCGCCGAACGTGAACCTGCCGCCGCAGTACCAGGCGATCGGCAAGGTGGTGGTCGATCCGAACCACTCGAACATCGTGATCGTCGGCGCCAAGACCGGCATCTACCTGTCCTACAACGGCGGCGACGACTGGACCGGCCCTTGCCTGACCAACGCCTTCCCGACCCAGCGCCAGGACATCACCGGATTGATCGCCACCGACCTCGGCGCGACCACGCGGCTGATCGCGGCGGTGGGCACGCGCGCCTTCGCGACGACGGTGCAGACCGGCCTCGAACAGAACGGCGCGAACGGACTCTACCGCGCCACCGTGCCGGCTAGCGGATGCCCGGCCTTCACCACCATCTCGCGACCGGACAATGGCTGGCCGGCCGGCACGGCACAGGGTGTGCCGGTGCCGGGCAATCCGCTCGGACGCATCGACATCGCCGGCTCGCCCTCCGATCCGAACGTGATCTACGCGCAGGTGGCGGTGCCGAACTCCGGCAGCACCATCCTCGGCGTCTGGCGCAGCGGCGATGGCGGCGACCACTGGACCCAAACGCAGATCGGCACCATCAGCGGATCGGGCACGCAGAGTTGGTACAACGCCGGCATGACCGTGCATCCGAGTGATCCAAACACGCTGATCCTGAGTGCCTTTCGCACCTTCAAGTCGACGTCCGGCGGTAGCGCTTTCGTCAGCATGGGCAGCACGCCGCACGTCGATCACCATGCACGCGCCTTCGTCGGCAACGATCCAAACCGCCTGCTGATCGGCACCGATGGCGGCGTCTACTACAGCGGCAACGCGATGGCCGCGACGCCGACCTGGACGGCGCTGAACGCCACGCTCAACACCATCGAGTTCTATTCCGGCGGCATCTCGCCGAACTTCAACACGTCGCCGCAGGCGAGCGCGGTCGGCGGTGCCCAGGACAACTCCTGCATGGTCTCGACCTGGAGCGGCGGCAGTTTCGGCGCGCAGACCTGGTTCGGCCGCAACGGCGGCGACGGCTTCTGGAGCACCATCGAGCCGATCCTGCAGCAGCGCTGGTACTACTCCAGCCAGAACGGCGCGATCGTCGCCACCTCGACCGCCAGCGGTGGTCTCGGGAGCACCGGCACGCAAGCCGCCGCACCGAGCGGCTGGGGCGGCGACCGCAAGAGCTTCCTGACCAACTTCGACCTCTACCGCTTCGGCGGCGAAACCACCGGCTGCCCGGCCGCGACCGGCTGCGGGCGCATCATCGCCGGCAGCTACCGCGTGTGGGAATCGACCAGCGGCGGCGTGCCGACCAGCTCCTGGGTGGCGAACAGCCCGGACCTGACCAAGGGCACGCTCGGCGACCGCTCCTTCATCAACCAGGTCGCCTACGCAGTCAGTACGCCCGAGAACGCGATCGCCGGCACCAACGACGGCAACGTCTGGATCGGCTTCAACCTGGGCCAGAACCTCGCCAACTCGGCGACCTGGGTCGACGTCACCGGTGGCAACGCGGTGCTGCCGAACCGCTTCGTGCTCGACGTCGCCACCGATCCGCTCGACCCGCTGATCGGCTACGCGGTGATGGCCGGCTTCGACCAGAACACGCCGACCACGCCCGGCCACGTCTTCCAGGTCAAGTGCACCGCGGCCTGTGCCAGTTTCACCTGGCGCGACGTCTCCGGCAATCTGCCGAACATCCCGGTCAACAGCGTGATCGTCAATCCGCACCGGCCCACCCAGGTCTTCGCGGGCTCCGACTGGGGGCTCTATTACACCGACGACGTGGAGGCCAATCCGGTGGTTTGGCAGAAGCACGCGGGCCTGCCGAACGTGATGATCTGGGACATGAGCATCGACCGCGGCTTCACCACGCTGGCGGTGTGGACACGCGCCCGCGGCGCCTGGGTGTGGCCGCTGCCGGGCGACGCCGACAGCCTGTTCCAGAACGGCTTCGAATGAGCCGGTCACCGCAGGGTCCGACCCGCGAGGGATGAAACGTGGTCGCTCCGCCCAAGGGTGGAAATGCATTGGACGCAAAGTACGCAGTGGAGAGAGGAAAGGACGCGAAGGAGAGCGGAAGCAGGATCGTCCGCCCGCTCATGCCTTTCTTCGCGTCCTTTGCGTCCCTTTGCGTCCTTTGCGTCCTTTGCGTCCACAAAAAGGCCCTGCAATCAGAGCGGGAATTCAGGACCAGTTCCTGGTTTCTTCCCAGACAACGATGGCTGCGCCAAGGAGCGTCGCATGGCACGGGCCGATCCGATCGCCTCGCACACTCGCGGCCAGCCCACGGCGTCCATCGCGCGCTCCTGATCCTCGGCGCGCTGCTGCTGGCCGCCTGCGCGCAGACCCGTCACCACCGCGCCGACGGCGTCGTCGAGCAGGCAGCGCTGGGGCGTGGAGCGAATGTCCTGCTGGTCGAGCCCGACATCGAACTGACCGAACTGCTCGGCAGCGGCGTGCAGCAGCCTCGCGCCGACTGGACCCAGACTGCGCGCGGACATGTCGACGACGCACTGCGCGCGGCGTTGCAGCAACGCGGCGCGGGATTGACGGTGTATCACGCGCCGCAGGACCCGGAGCTGGCCGCGCGCCAGCGCCAGTCGATCCTGCTGCACCAGGCGGTCGGCACCAGCATCCTGCTGCACCGTCACCTGAATGTCCCGCTGCCGCACAAGGGCAAGGCTTTCGACTGGGGCCTCGGCCCCGGCGTCCGCAGCCTCGACCGCGACGCCCGCTACGCCTTGTTCGTGTTCATCCGCGACAGCTACGCCAGCAGCGGTCGCAAGGCGATGATGGCGGTCGGGTTGCTGCTCGGCATCGGCGTCTCGCTCGGCCAGCAGATCGGCTTTGCCTCGCTGGTCGATCTCGACGACGGTCGCGTCGTCTGGTTCAACCTGCTGAACGCGCAGACCGGTGACCTGCGCGACGCGGAAGGCGCCACTGCGTCGGTGGCGAAATTGCTGGATGGGGTGCCGTTGTGAAGAGCCGGGGAAAGGGGAAGGGGGAAAGGGATGAGGGTCCGGCGCATGACCAAGCTCTCCCGTGCGTTGCGACCGAATTGATTCACGCGCGAGACCCATCCCCCTGCCCCCTGCCCCCCGCCCCGCTTTTGCCGCAGTCGCTGTTGCTCCTCCTCGCCCTGCTCCTGGCCGCCTGCGCGTCCCCACGCATCGACCGCGCCACACCGACTGCGCCACCGCCCGCAGCGGAGACCGACGAGGCCGGGCTGATCATGCAGATGGACCGCTTCGAGGCGGACCTGAAGAACTCGGCGGCGCTGGTGCGCGATCCGGCGTTGAACCGCTACCTCGCGGAGTTGAGCTGCCGCGTCGCCGGCGAGTACTGCAACGACATCCGCGTCTACCTGGTGCGCCAACCCTACTTCAACGCACAGATGGCGCCGAACGGCATGCTGGTCGTGTGGACCGGGCTGTTGCTGCGGGTGGAGGACGAGGCGCAACTCGCCTTCGTGCTCGGCCACGAGGTCGGGCACTACGTGGAACGTCACTCGCTGGCGCGCTGGCGGCGACTCAAATCCACCAGCAATTTCGCGCTCGCCTTCCAGTTGCTGGGCGGCGGGCTGGTCGGCGCCGCCGCCAGCCTCGGCGCCTACGGCACGCTGTTCGCCTTCGGCCGCGACCAGGAACGCGCCGCGGACCGCTTCGGCCTGCAGCGCCTGCGCGAGCTCGGTTACGACGACCGCCGCGCCGGCCAGTTGTGGGCGGCGGTCTGGGAGGAGGAGCGGGTGCGCGATCGCGAACTGCTGTCGGCGATCTTCGCCAGTCATCCGGCCAGCGAGGAGCGCCGCGACGAGTTGCTCGCGGCGGCCACGGCGTCTGGCACGCGCACCGCCGCAACCGAGTTCTGGGGCGCGGTCGCCGCAAGCCGCGACGAATGGCTCGCCGACGAGATCGCGCGCCGCCACTACCGCCAGTCGGAGCTGTTGCTGCAGCGCCTGCGGGCCTTGCCGCACGGTGCGTCGCAAAGCCTGCACTGGAGCGCCGAGATGTACCGCCGGCGGGCCCGCGAGGGCGATTACGCGCGTGCCGAAGCCGAGTATCGAGCCGCGATCGCGGGCGGCGATGCGCCAGCCGAGAGCTGGCGCGGCCTCGGCCTGTCGCTGCGCCAGCTCGGGCGCGAAGCGGAAGCACGCGCGGCGCTGCGCGAGTACCTCGCCCGCGCCCCGCAGGCGCAGGACCGCGCGCTGATCGAGGAGAGCCTGCGATGAGCCGCATCCTTGCCTTGCTGCTGCTCGCCTGCCTGCTCGGCGGATGCGGCTCGCCCCTGATCAAGCCCGGCGCGCAGGACGTCGACGGCCTGCGGTTGTCCACGCCGGTCGCCTGGAGCGATCTCGGCCGCCGTGGACAGCGCGTATGGACCCGCGATGGCATCGCGCTCAATGCGCTGCGCATCTACACCGGCATCGAGCCCGGCGAGCACGTGTTCCGCCAGCGCCTGCGTGGCGAACGCGACGAAGGCGCGCGCTTCCGCGCGGGGCTGTCCGATGTCGAGATCGTCGAACTGATCGTCGAGGGTCTGCGCAGCTCCGGCCTGCAGAACGTCGAGGCGCGAGCACTCGCGCCGGCCACCCTGGCCGGCCAGCGCGGCTTTCGCGCAGAGCTCGTCTTCGACAGCGGCGCCGGGCTGCATTACCGCGGCCAACTGCTCGGCGAGGGCGCCGACGGCAGCCTCAGCTTCCTGTTGTACACCGCGCCGGCGGAGCACTACTACGAACGGGATCGCGAGGCGGTAGAAGCCGTGTTCGCGAGCCTGGAGTGACGAAGAACCCCTGCGCCCACTCCGACGATCAGGGCGCTCCATCGAGGCGTCGGCGCAGTTCCAGCGGCGGCACGTAACCGAGCATGACCGTGCCGTCGGGGGCGACGATCGTCGGGGTGCTGGTCAAACCGAGCTTCTGCGCCAGTTTCCGATTCTCGCCAATCGGGTTCGGACACATCCTGGGCTCTATCGGCTCGCCGCGCTTGGCCAGCGTCAGCGCTTCGCGGCGGTCGGCCGCGCACCACACCGAGACCGCGTCGTCGTAGGACGGCGAGTCGGCGCCCGCGCGCGGAAACAGCACGTACTCGATGCTGATGCCTTGCTCGTTGTAGGCCGCGACCTGCTCGTGCAACTGCCGGCAGTAGCCGCAGTCGATCGCCGTGAACACGGTCACGGCGTGTTTCTCGCGTTCGGCATCGAAGTGGATCTTGCGCTCGTCCGGCAGGTCGGCGAGGGTCTCGCGGCGACGCTCGGCGCGCGCCGCTTCGGTCAGGTTTTTCTGGCCTTCGACCTGCCACAGCGAACCCGACATCAGGTGCGCACCGTCCGCGCTGACGTAAACGTCGGTGCCGTTGACCACGGCGGAGTACCAGCCGGGCATCGGCGCCTTTTGTATGGACTCGACCTCCGCGTCGGGCACCAGTTTGCGTATCGCAGCGCGCGCCTTGTCCTCGTTCGCGCCCGCTTCGCCCGCGAGCATCGCCAGCATCGCCGCCGTGAGCGCCTGGACCGGATTCTGCATGACTGTCTCCTGTTGCTTGCCGGAGCGGCAACGCAGGCTGCGAATGCGCGCGGCGCGCGAAGTTCCCGTGTCGCGCCGAATGCAGGCTGGCAAACGCCGAATCGTTTCTCGAACTTACCACATCCCGCAGAAGGTGATCCGCGCCAGCGGATACGCGACGGCGATCGACATCTTGCCCGGGCCATCGAAATAGCCGGCGAACGCGATCGCCAGGATCAGTCCGAGCGGCTGCGCCAGGTTGCCCCACGGCCACGTCAAAGCCAGCAGCCAGCCGATCCGGCGCGAAAACGGGCTCATGTCATCAGCCCCTGCGCCTTGATCTTGCGGATTTCGTCGCGAACCCGCGCGGCTTGCTCGAATTCCAGGTTCTGCGCGTGCTCGAACATCTGCTTTTCGAGCTTCGCGAGCCGGCTGCCGAGCTGGCCGGCGCTCAGCGCGGCGTAATAGACCTGCGGCTGCGCCACCTGGGCCGTTGCACGCCGGCGCCCCCGCGCGGGCTGCTCCACCGCCTCGTTCGCGGCCGGCTCGCGCGCACCTTCCATGACGTCCACCACCGCCTTGACCACGCTTTTCGGGGTGATGCCGTGGGCGCGGTTGTGTTCCACCTGGCGCTGCCGACGGCGATCAGTCTCGTCGAGGGCGCGGCGCATCGAGTCGGTCACCCGATCGGCGTACAGGACCGCCTTGCCGCGCAGATTGCGCGCGGCGCGACCGATGGTCTGGATCAGCGATCCGGTCGAGCGCAGGAAGCCTTCCTTGTCGGCGTCGAGGATCGCCACCAGCGAGACCTCGGGCATGTCCAGGCCCTCGCGCAGCAGGTTGATGCCGACCAGCACGTCGAACTTGCCCAGGCGCAGGTCGCGGATGATCTCGACGCGCTCGACGGTCTCGATGTCGGAGTGCAGGTAGCGCACCTTGATGCCGTGTTCGTCCAGGTACTCGGTCAGGTTCTCGGCCATGCGCTTGGTCAGCGTGGTCACCAGCACGCGATCGCCGAGGGCGGTGCGCGCGTGGATCTCGCTCATCAGGTCGTCGACCTGGGTCGCCACCGGCCGGATCTCGACCTCCGGATCGACGAGGCCGGTCGGCCGCACCACCTGTTCGACGTACGCGCCGCCGGTCTGGCGCAGCTCCCAGGGACCCGGCGTGGCCGAGACGAAGATGCTGCGCGGCGCCCGGCGTTCCCATTCCTCGAAGCGCAGCGGGCGGTTGTCCAGCGCCGACGGCAGGCGGAAACCGTAGGCGACCAGGGTCTCCTTGCGCGAACGGTCGCCCTTGTACATCGCGCCGAGCTGCGGGATGGTCACGTGACTCTCGTCGACCACCAGCAGCGCGTCCGCGGGAAGGTAGTCGAACAGCGTCGGCGGCGGCTCACCCTCCGCGCGCCCGGTCAGGTGCCGGCTGTAGTTCTCGATGCCCTGGCAGAAGCCGATCTCGGCCATCATTTCGAGGTCGAACTGGGTGCGCTGCTTCAGCCGCTGTGCCTCCACCAGCTTGTTCTCGGCGTACAGCACTTCGAGCCGCTCGGCCAGTTCGGCCTTGATCGTCTCGATCGCGTCGAGCACATTGCGGCGCGAGGTCGCGTAATGCGTCTTCGGGTAGATCGTGTAGCGCGGGATGCGGCGCAGGATTTCCCCGGTGAGCGGATCGAACAGGCTCAATTGCTCGACCTCGCCGTCGAAGAGTTCGATGCGCAGCGCCTCCTTGTCGCTTTCGGCCGGATGCACGTCGATGACCTCGCCGCGTACCCGGTAGCTGCCGCGGCGCAGCTCGTAGTCGCCGCGCGTGTACTGCAGCTCGGTCAGGCGGCGGATGATCTCGCGGTCGGGGATGCGGTCGCCGCGCACCAGGTGCAGCACCATGTTGAAGTACTGGTCGGGATCGCCGAGGCCGTAGATCGCCGACACCGTGGCCACGATCAGCGCATCCTTGCGTTCGAGCAGGGCCTTGGTGGCGGACAGCCGCATCTGCTCGATGTGCTCGTTGATGCTGGCGTCCTTCTCGATGTAGGTGTCGCTGGACGGGACGTAGGCTTCCGGCTGGTAGTAGTCGTAGTAGGAGACGAAGTACTCGACCGCGTTGCGCGGAAAGAACTCCTTGAACTCGCCATAGAGCTGTGCAGCCAGCGTCTTGTTCGGCGCCATCACCAGCGTCGGCCGCTGCACCTGCTGCACGACGTGCGCGATCGTGTAGGTCTTGCCGCTGCCGGTGACACCGAGCAGTACCTGTTGTGCGAGCCCGGCTTCGAAACCTTCGACCAGTTGCGCGATCGCGCGCGGCTGGTCACCGGCGGGCGGGAACTGCACGGCGAGTTCGAAGCGGTCGGTCACGGGCATCCGGGCTGGTCGGAATTCTCCGACGCCGCATTCGGATCGCTGCCGCTGCGGACGTCGCGGAGAGGAGCCTAGCGTATCCGCCGTGCCCGCAAGGAGAACGTCGATGCACCGCCCCTGCCACGCCACTGGCCGCAACCGCGGCTACAGCCTGTACGAACTGTTGGTCGTGATCGCGATCCTGACCATCCTCGCCACGGTCGGCCTGCCCTCGATGCGCCGGCTGCACGCCGCCGGCGAGTTGCGTGCCGCGACCAGCCTGCTGGTCGTCGGCCTGCAGCGTGCACGCGCCGACGCGCTGATGAGCGGTCGCGAAACCGTCCTCTGTCCCAGTGCAAACGGCCATCAATGCATGGATGGCAGCGACTGGTCCGGCGGCTGGATCCTGTATCGCGACCTGAACCGCAACCATCGCTTCGACGCGGTCGAGCCGCTGCTGCTGAGTCAGGCGCTGCAAGCCGGGCGCGTCCGCGTCCGCAGCAACGATGGCCGGCGCCGGGTCATCTATCGCAGGCTCGGCGAAGCGGCCGGTTCGAACGTCACCTTCGTGCTCTGCAATCGCGACTTGCCTGGCCGCGGCGTACGCGTCATCGTCGCCAACTCCGGCCGCGTGCGCCTGGTGCACCGACCGGCGGATGACGGCTGTCAGTCCTGACCCCGAGGTGTCCATGCGCAGCCCCGCCAATCCCGATGCCGACACGCCCTTCTGGGACCGCCTGCGCCCGATCCTTGCCTACCCGATGCAGTTCGAGGCGCTGCTGACGATCGGCCTGCTCGCCGCGCTGCGACTGTTCGGTCAGTTCCCAGGCGCCGCCGGCTGGATCATGAATCTGATCATCACAGTCGCGCTGCTCAAGTACGCCGCCGAGGTGCTGGTGGCGACCGCCAACGGCAACCTCGATGCGCCGACCGGCTATGCGACACCGGACGCGGTTGGCTGGAACGTACTGAAAGTACAGGTGCTGCTGTGGGTGGTCGCGATCCTGTCGATGATCGCGTTGGCCGCCGCCGGTGCCGGTTGGCTGTCCATCCTGCCCTTGCTGCTGGTCGCCCTCGGTGCGCCGGCAGCGCTGATTTCAGCGGCGATCGACGGCGACCCCTGGGTGGCCCTGAATCCGGCGCTGTGGCTGGCGACGATGTCGCGCATCGGCTGGCCCTACATCGGCGCCTCGCTGCTGTGCCTGGTCATCATGATCAGCGAGACCAACGCGCAGCGCCTGCTGCTGCCCTTCGTACCGGGGCCGCTCGCGGTGATCGTGCACTACTTCATCGCCCACTACGCGACGGTGGTCACCTTCCACCTGCTCGGTTACCTGGTCTGGCAGTACCGCGACGCGCTCGGTTACGAGGTCAAGCAGACCGAGGTGCGCAAGCCGCTGCCGCGGCCGCAGGACAAGGACCAGGCGATCCTCGACCAGGCCGAGGCGCGCGTGATCGAGGGCGACACCCAGGGCGCTGCGCAACTGCTCGGCGAGCACATCGCCGAGCGCGGCGGCAGCGATGTGATGCACCAGCGCTATCGCAAGCTGCTGGCACTCCACAACGACGCCGAGGCGCTGGCGAAGCATGCGCGCACCTGGCTCAACGTGATGATCGCCCAGGAGCGCTGGCGCCAGGCGCTGGATTTCTGGGCGGAGGTGCGTGGCGCCGACGCCAATCTGTGGCCGAGCGACCCGGACCAGGTGCTGGAACTGATCGACAAGGCGCACGAACTCGGTCGCCCGGAACTGTCGCTGCCCTTCGGCAGCGGCTTCAGCCGGGTCTATCCCAGGCATCCAACGGTCGGCGCGGTGCACCACAAGGTGGCGCTCGCGCTGGGCCGCCACCTGGGTCGTCCGGCGGACGCCCTCAAGTTGCTGGAAACGACCCGCGAGGGCTATCCGAAGTCCAAGGCGCTGCCGGACATCGAACAACTCATCGAGGAACTCAAGACAGATCCGCGGGTGCGCGGCGGAGCCTGATCGGCCGGCGGTCGCGCGGCTGCGAACGAAGCATGATCGCAGCGGCCTGCCATGCATGACTCGAGGACGGCATGGATCGCTACTCCTCTTGCTGGAGGGGACCTGTGCCCCTTGCGTTTCGCCGGTTTGCGCCGGCACACCTACTCGAACCCGTTCGCGAAGATGTTTGGCGCGATCGCGTCGCGGGCGATGACCAGCAGCGTGGCACTGTATCCGGGCAGCGTCAGCGCGAGCGTCGCGCCGGCGGCGGGCTGGTTGTCAGCGACCTGGGCATACCCACTGCCGGAGAGCCTCCAGCCGCTCCAGCGCTGCGCCGACAGGCCGGCGAGCGCGAGTTCTACCCCTCGCACCGACGGGCTGCGATTGAACAGCAGCACCCGCAGCGGGCCGCCGACCTGATCGACTGCGTAGGCGCCGAGCATCGCCGCGTCGCTGCTGCTGGCCGGCACCGAGTCGCCGAGCACGCGCGTGTGCGCGCCGTCGTAATCGAGATACATCCGGAAGGCGTGTTCGGCCAGCGAGCCATCCACCGGCGCCACCCAGCGGGTGGCGTAGTCGACGCCTTCGCGCCCGAAGATCGCGAGCAGTTCCGCCTGCGCGAGCGCACCGGTGACGCCGTTGTCCGGGCCCCACTTGTACTCGGTCAGCGCCAGCTTCGTGCCCGGACAACGGGCATCGATCGCGGCGCGCGCGCGCCGCAGCAGATTCGGATTCGGATAGGCGGTCTGGCCGATCCAGGATTCGCTGGTGTAGTTCGCATCGTGGAGTTCGCGCAGCGAGCGCAATCGGCGCGCCTGCACGTCCGGCTGCTCGCCGCTGGCCACGTCGTTGTCGAGCCCGTCGATGTTGGCGCCCTGCGGGTAGTAGTGCAGGTCCAGGTAATCGACCGCGCGCACGCCGCCGGGACCGGTCTCGGCGCACACGCGCTGCAGGTACCACTCCACGAACGGTAGTCCGCCGTGGGCGCTGCGGTCGGGGCCCTCGAAGCAGTTGCCGAGTGCGGCGTCGGCGGCGCTGGTCCAGTAGTCGCACCAGCCCCAGGTCACCGGGCCGAAGATCTTCGCATCCGGCTCGACCGCCTTGATCGCCAGCGCGCGGTCGCGGCCACGGGTCCAGACCTCGTCGTAGGTGGGCGCCTGCGGGTGCACGTCGCGGTGGGTGGAGTTCCACAGCATCGGCTCGTTGTCGAGCGAGTAGTAGCGCACGCCACCCTGCGCCGCCGGGCCGTGGCGTGCGCGCAAATGGTTGACCCATGCGACGGCATAGCTCACCGGTGCCGGCTTGCTGGTGTCCTGCGGATCGTTGCCGACGATCCGGCCGCCCTGGCAGAAAGGCCCGTTGACGCACAGGCCGTTGCCGGAATCGGCACTGCACCAGTTCGGCGGATTCGGCGCGTAGAAACGGCATTCGTCCAGGGTCTGCGCACCGTACAGCGCCTGCGAGAAGCCCCACAACTTCTGGCGCGAGTCCTTCGGCACCCAGCCGATGGTCGGGATGGTCAGCAGCGGCTCGCCGCCCTGCGCTTTCGTTGCGACCACGAAAGCGTTCATGGTCGAGTCGTTCGGCAGGCCCTGGCCACTGCCGTCCGGGATGTTCTGGTAGAAGTAGTCGTTCGCCGTGTTGTGCACGTCGAACTGCCAGTTGTAGCGCGTGGTGCTGTTGCCGCCCGAGCGCCGCGTCGGGTAACGCAGGTCGGCGTGCTGCGCGTCGGATCCGAAATTGACGCCGTAGATGTTCGGGTCGATCGCACGCCGGGTACCGCCGAGGTCGACGCTCACCTGCACGGCGCCCGGCGGCGGACCGCCGCCCGCCTCCAGCACCACGTCGTCGACGTGGATCGCCGCCTGGTTGACGCCACTCTGGTCCTGCAGGATCACGCCATCGAAGGTGCCCGTGGGCGCGCCAGCGCCGGTGAAGGGCTGGAAGGCCTCGCGCCACTGGCCCGCCGCGAGCGCGCCACCGGTCACGATCTGGTTCAGCGGCCGCGAGTACACCGTGGTCTGGCCGAGCTGGAAGACCAGGTGCAGGACCTGGCCACCGGCGCTGCCGCCGTGCACCCACAAGCGCAGTCCGGCGTAATCGCCGAAGTTGCGCGCGACGCCGGGAGAGGCGAAGTACAGGCCCTGGAAGTTGTCCGGCTCCATCGCGATCGCGAACTGGCCCGCGTGCACCGGACCGGTCGACGCCAGGTTGACCGTCGCCCAGCTCCAGTTCTGCCAGCCGTTGCCGAGCGCGTCGGCGTACAGCGTGCTCTGCGCCGCGACCGGCGTCGACACGCAGACCAGCAGCATCGTGGACAGCCACCGTTTCATGTTCGCTCTCCTGCACCATGCTTGCGGTCCAGACGCGAAGCTACGCCGTAGCGACGGCGAATGCCGGGAATGGATCACGCATCGGATCGCGACCCCGAACGTTCCCCGCGCTCCGGCGCGCGCCGCCGGGGAGCGACGCCTCAGCCCACACGCCTCGGCATCTGGATCTGGAACTCGACGCCCTTGCCCGGCGCACTCACGCAATCGAGCGAGCCCTTGAGCAATTGGGTCACCAGGTTGTAGACCACATGCAGACCGAGGCCGCTGCCGCCCTGACCGCGCTTGGTGGTGAAGAAGGGGTCGAACACGCGCTGGCGCACTTCCTCGGGCATACCGACACCGTTGTCGCGGTAGAGCAACAGCCATTCTTCGTCGTAGGCCTCGCACTCGATGCGGATCTCGCCACGCTCGATGCCCTCGAAGGCGTGGATCAGCGAGTTCATGACCAGGTTGACGACGATCTGGCTGATTGCGCCGGGATAGGTGTGGATGCGCAGGTTCTCCGGGCACTTGATGCCGACCGTGTGCGCGGTCTTCTTGAGCGCGGGACCGAGCGACACGAGGATTTCTTCCAGGTAGGTCTTGAGATCGATCTCGCGCGCGGCCTCGCTGGACTGGTCCACCGCGACCTGCTTGAAGCTCCTGACCAGTTGTCCGGCGCGCCGCAGGTTCGACAGAATCAGTTGCGCACTGGACAGGGCCTCGCTCTGGTAGGCGTCGAGCGCACCGCGTGAAACCTTGCCGTCGGCAACCAGCTTCATCAGCTTGCGGGTCTCGTCCTCCAGATGTGAGGCGGCGGTGACGCCGATGCCCAGCGGGGTGTTGATCTCGTGGGCGATGCCGGCGACGAGGTTGCCGAGCGCCGCCATCTTCTCGGACTCGACCAGTTGCCGCTGGGTGACTTTCAGCTCGTCCAGGGTGAACTGCAATTCGCGGTTGGACAGCCGCAAGGCGCGCGTGCGTTCCTCCACGCGGTGCTCGAGCTCGTCGTTGAGCTTGCGCAACTGCTCGGCGGCTTCGGCGCTGGCGGAGACGTCGCGGCTGGTGCCGACCATGCGCAGCGCGCGCCCGCCGGCATCGCGTTCAACCGCGAAACCGCGCGACAGCACCCAGCACCATCCGCCATCGAGGGTGCGCATGCGGAAGGTGTTCTCGTAGAACTCCGACTGGCCCTGGACATGTCGGGTCAGTTGCGCGAGCACGTCCGGCTGGTCGTCCGGATGCACCTCGCGCAGGAATTCCGCGCGGCTGGCGAAATGCACCTGCGAGGCGGCACTGATGATCGGCAGGATGTTCTCGCGCAACATGCGTCCGGTGCGCAGGTCCATGTCCCACAGCTCGTCGCGGTTGCCCCACAGCGCCAGCTTGAGGCGCTCCTCGCTGCGCCGGATCGCCTCGGCGGCCGCGCGCTCGCGCTCCCAACGCCGACGCGCGCGCAGCCAGATCAGCAGGCCGACCGCGAGCAGGCCGAATGCGTACAGCGCGAGCGCCTGCGGCGTGCGCCAGGGTTCCGGATCGATGACGATGCGCAAGCTCGTTTCCGGCCCATAGCCGCTCTCGAGATCGCTGTCGACGCGCGCACGGATGCGCAGCAGGTACTCGCCGCTGGGAACATTGGTGTAGGCTGCGGTGCGCTCGGGTGCGAGGCGCTCGACCCAGTCGCGATCGAAATCGTCGAGGCGATAGCTGAAACGCAGGCCCTCGGGATTGGCGTAATCCAGGGACGAGAAGTCGACCGCGATGCTCGCCAGCGACGGCGGCAAGTGCAGGCTGTCGACCGCGTGCAGCGCGCGCGGCAGCGGCGAGCGCGGATCGAGCCGCCGCAGCGACACCGGAGCGTTGTCCAGCCGCAGATCGGTGAAGATCAGTTCGGGCACACGGCGCCGGCGCGGCAGACGTTCCGGATGGAAGGCGAGCACACCGCGCAGGCCGCCGAAGTAAATGGAGCCGTCGCTGCCATGGGCGACGCTGTTGATGAAGTAGCCGGAGCGGTCCATGCCATCACTGGCGCTGAAACGCTGCACTTCACCACTGCGCGGGTCGTAGGCGTTGACACCCACCGTGGTGCCGATCCACAACTTGCCCTTGCGGTCCTCGACGATGGTGCCGATGGCGTCGGCACCCAGACCCTCGCGCTTGCTGATCGCATCGAAGCGCAGCGTGCCGTCGGCGCGCCGGGTCGCGCGGTTGACGCCGCCACCCTGGGTGCCCAGCCAGAGCACGCCGTCGCTTCCGGGAACGATCATGGTCACCGAGTTGTGGCTGATCGATTCGAGATCGCCAGGACGTTCGCGCCAGCTCTCGAAGCGCCCGCTGGCGCGATCCAAACGCGCCAGGCCCGAGCCGAAGGTGCCCACCCACAGTCCTTCGTCGTCGCTTTCTCCGAAAGTGTAGACGCTGTTGCCGGGCAGACTGTCCGGACGCGCCGGATCGTGCGCGAAGAAGGTGAAGCCTTCGCCCTCGCGCCAACTCGCCATGCCGCTCGACTCGAAGCCGATCCACAGCGTGCCGGTGCGATCCACGAACAAGGCGTGGATCACGTTGTCGGGCAGGCTGCCGTCCTCGCGGCGATAGACGTCGAAGCCGCTGCCGTCCGCGCGCATGCGCGCCAGTCCGGCGCCGTTGGTGCCCACCCACAGACGACCGTCCGCAGCACGCGCGATGGCCTGGACCGCGTCTCCTGGCAGCGATCCCGGGTCGCCGGGCGTGTGCACCCAGCGTTTCAGCACGCCCTGCCGGAGATCGTAGTGCACCAGGCCGCCGCCTTCGAGCACGCCCATCCACAAGCTGCCGTCGGCATCCATCCAGAGCGCGCGCACCGGGCTCGCCGGAAGGCTGGTGCGATCACGACCGTGGGCGCGGATCAGACGCACGACCTGGGTGGCAGGATTGTGGATGCTGAAACCGGCGGTCCAGCTGCCGACCCAGATCAGCCCGTCGCGGTCCTCGTACAAGGAAGCGATGCGGTTGCCGGCCGGACTGCCGGCATCGCCGGCGTCGTGACGCCAGGTCAGGAAGCGGTCCCGTGCCGGCTCGTGGATCGCGAGCCCGTTCATCGTACCCACCCACAACTGCCCAGTGCGCGTCGTCAGCAGCGCCCGCACCTGATCGTCCGGCAGGCTGCCGTCGCGCGTGGGATCGGCGCGGTACTGCACGCGCACGCGGCCATCGGCGTCCAGACGCAGCAGACCTACGCGTGTGCTGCCGACCCAAAGGCCACCGTCCTCGGCCGGCGCCAGGGCTTGCAGATCCGCAAGTCGCCGATCCTCGGGCGCGATCGGCCGCAACTCGCTGCCGTCGGCGCGCATGCGCCACAGGCCACCACTGCCAGCGGCCCAGATCCAGCCTCCATCGTCCTCGACCAACGCGCGCACCACGCCCAGCGGGCGCTCGCCGGCCACCTCCAGCGTGCTCAAGGCGACCGCGCCCGGCGCCAATCGCTGCAAGGCACCGCCCGCGCTCGCGACCCACAGATACCCATCCCGTGTCGCGAGCAATTCGGTGATGCTGTCGGCGGCGAGGCTGCCCGGCTGGTCGGCGACATGCCGCCAGACCTGGACGTCGTCGGTGGCGGTATCCAGCCGGCTGAGCCCTCCGGCCATGGTGCCGACCCACAGGGTTCCCTGGCCACCGCGCGCGAGTGCGGTGACATGATTGTCGCTCAGAGAATGCGGATCGGCGCGATCGCGGTGGTAGGCGCGAAAACTGTACCCATCGAAGCGGTTCAGGCCATCCTGGGTGCCGATCCACATGTAGCCGCGCTCGTCCTGCAAGAAGGCGCGCGCCGTCACCTGCGAGAGTCCGCTGGAGATGCCGAAGCTGCGGAAACGCACCGAATCGACGGTGACGGCCTCCCCGGCGACGACTGAACCCGTGCACGCGAGCACCCACAGCGTCGCCAGGCAGGCACGCAGGCGGTTCACCGCCGCGGTCCCGTTGCCCACACCCGGCGCAGACACGTGCGCGTGACCCGGCACGCGTCCGCGCATGGGCTGCAGCCACGCCGCCGCCCGCGGACAGCGCCGCGAACCCTGCACAGGTCCATCCAGCGGTCACCGCTGCGATCCACCGGGGAGGGTGCGCCGATGCGTTTGCGGACCGCTTCGCTCATGCCCGCGCCACCGTCGCAGCGGTCGATCGCCGAATCCGGCGGAAAATGGTCGGCCACCGAGGGCGTTGCCGGCAATCGGACGCAAGCCGGGGCCGCGCATCGAATGCAGCCGGCGTGCCCCTTGCCGGGGCGCGTGGCAAGCGCTCCTTCATCCCCGTCACTGGTCCCGGTGTTCGCGACACCGCGCTAGTGTAGTGCGCCGCCCGTCGCGATAGCGAGGCTTGCCGCGACCGGTTCGGTCCGAAAGACGACCCCCACGAGCATGCTGCACTGCCATAATGCGAACCCCTTCCGCATGCCCATCAGAGGTTTGCCATGAGTTCCAACGAGGTCGTCATTGTCGGTGCCAAGCGCACGGCCATCGGTTCCTTCAATGGCGTTTTCGCCGGTGTCCCCTCGCCGACTCTCGGTGCCAGTGCGATCAGGGCCGCACTGGAGCAGGCCGGCATCGCCGCTGCGGACGTTTGTGAAGTCCTGATGGGCTGCGTGCTGCCGGCCGGACTCGGCCAGGCGCCAGCACGTCAGGCCGCCTTGCAGGCGGGTCTGCCGGTGGAGACCGGCTGCACCACGCTCAACAAGGTCTGCGGTTCCGGCATGAAAGCGGTGATGCTCGCACACGACGCGATCAAGGCCGGCTCGGCGCAGATCGTGGTGGCGGGAGGCATGGAGTCGATGACCAATGCGCCCTACCTGCTGCAAAAGGCACGCTTCGGTTACCGTTTCGGTCACTCCGAAGTGCTCGACCACATGGCGCTGGACGGGCTGCAGAACGCCGCCGACCGCAAGGCGATGGGTGAATTCGCCGAGCTGTGCGCGGGCAAATACCGCTTCAGCCGCGAGGAGCAGGACGCGTTCTCTTCGGAATCCGTGCGGCGCGCGCTCGCCGCGCAGGCGAATGGCGCCTTCGCGGGCGAAATCGCCAACGTCACCGTGTCCGGCCGCAAGGGCGATGTGGTGGTTTCCGTCGATGAAGAGCCGCCGGCTTGCGACATCTCGAAGATCGCCTCGCTGCGTCCGGCCTTCAAGAAGGACGGCACCGTCACCGCCGCGTCCTCGTCGAAGATCTCCGACGGCGCCGCTGCGCTGGTGCTGATGAGCGCCGGCACCGCCGCTGCGCGTGGCTGCAAGCCGATCGCGAGGATCGTTGCGCATGTCACCCACTCGCAGGAGCCCGAGTGGTTCACCACCGCACCGGTCGGCGCGATCCAGAAGGTGCTCGCGAAGGCCGGCTGGAGCAAGGACGAGGTCGACCTCTACGAGATCAACGAGGCCTTCGCGGTGGTCGCGATGGCGCCGATCCGCGAACTCGGCATCGACCACGCCAAAGTCAACGTCCACGGCGGCGCCTGCGCGCTCGGCCACCCGATCGGCGCCAGCGGCGCGCGACTGCTGGTCACTCTCGCGCACGCACTGGCCGCGCGCGGCGGCAAACGCGGCATCGCCAGTCTGTGCATCGGCGGCGGCGAGGCCACGGCGGTGGCGATCGAACTGGCCTGAGGTGAGTCGCGACGCCGCGCTCCGGGCGTGGCACCGCTCTTGGTTGTCGGTTGCCGGTGCCCGGTTGTCGGCAGCAAGGCTCGGATTCCCGAGCGTTGCGTCGACGGCGCCTGTGGCTGCCGACCACCGGCGAGCCGTCGAGTGTGGCGCGCAGCACCACCAGTGCGCCCCGGACCTCCACGAGCCACGACGAACGGCACTTGCCCTTGCGCCGGATGGCGGTTTCGTGGCTACAATGGCGGCAGCCGATACCCTCGGTCATCCGGCGCGTCCGGATTTCTCCCGTCTTTTGAGGATGCACCCATGAAGTTGATCCAGTACGCGGCCCTGGCCGCGTCCATCGCCCTGTTGGCCGCCTGCGGTGACCAGGGCAGCACCACCACCGAGCCACCCGCCCAGCCGGCGCCGCAGCAGCAGGAAGCGCCGGCGGCTCCGCCGGCCGACACTGCGGCCCCGTCCGTCGCGGCCCCGGCGGACGCCACCGCGGCCCC
>JABAQR010000036.1 GCA_019187485.1 Lysobacterales bacterium | reverse complement strand
CACCGCGAGCCAGGCGATTGCGATGGTCACGACGGCGACCACGGCGGCGAGCAGGAAGGCGACGAAGCCGCTCAGGGCACCGACGATGCGCGCCAGGAAGGGCAACACCGCGGCGAGCGTGCGCAAGGGGTTCAGCATCAGGCCGAAGGCCACCCACAGCATGACGAAACCGACCAGGCGCAGCAGCCAGCCGACCATCGAATTGGTCGATTGCGCGCTCGCCACCAGCGCCGCCGCGGTCTTGCTGCCGGATTCCACGAGATAAATCTCGGTGCCGACCGGACTGGTCCAGGCCTTGAAGCCCTCCCCGTCCGCCTGCGCGACCAGCGAGGCGGCTTGCGCAGGCACCGCGGTGTACTGGATGCGCAGGTCGCCGATCTGCGGCGCGGACGGGTTGTTGCCGCGGTAGAGCATGCTCGCGTCGACCAGCCGGAAACCGCTCGGGTAGTTGCCGGACTCGGCGAGCGTCAGCGCCGAGCCGGAGAGTGCGCCGAGGATGGTTTCGTCCGCACGCCAGGCGCCGAGATGGGCATCGTCGACCTGGAACCTGGCATCGCGATAGTCCATCCGCCCCGGGTTGCTGTGGCCGGACTCGCGGAAACCGTCGGAGTCGATGGGCTCGTTGTCCCAGACCTTTTCGTAGCGGTAGGTGGTGACTCGCTCCTTGCCACCGCCGAGCTTCTCGCGCTCGTGGGTCTCTTCCTTTTCCTTCCACTGGTACATCTGCACCGAGCGCTTCAGCACCAGGGCCGGCGCCTCGACGCCGAAGTCCTCGTCGACGACCGACTGCTCGGAGGTCACCTTGCCCGAGACGTGCACCAGCTTGCCCTGGATCGTCGGGTCGACGCGGTCCGCGACGGTATCGACCACGGTCCTGCCCGCGGCAGCCAGGCCCTCGAAATTCTGCAGCGTACGGTGCTCGTTCCAGGCCAGCAGCCAGATCCCGGCAGCGATCAGCACGAAAGAGAACAGGAAGCCGAAGAAGGAATTCTTCAGCCGGCTGAACCAGGAGACGTTTTCGGTGACGGTGACGGGCATGCGGTATTCCTCGCGGTGCGAGGTTCTTACGCTAGACCCGATGCGGTGTGGTGGGAAGTCTGGTGAGTAGTGAGTAAAAGCTCGTGGCGACGAAAGCTGCGGGTAGACCGGCTCTTACTCACTACTCACCACTGAGCGCGGCGCAGCCGCGCGGACCACTCACCGCTTCACCAAACCACCTCGGCCATCGAGCAGTTCAGCCCCGAGCCGATGCCGAGCAGGGCGACGCGCTTGCCCTTGACCAGGCGGCCGCTCTCGTTGAGCTTGCTGAGCGCGGTCGGCAACGAGGCCGGGCCGATGTTGCCGAACTCGGGGAAGATCGTCAGCACCTTGCGCGGGTCGATGCCAAGCATCTTCACGAGTTCCTCGGTGTGTACCCGCGAGACCTGGTGGATCACGAACTCGTCGATCTCGCCGACCGCCCAGCCGAACATCTGGCGCGCCGCGGCGAAAGTCTTGCCGGCGAGCTTCAGACCCTCGATCAGCAGAGTACGGGTGTCGGTGACCATGCGGTCGATGTTGCCGGCGCAGAGCTTGCTGAACTGGGTGGCCGAGCGCGACACGCTGCCGAGATAGCGGTGCCCGTCCGGATACAGCTCGGCATTCGCGAGGACCATGGCCACGCCGCCCGAGCCCAGCGTCAGCGAGGCGAATTCCTCGCGGAACTGGTCGGCGGTGACGTTCGGACCGGACAGGCGCTCGATGGTCTTCTCGGTGATGTGGCGGCTGCATTCGCCATCGACGATCAGCGCGTACTCGATGTCGCCGCGCTCGATCATGTGCGCGGCGATGTCCATGCCGTTGAGGAAGGCGAGGCAGGCATTGCCGACGTCGAAGTTCTGGCAGTGCTCCGGCAGTCCGAGCTTGCCGGCGACGATGCTGGCCGTCGACGGTTCGATGAAATCGCGGCAGACCGAGGTGTTGACCAGCATGCCGACCTGCGCGCGGCCGATGCCGGTCTCGGCGAGCACCTTGTCGGCCGCCAGCACCGCGGCGTCCGAGGGCGTGGTGCCCTCGTTCCACACGCGCCGCGCGTCGATGCCGGCGACGTTTTCCAGCAGGTCGCTGCGCACACCCAGACGCTCCATCGCCGGCAGCAAACGCGCGACGATGTCGGCCGAACTCAGGCGGTTCGGGGCGTCGACGTGGGCGACGGCGGCGATGGCGACGTGCTGGAAGCGCATGCGGGAGGCTGGCGAAGGGAAAGGGCCGGAAAGGTACGGCAGCGCGCTGGTGTGCGCAAGTTCTGGCACCGAGGAGCATTTTCGCTTGTCGATGCCCCGGTCGGTGTCGCGGCCTCGTTACGCGCTCCGGCTGCGGGCACCCGACAATCAGGCCCGACACACGCTAATCTGCACGCACCACGAACGCAACGCGTTGCAATGACCAGACTGCTCCCGCTGCTGCTGTGGCTCCTCCTCGCGAGCGGTGCCCACGCTGTCACCGAGCTGCGCGGCCGGACCACCAGCGGCGCCTACTTCGTGGCCCAGGTGCCGGACGGCTGGCGCGCCGGAGACCGCCTGGCGCTGCTCAATCACGGCTACGACATCGAGCCGATCGACGACGATCCCAGTCTCGGTCCGCAAGTCCTGCGGGAGCGCTTCCTGGCGCGCGGCTATGCGATCGCCGCGTCCAGCTACAGCCAACGCGGTTGGGCGCTGTTCGCCACCGAGCGCGACCACCGCGAGCTGGTCGCCGCCTTTGGCGCGCGCTTTGGCGCACCCGGCGCGATCTTCGCCAGCGGCGGCTCGCTCGGCGGCCTGGTGGCGATGCAACAGGCCGAGCAGGCCGATCTGGGCGCGCCGGTGGTCGGCATCTACGCGATCTGCGCCCCGCTCGCCGGCAGCCGCGTCTGGGAACAGGCACTCGACATCCGTCTCGCCTACGACGCGGTCTGCGCGAACGTCACTGGTGGCGAGCTGCCGCGCGGCGACGATGCCTTTCCGTACATCCTGCGCGACGAGGACATCGACGACTACGACAACATCTCCGGCGGCGGCGAGTTGGTCGCGCGGGTGGCCAAGTGCACCGGTCACGGGCTGCCTTCCTGGCTACAGACCTCCGGCATGCGCGAGCGCATGGGGCGCATCGTGCGCGCCACCGGTGTATCCGAGGACTTCTTCCTCGAGAACGTCTTCTATGCCACCTACGGCCTGTCCGAGCTGTACCGCGATCCGGCCAAGATCGGCGAGCGCGCGGCGCTGTCGACGCGACATGTGCGCTATCCGGACGCGATCGTCGAACGCGACATCCGCCGCATCGACGCGGATGCCTTCGCCAGCCTCGACCTGAAACGCCATTTCCAGCCGCAGGGCCGGATCGGTTCGGCGAGGCTGCTCTCCACCCACACTACGCGCGACGGCCTGGTGCTCCCGGCGCACGCGCGTGCGCTGGAGGGGCGAGTGCCGGCAGATCAGTGGACGCGCGCCTTCGTGGCCGAGCAGAACCCCAGCCACTGCGGCTACAGCGAGGCCGAGCTGCTGGCCGGCGTCGAAGTTCTGCACGAATGGACGCTGGGTGCGCCGCAGCCGGACGCCCAGGCGCTGCAACTGCAATGTCAGCGCGAGCGCAGCGCCAATCCCGAGCTGGGCGCGTGCCGTTACGACGCCGCCTATGTCCCGCCCGCGCTGGCGAGCGCGATCAAGCCGCGCGAAGATCCCGGCGCACCGGTCGACACCGCCACCAGCGGCCTGTGGTTCGATCCGGCGCGGCCTGGCGAGGGCTTCGTGATCGAGGCGCTCGGTGGCGGTCTCGCCACGGTCACCATGTTCACCTATCCCGCGATCGGCGCCGCCGGCGACCAGGCCTGGTTCACCGGTCTGGGCCGGGTGATCGACAACAACCTCGTGGTCGACCGTTTCGAGGGGCGTCGCAATGGCAGCTTCGGACCGGTTTTCGATCCGCAGGCGCTGTTGACGGTCGCACTCGGCCGCTTCGACGCGGCCTTCTCCGCCTGCGGTCAGGGCGAACAGCGGGTACAGGGTCGGCCGCCCTTCGACTCCGCGCGACGGTCGCTGCAGCGACTGACCCGAGTCGGCGCTGCGCGTTGCCCGGGCGAGGCCGCGCCTGCGGCGCCTTCGCCCTTCGTGCGCTGGTCCGGCGCCTGGTTCGAGCCGGACAAGCCAGGCCGCGGCATCTACCTGCAAGTGCAGGACGATGGCCGCGCTTTTCTCGTGTGGTTCAGCTTCCGTCCCGACGGCGAGCCCGCGTGGATCATCGGCGAAGGTCGCCCCGATGGCGGCGGACTGATCTTCGACGCGCTCGCGCGACCGGTGGGAACGCATTTCGGTGCGGCCTTCGATGCCGCCGCGGTACGCCTGGAACACTGGGGCACGGCGCGCCTGTCCGGCGATGGCTGCGGCAGCGTGACGATCGATTACGAGGCCGCCCAACCCGGCTACGGCAAGCGCCGTGTCGCGTTGACGCGGCTGACCGCGCCGCAGGGCGCGGGCTGCGGCTGAACAGGGGCCCGGATCCCGGGCGCGGGCACTCGCGCGACGAGCACGCCGCCCCACGGCGTGCGCCGCTATGCTCGCGGGCTCGCCACGCTGCGGAGTCCACCGTGATCCGATCATTGCCCGCACTCGCTCTCGCCGTCGCCCTGCTCGGCGCCTGCGGCGAGACGCCGCCTCCAGCCGCGGCGCCGACACCGCCCGCGACTGGCGCGGCGCCCGATGCCGCCGCGCACGCGGCCAAGCTGCCCTCTGCCCCGGCCACCGACGCGGCGATCCGTGCCGAGGATCTGGCCGCGCAGGTGCGGATCCTGGCCTCCGATGAGTTCGCCGGGCGTCAACCGGGCGGCCCCGGTGAGCGCAAGACGGTGGCCTATCTTGCGAACGAGTTCGCACGGATCGGCCTCAAGCCGGGCAACGGCAGCAGCTACACACAACCGGTGCCGATGGTCGAGATCGTGTCCGAGGCGAGCGGTCCGGTGACGCTGCAATACGACGACGGCACGAGCGATGCGCTGGTGATCGGCGACGAAGCGGTCATCCAGACCTTGCGCACCGATCCGGAATCGAAGGTCGAGGACAGCGAACTGGTGTTCGTCGGTTTCGGCGTCAACGCGCCCGAGCTCGGCTGGAACGACTACGCCGGCATCGATGTCAAGGGCAAGACCGTGGTCACGCTGATCAACGATCCCGGCTTCGAAACCGGCGACGACACCCTGTTCCGCGGCAAGGCGATGACCTACTACGGCCGCTGGAGCTACAAGTACGAAGAGGCGCTGCGCCAGGGCGCCGCCGCGGCGCTGATCGTGCACGACGATGCCGGCGCCGCCTACGGCTGGGAAGTGGTCAGGAACGGCTTCGCCGGCGCCGAGTTCGACCTGCCGGCAGCCGCCGACGCACCCGCGCCGCTGCCGATCCGCGGCTGGATCAGCAGCGCCGCCGCGCAGCGCGTGTTCGCGCATCTCGGCCACGATTTCGCGGCCTTGCGCAAGGCCGCCAACCAGCCTGGTTTCAAGCCGATCGCGCTCGCCGCGCGTGCCAGCATGGGCGTGAGCAGCCGCGTGCGCCATGCCGACTCCGCGAACGTGGTCGGCTGGCTGCCCGGCAGCGAGCGTCCGGACGAAGTGCTGATCTTCACCGCGCACTGGGACCATCTCGGCCGCAGCTTCCAGAGCAAGGACGACGGCATCTTCAACGGCGCGATCGACAACGCCACCGGCGTCGCCCTGATGCTGGAGATCGCCGAGGCTTTCACGAAGTCGCCGACACCGCCCAAACGCAGCCTGCTGTTCCTGTCGGTCACGCTGGAGGAGTCCGGCCTGCTCGGCTCGCGCCATTACGTCGAGCATCCATTGAAGTCGCTTGCGCAGACGGTCGCGACGATCAACCTGGATGCGATGCAGGTGATCGGCAAGACCCGCGACGTGGTCGTCATCGGCCACGGCAGCAGCGAACTGGAGGACATCCTGGAGCGCCACGCGCAGACACAAGGACGCATCGTCGTGCCCGAGCCGACGCCGGAAAACGGCTTCTACTACCGTTCCGACCACTTCAACTTCGCGCGCGTGGGCGTGCCCTCGCTGTACGCCAAGAACGGCATCGATCACATTGAGCAGGGCGAAGCCTGGGGCCGCCGCATGGTTGCCGAGTACGTCGCCCAGCGCTACCACAAGCCGAGCGACGAGTACGACCCCGCCTGGGACCTCTCCGGCACCGTGCAGGATGGCGAACTGCTGTACGCGGTGGCGCGCGAGATCGTCGACGGTGACACCTGGCCGAACTGGTACGAGGGGACCGAGTTCCGGGCAGCGCGGGAAGCGATGCGTCGCTGAAGAGGCGGGAAAAGGGAAAAGGAAGAAGGAAAAGGGGTGCGTTCGGCACACCCCATCGGTCGGTTGCCTCCAGGGCTGTAATCCATTCGGCGCATCGACCTGTGCAGCGCGGCAGTCCACGCCGCGCCCAGATCCCGCTTTCCCCTTTTCCTTTTTCCTTTTTCCCTTTTCCAGTCCGATATGACCCTCCACGCTCCCTCCGGCCACTGGCGTCTCGGCCTTGCGCTGGCGATCACCACGGCCTTGTGCTGGGCCACCTTGCCGGTGGCGCTGAAGGTCTCGCTGGAGGCCGTCGACGCGTACACGCTGACCTGGTTCCGCTTCCTGGTGGCGGCGCTGCTGCTCGGCGCCCTGCTCGGCGCGCGCGGGCGCCTGCGCCAGTTCCGCAGCCTCTCACGGCGCGGCTGGGGCATGCTCGCGATCGCCGCGCTCGGCCTCATCGGCAACTACCTCGGCTACCTGCTCGGCCTGGCGTACACGACACCGGCGAATGCGCAACTGCTGATCCAGTTGGCGCCGCTGCTGCTCGCGGTCGGCGGCGTGCTGGTCTTCCGCGAGCGCCTGAACCTGCCGCAATGGGCTGGCTATGCCGCGGTCGCGGCCGGCCTGTTGCTGTTCTTCGTCGAGCAGCGCGGACGTGCCGCGGCGCCGGCCACCTATGCCTTCGGCGGCATGCTGATCGTCGCCGCCGCCGCCACCTGGGCGGTGTACGCGCTGGTCCAGAAACAGTTGCTGCAGCACCTGTCCTCGCAGGCGGTGATGTGGGCGATCTACGTCGCCGCCGCGGTGCTGCTGCTGCCGCTCGCCAGCCCGGCGAAACTGCTCGCGGTGGATGCCTGGCACTGGCTGGCGATCGCCTACTGCGCGCTCAACACCCTCGTCGCCTACGGTGCCTTCGCCGAGGCGCTCGCGCACTGGGAGGCCTCGCGCGTCAGCGTCATCCTGGCCATGACGCCGCTGCTGACGGTCGCCACCGTCGGCGCCTGCGCCGCCTTCGTCCCCGGCCTCGTCGCGCCTGAACGCATCGGCACCCTCGGCTGGATCGGCGCGCTCGCGGTGGTCGCCGGCTCGGCCGCGGTGAGCCTGCTGGGTTCGCGGAGCTGACCTTGACGGGGATTCGCCGATTGCCTGATCGCCGGACGCCACCTCGGGCTCGGGGCAACTGCAACGCTGACCTTCGACCGACGCGCCGCAAGACGCGCCGGCATGCAGTTGCTGCCGCCGGACTGACAGCAAGCACGGCTTGATCGGCCGCCAGGCGCACCCACATCGATGCTTCCGTGTCGCAGCATCCCGCAATGACACCAGCCACCCCCGCCCGCGCGACCGCGCGCCGCGTGTTCGCCGAACTGCTGCCCTACGTGCGCCAGCATCGCTGGCGGGTGCTGCTGGTGCTGGCCCTGCTGGCCGGCGCCAAGCTCGCCAACCTCGGCGTGCCGATCGGCTTCAAGGCGATCGTCGACGCGCTCTCGCCGGCGCAGCAGGCGCTCGCGGTACCGGTCGCGCTGCTGCTCGGCTACGGCGTGCTGCGCTTGTCGGCAGCGATCGCCGGCGAGCTGCGCACCATCCTGTTCGCGCGCGTGCACATCGGCGCGCGCCGCGCCGCGGCGCTGCAGACCTTCCGCCACGTGCACCAGCTCGGGCTGCGCTTCCACCTGGAACGCCGCACCGGCGGCCTCAGCCGGATCATCGAGCGCGGCACCGGCGCGATCGAGGATTTCCTCTACTACTGCGTGATCACGATCGCGCCGACGCTGTTCGAGGTCGCGATCGCGACCGGTTTCCTGCTGTACGCCTATCCGAACATCTTCGCGCTCGCGACGCTGCTGACGCTCGCCGCCTACGTCGCGGTCACGATCGTCATCACCGAGTGGCGCACGCGCTACTACCGGCGCATGCACGAGGCCGACAACGAGGCCGCCGCGCGCGCGGTCGACAGCCTGCTGAACTACGAGACCGTCAAGTACTTCGCCAACGAGGACTACGAGGCGAAGCGCTACGACGAGCAGCTCGGGCGCTGGCAGGCGGCGGCCGAGAAGAGCTGGTTCACGCTCGGCGTGCTGAATGCCGCGCAGGCGATCGTGATCGCCATCGGCCTGACCGTGCTGATGGTGCTGGCGGCGCGCGAGGTCGCGGCCGGGCGCATGACCGTCGGCGACCTCGTGCTCGTCAACACCCTGCTGATCCAATTGTTCGTGCCGCTCAACATCCTCGGCATGATGTACCGCGACATCAAGCAGGCGCTGACCGATTTGCAGCGCATGTTCGAACTGATCGGGCAGACGCGCGAGATCGTCGACGCGCCGGACGCGCCCGATCTCGCCGTGCGCGGTGGGTCGATCCGCTTCGAGCAGGTCGGCTTCGCCTACGACCCGCGGCGGCCGATCCTGCACGGCGTCGACTTCGAGGTGCCGGCCGGCCACACGATCGCCGTGGTCGGCGCCAGCGGCGCCGGCAAGAGCACGCTGGCGCGCCTGCTGTACCGCTTCTACGAGGTCGGCGCCGGCGCCATCCGCATCGACGGCCAGGATCTGCGCGCGGTCAGCCAGCACTCGCTGCGCGCGGCGATCGGCATCGTCCCGCAGGACACGGTGCTGTTCAACGACACCCTGTACACCAACATCGCCTACGGCCGACCGCAAGCCAGTCGCGAGGAGATCATCGCCGCGGCGAAGGCGGCGCAGATCCACGACTTCATCGAGCGCCTGCCGGATGGCTACGACACCGTCGTCGGCGAACGTGGTCTGAAGCTTTCCGGCGGCGAGAAGCAGCGCGTGGCGATCGCGCGCACGATCCTCAAGAACCCGCCGATCCTGCTCTTCGACGAAGCCACCAGCGCCCTCGACACCGCCACCGAGCGCGAGATCCAGGCGCAGCTCGACGCGATCGCGCAGAGCCGCACCACGCTGGTGATCGCGCACCGGCTGTCGACGGTGGTCGGCGCCGACCAGATCCTGGTGATGGACGGCGGCCGCGTGGTCGAACGCGGCACCCACGAGCAACTGCTCGAGCACGAGGGCGCCTACGCGAAGCTGTGGGCGCTGCAGCAGGCCGAGGCGGCTGACGCGCTGGACGTGCCCAGTTAAACGCGAAGACGCGGAGGACGCGGAGAAAAGCAGGATCGGGTGTGTCCCGGGAGGAGCGGACGCTGTCGCGGACCAGTTTCTCCCCGCGACCTCCGCGTCTTCGCGTTTGACCGGCCCCGACGGAGCGCCGGGATGTCGCGCCGCACGCGGCGCTCCTACAATCGCTGCGTCGCCCCGCCCATCAACGCACGATGCCCGCCCCGAACGACCGCAAGCTCGACCAGATCGTCGCCGCCAGCCGCAAGGCGGCCGAGGAACGCGGCCACGGCTACCGCGAGCAGGCGCTCAAGATGTACCCGTGGATCTGCGGCCGCTGCGGCCGCGAATTCACGCGCGCGAACCTCTCCGAGCTGACCGTGCACCACCGCAACCACGACCACGACTGCAATCCGGCCGACGGCAGCAACTGGGAACTGCTGTGCCTGTACTGTCATGACAACGAACACCAACGCCAGCTCGGGCACGCGCTCGGTGGCGGCGGGCTGCTGGATGGCGCCGCCAAGCCGGCCGCGGCCACCCACAACCCGTTCGCGGTGCTGGCCGGGTTGATCAAGAAGTAGCGGCGGGGCTGGTCAGGAAAGCAACCGGAGCCTGTGCCGGCCGTCGACGTACGTCCTTGGGGGGACTCTTGCGGCTGCTGCCTGATGGATCGCGCAGGCGCCGCCCCGCCCACGCACGAGTGCCGGATCCCACCTTCCGTGAGCAAGGTTTCGGTGGCGATGTCGCGAACTGCGATGCGTCTGGGTTCCGGCGCATTGCGCATTGGCGCTCGACGCAAGTCCCAAGCGCGTCTTCGCTGCCAACCATCGCGAGAGTGGAGGCACCAACGCGCCGATCTCATCTTCGCCGAAGCGCGGAGCGCCGTGCCGTCCTCCCTCGGGCGAAGCGCTGAAAGTTCTCCCTTTGCCGGGTGGGTGACGGAGTTCAGGTATTACTCGAAGCCATCCGCAAACACGTGCTCGCTGCTGGCAATCACATACAACGCGCCACTGCTCATCTCCGGCCAGTACAGGTTACCCTGCTCGTCTTCGCCCAGGCCGGTCAGTCCATAGAAACCGAAGTTTGCGACACCCGATGTGGTCCAGACATTGACGCTACCCACCGAGGGCGTCCAGCCGCTGCCGTCGAACACGGCGTAGAAGCGCTCGCCGGTGCAGGCATCGCCGCTGAAATAGGTGTTATGCAGCGCAGTGATCGGTCCGCGATAGCGGTAGCCGCCGGTGATCGAGCAGCGCGAGGAGCCGTGCGAATAGGACTGGAAGGGCGCCAGCGCGGTCGGGATGGTGCAACCCGCGGGTGCATAGGCCATGTGGCCCTCGTGGCAGCGCCAGCCCAGGTTGACGCCGAGTTGGCCCGCCGGGATGCGTGTGGTCTCTTCCCAGCTGCCTTGGCCGACGTCGCCGATGTACAGGTCGCCGTTGATGCGATCGAAGCTGAAGCGCCAGGGATTGCGCATGCCGTAGTGGGCGATCTCGTCGCAGGTGTTGCTGGTTCCAACGAAGGGGTTGCTGGCCGGAATGCTGTAGCCGGCTGGCTGGCCGACGGTGGCCGCGCACATGTCGGCGGTGGCGCTGGCGGTGGTCGTGGTCGGGTCGATGCGCAGGATCTTGCCGAGCAGGTAATAACCACCGCCCGCCCCGTTGCCGCAGTTGCCGGGCGTGTTGTCGTTCGCCTTTTTCCAGAGGCACTGTGCGAACCCGTGCGGATCGCCTTGCGGGCCACCGTCGCCGATCGACCAGTAGAGGAAACCGTCGGGGCCAAAGTGCAGATCGCCACCGTTGTGGTTGCTCGCCAGGTCGGGGACGGCAATCACTTCGCGACGGCTGCCGGCATCGGCAACGTTCGGATTGCCCACCTGGGTGCGGAACTCGGCGATCGCGTGCGGATTGCCGGTGGTGGTGGCCGAATAGGACACGTAGAAGCGACGCTCGTTGACGCCATCGAAATTCGGGTGGAAGGCGAGTCCGAGCAGCCCGCGCTCGCCGCCGGTCGATACCGTGATGGTCAGCAACGGCGTCGGCAACAACTGCCCGCCGGCATCGCGCACGCGGATGATTCCGCCGCGCTGGACGATGAACAGGCGGCCGGAGCCGTCCGCCGCGTTGCGCACCGCGAGCGGCGAGCTGAAGGTGCCGGCCGGGTAGACCTCCTGCAGGAACACGCTGGCCGGAGGTGCCTGCGCGCCCGCCTGCGCGGCGACCAGGAACACACTCGTCAACAGCAGGGTTCGCAACATGGCGGCATCCGGTCGGCTTCGATGCGGCGGCAGCATAGACGCTGGCAGGCGCGACAGGTGTGAAGTAGCGCCTGTCTCAGGGATCGCGGCGTTGTGCGCGACTGGCCTCAGCCCTCCGCCTTTTCTTCCGCGCTCACCCGCGGAGCGAGCGCCGCCCGCGCCTCGGGCGTGATCGCGACGATGCCCTGACGCAACTCGCGCGAGAGGATGATGCGGGCGTCGGCGCCGAGTTGAGTGAGTTCAGGGCCGAAGCTCAGTTTGCCGGCATCGTCGGTGCTGACGACACCCTGCGAACGCAGCATCGCAATGAAGCTCTTGAACAGTGCGCGGTCGCCGAATTCAGGACCGGAGAGTTCGTGCAGCAGAGCCATGCGCTGCGCGGTGACGTGGCACAGGCTCTCGAGTTCGCCAGCCGACAGCGTGCCCGGGCCATTCTTGCCGAGGATCGCGATGACGACGTAGTAGCGCTGGAAGGTCTGCAACAGGCTGTGGGCAAGTACGCGCAGACCAAAGAAGGCATCGCCGCCGTCGGCCGGGCGGCTGATCCAGCCGCCCTCGGCGTCGATGTTGACCAGGCCATGACGGTGGAGGAAATCGGCCGCGGCGTCGATCTGCTGCACGAATTCGTCGACGCTCCAGCGCAGGAACAGCTCGGTCTGGATGAAGGGATAGACCATGCGCCCGAGGCGGCCGAGGCCCTGGCGCGAGAGCCGCCGGGTGTTGAGCAGGCAGCAGGCCACCCAGCTCACCGCGGCGAACACGTGGGTGACGTTGTTGCGGTAGTAGGACAGCAGCACGCCGGGATCGCCCTCGGCGCTGAGTACATCGCCGAGCGGGTGTTTCAGGCGCCGCACCCAGCCCATCTGCTCGCCGTAGGCGACGATCTCCTCGGGCGACATCGTGGTGTGCGTGACGCGCCCGTGGTAGGGCAGCTCGCGCAGCAGATCGAGGTAGACGCGCAGGTGCGCCTTCAGGTCCTCCTCGCCGATCGCGTGCTTGGGCGTGCCGAGGATCACCAGCGCCAGCAGCGCGACCGGGTTGACGTCCGCCGTGGCGTTGACGTTCTCGAGGATGCGGTGGGCGAGGTCGTCGACCGCGCCGGCAAACCAGGTCGGACGGTCGTTCTCGCCGGTGGCCTGCGCGCGCCAGTCGGGCGCATGCGCGGCGAGCACATCGTCGAGCAGGATGGACTCGCCGAAGTTGACCGCGACCCGCCCGTAGCGGTTGCGCAGCACCGACAGCGAGCGCACCAGGGTCCACCAGGATTCCTTGACCTTGGGCTGGCCGGAGAGCTCGCCGAGATAACTCTTGCCCTCGATCAGCTTCTCGTAGCCGATGTACACCGGCTGGAACATGACCGGCCTGGCGCGTTCGCGCAGGTAGCCGCGCACGGTCATCGCGAGCATGCCGGCGCGCGGCGGCAGCAATCGGCCGGTGCGGCTGCGACCGCCCTCGATGAAGTACTCGATGGCCACGCCCTGGCGCACCAGCTGGCTGACGTACTCGCTGAAGATCGTCGAATAGAGTGCGTTCGCGCGGAAGCTGCGGCGCAGGAAAAAGGCACCCGCGCGGCGCAGGATCGGTCCGATCAGCGGCAGGTTCAGGTTGACGCCGGCGGCAATGTGCGGCGGCACGATGCCGTTGCGATACAGCAGGTAGGACAGCAGCAGGTAGTCCATGTGGCTGCGGTGGCTCGGCACATAGATCACCTCGTGCCCCGGCGCCTGCTGGCGGAAGGCGTCGAAGTGCTGCATGCGCACGCCGTCGTAGATGCGGTTCCAGAAGCCCTGCAGGATGAAGGACAGTGAACGCACCACCGGATGCGAGTAGTCGGCCGCGATCTCGCGCGCATAGCTGCTGGCCTTGCGCCAGGCGGCGAGATGGCCGCCCTTCTCCTTCGCCGCCTGCGCCGCGATCGCCGCGCGCACCGCGTCGGTACGCAGCAGATCGTCGACCAGGGTGCGCCGGTGCGAGAGGTCGGGGCCGATCACCGCGCCGCGGATGCGCCGGAAGTGCACGCGCAGCAGCAACGACAGCTTGTGTGCGGCGCGCTTCAGGTCGTCGGCGTCGGGCGCACTCTTGCCGACCAGCACCGGCGGGCTGAACTGGATGAGGGTATTGCGGCCGTTGAAGAGGATCGCCAGCAGCCGCCGGAAGCGGCCGACCACCACCCAGTTCTCGCTGAACAGTACCTTGAACCAGCCGCTGGTGCGGTCGGGCGCACGGCCGACGAAGATCGACACCGGGATCAGCTGGACCTCGGCCTCGGGATCGCGGCGGATCGCGCCGAGCAGACGCTCCAGGCGCTCGGTGCGGTCGCGCAGGCGGCGCCGGTCGAGCAGCCAGCCGCGGCGCTTCTCGATCGCGAAGACCGCGCGCGGCGGCCGTCCGAGGCTGACCAGCGGCAGCGGATCGATCGGCCGCGGCCAGCCGGCCTCGCGGCAGGCGCGGTCGAGGATGGCGAGGTTCGACAGCCCGTGACGGTCGAGCACGTAGCAGACCGGCTTGGCGGCGTCGAAGGGCGCGCGCTCGCTGTCCGGCGTGATCCGGGCGATGCGCAGGAAGGGGTGCAGCAGCCAGTCGAGCAGCGCGAGCAGTGCGCGCCGGAACCAGGGTGCCTGGACCGTCGTCGGGGCAGGATCCGTCATGGCGGCAGACGACCGCCGCGGACCCTCAGGCCCGCGGCGGTCGACCAACTCGGCAGATTACTCGGCAGCGGCTTCTTCTTCGGCCTCGTCGCTGGCCTCCTCGGCGTCGGCGACTTCGGCGCTCGCCTCGGCCTTGGCCTTCTCCAGCGAGGCCAGCATGTCCTTGCCGTACCACTTGCCGTCGACACGGGTCATCTCGCTTTCGAAGCTCATCGGGCTGTCGAACAGCGCGTAGCTGACCTTGAGCTTGGCGCTGTCGCCCGCTTCGGTAACGACCTCGGTCTTGACGCTGTCGGCGATCGCGTCGAGCGAGAAGCCATAGGCCGCGAAGGCGTTCTTGAGGCCGCCCATCGCCATGCCGCCCTTCTCCAGCAACTGGTCGAAAGACAGCGCCTTGATGTCGTCGAGCTTGGTGATGCCGGTGGCGCGCAGGCCGTCGGCGAGCGCGGTCAGCGAGCTGCGCATCAGCGCCGGGTCCGTGAAATCGGTCTTGTTGAGCCAGCCCGACAGGCCCTGCACGAAGGCGGTGGCCTGCGCCTTCTGCGATTCGGTGAGATCGGTGCTCTGCGCGATCGACATCTGCGCGCCGCCCTGGACCATCGCGATCATGCCGGCCATCTGCGGCTTCATCTGCGCCAGTTGTGGCTCGATCTCGGCCATGATCTTGTCGACACCATCGGGCGCGGTCAGCTTGCCCCAGTTCTCGGCGAACTCGGCGCGATCTTCCTCGCTGATCGTCTCCTGGCGGTTCTTGTCCCACTCGCCGCGCATGCGTTCGATTTCGGCGGCCGGCAGCGCGGCCACGAGCAGCGCCTTCAAATCGTTGTTGCGGAAAGCCTTGACCTGGGCGTCGACGCTGCCGGCGGCGGAGGAGACCGGTGCGAGCGCCTGCACCGCGGCCTTCTCGGCCGGCGCGGCGGCGTTCTGCGGGGCCTCGTCCTTGCCGCAGCCGGCGAGCAGGGCGGTGGCGAGCGCGACGGCGATCAGGGAATGACGGAAGGACATGGGAACTCCTCGGGAACGGGGGTGGGGACGCGCGGCGTCCGGGGTCGCTGGGCGCCCGGCGCGGGGCCGGATCGGCGGGGGGCAGGGCGGGCGCGCACTTTATACCCGGTGCCGGATGACGCGCAAACGGCGGCGTACGCGATGTCGGGCGTCGATGAACGAAGGGCCGGCGGCGCAGAACCGCCGCTTGCGTTGCGTCGATCCGCATGCAGGCACGGCATTCATTCCGCGCCGCACGCAGTGGCCCGGCGGCGAGGAGGCGTGCGGCTATGCTGGCGCCGCCTCCTGGACGCGCCGGCCATGACCGAACCCTTCGCCCTGCCCGAAACCGCCCTCGCCGCCTGGCTCGAACGCCATCTCCCCGGTTTCGTGGGCCCGCTGACCGCGTCCAAGTTCAAGGGCGGCCAATCGAACCCCACCTATCTGATCGAGGCCGCATCCGGCCGCTATGTGCTGCGGCGCAAGCCGCCGGGGCAGTTGCTGGCCTCGGCGCACGCGATCGACCGCGAGTTCCGCGTGCTGCAGGCGCTCGCCGGCGGCAAGGTCCCGGTCGCGCCGCCGCTGCACCTGTGCCGCGACGAATCGGTGATCGGCTCGATGTTCTACCTGATGGGCCACGTGCCCGGCCGGATCTTCTGGGACCCGGCGCTGCCCGAGATCGCCCGCGAGGCCCGCGGCGACCATTACGACGCGATCCTGCGCACGCTCGCCAATCTGCACGCAGTCGATGTCGAGGCCGCGGGTCTGGCCGACTACGGCAAGCCCGGCAACTATTTCGCGCGCCAGTTGAAGCGCTGGGGCGAGCAGTATCGGGCAAGCGAGCTCGGCCACATCGGGCCGGTGGAGGACCTGATCGAATGGCTTGTCGCGCACGTTCCGGCAGACGATGGCGCGGTGTCGCTGGTGCATGGCGACTGGCGCATCGACAACCTGATCTTCGACGCCGAAACTCCCGAAATTCGCGCCGTGGTCGACTGGGAGCTGTCGACGCTGGGCCACCCGCTCTCCGACCTCGGCTACTTCTGCATGGCGCTGCGGCTGCCGCGCAACCCGGTGATCCCCGGTCTGCAGGGCATCGACCGTGCCGCGCAGGGCCTGCCGAGCGAACGCCGGATCGTCGAGCGCTACATCGCGCTGAGCGGCCGCGACGCCTTCGATGATTGGCCCTTCATCCTCGCTTTCAACTTTTTCCGCCTTGCCGCGATCGCCCAGGGCGTGGCCAAACGCGCCGTCCAGGGAAATGCCTCGAGCGCCCAGGCCGCTGCGACCGGGAAGATGGTGCCGGTGATCGCGGCGCTGGGACTGGAGGCGGCGAGGGGCGGGTGAAGCGGCACGGGGCACGGAAAATGGCTCGCACGCGCTGGCGACGATGCCGGTCCGGCCGATAACCTGGTCGGTGCACGGCGCCGTTTTTCGCCCCGGCCCATTGTGCGTCCGGAACCCCGTGCATCACCCCCTCGGATGATGCTTCCGATGCAGTGCCTTCAGCCCTTCGCGGGCGACGTGGGTGTAGATCTGGGTGGTCGACAGGTCGCTGTGGCCCAGCAGCAACTGGACCACGCGCAGGTCGGCACCGTGGTTCAGCAGGTGAGTGGCGAAGCTGTGGCGCAGCGTATGCGGCGACAGTTGGCCGCGCACGCCGGCGACGACCGCGTAGCGCTTGACCAGCAGCCAGAAGCCCTGGCGACTCATCGCGGCGCCGCGCTGGGTGATGAACAACGCCGGCTGCGGCTGCGCGTGAATCAGCGACCGCGCCTGCAGCAGGTAGCGCTCGATCCAGTGCTGGGCCTCGTCGCCGAGCGGCACCAGGCGCTCCTTGCTGCCCTTGCCGCGCACCCGCAGCACGCCCTGGGCCAGGCTGATCTGCTCGCCGCGCAGCGACACCAGTTCGCTGACGCGCAGGCCGGTGGCGTACAGCAGTTCCAGCATCGCCTTGTCGCGCAAACCGAGCGGTGTGCCCGGGTCGGGAGCCGCGAGCAGGGCATCGACCTCGCCCTCGGTGAGCGCCTTCGGCAGCGCGCGCGGCAGCTTCGGTGCGCTGAGGTCGGCGGCTGGGTCGTCCGCGCGCAGGCCTCGTTCAACCATCCACAGGCCGAACTGTTTCAGCGTCGAGGTCAGACGCGCGCCGGAGCGTGGCCGCATGCCGCCGGCATGGCGCACCGCGAGGTAGTCGAACAGCGCACCGCGGTCGGCATCGGCCAGGGTGCGTCCGCGAGCCGCGAGCCAGCCGGCGAAGCCACGCAAGTCGGCGCCGTAGCTCGCCAGCGAGGCTTTCGCGAGCCCGCGCTCGGCCCAGGCCTGTTCGAGGAAGCGCGCGATCAGGCGCGCATCGGCCTCGCCTGGTTCCGGCGCGCTATCGTCCCGGACCTGCTTGCGGATGTGCGACGCCAATGCGGACCCTCGAATCGGCCAAGTGGTGGAGACGCCTGCTCGCCATCGTCTACGACGCGCTGATCTGCGCCGGCCTGTTGATGGTGGCGGGCTTCGCGGTGCTGCCCTTCACCGGCGGCCGCGCGGTGCCGGCCGGCGCGCTGTGGTTCCAAGCCTACCTGCTCGCACTGCTGTGGGCCTACTTCGCGTTGTCCTGGTGGCGCATCGGCCGCAGCGTCGGCGCACGCGCCTGGCGGCTCGAAGTGCGCGCTCGCGACGGTCGCCTGCCGAGCCTCGCCCGCGCCAGCCTGCGCGCTGCGCTGGCACCCGCGTCGATCGGCCTGTTCGGCCTCGGCCTGCTGTGGTGCCTGCTCGACCGCGAAGGTCAGAGCGCGCACGACCGCCTGAGCGGCACGCAGTTGCTGGAGGAGTCGAAGTAGCGGGGTACGGGGCACAAGCTCGCACGCTTGCTGCCCGACGCAAGTCCCGCATCTGGTTTCGAGCCGGAGCGGCGGATCAACCTGGCCCGAGGTCTCCCCGTGCCCCGTGCCCCGTGCCCCGTGCCCCGCTCTTTCCATATTCCGCGGCGTCATTTTCCGCAGCGCAGCAAGTCGGCGTACCTTGACGCTCCCGTAGCCGACGGACGTCCAGACGGCCGTGAGCAGTCTCCCGGAAGCGATCGCGCAGCCCTCGCCGCTGTCGCCCGAGCAGTGGCAGACGCTGCAGCAACTGACCGCCGGCGCCAGCGATGCGGCCTTGTGGTGGATCGCCGGCTATGCGGCCGGGCATGCGGCTGCGCGCGGCGCGACGCCGGCGCCGAAGCCGCAACTGGTGGCGGCGCAGCGGCTGAGCGTGCTCTACGGCAGCCAGACCGGCAATGCGAAGGCCGCCGCGACGGCGCTGGTGCAGCAGGCCGAGGCGCAGGGCGTGGCCGCGCGCCTGGTCAACATCGCCGAGTACTCGCTGGCGGAGCTGGCGCGCGAGCGCTTCCTCGCGGTGGCGATCAGCACTCAGGGCGATGGCGATCCGCCCGATGACGCGCGCCTGTTCCTGAAGCAACTGGCCGGTGCGCGCGCGCCGAAGCTGGCCGAGCTGCGCTACACGGTGCTCGCGCTGGGCGATTCCAGCTACGCGAAATTCTGCGAGATCGGCCGCCGGCTGGACGCGCGGCTGGCCGAACTCGGCGCCCAGCGCCTGGCTGCGCGCGCCGACGCCGACCTCGACATCGAGGCCAGCGCCGCGCCCTGGCGCAAGGCCACGCTGCAGGCCGCGAGCGAAGCGATCGGCCGCCACGCGGCGGCCAATGTGACCGTGCTGCGGCCGGTCGTCGCGAGCGCGCCGCTGGCGCGCACGGTGCACGCGACGTTGCTCGCGAACCAGCGCCTGACGGCGCGCGACAGTGCGGTCGACGTGCGCCATCTCGAACTCGGCGTCGCCGGCCTGCGCCACGAACCCGGCGATGCGCTCGAAGTGCGCGTGCACAACCCGCCGGCGCTGGTCGACGAATTCCTGGAGCGCGCCCGCCTCGATGGCGAGACCGTGGTCGAGCACGCCGGCGAGCGCGCACCGCTGCGCGAGTGGCTGGCACGCCGGCGCGAGTTGACGCGGCTGTCGCCGGCGCTGCTGGACGCGATCTTCGCCGACCATCCCGGGCATGCACTTGGCGCGAGCGGGCATGCGCTGGTCGCCAGCCACCAGGTGCCGGACCTGCTCGCCGCCGGCCGCATCGACTGGGACGCGGCGCGCTGGGTGTCCGCGCTGCTGCCGCTGAAGCCGCGCGCCTACTCGATCGCGTCGGCGCAGGCGAGCGTCGGCGACGAGATCCACCTGACGGTCGCGCTGAAGCAGAGTCGCGGGGCCGGCATCGAGCGCAGCGGGCTCGCCTCCGGCCAACTCGCTTTGCTCGCCGAAGGTGCCGAGGTCGAGGTCGAGCTGGCCGCGAACCCGCGCTTCCGGCTGCCGCGCGATGGCGCGCGCGACCTCGTGATGATCGGCCCCGGCACCGGAGTCGCGCCCTTCCGCGCCTTCCTGCAGCAACGCGTCGCCGACGGCGCGAGCGGGCGTCACTGGCTGTTCTTCGGCCATCGCCACCTGCAACGCGAATTCCTGTACCAGACCGAGTGGCTGCAGGCGCTCAAGCGCGGCCAGTTGCAGCGGCTGTCGGTGGCCTGGTCGCGCGATCAGCCTGAGCGCCGCTACGTGCAGCACCTGCTCGCGGAACAGGCGCGCGAACTCGTCGCATGGATCGACGCCGGCGCCCACCTGTACGTCTGCGGCGACGCGAAACGGATGGCACGCGACGTCGAGCGCGCGCTGGTCGCCGCGATTTCGAGCGTGCGCGGCATCGATGCCGACGCCGCCGGCGAAGAACTCGACGCGCTCGCCGCGGGCGGAAGGTATCAGCGGGATGTGTATTGAGGGCACTGACGTGGACCTGAGAACGCAAGAAGCGGGGCAGGAGGCGAGAGGCGGGGGGATGGGCCGGTCGGCACTGTCGGGCACCTTCGCGCGTCCAGGCTTCGTCCGCCGCAGGCGACACGTGACCTGGCCCGGAATCGCCACTCGGCATTCCCCCTGCCTCCTGCCCCTTGCCCCGCTTCTGCCCCCAGCCGCCTGCACCCGATGACCACCGCCCTCTCCCCCGTCGAACAGATCAAGTCCGACAGCCGCGGCCTGCGCGGCACGCTGGTCGAGAGCCTCGCCGATGCGCACACCGGCAGCCTGCGCGAGCCCGACCAGGTGCTGATCAAGTTCCACGGCAGCTACCAGCAGGACGACCGCGACCTGCGCGAGGAGCGCGCCGAGAGCAAGCTCGAACCGAAGTACAGCTTCATGATCCGCACGCGCACGCCGGGCGGGATCGTGACGCCGGCGCAGTGGCTGGCCTTCGACGCGATCGCGCAGCGCTACGCCAACGGCACGCTGCGGCTGACCACGCGCCAGGCGATCCAGTTGCACGGCGTGGTCAAGCATGAGCTGAAGTCGACGATGCAGGCGATCAACCGCTGCCTGATCGACACCATCGCGGCCTGCGGCGACGTCAACCGCAACGTGCTGGTCAGCGCCAATCCGGTGCAGAGCGAGGCGCACGCGCTCGTCTACGCGGACGCCGTCGCGCTCAGCGAGGCGCTGCTGCCGAAGACCCGCGCCTACCACGAGATCTGGCTCGACGAGCAGCAGATCGCCGGCACGCCCGAACACGAACCGCTGTACGGGCCCAGCTACCTGCCGCGCAAGTTCAAGACCGCCTTCGTGCTGCCGCCGCACAACGATGTCGACGTCTACGCGCACGACCTCGGCTATGCGGCGGTGATCGTCGATGGCGTGCTGACCGGCTACAACGTGTCGGTCGGCGGCGGCCTCGGTACCACCCACGGCGACGCGCGCACCTACGCGCGCGCCGCGAGCCTGCTGGGCTGCATCCCGCGCGGGCAGGAAATCGCGGTCGCGCAGGCGGTGCTGACCACCCAGCGCGACTGGGGCAATCGCGAGGACCGGCGCTTGTCGCGCCTCAAGTACACGCTCGACCGGGTCGGCCTCGAGGCTTTCCGCGCCGAAGTCGAGGCGCGCAGCGGCGTCAAGTTCGCGCCCGCCGCCCCGCCGCGCTTCGAGGCGCGCGGCGACCGCTTCGGCTGGCTGCCGGGCCACGATGGCCGCTGGCACCTGAACCTGCGCGTCGTCGCCGGGCGCATCGCCGACCGCGGCGAGGAACGCTGGCTCTCCGGTTTGCGCGCGATCGCGCGCGTGCACGCCGGCGACTTCCGGATCACCCCGAACCAGAACCTGGTCATTGCCGGCATCGAGGCGCACGCGCGGCCGGAGATCGAGCGGATCGCACTCGAACACGGGCTGCTCGCAGGCCTCGACCGCAGTCCGGTCGAGCGCGACGCGCTCGCCTGCGTGGCCCTGCCGACCTGCCCGCTGGCGATGGCCGAGGCCGAGCGCTACGTCGCCGAGTTCAGCGCCAAGGTGCAGGCCTTGCTGGCGCGCGCCGGGGTGCCCGAGGAAACGCTGTCCCTGCGCATTTCCGGCTGCCCGAACGGCTGCTCGCGGCCTTATCTCGCCGAGGTCGCGCTGGTCGGCAAGGCGCCCGGCCGCTACAACCTGCACCTCGGCGGCGACCGCCTCGGCACGCGCCTGAACCGCCTCTACCGCGAGAACATCGACGAAGCCGAGATTCTCGCGACGCTCGAGCGCGACTTCGGCCGCTGGCGCCGCGAGCGCGCCACCGCCGAGAGCTTCGGCGACTACGCCGACCGCGTGCTGCTGGCGGAGAGCGCATGAACGCCGTGCTCGCGGAAAGACTGGTCGACGACCGCAGCTTCGCGCCGCTCGACGCTGGCGCCCGCATCGAGCTGGCCCTGCGCACGCTGCCCGGCCAGCATGTACTGTCGTCGAGCTTCGGTGCGCAGTCGGCGGTGATGCTGCACCTGGTCACCGAGCGCGCGCCCGGCATCCCGGTGGTGCTGGTCGACACCGGCTACCTGTTTCCGGAGACCTACCAGTTCGTCGACCAGCTCAGCGAGCGCCTCAAACTCAACCTGCGCACCTACCGCGCGGCGATGAGCCCGGCCTGGCAGGAAGCGCGCTTCGGCAAGTTGTGGGAACAGGGCGAGGCCGGCCTCGACCGCTACAACCGCCTCAACAAGGTCGAGCCGATGCAGCGCGCGCTCGACGAGCTGCACGCCGGCACCTGGTTCGCCGGCCTGCGCCGCGACCAGTCGAGCACCCGCAGCGACACGCCTTTCCTGTCCTGGAAGCACGGCCGGGCCAAGGTGCATCCGATCGCCGACTGGTCCGACCGCGAGGTGCACGCCTACCTGACCCGCCACCGCCTGCCCTACCACCCGCTGTGGCTGCGCGGCTACGTGTCGATCGGCGACACCCACTCGACGGTTCCGCTCGGCAGCGGCATGCGCGCCGAGGACACCCGCTTCGGCGGCGTCAAGCGCGAGTGCGGGCTGCATACGGAGTCGTGAACAGTCCCGGGTTGGTCCAGGAGGCGACGAATCACGCCGCCCGCCTCAACGCAGCGCCGCCCGGTACCACTCCTGGAGCCAGTGCACGCCCTGTTCGCGCCGGGGATGCACGCGACCCACCGAGTACGAGCCGCTGGCGAAGGCGCGCCGCACGCGTTCGCGGATGTCGACGTCGCCCAGGCGCGCATCGATGCCGGCAATGAACTCGTCGAAGTCCGGCGCGTCGACGGACAGGGCCACGAAGACCTGGCCCTGCCACTGGGCGATGCGCGCGGTCGCCAGCGGGCCGCTGCGGTGGCGGCAGACGTTGTGCAGCGCGCGCAGCTCGCCGTCCTCGCCGCGCAACAGCAGCAGCGGGGTGTCGGCGACTTCGCAGACCACGTGGTCGCCGCTCCGGGCCAGTTGCGCGGCGTGCGCGACCAGTTGCCAGCTACGCGCGAAGATGGCATTGCGCTCGCGTTGCTGCAGCGCGGGGTCGGTGTAGGCGCAGGCCGAGAGGCCATGAGCCTGGGCCAGCGGCTGCGCTTGCAGCCAGTCTCCGCGCTGGAACCCGCCGGTTCAACGTGGCCTGCCGCCGCGTATGCTCGGAGAGCGTCGCCCCGCGGAGGAATGCCGATGTCCGCCGAACAGCACCGCAGCTTGATCACGCGTTTCTACGAAGCCTTCCAGCGCCGCAACGGTGCGGCAATGGCGACCTGCTACCACGCCGAAGCGCGTTTTTCCGACCCGGCTTTCCCGAACCTGCATGGTGCCCAGATCGGCGCGATGTGGACGATGCTGTGCGAGCGTGCGCAGGAATTCTCGCTGACCTACTCCGGCGTGCGCGCGGACGGCGAACGCGGTGGCGCGCACTGGGAGGCGCGATACCTGTTCAGCAAGACCGGGCGCAAGGTGCACAACCTCATCGACGCCGAGTTTCGCTTCAAGGATGGACTGATCGTCGAGCACATCGACCGCTTCGACTTCTGGCGCTGGAGCCGCCAGGCCCTGGGAATGCCGGGCCTGCTGCTGGGCTGGAGCGGTTTCCTGCGTGGCAAGGTCCAGGCGGAGGCCGCCAAAAGCTTGGCGGCTTTCCAGCGCAAGGACGGCTGAAGGCGGCCCTCAGCCTGATCGCCGCAGCGCCCAGAACGGGATGTCGACGCGCGTGCGGTAGCCGAGCTGTTCGTACAGTGCTTTCGCGCGCGGGTTCTCGTGGCTGACGTGCAGGAAGGCGCAGCGGCTCTCGGCGAGCGTGTGGTTGCTGAGCCAGGCGGTCAACCGGCGCGCGTAGCCGCGCCCGAGGAAGTCCGGATGCGTGCAAATCGCGCTCATCTCCCGCCAGCTCCTGGTGCCGAGGCGCTCGCCGATGATCGCGGCGAGCCGACCGTCGACGCGGATCCCGTAGTAGCGTCCCATGTCCATCGTGCGCGCCCGGAAGTAGTGCGGGTAGACCAGCGCGGTCAGGGCCAGCACCTCGGCACGATCAGCCTCACCCAATGCGAGGATCGGCGGACCGGCGGGCACCTCGATCGGCTGCTCGCGCACCATCTGCGCGAGCGGGCGGAAGGCGCTCAGCGACCAACCAGCGGGCGCCGGCGGGGCGATGCCCAGCAGGTACACCGACTCGCCCGGCGCAAGCGCGGTCGCCAGGTCGGCCTCGGCATCGCAGGCGCCAAGGAAGGGCGCGTACTCGGGCGGATAGCGCAGCCAGCCCTCGCCGCCGATGGCGACCGCGCGGTGGCACGTGCGCAAAGAGTTCCAGAATGGGTTGTCGAGTTCGTGCACGGCTGCGGTCGAGTCGGAAGGATGCGATCCATCCAGCGCGGATACTTCACGAAGTCGCGAGGAAATGGTGCGAGTCGGTGCTGGCTGGAGGAGCGCATGCGCAATCGAAACGGCCTTTCACCCTGGCTGTCCGGCCCCGAAGGACATGCGCGTCATCGCTCCGGGCGAGCGAATGGCGTGCCCCCGTGCCCTCGTATACTCCGCGACCCGCCCGACCCACCGGCTCATCCGCATGTCCGCCCCGACCTTCCAGGAAGTGATCACGCGCCTCAACGCCTACTGGGCGCAGCAGGGCTGCGTGCTGATCCAGCCGCTCGACACCGAGGTCGGCGCCGGTACTTTTCACCCGGCCACTTTCCTGCGCTGCCTCGGTCCCGAGCCGTGGAACGCCGCGTACGTGCAACCTTCGCGGCGGCCGACCGACGGCCGCTACGGCGAGAACCCGAACCGGCTGCAGCACTACTACCAGTACCAGGTGGTGCTGAAGCCCTCGCCGAAGGACATTCTGGAACGCTACTTCGGCTCGCTCGCGGCGCTCGGCATCGATCCGCTGACCCACGACCTGCGCCTGGTCGAGGACAACTGGGAATCGCCGACGCTCGGCGCCTGGGGCCTCGGCTGGGAGGTCTGGCTGAACGGCATGGAAGTGACCCAGTTCACCTACTTCCAGCAGGCCGGCGGCCTCGAGTGCAAGCCGGTCACCGGCGAGATCACCTACGGCCTCGAACGCCTTGCGATGTACCTGCAGAACGTCGAGAACGTCTACGACCTGGTGTGGACGCGCGGCCCGCAGGGCGTGGTGACCTACGGCGATGTCTACCACCAGAACGAGGTCGAGCAGAGCACCTACAACTTCGAGGAGGCAAACGTCGCCGAGCTCTTCCACGCCTTCGACGCGCACGAGGCCGAAGCCGGCAAGCTGGTCGCACGCGGGCTGCCGCTGCCGGCCTACGACCAGGTGTGCAAGGCCAGCCACAGCTTCAACCTGCTCGACGCCCGCCGCGCGATCAGCGTGACCGAGCGCCAGCGCTACATCCTGCGCGTACGCACGATCGCCAAGGCGGTCGCCGAGGCCTACTTTGCGCAGCGCGAGAAGCTCGGCTTCCCGGGCCTGCGCAAGGTGGCCTGATCGATTTGCTCGCGCCAGTACTCGCCCTTATTATGTGTGACACCTGATAAGGGTGGCTACCGATGACCAATGTCACCTTCTCCGTCGACGACGAACTGTTGCGCCGCGCGCGCAAACTCGCGCTCGACCGCGACACCACCGTGACCCAGTTGCTGCGGGAATACCTGGAGCAACTGGTGGCGTCCGAAGCGAGCGCAGCGAAGCAGCGTGCGGAGGAGTTCCGGCGGGTGACCCGCAAGCTGGCCCGCGATGCCGGCGGCGCGAAGTTCAACCGCGAAGAGCTCTATGACCGGCCCGTGCTTCGTCGATACTAACGTCCTCGTTCACGCCAACGATGTCTCGGCGGGCCACAAGCAGGCGGTCGCTTTCGACCTCGTCGGTGAATTGATCGAAAACGAGCGTCTGGTGCTATCGGCGCAGGTGCTGAACGAACTCGCCGCGGTATTGCTGCGGCCGCGTTTTGGATTCACGCTCGACCAGACCCGGGAAGCACTCGGCTTGTATGCGCACTGCCCGCTCGTCAACCTCGACGCCACCCTGACCCGTCGCGCACTCGACGTTTGTGCCCGCTATCAGCTCTCGCTGTGGGACGGACTGATCGTCGCCGCCGCCGAGCGCGGACGCTGCCGCGAGATCCTGAGCGAAGACCTGAACCACGGCCAGGAGTACTTCGGCATCGTGGTGCGCAACCCTTTCCTGAATGTCGTTTCGGAGCCCGGATGACCACCACCGCCGACCTGCTGGTCGAACTGCTCACCGAAGAACTGCCGGCCAAGGCGGTTGCCGACCTCGCCACCGGCCTGCGCGCCGGCCTCTGCGAGCGCCTCGCCAAGGCCGGCATCGCGCACCCGGCCGGGCGCGCGCGCGCGCTGTGGACGCCGCGCCGGATCGCCGTGCTGATCCCGGAAGTCGCCCTCGCCGCACCCGAGCAGACGCTCGAGCGACGCGGCCCGGCGCTGGCCGCCGGCACTGGCCCGGACGGCGCCCCGAGCAAGGCACTGGTGGGCTTCGCCGCCTCCTGCGGCGTGTCCGTCGATGCGCTCGAAAAACTGGAAACCGACAAGGGCGCGTGGTTCGTGCACCGCTCGCGCAAGCCCGGCGCGCAGACCGCGGACGTGCTGCCCGGCATGGTCGAGGAGGCCATCAAGGCTCTGCCGCAGGGTAAGCCGATGCGCTGGGGCGACAACGACTTCGCCTTCCTGCGCCCGGTGCACGGACTGATCGTGCTGCTCGGCGACGAGGTGCTGCCGGCCAGCGTCTACGGCGTCGCCAGCGGCAAGTCCACCCGCGGCCATCGTTTCCACCACGCCGGCGAGGTGTCGGTCGCGCGCCCTGCCGATTACGAATCCGCGTTGCTGGCGGCGCGCGTGATCGCCGATCCCGACGCCCGCCGCGAGCGCGTGCGCAGCGAAGTCGCCGCCACGGCGCAGCGTCAGGGCGGCGTCGCGCGCCTGCCCGAGGACCTCGTCGACGAGGTCAGCAACCTGACCGAATGGCCATGCGCGATCGCGTGCTCGATCCCGGCCGAGTTCATGCGTCTGCCGGACGCGGTGATCGTCACCACCATCGAGACCCACCAGCGCTTCTTCCCGGTGCTCGACGCGGGCGGCAAGCTGACGCCGCATTTCATCGGCGTCGCCAACATTGAGAGTCGCGATGCCGACGAGATCCGCAAGGGCTACGAGCGCGTGGTGCGCCCGCGCCTGGCGGACGCCGGTTTCTTCTACGACCAGGACCTCAGGCAGCCGCTGACCGAGCACGTCGAGGGCCTGAAGCTGGTCACCTACCAGCAGAAGCTCGGCACGCTGCACGACAAGACCACGCGCGTGATCGCACTGGCGCGCGTGGTAGCGCCCGCGGTCGGCGTCGACCCCGGCTTCGCCGAGGCCGCGGCGCGGCTGGCCAAGGCCGACCTGCTGACGCGCATGGTCGGCGAGTTCCCGGAACTGCAGGGCCAGATGGGCCGCACCTACGCGCTCGCGCAGGGCCAGCCGGAGGCACTCGCGATCGCGCTCGACGAGGTCTACGCGCCGCGCCAGTCGGGTGCGCCGATCGCGGCGAGCCCGCTCGGGCGCGTGCTCGCGATCGCCGAACGCCTGGACACCCTCGCCGGCATCTTCGCGGTCGGCCTCAAGCCCACCGGCAACAAGGATCCCTTCGCGCTGCGCCGCGCGGCGCTTGGCCTGGCGCGCACGCTGATCGAGGGCGGCGTGCGCCTGGACCTGCCGCGCGTGCTCGAGCAGGCGGTGCTGTCGGTGCCGGCGCAGAGCCTCAAGGACTACCTCGGCAAGCTCGCCGGGGTGGTCTTCCACGACAGCGCGCTCATCGCCAAGCTGGTCGACGAACTGACCGCGCCGGCGGTCAACGAGCTCTACGAGTTCATTCTCGAGCGCACCCGCGCCTGGTACACCGAGGCCGGCATCACCGCCGACGTCTTCGAGGCCGTCGCCGCGCGCCGGCCGCACGACCTGGTCGACTTCGACCTGCGCCTGAAGGCGGTGCTCGCCTTCAAGCAGCAGAGCGCCTGCCAGAGCCTGGCCGCCGCGAACAAGCGCATCCGCAACATCCTGCGCAAGGCCTCCGAGGGCGGCATCGACGTCGCCACGCTCGGGCCGGTCGAGTCCGACCGCCTGCACCACGACGCCGAGAAGGCGCTGTATCTCGCGATCGGCGACGCCGAACGCGCCAGCGCGCCGCATTTCGCCGCGAGCGACTACGTCGCCGGGCTGACCCGCCTCGCCACGTTGCAGGCGCCGGTCGACGCCTTCTTCGACGGCGTCATGGTGATGGCCGGGGACGTCGCGGTACGCGACAACCGGCTCGCGCTGCTGGAGCACCTGAGCCGGTTGTTCCTGCAAGTCGCGGACGTGTCCTTGCTGGTGGGCTGAGGACACGCGACCGGATCGTGCGCCGACGGTGGCCGCCGCCGAGGGTTCGCGATGATTTCATGCTGCCGACGCCGACATTCCTTCGGTTTTCAAGATCCCCGGATTTCCAGACAATGCGCTGCAAGGCGAAGGTCTGGCCGCGCCCTCGCCATCACCATCGGCGTTCCCGGCAGCTTGAGGCGACGTGGTCAATCGGAGCGACGGCAGCCATCGATGTTGCAGTCCCGCAGCACTCGCAGGGCGCGCAACTGCACGTATGCGGGAGTTCCGTCGAATGTCCCGAAACGGCGCAAGGTGGCCGCGTCGATGACACCCGCCGGTACGCGCACCACTTCCGTATCCGACTCGCCGCCGCGCACCAGCAGCAACGGTGACGCGCCGGCGTCGCGCGCAAGATAGTGCGTGCCCGTCCATTCGAAGCGCACATCGACCGCCCGTGCGTAGACCTGCTCGAAGTTCGCGGCAAGTCCGGCGCGACTGTCGCTGCTCACGACCGGCGTGCGCGACAACATCTGGTTCTGTAGCAGGAACGCCGACCCCGGCAGCAGTGCGCTGGAGAGCTTCTCCCACCGGATCCGGAACACGCGCTCGCGGGGCAGATCGAAGAGCACACGCAGCTGGTCGATCTGCATTTCGGTGATGCGGTGGAAAGGATCCGCTCGGAAAGCCTCGCGCTCCGGACTCAGGAAATTCAGCCAGCCCACGCCGAAGAAGATCGGCGCAGTGCCGTTCGCATCGTCGGCCAGCGGCTCGAAAAAGACGCGTATCTCGTCGCGATACCAGGGGTCGCCGATGCGCATCGCCTCCGGCACGCAGCGCGTCAGGTCGATGCTGATGGCCAGGACCAACAGAGTCGCCCATGCCTTGCCACGACGCAGAATACTGGCCAGCAGTGGCACCAGCAGACAGGCCGTCATCGGAGCAAGCACGGCCAGGTAACGCACCTCCTTGAATGGCGTCCATACCATCGCCAGCAGCAGCAACAGCCAAGCGATGGCGAGCTGACGCCGCCAAAGGTCGGCACTGCACCACGCGAGAATCAGCGCCGGCATCGCCAGGGCTGCGGCAACCACTCCATAGGCATGCAGGTTGCGCAGATACAGCCAGGGATCGAATAGCTCGTCGAGCTCGCGCAAGCCGCGGTAATTGTTGCCGATCCTGTCGATCATCGCCCACGGCCGCTGCCACAACGCCAGGTCCGGGAAGCGGCCCGCCGAAAGCCAACCGTAGACCAGCCAGCAGCACACCCCCGCAATCAGTGTGGCGGTTGCGAACCGGAGCGCCGCGAGCCATTGCCGCCGATCCAGCCGATGCAGCGACAGCAAGGCGCAGAACCGCGCCAGCAACACCGCCACCGGGGCCAGCGCGAAGCTCTGCTTGACCAGCACCAGCGCAACGCAGACCAGCCCGAACCGTAACGCGTCCATCCACGAGGATCGGTCCTCGTGCACCAGAAAGAGCAGGTAGAACACCAACAGACCGGGCGCGATATCGTGGCTGACGAATGGCGCGTAGCTGAAGAAAACCAGGGTGGGAATCGCCGCCAGCCAGCCCAGCAGCGTGGCCGAAGCGACACCATGCGATCGCACCAACAGACGCCAAACGCCGAACAGGTAACCCGCATGCAAGAGCGCCATCGCGGCATGGTGCATTCGCACGTCGAGCGGCGCCAGGTGAAACCGTTGCGCTAGCCATTCGGCTGGCACCAGCAGCATGGCCATCACCGGTCCTCGTTGCCAGAACCAGGCATCCGAGCTCCCCAGCAGATACTCGGCATTTGCTACCGTGCTGTAACCGTCCCCGTACTCGACATTGACCAACCATGCGCATGCGCCGAGCCAGACGCACAGGCAGCCGAAAGCCAGTCGCCATCCCTGGGAAATCAGGACCTCGGTGCTTGTCATCCGTGGCGTCATGATGGTTTCCAGACAAACTTCCGGCTCCGGCCCTCCCTGCGGGAGTGGGCGCCCGAAAGACACCAGTATTTCCCGCTTCGCTGGTGTTGCAGAAAAATCCCCCGTCTCAAGCCCCGTCCAGCAACCGCCGCACAGTCGCCGGATCGTGTCCCACGAAGTGTTGCAGGTTCTGAGCCGCGATGGTCATCTGGCTCGGATCGTCCTGTTCAAGCCGCCACAGCCGACAGCCCGGTGCCCGCGGTACGCCCGGTCCTGGACACTGGCTCACCCGTCGGGTGCGCCGGACTCTGCCACGGTTGCGGGTGGTCGATGACGGGAAGCGCCGCGCGGAATCGCTCCCGGGGCGGGAGAAGCCCGGGCCGGAGGCATCGAGCCGGCGTCTGCGCCGCTGGACGTTCATCGCTTCGCCGATAATCCGGCCACTGCCAATCGGGCCCACCCCATGTTCAGCCACCTGATCGTCAATGCGCGACTGGTCAACGAGGGTCGCGTCTTCGAGGCCGATTTGCGCGTGCGCAACGGGGTGATCGCGGAGATCGGCCGCGCGCTCGGCGCGCGGCCGGACGAGCAGGTGTTCGACGCCGCCGGGCGCACGCTGCTGCCGGGCATGATCGACGACCAGGTGCATTTCCGCGAACCCGGACTGACCCACAAGGGCGACATCGGTACGGAATCGCGCGCGGCGATCGCCGGTGGCATCACCAGCTACATGGAGATGCCGAACACCTCGCCGTGGACGGGCTCGATGGAGATGATCGGCCAGAAGTGCGCGCGCGCCGCGCAAAGCTCCCTGGGCAATTACGCCTTCTATCTTGGCGCCACCAACGACAATCTCGCCGATGTGGCGCGTGCCGACGAGTACGGCGTCGCCGGCATCAAGGTCTTCATGGGCGCCTCCACCGGCAACATGTTGGTGGACGATCCCGACGTGCTGGATGCGATCTTCCGCGACGCGCCCTGCCTGATCGCGACCCACTGCGAGGACACGCCGACGATCCATGCCAATCTCGCGCGCTTCCGCGAACGCCACGGTGAGGAGATCCCGCCCGACGCGCACCCGGATATCCGTTCACGCGAGGCCTGCCTGAAGTCGACACTGCTGGCGATCGAGCTGGCGAAACGTCACGACGCGCGCCTGCACGTGCTGCACATCAGCACCGCCGAGGAACTGGAGTTGTTCGCGCCAGGCCCACCCGATGGCAAGCGCATCACCGCCGAAACCTGCCTGCACTTCCTGCATTTCTGCCGCGAGGACTATGCGCGCAAGGGCAATCTCATCAAGTGCAATCCCGCACTCAAGGAAGCCTCAGACCGCGCCGCGCTGTGGCAGGCGGTGAACGATGGTCGCATCGACGTGCTCGCCACCGATCATGCACCGCATCTGCTGGCTGAGAAGAGCGCGCGCTACGACAGGGCCGCCGCCGGCCTGCCGCTGGTCCAGTACGCGCTGCCGCTGGTGCTGGAGCGCTACCACGACGGAATCCTCGATCTGTCGCGGATCGTCGAGAAGATCGCGCACGCACCAGCGCGGATCTTCGGCGTGCGTAACCGCGGGTATCTGCGCGAGGGTTATCAGGCCGATCTGGTGCTGGTCGATCTCGAGCGCGGACGTGTGGTGCGCCGCGAAGATGTGCTGAGTCGCTGTGGTTGGTCGCCCTTCGAGGGCGACCGCTTCCGCTCGACGGTGGCCGCCACCTGGGTCAACGGCCATCTCGCGTACCGCGATGGCCAGATCGACGACCGCATCCTCGGGCAGCGGCTGGAGTTTGCGCGGTGAGCGCATTGAAGTCGCGAGGCAACGAGGGCACGCGTGCCCTCCTGCTTGCGGGTCTTGCGCTCTTGGTGACGTCCGTCCCCGCCGCCACGCCACCCGACGGCCTTACCCTCGACGCACCGCTGCGCCAGGGCCAGCTCGTGATCGGGCGCACCGAGCCCGGCGCGCGTGTCAGCGTGGACGCACGCAATCTGCGGATCGATGACCAGGGACGTTTCGTGTTCGGCCTCGGGCGCGACCAGCTGCGGGTGGTGCTGTGCCTGCGCCTCGCCGGGGACAAGAAAGCGCGCTGCGCGGGCCTGCCGGTGGCGAGTCGCCGCTACCACATCGAGCGCGTGGACGGCCTGCCACCGGCGACGGTGAACCCGGATCCGGCCGAGCAGGCGCGCATCGAGCGCGAAGCGGCGCTGATCGCGAAGGCGCGCGAGCGCGACGATTCGCGCAGCGATTTCGCGGAAGCCTTCCGCTGGCCGGCGCGCGGTCGCATCAGCGGGGTGTACGGCAGTCAACGGGTGCTGAACGGAAATCCGAAGAGCCCGCACATGGGCCTCGACATCGCCGCGCCGGCGGGCACGCCAATCCTCGCTCCGCTGCCCGGCGTGGTCACGTTGGTACATGCGGACATGCTCCTCACCGGGCGCACGGTGGTGCTGGACCACGGTCATGGCGTCAGCAGCGTCTACCTCCACATGCACCGGATCGAGGTGCGGGAAGGTCAGTATCTGCGTCGCGGCGAGCCGGTCGGCACGATCGGCATGAGTGGCCGCGCCAGCGGTCCACACCTGCATCTCGGCCTGAACTGGTTCGAGGTCAAGCTGGATCCGCAGCTGCTGTTGCCGCCGTGAGTCCGCCGCCGCGAGCTCCCGGCTCGCATGTTCAGCGCGGGCGGCCGCCGCGCTGGCGGTTCCAGGCCTCGGCGGCCTGGCGCAGCGCCGGGCCGAGGTGGATGCGGTAGCGCGGCGACAGCAGGTCGATCGGCAACTGGCGGTTGCCGTCGGCCACGCACGGGTCGGCGCCGAGTTCGAGCAGGGTCGCGCCGCATTGGACGAGGCCGTGGCGGCAGGCCCAGTGCAGCGGCGTGCGACCTTCGGCGTCGACCAGGTTGGGGTTGGCGCCGCCCTGCAGCAGGGCCTGCAACACCGGTTGCAGGCGTGCCTCGTCGCGCACTTGCGGCTCGACCCGGCCGCTGCCGACCAGCGTGTGCGCTGGCGTGCGCCGTTGCGCGTCCGGCCGGTCCGGGTTCGCCTGCGCCTCGAGCAGGCGCCGCAACATCGCCAGCAGCGCCGGCAATGGCCGTGTGCTGTCGAAGACCAGCGCCACGGTGGCCTGCAGCGGAGATTCCGGCGCCGCGGCGCCCTGCGGGTCGGCACCGCGCTGCAACAGGCTGTCGACCAGCGGCTGGCGCAGGCAGGCGGCGGCGAGGCCCAGCGGCGTCAGCCGCCCGAGCAGCAGGCCCTCGAGTTCCACGCCGCGCCCGAGCAGCCAGTCGACCACCGTCGGCTTCGCCGCGAGGATCGCCGCCGCCAGCGGACTGACGCCGGCGCGATTGCAGCGGCGCAGGTCGGCACCGCGCTCGGCGATGGCGCGACAGAAGTCGAGCTGGCCGGTACCTGCGGCGTGCAGCAGGGCACTCGCGCCCTGCTCGTCGACGCCGTCGACGTCGAGTCCCAGCGACAGCAGGCGGTCGAGGGTTGCGAGGTCGCCGCGACGACCGCAGGCGGCGACGGTGCGGCCATCGAGTGCGCAGCCCGGATGGGCGCCGGCAGGCCAGTCGAGCAGGCGCGCCAGCTCGGCCTGGCCGGTCAGTTGCGCGATGCCGGCGGCGGTGGTGCCATCGCGCGCGCGCCGCGCCGGGTCGGCGCCGGCGCGCACCAGCAGCGGCGCGATCTCGCAGGCATCGGCGCGG
>JABAQR010000049.1 GCA_019187485.1 Lysobacterales bacterium | reverse complement strand
CCGCGAGCGCGCTGCCCTTCACGGCGCCGCATTTCGTCGAGCGCGCGCTCGCCGAACGCTGGCGCCGCGGCCTGCCCGGACCGCGCCTCGCGACCACCCTCGACGCGCGCCTGCAGCGCCTGCTCGAGCAGCGCGTGCGCGCGCACCTGGCGCGCACGCGCAGCAAGGGCCTCGACAACGCGGTGGCGCTGCTGGTCGACGTGCGCGACATGGGGGTGCGTGCGCTCGTCGGCTCGGCCGACTGGTTCGACGCAAGCATCGACGGCCAGGTCAATGGTGCCGCCGGCAAGCGTTCGCCGGGATCGACGCTGAAACCCTTCATCTACGGCCTCGCGCTCGACCAGGGCGTGCTGCATCCGGCGAGCGTGCTGCGCGACGTGCGCAGCGCCTTCGGCCCGTTCACGCCGGAGAACTTCGATGGCCAGTTCCTCGGCCCGGTGACCGCCACCGAGGCGCTGGTGCGCTCGCGCAACATCCCCGCGGTGCTGGTCGCCGCGCAGTTGCGGCAGCCGACGCTCTACGAGTTCCTGCGCAGCGCCGGCGTGGCGCGGATGGCGAGCGCCGAGCACTACGGTCTGGCGCTGGTGCTCGGCGGCGGCGAGGTCACGATGGAGGAGCTGGCGCAGTTGTACGCGCTGCTGTCCAACGACGGTGGCTGGCAGCCGCTGCGCTGGTTGGCCGATGAACCCGCGACGCCGCGCAAGCCGCTGCTCAGCGCCGAGGCAGCCTTCGTCGTGCGCGACATGCTCGCCCACAACCCACGTCCGGATTTCGGCAGCACCGCGCAGACCGATGCGCTGCGCCTGGCATGGAAGACCGGCACCAGCTGGGCCTTCCGCGACGCCTGGAGTGCGGGCCTCGTCGGTTCCTACGTGCTGGTGGTGTGGATGGGCCATTTCGACGGCCGCGGCAACCCGGCGCTGATCGGCATCGACGCCGCGGCGCCGCTGTTCTTCAGCATCGTCGATGCCCTGCAGGCGGCGCACGTCGATCTCTCCGAGCCGCCGCGGCGCTGGCCGCTGAACCTGCGTCGGGTCGAAATCTGCCGCGCCTCCGGCGACCTGCCGAATGTCTGGTGTCCCAAGCGTGGCCACACCTGGTTCATCCCCGGGGTCTCGCCGATCCGCCAGAGCCGCATCCACCGCGCAATCCAGGTGGACCGCGTCAGCGGCGAGCCGATCTGCGGCCGGCGCGATCCGGCCACGGTGCGTACCGAGGTCTACGAGTTCTGGCCGAGCGACCTCGCCGAGGTCTACGCGCAGGCCGGCGTGCCGCGGCGCAAGCCACCGCCGGGCGCCGATTGCGCCGGCGCCGACCGCTGGCTCGGCAGCGCGCCCAGCATCGACTCGCCGCTGCGTGCGACCGAATACACCCTGCGCCTGTCGCGCCCGGACCAGAACCAGATCGACCTGTCCGCCAGCGCCGATGCCGACGTCCGCCGGCTGTACTGGTTCGCGGGCGGCAGCTACCTCGGTGAGACCGCGCCTGGCAACGCGCTGCCCTGGACCCCGCCCAGACCCGGTCGTCACCACGTACGGGTCGTCGACGACCATGGACGGGTGGCGGAGCGCGAGGTGCTGGTGGCGGTGGAGCGGTGAAGACCAATCCTCAGACCGCCGCCACCACCACGATCTCTACCTTCCACTCGGGCTTGGCCAGGCGCGCTTCGACGGTGGCTCGCGGCGGGGTGTGGCCCACCGGCACCCACTGGTCCCAGACCGCGTTCATCGCCGCGAAGTCGCGGATGTCGGCGAGGTAGATCTGCGCCATCAGGATCTTGGTCTTGTCGCTGCCGGCGCGCGCCAGCAACGCGTCGATCGACGCTAGCACCTGGCGAGTCTGGCCAGCGATGTCGAGCCTGATGTCGTCGGCCACCTGACCAGCGAGGTGGGCAACGCCATCATAAACGCTCATCTCCGACATGCGCGTACCGACATCGAAGCGCTGGATGATCTTGTTGCCCATGACTCGCCCCCTTGTCGGCGTGGATGGGTTGGGAGATGTGCGGGCCCGCGCAAGCCATCGGCGACGCCGCAGGGTAGGATGAGGCCCGGTTCCCGAGTACGGGCGCAATCATGTCCACCGTCAAGCAATCGCGAACGACCGCGCACGTCCTGCCGACGGACGGCGCGGCGCCGCGTTTCACGCCGAACCACAAGCTGCAACTGGCGCAGGTGGTGGCGGCGCTGGTGGAAGATCGCATGCTCAGCGACGAGGATGGCAAGCGCGTGATGTTCGACGCGCGCTCGGGCCAGGGCCGGCTCGATCTGCACCCGCTGGTGGTGATCGCCAACCTGAAGCCGAAGTGCGCGCGCGAGCCGGACAAGCTGCTGTCGCTGGAGATGCTGACCGAGTGGCTGGCCGAACAGTCCGGGCTGGCCTATTTCAAGATCGATCCGATGAAGATCAAGATGGCCGAGGTCACCGAGGTCATCGGCCAGGCCTACGCGCAGCGCTACCGGATCCTGCCGGTCGCGGTCAGCGCGGAAAACGTGGTGTTCGCCACCAGCGAGCCGATGGTGACCAACTGGCGCGCCGACCTCGCGCACATCCTGCGCAAGGACGTGCAGTGCGTGGTCGCCAACCCGCTCGACGTCTCGCGCTACCTGATGGAGTTCTACGGCGTCACCCGCAGCGTGCGCAAGGCCAAGGACCAGAAGGACAGCGCCCGCGACCTGTCGAACAAGATCATCAACTTCGAGCAGTTGCTGGAGCTCGGCAAGGGCGCCAGCCTCGGCGCCGACGACCAGCACATCGTGCAGATCGTCGACTGGCTGCTGCAGTACGCCTTCGAGCAGCGCGCCTCGGACATCCACCTGGAACCGCGTCGCGAGAACTCCAACGTGCGCTTCCGCATCGATGGCGTGATGCACAAGACCTTCGAGATGCCGACCCCGGTGATGACCGCGGTGACCGCGCGCATCAAGGTGCTCGGACGCATGGATCTGGCCGAGAAGCGGCGTCCGCAGGACGGCCGCCTGAAGGCGCGCAGCCCGTCCGGGCGCGAGGTCGAGATGCGCCTGTCGACCATGCCGACCGCCTTCGGCGAGAAGGTGGTGATGCGCATCTTCGATCCCGACATCGTGGTCAAGGAGTTCTCCCAGCTCGGCTTCTCGGAGCGCGAGGGCCGGCTGTGGGAGGACATGATCGCGGTGCCGCACGGCATCGTGCTGGTCACCGGCCCGACCGGATCGGGCAAGACCACCACGCTGTACTCGACGCTGAAGCGCCTGGCCACGCCCGAGATCAACGTCTGCACGGTCGAGGACCCGATCGAGATGGTCGCGCCCGAGTTCAACCAGATGCAGGTGCAACACAACATCGACCTCGGCTTCGCCGAAGGCGTGCGCACCCTGCTGCGCCAGGACCCGGACATCATCATGGTCGGCGAGATCCGCGACCTGGAAACCGCGCAGATGGCGATCCAGGCGGCGCTGACCGGACACCTGGTGCTGTCGACGCTGCACACCAACGACGCCCCGAGCGCGTTGCAGCGGCTGATGGACCTGGGCGCACCCTACTACCTGCTGCAGGGCACCATCGTCGGCATCATGGCGCAACGCCTGGTGCGCACGCTGTGCCCGCACTGCAAGCGGCTGGACGCCAAGGTCGACGAAATCAAGTGGAAGGCGCTCTGCCACCCCTGGCGCGCCGAGGTGCCGGCGCGCATCGGCGCGCCGGTCGGCTGCCTCGAATGCCGCAAGACCGGCTACCTCGGCCGCACCGGCATCTACGAGATGTTCCGGGTCTCGCCGCTGCTGCGCAGCATGATCAACCCCGGCGTCGAACTCGCGAAATTCACCGAAGCGGCGCTCAAGGAAGGCATGCGCCCGTTGCGGCTCTCGGCCGCCATGCACGTCGCCCGCGGCGTCACCACCATCGAGGAAGTGCTCGGCGTGCTGCCGCCGATCGAGTGAGGGGGCAAGGGTGAGGCCCGCTCGCGCGCAGCGCGGGCCGATGCACCGGCGGGCCGGATCGGGGCAAGAGTCCGGGCAGGACTGTGAGGCCGCTCCGGACCGAAGCTCGATCCGGAAGACGTACGAACTTGCAGGCGTGCGCGCCTTTTCCCGTGCCCCGTGCCCCGTGCCGCAGGCGCTAGAACATCATTCCGCCCAGCATCCGCGCGACCAGGTAGGCCACGAACAGCCCCACCGCCAGCACCAGGGCGACCAGGTACGAAGCCAGGCCCTCCTTGATGCCGGCAACCCGCGCGAGGCCTGTGAACACCACCAGCACCGCAAGGCTGCCGCCCACCAGCAGCGGCAACTGGCCGATCACGCCGCCGATGCCGATCACGCCGAGCAGGTAGCTCGCGAGGGTGCCAAGACCGAGTGGCAGCAGCGTGGCGCCGCCGATGAAGACGTCGAAGGGCAGGTTGCCCTGGCCCTGGAACAGCAGCCGCGACAGCCAACTGCCGGCGGCGATGCCGACCGCGCAACCGAGGGTGCTGGCCAGGCCCAGCAGGAAGCCCTTGAAGCCGAGCGAAAGCATGCCGCCGGTGGCCATCGACATCACGCCGCCGCCGCTGACCAGCAGGCAGACCACCGCGACGACGACGAACACGATGCCGACGCCGAGAGCCTGGGTGGCGCCGAGGGCGCCATAGGCTTCCGGCAGTGCACCGACCGGGTTGTAGATCAGCTTCATGAAGGTCGCGAATGCGTCCTTCGCTGCGGCCTGCGCGGTCTGCATCGCGTCCTGCGCGGCGCGCTGGTAGTCCGGGCGTGGCGGCGGCGGACCGGGAGGCGTTTCGGGCGTGTCGCTCATCTGCGTCTGCTCCTTCGCTGCGGCCGGATCGGCGCGCGGATGGTAACGCGCAATCGCGGGGCACGGGGCACGTGCCCCGTGCCCCGAGTGGGAGGCTGCAGCCGCGATCTCCCGACCCCACGGCGCTATGCTCTCCCCAACGCACCACACGGACCAATTCCATGACCATTCGCACCGTAGACCCTGGCGCCGGGATCAACTGGCTGCAGGGCGGCTGGGCCGCGTTCAAGGCCGGCGGGCCGCTGCTGATCGGCATGGTGTTCGCGACGCTGCTGGCCTGCGTGTTCCTCGCCTGGATCCCGTGGCTGGGCGTGCTGCTGGTGCCGATCGTCGGCACCTTCTGCTATGCGGGCATGCTGCGCAGCGTGCGCGGCGTCGCCGAGGGCCGCGCGATGCGCTTCGACGACCTCTGGAGCCTGGCCGGCGACGAGGACCGCATGGTGCATGTCGCGATCGTCGCCCTGGTGCCGCTGCTCGGCTCGCTGCTGCGCGCCGCCTTGCCCGGCGGCCTGGTCGGCTGGACCCTGGGTGCCTTGATCTCGGTGGCGGTGCTGGCGCTGACTTATTTCGCGGTGCCGCTGGTGTTGTTCCGCAAGCTCGAGGCGCCGCTCGCGCTGCGGCGCAGCTTCGAGGGCGTGCTCACCAACCTGCCGGCGGTGATCGTGTTCTGGATCGCCTGTATCGTGCTGCTCGCGCTCGCGGTCCTGCCGGCCGGACTCGGTCTGCTGGTGCTGGTTCCGGTGCTGCTCGGGGCCGCCTACGAGGCCTATGCCGAGGTCTATGCGGACATCGAACTGGTGCCGAATGCACCACCGCCACCACCGTCGGCATGAGGATGCTCGCCGCGCGGCGCCTGCCCGAGTCCGCTCAGCCCGACGCCTTGTTCCCGCGCACCACCAGGCGCGCTGCCACGATGCCGATCTCGTAGAGCACGCACATCGGGATCGCCAGCAGCAACTGGCTGACGATGTCGGGCGGGGTCAGCACCGCGGCGATCACGAAGGCGGCGACGATCATGTACGAGCGCGCCGCCTTCAGTTGTTCGACTGTGACCCAGCCGAGCGCGACCAGGATCACGGTCGCGACCGGCACCTCAAAGGTGACGCCGAAGGCAAGGAAGATCACCAGCACGAAATCGAGGTAGCGGCTGATGTCGGTCATCACCTCGACGCCCTCGGGCGCGACCGCCTGCATGAAGCCGAACACCACCGGCAGCACCAGGTAGTAGGCGAAGGCGCAGCCGAGGTAGAACAACAGGGTGCTCGAGACCAGCAGCGGCATCGCCAGTTTCTGCTCGTGGCGGTACAGGCCGGGCGCGACGAAGGCCCACAACTGGTAGAGGATCCACGGCATCGCGATCACCAGCGCCGCGAAGAAGCTCAGCTTCAACGGCGTGAAGAAGGGCGAGGCGGGATCGATCGCGATCATCTGCGCGCCTTCGGGCAGGGTCGCGCGGAAGGGCACCGCGAGCAGCGCGTACAGGCGGTTGCCGAAGGGGATCAGCGCCAGCGCCAGCAGCAGCCAGGCCGCGATCGCGTACAGCAGCCGCGAGCGCAGCTCCACCAGGTGCGAGAGGAAGCCCTGCGCACCCTGGTCGTCTTCAGCGGCGGGCTGCGTCATCGGCCGACTTCAGGCTCTCGGTGATCGCGCCGGCTTCGCGTTCGATCGGCTCGGCGAGGCTGCGCAAGGTCTCCGAGGGCTGCGGCAGGTCCTTCAGGGCGCGTTTCAGCTCCTCGTCGCGCAGCTCGCGTTCGACCTCTGACTTGACCGACTCGAAACTGGCGCGGGCCCGCCGCAGCAGCGCGCCGACCGTGCGCGCGGCACCCGGCAGGCGCTCGGGGCCGAGCACCAGCAGCGCGACCACCGCGATCAGCACCAGCTCGGAGAATCCGACGTCGAACACCGTCAGTGCTTCTGCGCGGGCTCTTTCTCGGCCGGGGCGGTCTCGGCCGGCTTCGGATCGGCCTCGAGCTTGGCCGGTTCGCTGCCTTCGGCCATGCCCTGCTTGAAGCCCTTCAGCGCGGCGCCGAGGTCGCTGCCGAGATTGCGCAGGCGCTTGGTGCCGAACAGCAGCAGCACCACGATCAGGACCACGATCCAGTGGCCGATGCTCCAGGTTCCCATGTCCCACTCCGATGAGGTCTGGCGGCGAGCATAACGCCCGCCGGTGCAGGCCGGATGACGGCGCTCAGCGCGAGGTCTGTTCCTCGAGCTGGTCGCGGAAGTCGACGACGAAGCCCGGCGCGCCGCGCACGCGGCCCTCGAACAGCGCGCGCGGCGAGACGCCGCGGCCGTAGACACGCTCGATCGCGTCGTAGTCGATGCCGAGCACCGAGCCATCGAGCGCGATGCCGGCGAACAGGCCGCGGGCGCGCGCATAGGCGAGGATCTCGGCCTTGAGCTCGTGGTCGGTGGCGGCCGCGGCGTTGCGGCCGACCGGACCCGCCGCCACCGAGGCGTCGGCGCCGAGCGTGAACTTGCCGGAGACCAGGTTGTCGACACCGCGCGGCGTGCGGAACACCAGGATGATGTCGGCCGACTGCACGCCGGCCTGGAAACCGAAACTGCCTCCGGTGACGCTGATGTAGGCCGGGTTCGACCAGGTGCCGTCGGCCTGGCGCACCGAGATCAGGCCCTTGCCGCGGCGCCCGCCGACCACCAGGCCGACCTTGACGACGTCCGGGATCACCGCGATGGCGTGCGCCTGCGAGAGCAGCGAACGCGGGATCTCGCTGTCCGGGGTCGACTGCACCTGGTGCAGCACGGAGAGCGCATCCTCGGCACGCTTCTGTTCCTTGCGGCCGGCGTGCGCCGGCAGCGCCAGAGCGAGCGCGGCGAGGAACGCGAAGGCGAGGGCGATCGGACGGGCGTGCGGCATGGGCGACTCCTGCGCGTGGCGGTATCCGCGGTCGGCCGCGAGCATGCCGAAAGCGGACTTAGACCGTCATGAATGAGGCGACTCGCCGTCGGGGCGCTTGGAAGCAGGGATCAACGGCGACGCAAGGCTGCCAACGGCAGCAGCGCCAGCAGGGCACCCAGCAACAGCAGGCCGGTGCGGTCCAGCGTAGGGATCGCCGGTGGCGGTGGATCGCCCTCCGGCGCGGCACATACCGGGGCCACGATCGCCAGCGACTCGACCCCGGCCAGCGTGGTTGCGACGCGCTGCGCGGCGCCGGTCGCGGGATCGATGCGGAACAGCACGCTAGGTTCGCCGTCGATGGTCGTGCCGGTCATGTCGGCGACGCCCCACAACTGCCCGGAGGCGTCGAAATCCAGGCCGCCGTCGCTGAATTGCAGACCTGCGCCGAGAGGGCCGATCAAGGCTGCCTGGCCGGTCGTGGTATCGATGCGGTACAGATTGTGATCGCCAGCGGAGCCGATGCCGTAGACACCGTCCCAACGCGCCGCGAGGCCGGTGATCTGCGCGCCGAGCGAACCTTCGCTGCCGACCAGCGTCGCCGCGCCGGTGATCGGATCCAGCCGGTACAGGCTGCGGCGACTGTCCGAGCTGGCGTACAGCGCGCCGGCGCAGTCGAAGGTGAGGCCGAAGTCGAAGTTCGAGGTGCGCGGAAGCCCGGTATTGCCCTCGCGACCATCGATGGTGATCGCACGGCCGGCCTGCGGGTCGATGCGCAACAGCGTCTTGCTGGCATCGTCGATGCCGTAGAGCACGCCGTCGCGACTCATCGCCAGGCCTTCGACGTCGGCAAAGGGCGCGGCGGTCTCGCCCACGCGCACCTCACCGATCTTGGCGGACTGGCCGCTGCCGAGATCCACCAGATGCAGCGCGTCGAAATCGCGTACCGCCGGGTCGTCGGAATTGACGACGTAGCCGGTGGCGGCGAACAGCGCCGTGCCGGCCAGACAGCCAGCCAACAGCAAACCCGCCTGAAGGGTGCGTGCTTTGCGCATTGTTGTAATTATCTGAACCGCCACTGCCGCGCGCCGGCCCGAGTCTAACAGTCCCGACGGTGCTCGCAAAGGTGTGCCGCGGGTAGACACGCAAGTCGCGTCCATCCCGGATATGGCGCAATTCCCGCATGCTATTCGCATCGAGCCGTCGGCGGGTGTGCATGAGTTATCTGGGGAGCACCGAGCAGGATGCGCACCGGCAGGCGCCGCTGACCGCAGTCGTGCTGGTCAACCTCGGCACGCCGGATGCGCCGACCCCGCGTGCGCTGCGGCGTTACCTCGCCGAGTTCCTCGCCGATCCGCGCGTGGTCGAGATTCCGCGCTGGCGGTGGCGCCTGATCCTGCACGGAGCGATCCTGCGCATCCGCCCGGCGCGCTCGGCGCGCGCCTACCGCAGGGTGTGGACCGCGGCCGGCTCGCCGTTGCTGACGTTGAGCCGCGAACTGACCACGGCGGTCGCCGCCGAGTTGCGCCGCCGGCTCGGTGCCGCCGCGCCCGAGGTGGCGCTGGCGATGAACTACGGCAACCCGAATCTGCGCGATGTGCTCGAGGACTTGCGCCGGCGCGGCCTGCGTCGACTGCTGTTGCTGCCGCTCTACCCGCAGTACTCGGCGACCACCACCGCTGCGGTGTTCGATGCCGCGACCCGCGAGCTGCGGCGCTGGCGCTGGCTGCCGGAGCTGCGATTCGTCGCCGACTACCATCGTGCGCCGGGTTACGTGGAAGCACTGGCGGCGAGCGTGCGCGCGCACTGGCTGGCGCAGGGGCGCGGCGAGCGCCTGCTGCTGAGCTTCCACGGCATCCCGCGCCACCATCTCGATGCCGGAGATCCCTACTACTGCCAGTGCCAGGTCAGCGCGCGCCAGTTGCGCGCGGCGCTGGAACTCGACGAGTCCGCGCTGCAACTGGCCTTCCAGTCGCGCGTTGGGCGCGCGCCCTGGTTGCGCCCCTACACCGAGCAGACCCTGCTGGCCTGGGCGCGTGCCGGGATTCGGCGGGTCGACGTGTTGTGCCCGGGCTTCGCGGTCGATTGCCTGGAGACGCTGGAGGAGATCGCCGGTCAGAACGCGGAGGCTTTCGTCCGTGCCGGTGGCGAGCGGCTGTCCTACATCCCGGCATTGAACGCATCGTCGGCGCACGCACAATTGTTGGCCGGGATCGTGCAGCGCCAGCTGGCGGGCTGGACGGCCGCGAGCGACGACCGGCAGATGCATGCCGAACGCATCGAGGCCGCGCGCCGGCAGCTCGACGGGATGGACGAATGAGTCTGTTCGGCGACGCCGAGGAGTGGCAACTGACCGTGGGCGCGCAGACCTGGTCCGGTCTCGTCTGGGGCAGCGTACAGGATCCGCCGGCCTTGCTGCTGCACGGCTGGCTCGACAATGCCGGCAGTCTGGCCCCGCTGGCGCGTCTGCTGCCAGGCCGCAAACGATGGCTGCCCGACTTGCCCGGGCATGGTCGCAGCGGTCATCGTCCACCGGGTACCTTCTACCACCTCGTCGACTACGTCGGCGACGTGCTGGCACTGGCGCAGGCGCTGGGCCTGGAGCGCTTCGACCTCATCGGTCACTCGCTGGGTGGTGCAATCGCGACCCTGATCGCCGCCGCCTACCCCGAACGCATCCGCCGCCTGGTGTTGATCGAAGCGCTCGGCCCGCTCGCGCGGCCCGCGACGGAGGCGGCGCAGGATCTGCGGCGGGCCATCGATGCGCGCCTGGCGCTGGACGAGAAGCAGCTCAAGGTGCATCCCGACCGCGCCAGCGCAGTACGCCTGCGCATGCAGGCGAACGGCCTGTCCGAAACTGCGGCCGACACCCTGATCGAGCGCGCGCTGATGCCGGCCCCTGGTGGTTACGTGTGGCGCTCCGACCCGCGCCACACGCTGCCGACGCCGGTCCGCGGCACCGAGAGCCAGTACCTCGCGCTGCTCGGCGCGATCACGGCACCGACCCTGCTGGTGCTCGCCGATCCGCCCACGCCCTATCTGCACGGACACGACGCTGCCCGGCGCATGGAAGCCCTGCGTCCGCGGCAAGTGCTGCGCGTGCCGGGCAATCATCATCTGCACCTCGAGCATCCGGCGGCGGTGGCCGGAGCGGTGGCGGCCTTTCTGGGAGAGCCTCACTGCGAAGTTGCGGCAGGGGGCGATCCGTACGGCCCGTAAGTCCGGGGTGCGGACGTTGCGGGCGTCGATCCGGATCCGGCACGCGGGAGCCAGGCGCGCGCCGCTGAAAACCTGGCACGGCGACCAATGACCCGCGGAGCCGGGTAGCATCCGTCCGAACGAATCCCCGGGGGCAAGAATGCCGCGCAGCATGACCGCCTACGGCAGCGCCGAAGGTCCCACCGTCCTCGGTCACCTGCGCCTGGAGGTGCGCACGGTCAACCACCGCTTCCTGGAGATCTCGACCAAGTTGCCGGAAGACCTGCGCCCCCTGGAGCCGGTGATGCGCGAGCGCATCGGCGCACGCTTGTCGCGCGGCAAGCTCGATCTGTCCGCGCGTCTGCGCAGCGATCCCGAGCGCCCGGCGGCGCTGACCATCAACCACGCGCTGCTCGATCAGCTCGCGCACCTGGTCGACGAACTCACCCGCCGCAACGGGCGCCTGCAGGCCGGCTTCGCCTCCGATTTGCTGAACTGGCCGGGCCTGGTCACCAGCGGCGAGATCGACAACGAGGAACTCGCCCGCCAGGTCGCCGCCATCGTCGAGCGCGCGCTCGACGCGCTCGAGGCGCAACGCGAGCGCGAGGGTGGACGGCTCGCGGAGATCATGCTGGAACGCGTGGGCGCGCTGCGCGGCCTGCGCGCTGCCGCCATCGAGCTGCTCCCGGCCATCCGCCAGGCCCTGCGCGGCAAGCTCAACGCGAAACTCGCGGAGATCGCCGCGAGCGTCGATCCGCAGCGCATCGAGCAGGAAATCGTGTTCGCGCTGTCCAGGATGGACGTCGATGAGGAACTCGACCGCCTCGGCGTCCACCTCGACGAAATCGCGCGCACGCTGGGGCGTCGCGAACCGGTCGGCCGCCGCCTCGACTTCCTGATCCAGGAACTGCACCGCGAGGCCAATACCTTCGGCTCCAAGTCCACCGACGCGCGCACCAGTCAGCTCGGCGTCGACATGAAGGTGCTGATCGAGCAGTTGCGCGAGCAGGTGCAGAACCTGGAGTGAAGCCGCGGTGCATGCGGCCGGGTCGCAGCGGTCCGGCTGCGCCTGTTCGCGCAGCGGGCTCAGTACGAGCTGCCGTCCTTGTGGAAGAACAGCCAGTTGCCCGCGGCATCCCGGCGGGCGGCGAGGTCCACGTCCGGATAGCTGGCGGCATCACGCGGGTCGCGACTGCCGACTTCGAGGTAGGTCGCCGGTCGCTCGCTGCGGTTGACCAGTTGGTGCGCGTCGGTCTCGCCGGCGCGAAAGCCGGCGACCATCCCGGGCCCAAGCACCTGCTCGCCGCTGTCGCGGACCAGCACCACTTCGCCGTCGAGCACGTAGATCAGCTCGTCCTCGTGGCTGTGCCAGTGGCGCATGGACGATTCCGCGCCCGGGTGCAGCACGGTCAGGCTCACGCCGAACGATTCGAGACCGAAGGTGTCGCCAAGCGCGCGCTTTTCGCGCGGCAGCACGCGGGAACGGAAGGGCTCCGGGTACAACGAGGAGGTGCGGGCGGGGAGGTCGAGGGCGCGCAAGGCGGGCGTCGGTGTGGTCATCGGTGTCGGGACGCGCATTCTCCCCCGGTTGGCCGGCGGCGGCATGTGTGGCGCACGGATTCGGGCAGGCAGCGCCAGCAGGTAGACTCCGCACCCCGGCGCCCGTGTCGCCGGTGGAGCTCAGCATGACCACCGCTGTCGGCAACCTGTTCGTGATCGCCGCGCCCTCGGGCGCCGGCAAGACCAGCCTGGTGCGGGCCCTGGTGGATGCCGATCCCCTGCTGCAACTGTCGATCTCGCACACCACGCGCGCGCCGCGGCCGGGCGAGATCGATGGCGAGCACTACCACTTCACCGACGTGCCCAGCTTCGAGCGCCTGATCGCGTCCGAGCGCCTGCTCGAGCACGCGCTGGTGCACGGCAACCACTACGGCACCGGGCGCGACCAGGTGGAGATGGCCTTCGCGCAGGGCCGCGATGTGATCCTCGAGATCGACTGGCAAGGCGCGCGCCAGATCCGCCAGCGCTTTCCCGACTGCGTGACGATCTTCATCCTGCCGCCTTCGCGCGACAGCTTGTACGAGCGTTTGCAGAAGCGCGGCCAGGACAGCGCCGAGGTGATCGCGCGGCGCATCGCCAACGCGCGCGGCGAGATCGAACACGCCACCGAATTCGACTACCTGATCGTCAATGACCGCTTCGATGCGGCCTTCGCCGACCTCGCCGCGATCGTGCGCGCGGTGCGCCTGTCGATGCGCATCCAGGGGCCACGCCAGGCCGGATTGCTGCAGCAGTTGCTGGGGTGAAGCGGTGGATGGTGAGTAGTGAGTAGTGAGTAGTGAGTGGCAAGAGCTGGTCTGAGACCGGCTCTTGGACCCCCGCGCCGAAGATCCCCCGAACTGGCCCGCGTAGCGCCTGGCTTGCTCGGCGGCCCGTTTGCCTCAAGCCCGCTTCTGCCACTCACTACTCACTACTCACCACTCACGGCTTCACACCGGCAAATCCACCTGCACGAGGCACCCGCGCGCGTCCACGCGGTTGCGCAACTCGAGCGCGCCGCCGTGGTTCTCGACGATCTGCCGCGCGAGCACCAGGCCGACGCCGCTGCCGCCGGGCTTGGTGGTGAAGAAGGGCACGAACAGGTTGTCGGTCTTGGCCAGGCCCGGACCATCGTCCTCGATCTCGATGCGCGCCAGGCCGGTCTGCGCGACGAGACGCATGCGCACGCCGCCCGCGGTCTCGAGCGCGGCCTCGGCGGCGTTTTTCACGAGGTTGATCAGCGCCTGCTCGATCTGGTCGGCGTCCGCCTGCAATTCGATCTCGGGCAACTCTCCGATCTGCACCTCGCGCCGTTGCTCCAACCGCGCCACGCGATGCAGCAGCGGCGCCAGCGTGACTGCGCGCTTGTGCGGCGGGGGCAGGCGCGCCAGTCGGGTGTAACCGGCCATGAAGCGGGTCAGCGACTCGGCGCGGTCGCCGATCACGCCGAGCGCGCCCTGCACGTCCTCGCGCCAGTCGGAGGGTAACGTCTCGCGAGCGATCATGCAGGCCAGCGTCGCAGTCATCGAACGGATCGGCGCCAACGAGTTGTTGAGTTCGTGGCCGAGCACGCGGATCAGTCGTTGCCACGCCTGGCGTTCTTCTTCGCGCAGGGCGCGCGAGAGGTCGGTGATCGCCAGCAGTTCGTGCGGTCGACCGTGTTCGCGGAAGTTCGTGCGGCGCAGCTCGAAACTGCCGCTGCCGCCCGGGAAGGCGCGCTTGAGGGTCTCCGGCGTGTCCGCGTCGCAGCAGGCTTCCAGGCCGAGATCGAGCGCGCTGCGGCCGAGCGCCTGCTCGCACGGGAGGGCCAGCAGCCGTTCCCCCGCCGGATTGATCAGCATCAGCCGGCGACAGTCGTCGAAGGCGAAGATCGCGATGTCGATGCTGCCGAGCACCTTCGACAGCAGTGCGCCTGCCTCCTCCACCTTCAGGCGTCCCTCGCGCAGCGTGGACGCGAGCGCATTGATCTCCCACAGCGCTTCTCCGAGCGCATCGCCACGGCGCGCCGAAGTGCTGCGCAGGCTGTAGTCGCCGGCGCGCAACGAGTCCAGCAGGCTCACCAGAGTCAGCAGCGGATGCACCACCGCCTGCCGCAGGCGCTGCCACAGCCAGGCGGTCGTGGCGAGCAGTGCGACGATCACGGTGCCCCGCACCGGCTGCGGCCAATCGAGCCGCCACAGCAGCCAGCCGGCGATCCCCAGCCCCGGCGCGGCCAGCGCCAGCGACCACAGGGCGACCCGGGTCTCGTAGGAGGGGGAAGTCATGGGTGGGGCACGCGGCACGGGGCACGCGGCACGCGGCACGGGAACGGCGGACCGAGGCTGGGCAGCGCGGCAGCGCTCCGGACGCAAGACCCCGGACGGGTGGCGGACGGCTTTTCCCGTGCCGCGTGCCGCGTGCCGCGTGCCCCGCTCCTTCATTCCCCTGCCTCCTCCCCCGCCCCGCGGATCCCGTACTTCTCCAGCCGTCGGTAGAGCGCCGCGCGCGAGAGGCCGAGGATGTCGGAGGCGCGCTGCACATTGCCTTCGGAGCGGATCATCGCGCGCCGCACCAGCAGCTCCTCGGCGGCGTCGAGGGTCAGGTGGTCGATCTCGGTCTCGCTCTGGCGCTGCGGCGCGAAGCTGAAATCGAGGTCGCCGATCTCGTCCGCGCGCGACATCAGCACCGCGCGCTCGATCACGTGCGAGAGTTCGCGCACGTTGCCGGGCCAGGCATAGCCGAGCAGCGCGCGCTCGGCGCCGGGCGCCAGGCGCGCGCCCTCGCGCTGGTAGCGTTGGCCGAAGCGCGTCAGCAGGCGCCGCGCGAGCGGCAGGATGTCCTCGCGGCGCTCGCGCAGCGGCGGCAGCCGCAACTCCACGGTGTTGAGGCGGAACAGCAGGTCCTTGCGGAAGCGGCCCTTGGCGACCTCGTCGGCGAGGTCGGCATTGGTCGCCGACACCAGGCGCACATTCGCGCGGCTGGTGCGCGAGGAGCCGAGGCGCTCGAACTCGCCGTCCTCGAGCACGCGCAGCAGCTTGGGCTGCTGCGAGGGCGGAATGTTGCCGACCTCGTCGAGGAACAGGGTGCCGCCATCGGCGAGTTCGAAGCGCCCGATGCGGTCCTGCTTGGCGTCGGTGAAGGCGCCGCGCACATGCCCGAACATCTCCGACTCGAACACGCTCTCGGCGATGCCGCCCATGTTGACCTTGATCAGCGGCTTGTCGGAGCGCCGCGAGTTGCGGTGCAGCAGATCGGCGATCAGGCCCTTGCCGCTGCCGTTCTCGCCGAGGATCAGCACGTTCGCCTCGGTGGGCCCGACGCGCTGGATCATGTCCAGCACCGGCCGCATTGCCGCGGATTCGGCGATGAACTCACCGGACTCGGCGCCGCGCAGGATCTCGACCTCGCGCTCCAGACGCTGCGCGCGCCGGCGGCTGGCGCCGAGCGCCGTCTGGTTGCGCAGGATCGCGAGCAGGCGCGCGTTGTCCCAGGGCTTTTCGACGAAATCATTGGCGCCGTGGCGCATCGCTTCCACCGCGATGTCGATCGTGCCCCACGCGGTCATCGCCACCACCGGCAGCTCGGCATCCAGCGCGCGGATGCGCTGGAGCAGTTCCAGGCCCTCGGCACCGCTGGTGGTGTCGCGGGTGTAGTTCAGGTCCATCAGCACCACCGAGACCGGCTGCCGACGCAGCGTCTCGATCACCGCATCGGGGTGCATGGCCTGCACGCAGGCGAGCCCTTCGGCCTTGAGCAGGAGGCGCAGGGCCTCGAGCACATCGCGCTGGTCGTCGGCGATCAGGATCGGCAGCTCGGTCATGGTCGTCCTTCCGGTCGTGTCCGGATCGCAACGCAGTTTGCATGCCAGCCTGCACGTGGCGACAAGCGTCCCCGTGAGGCCAGCGCAAGTGTCCGGAATCGGACAGTCAGATGTCCATGTTCGAAGTGCGTCGGGTCGATTTTTCCGGGCTTGCTGTCCCCGCGTCCAGAGGCGCATCGTTTCCCTGTGGTCGACGCGCACGCAGCCGCCCGCTAAGATCGTCGCGGCAGTGACCGACAGAATTCCTCAAGCAGGGGGTGTCGCATGTCCGAAGTCCGTTCCTCTGGTCCTCTGGGTTGGATCAGCGAGACCCTCGGTGGTCTGTTTCGCAACGAGGCGCTCGATCCCAAGGAAGAGGTTTTCGTCGGGGTGCTGTTCGCGCTGCTCGGCTCGCTGGCACGCGCGGATGGCGTGGTCACCGCCGAGGAAGCCCAGCATGGCGAGGATCTGATCGATCGCATGCAGTTGCCCAAGATTGGTCGCAAGCTGGCCGTGCAGAGCTTCGAGCGTGGCCGCGCCGGCGGTCTCGATGTCGAGGGCGAGATTGCGCGCTTCCTCAAGGTCTTCCCTTCCGCTTCGACGCACTCCGAACAGTTGCTCGATGCGCTGTTGACGCTGGCGCATTCGGATGGGCGCATGCGCATCCCCGAGAAGTCCTGGCTGACGCGCGTCGGCAAGAGTCTCGGTGTCGATGGCGACGTGATGCGCAAGCGCATCGGGGGCTGAGGCGGGCCCGGGACGCTTGCAGGGCGCCGCCGCAACCCCCGCGTGCCCCACAGTCTCCTCGTGCGTTCGTCCGTCCGACGGGCGACTCAGTAGATCTCTCCGATCATGCAGCGCAGGCTGCCGCCAGCCTTTTCCAGTTCGTCCAGTTCCACCGCGTGGATGCGCAGGCCAAGACGAGTAACTGCGGCACGCGTGGCCGGCCTGAGCGCCGCCTGTGCGCAGGCTGACATCCACAGGCCATCGGCGCCCAGCGCGATGCAGTTGCCCGCGAAGGCTGCCTTCTCGGCGGCATCGATGGTCACGGTCGTATCGGCGTGGATGGACGCCAAGGCCCGCGGGACGCGCGCGTCGGCGAATCCGTCCGGGCACAGCAGCAGGCCGCGACCGTCGAGCGCCGACATCACGACGTTGCCATGGTATTCGCCCGGCGCCAGCTCGTAGATCAGCACGGCCTGCAGCCCGAAGGCAGCAGCCATCGCCGTCGCTCCGGCGCGATCACAACGCTCCGACAGTCCACAGAAGCCGATGCCGCGACTGCGGTCGATCACCAGACTGCCGGTCAGCTCGGCGACGAAGCCGCGCCCGGACAGGTCGATCTCGTGGTAATGGAGTAGCGTGCGGAACCAGGCGCGGATGTCCTCGCGGCGGGCCTCCTGCTGGCGCACCGGGTGGCGCATCGCGCCGATCACCAGCCGCCCCGGTGCGGTGGCGAACACGTTGTTGGGAAATACCGCATCGGGCGTGCGTGGATCGCCCGGGAAGACCTGCACCGGCACGCCGGCGCACGCCAGCGCCTGCGCCAGCGCCTGATGCTGGGCGAGTGCGCGCCAGGGATCGACTGCGGTGGTCATCCGCATGTAGGCGTTGTCGCGCGCCGACTCCTCGGCCAGGCGGAACTGCGCCGGGCTGACCAGAAAGACCGCTCGTGGAACACCCGGCGCGCGCTGCGGAATGCTGCGCGCGTGCACGGCGAATGCGTCGGGATCGTCGTACAGCGAAGGCATTGTTCCTCCCAAAAAAAGAAACCCGCGGCGCCCTTGCGGGATCACCACGGGTTTGCTCCCTCCCCGACAAGCCGGTTGCTACGCCGGGACGGGACGATTGTGCGTGGGGCGCGCAAACCGCGGCAAGCTGCGGTGCAACATCCGCGAGGTCTGCACCGGCGGCTGCAATTCCAACTCTACCTTGGGCAGGCGTTCGTTGAGCAACTCGTAGAGGCGGTCGCTGGCCAGGCAGCCGCAGCCCGGGCGCACGTAGCGGGTCTCCTGAATGTCGAGCACCGCGCGCGCTCCTGCCTCCAGTCGCAGCGCTTCCTTGGCTTCGGCGATGGCCGAGTCGACGCGGGCGATCGCCCGCTGGTTCGCGGCGGCGAGGCGATCTTCGTCGACTTCGGCGGCAGCCTCGATCGCGGCGATGCGGCGCGTTACCTGCAACTGTTTGTCGCGGCTGGCGGCACCGGAGGCCTTGAGCGTCTGCAGCTCGTTGCGCAGCGCCTGCAACGCGGGTCGGTGGCGGCCGGCGATGGCCTTGAGCTCACCGTCGACCTCGCGCAGCAACTGCGCCAGCGCGCTCGAACGCGAGTAGGCTTCGGACAGGTCGACCACCAGCACTTGCGCCGCGTCGGCGGTCAGCGGCCCCAGCAACAGCGCGAGCAGCCAGACCCTCATGGCACGCCTTCCAGCGGCAGCGCCTCGAAGCGCCGCTCGAGCGCGCGTTCGACCTGCGCGGTGATGTCGCGCGCGCCGGTCTCGCCGAGGCGGCGCGCGACCGCGCGGTCGACCACCAGATCGGCGTCGGCCTCGGCCGCGATGCGCCCGATCTCCTCCGGAAGCGCCACCAGGATGTCCGACAGGCGCTGGACGCGGGCCAGTTCCAGGTCGGCCCGTCGTTGCGCATCGGTGCCTTCGGCTGCGTGTGCCGCCGCGGTCGCGATGCGCGTGTACAACGGCATTGCGGTCTCCAGGTATTCGGCGTCGACCGTCAGGATCGTCTGTTCGGCGGCGACGGTTGCCTGCGCGCACAGCAGCGCGAGCGCCGTTGCCCAACCGCGCATCCTGTCGGTGCGCCTGGTGTCGGTCGCCGTGAGCGGTGAATCCGGAGGAAAACAACGATCCGCGTCCACCGTTTCCGGACCCGCCCGGAGCCACCAGGCGGGCTTCATCTCCTGCGGAACGGGCAAGTCTGATGCCGGAATCATTCGAAGGAGTGCTCCATGACCCGGTAGTGGGCGTCGCGCATGCCCAGGCGCGCATAGGTCCGCATTGCCGCGGAGTTGGTGTTTTCCACATACAGACGCAGACCACAGGCGCCCGCAGTGCGCGCGCGGCACTCGATCTCCCGATACAGCGCCGCGAACACCCCTTGGCGACGTGCCTGCGGGCGCACGTAGACGCTCTGGATCCACCAGAAATCGGCGTTGCGCCAATCGCTCCACTCGAAGGTGACCATCAGCCCGCCCTGCACCGCGCCGGCGTGTTCGGCCAGCAGATAGAAGCCGCGCCGTGGCTGCGACAGCACCTCGAGCACACCGGCCTGGATGATCGCAAGGTCGAGGTTCCTGCCTTCGGTCTCGAGTGCCATCGCCTGGTTGAATTCGGCGATCAGGCGGGCGTCGGCGGAGGTCGCGGCGCGCAACTGGAACTTGTTCGACATCGGTCCCGGCTCATGTTGCAATGCATCATTGTAGGTGACCGCGAGGATGGCGAAGCGGGCGCTTCGCGGGCAGGCGGGCGCTGATATAACGGCCATCCAGGGACTCGCGGGCCATGCCTCCGCGAGACGCACGATCAACCCGTCGGTGCCATGCGTGCCCCGCGACCGGCACGTTCCGGAGGAAACCATGCGCAGATCGCCGTTTCTGTCCTGTCTGCTGGTCGCCGCCAGTGCGCTCGCCCAGCAGGGGCCGGGCCCGGACACGCTCGCATTGGGCCGCATCCACCTGCGCGCGGACGCCGAGCCGGTGGCGGCGCTCGCCTGGGATGCGCAGGGACGGGTGATCGCGGCCGGCGCGCATGCACAGGTGCGTGCGCAGTTGGAGCAGCGCGGACGCGGAGTGCGCGAGCACGCCTTCGACGGCGTCGTGCTGCCCGGGTTGATCGATGCCCATGGGCACTTGCTGGGTCTGGGCAGCGCCCTGTTGCAAGTCGACCTGGTCGGCAGTCGCGACCTGAAGGAAATCCGCGCCCGGTTGCGCACCAAGGCGCGGGCGCTCGCCGAGGGCGACTGGCTGATCGGTCGCGGCTGGGATCAGAACGACTGGCCCGCACAGGAGTTTCCGAGCGCGGCGGATCTGGATCGGCAGTTCCCCGAGCGACCGGTCTGGTTGACGCGCATCGATGGCCATGCCGGCTGGGCCAACAGCGCGGCGATGCGCGTGGCCGGCATCGACGCGACCACCCCGGATCCTCCCGGCGGCCGCCTGCTGCGCGATGCCGCAGGCAAGCCGACCGGGGTGTTCGTCGACACCGCGATGGACCTGGTGCAGGCTCGGTTGCCGGCCCACGACCGCGCCTGGCGCCGACGCGCGCTGGTGGCGGCCCTGCACGCGGCGAGTGCGGCCGGCCTGACCGGCGTGCACGATGCCGGGGTTTCGCGCGCCGACCTGGGCTTGATGCGCGAACTCGCCGACGAGGGGGCGCTGCCGCTGCGGATCTACGCGATGGCAGACGGCGCCAGCGCGGCGCTCGACTGGCTGTGCAAGGAAGGGCCGTACCGGCATCCCGGTGGGCGCCTGCAAATGCGCGCGGTCAAGCTCTATGCCGATGGCGCGCTCGGCAGCCGCGGCGCCGCGTTGCTCGCCGACTATGCCGACGACGCCGGAAACCGTGGTCTGCTGGTGACCTCCGAGGCGGCGCTGCGGGCGGCCATCGAGCGCGCCGCCGGTTGCGGCGTGCAGCCGGCGGTGCACGCGATCGGCGACCGCGCGAACCGCATCGTGCTGGATGCCTACGCGCGCCTGGATCGGCAGCAGCGCATGGCGCTGCGACCGCGCATCGAGCACGCGCAGGTGGTGGATCCGACCGATATCCCGCGTTTCGCCGAACTCGGCGTGATCGCTTCGATGCAACCCACGCACGCGACCAGCGACATGCCCTGGGCGCAGGCGCGCATCGGCGCGGAGCGTCTGCGCGGCGCCTACGCCTGGCGTCGTTTGCTCGACAGCGGCGCAAAACTCGCGCTTGGTTCGGACTTTCCGGTCGAGCGCGTCGAGCCGGTACTGGGCCTGTACGCCGCGGCGACGCGGCAGGATGCGCGGGGTGAACCGGCGGACGGTTGGTTGCCCGACCAGCGCATGCGCCTGGAGGAGGCCCTGGACGGTTTCACTCGCGGTGCGGCCTGGGCCGGCTTCGCCGAAGCCGAGGTCGGCAGTCTGGAAGTCGGCAAACGCGCCGATTTCATCGTGCTCACCGCCGATCCCCGGGACTTGCGCGGCCGCGCCCTGCTCACGCTCCGGGTCAAGTCCACCTGGCTGGACGGCGAGCGCGTCTGGCCGCGCTGAACCCGCCTTGCGGCGACCCGCCGGGACTACCCGCGCGGCAGCGCACGCGCGCTCAGGTACCCTCGGCCGCGCTCCATCAGTGCGACGAAACCGATCTCGTCGCCCTCTTCGATGCAGCGGGTCAGCTCGCCGACCGCTCGCCGAAGCGCGTCGAGGGCTTCGCCGCGGAAGGCGTTGAGGCTCTGGATCTCGTAGTACATGCGCGGATTCTCGCTGGCGACGCCGGTGGCGATCCGCAGCTGGCGGTCGAAGGTGGTCGAGGACATCCGCGCGAGCTTGGGTGCGGCCTCGCCGGAGTTGGCCAGTGCGGTGAAGAACACGATGTTGAGCGCGTGCGAGAGGCCGAGCACGTAGGCGATCAGGTGATCGTGCTCGGCCAGCGACATCTCCACAGCCTGCACCATGGTCTGCGCGAACAGCTCGCGCGCCTGGCATACCGCATCGGGTGCGCCGACCGGCAGGAAGATGACATGCCGGTCGGACAGCAGCTCGGTGTCCGGGCCGAACATCGGATGCACCGAGCACACCCGCAGCCCGGCGGCTGCGCAGGCCGTCAGCCCCTCGATCAGCGGCGTCTTCAGCGATCCGATGTCGAACACCAGACCCGCCGGCCGGCGCTCGGCCAGAGCCAGCAGGATCTCGTTGCTGCGTCGCATCGGTGCGGCCACCACAATCAGGTCCTGGTCCAGCGCGCCCTCGCTCCAGTTCGCGCGACCGACGCTGCCCTCGGGCGCGCCGGAGGGGTCGGCGACTTCGACGTCGAAACCCTGCGCCGCAAGGAAGCGCACGAACCAGCGACCCATGCGGCCGTTGCCACCGATCACCAGTGCTCGTCGGCCGCCGCCCTGGCTGGCCAGGCGTACGCGGTCCTGCTCCTGGGTGGTCAGGGAGGACTCGATCAACAGCTTCATCACCTGCTCGGCGATCTCCCCGTCGAGGCCGATCGCCTGCGCTTTCGCGCGTACGTTCGCAATCACCTCGCGTTCGCGCTGGAAATCCCGCAACTGCCTGCCCTGGGCATGCTTCCAGCGGCCGATTTCCGCCACCAGGGCCTGCCGATGCGCGATCGCCGCGATCAGTTCGGCATCGACGGCATCGAGTTCGGCGCGGAGTTCAGACAGGGGACGCATGGTATGGAGGCGGGAAAAGCGAGGAGGAGAAAGGAAAAAAGGAGAGCCTGCAAGTTCGCGACCGCAGCGACGCACAACCGCTCCCGGAGCGGCGATCGCACATCCTCCCCGGCTTGCGCTCCTCCTCTTTCCGGCCTTTCCCTCGCCTCACCCGGCGATGTACTGCTTCATCTGCGCGTTCTCGGCCTCGAGCGTCTCGATCATCGAGCGCACGATGTCGCCGATCGAGAGCATGCCGACGACCGTGTCCCCATCCACCACCGGAAGATGGCGGATGCGGCGATCGGTCATCAGGCGCATGCAGTGCTTGGTGCGCGACGACGAAGATACCGTGACCAACGGCACCGGGGTCATGATGGTCGCGATCGCGGTGTCCTTCGAGGAACGCCCCATCAGGATCACCTTGCGGGCGTAATCGCGCTCGGACAGGATGCCAGCGAGCTTGCCGTCCTGCATCACCAACACCGCGCCGATGCCCTTGTCGGCCATCAGCCGGATCGCGTCGATCACCGGATCCTCGGGACGCAGTGTGTGGAGATCACTGCCCTTGTGCGAGAGCAACTGGCTCACCGGGACCATCGCACACCTCCGCAGGGTCGCTGCCTGGCGCAATGTTTCCACGCAAGGCGCATGCACGCAAACGGTTTCGGTGAATTCGGGGTTGCGGCACGGCGGGTGTTGTCGCGGGGCGCGCACAGCCGCGTGGCGTGCTCGGCGTCCGGGCTTCAGTTGCCGTAGCGCTCCCTCAGGTAGGCGTATGCGGCGCGCAGGCCGTGACAGTCGCCTCCGGCCGGACGGCCGGGCTTGCCTTCGCTCCAGCAGTAGGTGTCCAGGTGTGCCCAGGGGATGCGTCCGGGCACGAAGCGTTTCAGGTACAGCGCTGCGGTGATGCAGCCGGCCATGCGCGAGGATCCGGCGTTGTTGAGGTCCGCGATTCCGCTGTCGATCAGCGATTGGTAGTCCTCCCACAGGGGCATCGCCCACAGGGGGTCGCCGCTTTTGCGCCCGGCCGCGATCAAAGCCAGCGAAAGCTCTTCGCGGTTGGCGAACAGTGCCGGCAGATCGGGGCCGAGGGCGATGCGCGCGGCGCCGGTCAGGGTCGCAAAATCGAGCAGCAGCTCCGGATCCGATTCACAGGCGTAGGCGAGCGCGTCGCACAGGATGACCCGACCCTCGGCATCGGTGTTGCCGATCTCCACCGATAGCCCGGCGCGTGTGGAGATGACTTCGCCCGGCCGGTAAGCGTCGGGGCCGATCGCGTTTTCCACCGCCGGCACCAGCAGTTGCAGATGCACCGGCAGCTTCTCCGCCATCACCAGACCCGCCAGCGAAATCGCGACCGCGGCGCCGCCCATGTCCTTCTTCATCAACGCCATGCCCTCGGCCGGCTTGATGTCGAGGCCGCCGGTGTCGAAGCAGACGCCCTTGCCGAGAATCGCGACGCGCGGATGGCCGGGATCGCCCCAGTTGAGTTCCAGCAGTCGTGGCGGCCGATGGCTGGCGCGGCCGACCGCGTGAATCGCCGGAAAGTTGTGCGCCAGCAAGGCCTCGCCGGTGATGCTGCGGAACCCGGCGCCATGCCGCGTCGCGAGCGCAGCCACCACCCGCTCCAGTTGCTCCGGTCCGAGCTGTTCGGTGGGCGTGTTCACGAGGTCGCGCGCGGCGTACACCGCCGCGGCCAGGCGCAGCAGGCTGGTGCGGATCGTCTCGTCTGCCACCACCAGTCGTGCCGGTGTGCGCGCCGCCTTCGGCTTGTAGCGCAGGAACTGGTAGGCGCCGAGCGCGAAGCCGAGCGCCAGCCGGTGCCGGGTGTCGGCCGGCAGCGCGGTGTCCAGGACGAAGTCTCGCGCCGGCAGGCCGAAGGCGGCGTTGCCCAGTGCCCACACGTCGTCGCTGCCGCGCACGCCGACCACCGCGCCGGCGAGGCGACCATCGCCGCCGTAGCGCAGCGCCTGGCTGTAGCGCTTGCCCTCGAAGCGTTGCGCTGCCAGTTGCGCGCGCGTGGTCTCATCCTGAGCTGCCGCCCAGTTCGCGTAGTCCGCCTCCGGTATGATCGTGATCGGCAGGGCATCGCCGGTGGGGATCAGGACTGGCTCGGCACTCATCGGCGACCTCGTTGCTGAGCTCTCGATGCTACAACTTGCGCCGTCCGACCAAGCGCGCGTCGACGGCGTTCAGCCAGCGTCCGGCCGGGCTGCGCAGCAGCAGCGCGCCGAAGCCCATCCCGACCAGATTGGCAAGCAGATCCACGAGCTCGGCCGAGCGCGATGGCATCTGCGATTGCAGCAGCTCGATTGCGATGCCGTAACCGATCAGGGCGGCTGCGATGAGTGCCCGCCGTCGCGTGAGTTGGCCGAAGTACAGCATCAGGACCGCGTAGGCAAGCGCATGGTGGAGCTTGTCGGCGTTGGGCAGATGCAGATCGGGGCCGCGCACGGGCAGCAGCGAGAGCGCGGCGATCACGATCAGAAGCCCCGCGCCCAGGATTCGCCAGAGGGTGGGGTGTTGGAGCATCCCGCCAGTGTAGGGGCGAACGCGAGCTCGCAACAGGCATTGCGCGAATGATCGATCGCCCGCAGTGCGACTACAACAAGTGGCGTTGGCCGGCGGCGCACAGGCGCGGCGGCAGCAGATGCGAGTCGACGCCGCGCCCGAGCAGCATCCACTTGAACCGCTCGCCCATCTCGCCGGGCAGGAGCAGGCGCTTGAGTTCGCCGGAGAGCCGCAGGCGCGCGCGATCACCCAGCTCCTGAAGTTGCTCCTGCAGGGCCTCGATGCCGCTGGCCAGCAGGAATCCGGCCTGGTGGTCGTAGGCCAGCAGCTCGAAACCGGCGTCGATGCCGGCTTCGGCGAGGGCGGTGAAGTCAACCGATGCGGACAGGTCGTTGAGGCCCGGATACCAGTATGGATCGGCGTGTGCGTACTGACGGTAGTGGCAGATCAAGGTCCCGTCGTGGCGTTCCGGACGGTAGTACTCGGATCGCCCGTAGCCGTAGTCGGATAGCAGCACCAGACCGCGCCGCAGAGGCGCCGTCACCGCCGCCAGCCAGGCGCCGAGCTCGGGCAGGATCTCGCTGCGAGTACCGACGGGCAGCGCGACCGGCAGTTCCGCCTGCAAGTGGGCGAGGGCGCGCGACAGCTGCGGGCGCGGCGGCGCCAGGCATTCGACGAAACGCGTGCCGGCAACATCGACACGGATCTCGAAAAAACCCTCGTCGGCAAGTTCGAAGCGTGCACAGGCGAGCGCATCGAGCACTTCGTTGGCGAGGATTGCACCATCGAAGGACTCGCCCGCAGGCGTGTCCAGCCAGTCGACGCGCGCCGCAAGTCCGGGTTCGAGCATGGCCAGCCGGGTCTGCTGGCGCTCGCGCAGGTCAGCGCTGCGCTCGAGAATGCGGTAGCGCGTCGGCAGTGCGTCCAGCTTTTGCAGCGCCGGCAGCAGTCCGGCTGCGAGCGCGCCGCTGCCGGCACCGATCTCCATCAGGACCGGTGTCTCGAAGTGGCGCAGCGTGTCCGCGAGCGTCGCCGCCAGTGCCCCGGCGTACACCTCGCCGAGTTCGGGTGCGGTCACAAAATCGCCACCGACGCCGAACTTGCGCGTTCCGGCGGCGTAGTAGCCCAGTCCGGGTGCGTACAGTGCGAGCTCCATGTAGCGCTGAAAGGGGATCGGCCCCTGCGCAGCGATCTCGGCAGCGATGTGCGCGCGCATCCGCTCGCTGTGGGCGCGGGCGATTTCGTCGGGTTCTGGGAGCATGGTCGGGCCGTCGCCGCGGGCGGGTGATCGCACCACGGGTGTGCGCGGTGTGGATGAGGAGGAATGGTTCAACGCGAAGCCGCAGAGTACGTGGAGGACAGGCAGAGGAAAACGAGTGGTCGGTCGGTGCGGATCGGAACCGGTGCCCGCAGACGCCAGGGGTCGTGTCCGACGGCTTCCCCGCCTCCTCCGCGTTGGAATCGTTCTGCCATCGCCGGCTTCAGCGCAGCAACTGGCTGAGGTCTTCCTTGCGCGAACCCTCGCCGAGCGCAGCCTCGGCGGCCAGACGCCAGGCGAGGCAGGCGCGCTCGGCTTCGCCGCGGGCACTGGCCAGGCGCGCGGCCTCGGCCAGCGCGGTCGCGCGCGGCGCCAGGCTCAGCGACAGCCGCAGATACTCCTGGGCCTTGCCGTAGATCTGCTCCAGGCGACACCAGCGCGCGAGCGCCAGCAGCAGGCCCGGGCTCTGCGGCTGCTGCTGCAGGAATTTCTCGGCGCGCTTGATGCGCGGCAGTACCTGCGCGACCGGCGCCTGCGCGTACAGTTCGGCGAGTTCCTCGCTCCACTCGCGGGTCAGCGCGGCCTCGATCGCGGTCGCCGCGAGGTCACTGCCGCACAGCCGCGTTTCCGCGCGCACCAGCGCTCCGAGCACGCTGCGCTCGCGTTTCTCCTGGCGGCTGAAGCGTTGCCACAGCGCGTCCAGCGCCGGCTTGTCGGCAGCCTGTTCGAGCGCCTGCGACCAGACTCGGCGCTCAAGCGCGGCGAGTTCGCGATCGCCGATCTGGCGCGCCTCGGCGAGGCGCTGCAACGCGGCCACCGCCTCACTGGCGCGACCGCGCGCCAGCAGGCCTTCGATCAGTGTGCGCAGCACCCGCGGCGGAGCATCGGCCTGCTCGGCTCGAAGTGTGATCGCCGCGAAGGCCGCGTCGTCGCCGCGTTCGGCGCGCCAGGCATCCGCCAGCAGGGGCGCGACCGCGCGTCCGCGCGGAAGTTCGACCGCATTGCGCAGGATCTCGTCGACGAGGCCGGTCTCGCCGCGCGTCTGTGCGACCTCGGCGGCGCTCAGCAGCGCCGACAGCCGCTGCACCGGCTCGGTGCTGGCGGCGAGCAGTTCGCGCTGGGCGTCGTGCAGCTTGCCTTCGTAGGCCAGCACCAGACCCTGGTCCAGGCGCGCGGTGGCGCGTGTGCGCCGGTGCCAGCCGAAGCGCCGCGGCCAGCGCACCGCCAGCGTGTACAGCGCCAGCGCCAGCGCCGCCAACAGCAGGGTTGCCGCACCGAGGAAGACCACGGTGGTTTCCACTTCCCAGCCCTGGAAGCGCACATAGACCATGCCGGCGTCCTGGCGCAGCCAGTAGCCGAGCAACGCCGCCAGCAGCGCCAGCAGCAGGACGATGGTGAGGCGCAGCACGAAGCTCATCGTCTCATCCCTGCGGCGGCGGGTCGCCGTCGGGCGTCGTGCCGGGGCCGGAGGGCTCCTGCGCGGAGTCGGTATCGGGCGCTTCAGCCGGAGTCGCGGGGCCTTCCGGCGTGGCCGCGCTCTCACCCGCGGCCGCGTCCGTGGCCTGCGGGGCGTCGATCGACGCTGCATCGGGTGGCCCGGCGGCAGGGGCGGGTTCGTCCGGCGGCGGAGTGTCGGCGCCCGCAGCGACCGGCGCCGGCGCGTCGAGGCCGCGCAGCCGTGCCAGCTCGCGTCGCGATTCGCCGAGCGTCGGCAGCGTCGGTGCCAGTGGCGCCGCACGCACCTCGTCGAGAATCGCCAGCGCACGACGCACGCCTTCATCGCTGGCATCGAAGCCGGACTGGATGCCGTCGCGCGCGGATTCGATCGCGCGCAGGGCGAGCGCACCCTCGCCGCGCAGCAGCAGCAGGCGTGCGCGGCTGAGCTCGAGCACGATGCGTTCGCGCAGCAGCGGGCCGCCGGCAGCCTGTTCGGCCGGGTCCACCCGACGCACGCGGAAATAGCGGTCGAGCAGGTTCGCGCCGCGGCTCCACCAGTCAGCGGAATCACCGGGCGTACCGGCACCGCCATCGTCGCGTCCTCGCAGCGGCCATTGCGACACGCCATCGGCGAGTCCGTCGAGGCGACCGAGCAGCACCGGCAGGTCGGCGACCGCGATCGCGGCGAGCGCGTCGCGTTCGAGCGCCAGGGTTTGCCGCACCGAAGTCGCGCGCGGATCGGCCACTTCGGCGAGTTGCGCGTCAGCCAGTTCGAACGCGACCTTGGCGCCGCCGACGTCGCCGAACAACTGCAGTTTTTCTTCGCCGATGCGCAGCAGGAAATCGGCCTCGGCCAGACGCACCGCGTCGACGCCGGGCGCGGCGCCGCGTTCCATGCTGGCGAGCCCATCCTCGACCAGACCGACCCGCTGGGTCAGCCCGAGCACCTGTTCGCGCAACGCGCGGTTGACGCGCGCCGCGTCGTCGAGGCTGCGACGCAATTCGGCGATCGCATCGGTACTGGCAGCGACCAGCGGCTGCGCTGCGACATCGGGCGTCCGGTCGACCGCCACCGTGCGCCGGCCTTGCCATTGCCACCAGCCGAAGGCCATCCCCAGCGTCAGCACTAGCAGTATCCACGGCCACCACGCACGTCGGCGCGGCGTGGCGGGCGCAGACAAGGCGGGCACCACCGCCTCCGGCACGGACGCGGCATCGGTCGCTTCGGCAGGAACGGACATGGACCGGGTTAAGAATTCGTTTGCCGGGATGGTAGCGGATCGTCACCGCCGGTGCACCTCAACGCATGCGAGGTCGCCGCGCGAACCGCTTCCAGCGCCTCCAGCCAGGCCTGTACCGAAGCCCCGCGCGCGACCCGCACGTCGGCATATCCCAGCGCCCGCGCGCACTCCCCGATGCGCGCGCTGGCGACGATCAGCGGCCGCTCGCGCAGGGCGGTCAGGCGCTCGCGCACCAGCAGACGCTCCAGCGCTTCCAGCAACAGGCCGCTGCTGGCGCCGAGGACGATGCGGTCGGCGGATGCACGCAAGGCGCGGATCGTCCGTGGGCACGGCCGTTGCGGCACGCGCCGGTAGACCAGCAGCGTGCGCACCTGCGCGCCGCGTGCGGCGAGGGTGGCGGCGATGCGCGTGCGCCCACCCGGTGCGGCGAAGATGCCGATGCGCTGTCCGCGGACTTCGCGCAGTGCGGGCAGGTCGAGCACGCCTTCGCTGTCCTCGTGGCCTTCGGACGTCTGCAGACAATCGAGGCCGAGCGCGAGCAGGCCGCGCGCCGCGGCCGCGCCGACCGCGACCCTCGCTGGCGCCGCGGCGATCGCCTCGGGCATCAGGCGCGCGGCGGCTGCGACCGCGGCGCGGCTGACGAAGACCAGGCACTCAGCCTGCGCGGCCCAGGCCAGGTCGGCCGCCAGCCGCGCCGACGGCGGGGCGCGGCGCGTGGTCTGCAGCGGCATGCGCAGGCATTCGACACCGTGTTGCGCCAGGAAGCGCGCGGTCGCGCGGGTCTCGCGGCGCGGGCGGGTCAGCAGCACGAGTTGAGGCAAGGGCATCCACGGAGTATGCGGCGCGGGTCGCCCACCGGCCGACTGTGGAAGCAGGTTCCTCCTGCCACCGCGCGGCGCTTCCGGTCGCGGGATGAACCCGCTCCCACAGGGATCTCCGATGTTCGAAGCGCGTCGTTTCGCACCAAAGCGGTGTGGGTGGAACGCCACTGTTCCCGCCCTCACGCCGCCTCGCTCTCGACCATCCGCCGCCCGAACACCCACTGCGCGCTCTTCACGCCCGGGATGCGCAGCAGCAGTTCCGGCAATGCCGGATCGGCCTTCAGGCGCCAGGACTCGGGGAACTCGAGTTCGACGCTGGCCGGGCCGCGGCGGTAGCGCAGGCGCAGCGGGGTGGCGCCGCCGCGCCAGGGCGCGAGCGCGCGCTTGAGGTCGCCGGCGAAATCGTCGGCCGGATCGTGGACCTCGAGCTGCAGGCCGCGCGCGTGGTGCTGGCAGGCGTCGACCAATGGCCAGGCGCGGCGCACGCGCAGTTGTGCGGCGTTGTTGAAGTCGTCCCAGCTCGCGCTGCCTTCGACGACGATGATCTCGCCGGCGCGGATGAGGCCGCCGAACTCGGCGTAGGCCTCGGTGAAGAAGGCGGTCTCGAGGCGGCCGCTGGCGTCCTGCAACTGCACGAAGGCGATGTTGTCGCCGCGTTTGCGCATCGGCCCGACCATGCCGGCGACGGTCAGGTTCAACTCGGCGCCGCGACCCTTGCGGCCCGGCGGCACTTTTGGTGCGACTTCGCCGAGTGGGCAGGAGACGATTTCGCGCAGCCACGGTGCGGCCGCATCCACCGGGTGCCCGGAGACATACCAGCCGAGCGTCGCGAACTCGCCCTTGAGCTTGTCGATCAGCGTCATCTCCGGCAGCCGCGGCATCGCCGGTGGCGGCGCCACGCTGGCACTGGCGCTGCCGAACAGGTCGACCTGACCGGCGGCGCCGTCGCGGCTGCGCTGCTCGGCGGCTTTCAAGGCGTCCGGCAGCGCCGCCAGCAGGCTCGCGCGATTGGCGCCGAGCGCGTCCAGCGCGCCGGCGGCGATCAGCGCCTCGAGCACGCGCCGGTTCATCTTCGACAGGTCGACGCGCTGGCAGAAGTCGTAGAGGTCGCGATAGGCGCCACCGCGGGCGCGCTCGCGCACGATCGCCTCGGCGGCCGGCAGGCCGACGCCCTTGATCGCGCCGAGGCCGTAGCGGATGGTGCGCGCGTCGGTCGCGCGAAAGGGGTACTCGGAGGCGTTGACGCAGGCCGGCAGCACGGCGACGCCGCGCGCCCGCGCGTCGGCGAGGAACTCGACCACGGCCTCGGTGCGGTCCATGTCCGAGGACAGCGTCGCCGCCATGAACTCGGCCGGGTAATGCGCCTTCAGCCACGCGGTCTGGTAGGCGACCAGCGCGTAGGCGGCGGCGTGCGACTTGTTGAAGCCGTAGCCGGCGAACTTCTCCATCAGATCGAAGATCGCGTCGGCCTTGGCCTCGTCGACCCCGTCCTTCGCGGCGCCCTCGCGGAAGATGCCGCGGTGCTTGACCATCTCCTCGGGCTTCTTCTTGCCCATCGCGCGGCGCAGCAGGTCGGCGCCGCCGAGCGAATAGCCGCCGACGATCTGCGCCATCTGCATCACCTGTTCCTGGTAGACCATGATCCCGTAGGTCTCTTTCAGGATCGGCTCGACGCGTGGGTCCGGATAGGCGATCGGCTCGCGCCCGTGCTTGCGCGCGCAGAAGCTCGGGATCAGCTCCATCGGCCCCGGCCGGTACAGCGAGACCAGCGCGATCAGGTCCTCGAAGCGGTCCGGGCGCGCGTCCTTCAGCAACCGCTGCATGCCGGCCGATTCGAACTGGAAGACCGCGACGGTGTCGCCCTTCGCGAACAACTGGTAGCTCGGCGCATCGTCCAGCGGGATCAGGTCGATGTCCAGCGCCGGTTGGCCGTCGGCCGCGCGGCGCGCGTTGATCGCCTGCACGCACCACTGGATGATCGTCAGCGTGCGCAGGCCGAGGAAGTCGAACTTGACCAGGCCAATGGTCTCGACATCGTCCTTGTCGAACTGGGTGACCGGCAGGTCGTTGCCGGTGTCGGCCTTGGCTTCGTAATAGAGCGCGGTGAAATCGGTCAGTGCGGAGGGCGCGATGACCACCCCGCCGGCGTGCTTGCCGGCATTGCGCGCCAGGCCCTCCAGGCTCAGCGCCAGTTCCAGCACCGGGCGCGCCTCGTCGTCCTCGTCCTCGTAGCGCGCGCGCAGCTCGCTGCTGATGCGATCGGGCTCCTTCTTCGACTTCTCCGACAGCCCGAGCGCGTCCTCCAGGGTCAGGTCCAGCGGGCGTGCGGGAATCAGCTTGGCGATCGAATCGACCGCCGGGAAAGGCAGGCCGAGCACGCGCCCGCAGTCGCGCACGCAGGCTTTGGCCGCCATCGAGCCGTAGGTGATGATCTGCGCGACCTTGTCCGCGCCGTAGGCCTCGCGCACGTAGCGGATCACCTCGTCGCGCCGTTCCATGCAGAAGTCGATGTCGAAGTCCGGCATCGACACGCGCTCGGGATTGAGGAAACGCTCGAACAGCAGGTCGTAGCGCAGCGGGTCGAGGTCGGTGATGCCGAGCGCGTAGGCGACCAGCGAGCCGGCGCCGGAGCCGCGACCGGGCCCCACCGGAATGCCGTTGCGCTTGGCCCAGCCGATGAAGTCGGCGACGATCAGGAAGTAGCCCGGGAAGCCCATCTGCGCGATCACCCGCGCTTCCAGTTCCAGGCGTTCGTGGTAACTCTCGCGCGGCTTGGCCAGCGCGCGTGCGCTCTCGAGCTTCGCAAGGCGCACCGCGAGGCCCTCGCGGGCCTCGCGCGCGAGACGTTCGCCGGCGTCCTCTCCGGCGCGGGTCGGCACTTCCGGCAGGAAGTAGGTGCCCGTCTGCAGCGTGAGGTTCAGCCGTCGCGCGAGATCGACACTGTTGTCGAGCGCCTCGGGCATGTCGGCAAACAGGATCGCCATCTCGGCCGGCGACTTGAGGTACTGCTCCGGGCTGTACAGGCGCGGGCGGCGGTTGTCCGCCAGCGTGTAGCCCTGCGCGATCGCCACGCGCGCCTCGTGCGCGTCGAAATCCTCGCGATCGAGGAAGCGCACGTCGTTCGTGGCCACCGCCGGGCAGCCGGCGCGCGCCGCAAGGTGCGCGCTCGCCAGCGTCAGGGTGTCCTCCTGTGGACGCCCGCAGCGCGACAGCTCGAGGTAGAAGGCGTCCGGAAACAGCCGCATCCAGCGGCGCAACTGCAGTTGCGCGGTGTCTTCGCGGCCGGCCAGCAGCAAGCGTCCGATCTCGCCGTCGAGGCCGCCGGACAGTGCCACCAGGCCGCCTGTGCGACCCTCCAGCCAGTCGCGCTGGATCACCGCGCGATCGAGCTGGCGGCCCTGCGCGTAGGCGCGGCTCAGCAGCACGCAGAGGTTGCGGTAGCCGCTGCGGTCGGCGCACAGCAGCGTCAGCCGCGAGGGTTCCTCGCCATCCTGCACCCAGACGTCGGCGCCAGCGATCGGCTGGATGCCCCTGGCCTCGCATTCCTTGAAGAATTTCAGCAGGGCGAACAGGTTGCTGTCGTCGGTCAGCGCCAGCGCCGGCATTCCGCGCTTGCCGCAGGCCCTGACCAGCTCGTCGATGCGCAGCGTCGAGTCGGTCAGCGAGTACTCGCTGTGCAGTCGCAGATGGACGAAGCGGGCGGACATCCGCGGCGGGGTCGGGCAGGGGTGCCGGCAGTATAGGCACGGCGTCCGCGACCGGCCGTCCAGGGGATCGGTGCGGGACCCGGGTCGGCGACGCACGACCTTCACGTGGTCGCGACAATTGCGCGCTTCCCTCGCTCGTCCCTTTTTGTCACGATTCCCCGTTGTGGCCGTAGTCCATCACGCGGGCGATCGCGAAACCCGGAGTGTTCGCGCCGCCCGCGCTCGCGTGGAACTCTGCTGGCCATCACCGGCAATGAGGGTCCTGTTGCCGTACTTGCGCGCGTTCGCGCGTCCGTTGTCGACGATCCACCATCCCACCCCTACGTCTGATCGAGGATTCCGCCAGATGAACCCGAACATGTCCCGTCGCGCTCCGCTCGTCGCCGCCCTGCTGCTCGGCATTGCCTCCACCGGTCACGCCGGTCAGACCTGCGACGAGTCGCTCGGCCTGCAGACCGGCGCCACCGCGCCGGCGCAGGACGCCTTCGCCTGCGGCACCAGCGCGCGCGCCACCGGCGTGCGCTCGGCCGCCTTCGGCACGCGCGCGGTCGCCAGCGACGAGGAAGCGCTCGCGGTCGGTGCCGACAGCGTCGCCTCCGGCTTCCAC
>JABAQR010000077.1 GCA_019187485.1 Lysobacterales bacterium | reverse complement strand
CATGAACCAGATCAGGGAGCCGAGCGAAGGGCGAGCCAATGTGCGAGACGACCGCCAACGGGAACCCGATCAGGCTGCCGAAGCAAAAACCGGCGGGGAAGAATGGCCGCTGTCGGACGGATACGCTTGTGCTCATGCGTGGCACACCTCGGTTTCCCCGTGTGACCTTCGTATCATGCACTCTGCATGGCTCTTTGACAAATTTTCTCCGTGTGATAGGAATGAGTAACTAGCAGTTCCATGGCGAGCTGAAGCCCGCGACGAGTGTCGTCGGCTTCTTTCGCCAATAGGAGATCTGTTATGCGTGAAGTACGCGAATGCATCCCTCGTTACCTGGCTGATGCGGCCAACGAGGACGCCATCCTGGCTGCGGCGGCCAGGATCATTGACCAGCGATTCCTCCGCGAGGGGGTGATCACAACTCCCACTGCAACGGGCAGAATGCTCAAGCTGCGTCTGGGGGGCGAGACGCGGGAGGTGATGCTTGTCCTGTACCTGGACAGCCGGCACCGCATCATTTCCATCCAGGAGAGCAGCATCGGGACGCTGACATCCTGTGCGGTGTACCCCCGCGAGATCGCCCGCGAGGCACTGCGGTTGAACGCGGCAGCGCTCATCCTGGCGCACAACCACCCTTCCGGCAGTAGCGAGCCCTCGTACGCTGATCAGGAGATCACTGAGCGGATTCGGGCGGCGCTGGCGCTGCTGGACATCCGCCTGCTGGATCACATGGTCATCGCCGACACCGTCGTCAGCTTCGCGGAGCGGGGGCTGCTATGAACCAGCCACTCATCGACGAGGTGAAGCATCGGATGGCTACCTGGCCGATCTACAGCCAAGAGTCCATCGAAGACAAGCTCGTCGTGATGAAGCTCTTCAATGCCTTCGGCTCGGGTACGTGGTACCTGACCGAGTACGACCCGGAAGACGAACAGGCCTTCGGCTATGTGACAGGTCTTGGCGGCGACGAGTGGGGCTACTTCAGCATCCGCGAAATGGCCAGCTTGATGCTCCGCGGCACGCGGGTTCCCCACATCGAGATCGACCGCCACTTTGATCCCACCCCCTTCAGTCAGCTTGAACTGTGACACCACTACCCTCCCCTGATCGGGAGGGTTTCCTTTTCATAAAACTACCCACGCTTGTCTGCCGGCGCCATATTTATTCCACGAATATCGCATATGTACGAGAAATATCGCCCCGTACGATCATTGAATTCAAACTTCCCGGAAACAATGTTATACGATTGGGCAATAACACGATCTATGGTCGCTATCTGCGGAACTGAATCAGTGTCGTCGCGACTTTCGGTCCAGTCCGAGCCATTTCCAAGCAAGACTGAATTCGCATAGTCAGCGCGACCAGATGTTCCTTTGTCGAGAAACAAGTAAAAACGCCGTGCCGTGCCAACAATATATCCTATTACTACAACATGCTTTCCGGCGTACTCTTCGGGCCGGGAGATAAGTTCAATCATTGACACCGCAGTCGCACTGGATGGGCTTGGGCATTGATGTGCCCCCGCCGCACCAAACAATGCTGACAGCACTAGTGAGAGCGTGAGTGTTGTCATTTTATTACGGCTCTCATGTAGGCGCTCGCCTGAACTCTTGCTCCAGACGCGCTCAGATATCCCAAGGTTCAGTAGTCCACTCGCCCAGAGAATTGCAAACTGTAAAACTACTGCCCTTCCTCATCGGAAGGACTCTTCATTTTTCCACCGAATCCAACTTCATTTGCAAGAAGGTACACAACAGAGGCCTTGTTCGATTCTGCGTGCTCTTCGATGAGGACCAAACCTAGCTCATAAGAATAAATGAACACCCATCTAAAGCTGCTGCGACTACGTGCCAATATTCTATAAACATGAGCTTTCCGTCCGAGAAGTTCGATATCAAGCTCCGTTGCGACTGAAAAGGTAAAATTATTGAATTCCCATTCATCGCCACTCGAAACGCGCTTCTTGGGAACTGCGAATGTTAGTCGCCTGCTTGCCACGCATATATTCGCATCATCTTCACTGCAGAATTTGGCTCCTTCGGCTTCGCTTCCGGCCCCAACAAATGGAGACATATTCTTTGGTTTTTCGCCAACCATGATGAATAGCGGATCACCCCAGTTCTCCGCCTCCATTCCAAAGGAAGAATATTTGTAAACTCCGTCAACATGAGCTGCGTGTGCAGTCCCCAAAAGGAGCGCAATCGCGATGAAGAGTGTGTGTTTCATGTTATTCCTACCTAATTAGTTTTACTTGTCGCATAGTTGATTCAAGCATCAGACTCCTCGCAAAGTCGTTGGCATATATCTCTCTGCTGTGTTCGCCAATCCCTGGGACGTAGCGCGTCGCCACGTGTCCCAACTCATGGAGACCAACGAATTCTAATGCGACGTCTCCCCCTCTAAACTTTGCGCCATGGTACGTAAAATTCATTTCTTCATTCGCAAAATGCCTGTAGGCGGGGCCGAAGAATATATCCGTGCTGTCGTATCCACCGAATCTAAACGCACCAACGGTTGGTTCGGAAATAAAGAAATCCATTGATGGATCGTATGTAAACGTCATTGCATTGAATTCTGCAGCAGCGCCAACATCTCCACTCTTTTCAATCGCACGGCGCATCAACTTTATTGATCGCCTGACTGCCTTAATTGCAGCTCGATCCTCACTGGTTGGTTTGTTCGTGGCTACGATCAACTCTTTATCATTCGTTATTTTCGATGTCGCATGATTGAACGCCCACGCGAATGCACTCGTCATCGCCCCGTTTGCGAATTTCCCTCCGGTCAGTTCCGACACTGACCCTCCGATGAGAGCGGCAGCGAATGTCTGCTCGTAGACGGAGTCCAACCTATAGATGGCCGGACTTGCCGCTTCCATGGCTCCATTGCTGACGAATCCGTGCCCGAACTTTCCACCTTGCAGAGTGTTCAGCACTCCGCCGGCTGTTCCGTGCGCGAGAACCTTGTGCCAGTACTTGGAAGTCCGCACTGCCTCTGAGAATGTCGACCCTTCCGGTGCTCCCGGGAACGCCGCGCCAACAGCCTGGAAGGTGTAGGCCGAGAACGCCCCCCAGATGGCCCCCTGCCAGCCGCCGGAGATTCCTCCGGCCACGAAGCCGCTCACCATGTAGGCACCGAATCCCTGGAAGGCTGTTCCAGCCCAGAACCCGGCCTGTGGCAACCAGATAGAGACGACGATGGCCGCGATGGTACGCACTGCACGGACCGCCTGCCGTTGGGTGAGCATCCCGGTGGGATCGGTCGCGGAGAGCGGGTTGTTCAGCACATAGCTGTAGCGGTTCCATCCTTGCGTGGCGTCCGAGTCCACCATCGGGTCGGGTTGGATGAAGCGGCCGAGTTGTGGGTCGTACATGCGTGCCCGCATATGGACCAACCCGGCGCCGTCGATCTGTTCGTGGCCGGTGTAGCCGCGTCGCGTAGTGGCGTCGATCCCGTAGGTCACAGGCGTCGCCCAGGTGTCCACGTTGCGTCGACGGCCGTGCACATCGAAGCTCATCCGCTCGACATCTGCGCCGGTTTCGTTGGCAATCACATCGACCGAACCCAGGGCATCGAAGAACAGGTAGCGGTGATTCGTCACCGGTAGCTGGCCTTCGATGAACTTCCGCACCAGGACCAGCCCACCGGGCAGGCTGAGGCGGGCTTCGCGATTCGCGGTGCCACCGGGGTTGCGGTCTGTCCACTCCAGGTTGCCGACGTAGTGCGTCCGTCGGATCACCACACTATTGGTGGTCCGCTCAACTTGCGTTGCGAGACTGAGATCCGGGGCGTACTGGTAATCGGCGTTGAACGTTGGACTTGTCAGGCTTCCGACGTACGCATGACTCATGCGGTGATGGGCGTCGAACTCGGTGTAACGATCATTCGCCGTGCCGGTGCCATCGGCATCGGCACGGATTTGCAGACCGTTCTGGTCGTAGTAGTAGTTCGTGCCGAAAGCCTGCGTCACTGCGTGCGGGCTCTTGGCAGCCTGCGCAAGGGCACCAGGGCAGCCCGCCCTCCCCTCGTAGGTATAGGCATTGCCGTTCTTGTTGCAGATGTTCCCGAGTGCGTCATAGCTCAGGGTCATCAGCGTCGTCTGGCCGAGCCTGGACTCCACGACGCGATCCAGGGCGTCGTAGCGGAACGCCTCGACCTTCGTACCGCCGCGGTAGTCCTCGCGCCGGAGCAGATTGCCTGCCGGATCGTAGGCGTAGAGCAGGTTCTGCAGTCCGTCGCTGGCGCCGGACTTCAGTGTGGCCAGCCGACCGGTCGAGGCGTTGTAGGTGCGGGTACTTCGCAGCGCCACGCTTCCATGCCGTTCGTCCTGAAGCACCTGACCCCGCGCATCCTGCGAGATCACTTTCCAGTAGACCGGGAAGTTCGAAGATCCGGGGCACTGCGAGGCCACTGTACTCAGGTCGTTTGCCCGGCAGACGCGCGTCAGGTGGCCTCGCGGGCCATAGAAATACTCGGCCCCTTCCAGATAGGCGTGCGCTCCGCCCGGGTTGTTGTAGTTCTCGGTGTACTCGACAAGCGATTTCAGAACGCGGCTGGCGTTGTCGTAGATCGTCCGCTCGGTATAGGTCTTTGCATCGAGCAGCGTGGCTCGGGTGATCGGACGCGACAACCCGTCGTAGGTGTAGGTGCGGGTGACATTGGGGCTGCCGCCTTCGCGGCGCGTGTCCCAGTGAACCAGCCCGAGACCGTTCGCCGCAGTGTCGTACTGCGTTTCGTCTTCGACGACACCGCTGCTCGCCGCCCCGGCATCTTCAAAACCGTTGGCGAACAGACACCCTCCGGGGCAGGTACCTGTCGGTACGTGCGTAGCGCGGGTGCGCCAGACTCGGCCGCGGGCGTCGATATCCATGCGCAAGGTCTGACCGCGCGCATCAACACGCTTGATCAGCTCACCGGCCGCGTTGTAGTGGAACGTCCAACTGCCGCCGTCCAGGTCGGACTGTGCAGTCTTGCGCCCTCGTGTGTCGTAGGACGCTGAGTTGACGATATCGCCCGTGCCTGCATTGCGCCGGACTTCCTCCAGATTGCCAAACTCATCGCGCTGGAAGTGAACGACGAAGCCGTTCGCATCCATCGTCGAAATGGTCTCTCCCGACGCGTTCTTCTGCTCCGTCCACTCGCGTTCGCAGAGCTGATTCGCGCCCTCGTTGTTGCAGGGCGCACGCATGACCGTCGTGAGGCCCAGGTACGTGCTTCGCGTCTCCCCACCGTCCGGGGCGAGCACCTTGGTGGCTCGACCCAGTACGTCGTAGGTGGTGGTGGTGCGGAGCGAGTTGGCAGTCGCTGTGCAGATCGAGGTCTGTCCGGCAAAACTCGGAGCTGCGGCGTGGAAGCCGGTGAGGAACTGCGGCTCGGTACCGACCAGCGCACGGCCGTGCGCATCGAAGCCTGCGCAAACGATGGCGATCGCGGGCGCTCCGCCACTCTCGTTGAAGCTCTGCGTCGCGGTCGCGATTTCGCGGCCCAGCACATCGAAGTAGGTCCAGACGGTCGCCGCAATGCTGTTCGTGGTCTGTCGGCGGAACTTCGCACCATCCGGGCAGGAAGCGGTTCCGCCATTCACCCCGGCGCACCAGGCGTAGGTGATTGTGGTGGCAACGCCTGTGTTGGGCGCCGTGTCCGTCTCGGCCCAGCTCCAGTACTCGCGGCCGAAATGCCCGCGGCGGGACTTCGTGGTCACGCCATTGGCATCGTCCACACATTGCAGCTCACCGAACTCGTCCCGAGTGCCGAAACCACCCAAGGTGCATGCCGTCCAGGTGGCCCGCTCGCTCCAGAGTCGCGGCGACCCGACCGGTGTCGTCTGGGCAGGATCAAAGAATGGCTCGTAGCCTGCTGTGGCGTAACGACCAATGGAATCGTAGATAGTGCGGCTGTAGCGTCGGACGCTGGTGGACGGTTCACCGGCCAGTCCTTCCGGATGGAACCGCATGGGATTCCCGGCGTCCTGCGGAGTGCGGCACAGCGCTTCGCTGACATCCGCGCTGCAGACGTAGCTGGCGAGCTGGTTGCCGTAGATATCCAGCGCATAGAAGGTGCGCAACTCATCGGCTGGCGCGGTGGCGCCCGGCTCGATCTTCTCGGATTTCAGCAGCCCAGCTGTGGCTCCGCTGGTTTCATAGTCGAACTGTGCGAAGCGGCTGTCGGTGACGAGAGCACTGCCCACACGGCGCGTGTGCTGCACTTCCGTCAGAGCGAGGCGGCTGAGCTGCCACGTTGATCCAGGATCGATCCAGGTGTTGATCGTCCGCTTGCGGGTTTCGACGGTGGCCTCGTAGACCGGATCTGGAGCACCGCAGGCAACCTGTCCCGCTGGAATCCGTTGTGGCGTGGTCGGGAACGGATCGACACTGTGAGTATCGACACCAACAAGGCCGGGATTCCCCCAGGCATCGTGCCCGCACTCGCCGGTCGCAACGTAGGCCATGAAAGCACCGCGGGATACGCCATAGGCGCCGACATCCAGCGGCAACGCGTAGCGCCGCTCCTGAGTCACCAGGGTGTAGCCGTGCAGGGGTGTCTGACTGCCGGCTGCAAAGTCCGGAATGGTGTCGTAAAGCGTGTCGGCGACCTGGACCAGCGAGCCGGTCACCACGGGTGCGGCCTGTCCGTAGACCCAGGCGCAAGTGTCAGCGTCGATGCCGCTGGCGCGGCAACTGCCCAACGCGGGTGCCTGCCCGGCGACGACCCACTTCTCGGTCTTGAGCGGCATGCCGATGTGCGGGAAGGCCTGTTGGTAGACCGTGCGCGACACGACATGACCGGCTTCTGATCCGGTGAAGTTGTGATCTGTGGAAACGATCTCCCGGAAACCCAGCATGCCGCGACCACCCGCCTGCATCTTGGCGCCGGCATAGCGATAGCTGACAGTGCTGCGCGCCGCGGCATTCCCGAACACCGGCGCATCGCTTTGTACATGGCTGACGACATAGATCGGTGCCATCAGGTCCAGTACCGGCGAACCGCGGCCGTAGTTCGTACTGTTCCGCGAGCCGTTGTCCTTCGTGTACACGCTGCCGTTCGAAAGCGGCAGGTAGCTGATGATGGTCTTTGCGCCGTAGCCGTTGGTGATCTCCGTGATCACGTCCTTGGGCTTGAAGCGCACCGCTGCACTCGCGGTGCCGGTGCGTTCGTTGTCGGCGCCCAGAACCGGGTAGATAGCAAGGTAGTCTGGAGCACCGTCGCCATCGAAGTCGGCGAAGACATCGTTGGATCCGTTGTAGACGCCCTGCGTGCCATTGCCCGGCATGGACACGGACGTGGTTGAGAACATCCCGTCCAAGCCAGCGTAGCGCACCTGATAGTTCTGCCAGGTGCTGGTCGATGTGCCCGGCAGGTGGATCAGGTCGCTGCGACCGTCGCCGTTGACGTCGAACGTCTTGCCGCTGTTGAGCCCTGTCAGCAGCGGGCCGCTGCACTGGAAGGAGATACCCTTGGCACCGCGGTTCTTGCAGACCTGATAGCCGGCGACAGGGTCGCCGTAGGTACCGAGGAAGTCGGGCAGCCCGTCGCCATTGAAGTCGCCGATCAGCGACAACCACTTTGGCATCGTGGGCGGATTGAGGGCACCGCCGTCATAGGACGTCCACCAGAACTCCAGGTTCAACTTTCGCTGTGGCTGCTCGACGCGATCTCGGGTGTGAAAGATGAACATGTGGAAGTTCTGCAAGCCTTCGGGCTGCCGCAGATCTTCCTGGCGGATGAACCCGTCCGCAGGGCGATTGACGAGGTTCGGGAAGGCCGCCACGACGATGTCTGCCCGTCCGTCGCCATCGTAATCCTGTGGCCGTAACGGCCCGCTGGAATAGATGGCGAAGAAGCACGACGGAATGCTGTTCGGGTTGCAAGCGACGTTGCCAGGGATGGTCGACTGGACATCGATGACATAGGTATCCGAGAACCGGAATCCGGTCGCGCCTCCACGTTCGAGGTACCGGACCGCCACACCGCCCGTCTGGCTGCCGAAAAGGATGTCTGGCAGCCCGTCGCCATTGAAATCCGCGACTTCGATGCCAGCGGCTTCGCTGACGAGCAGCGTGACACCGGACTCAGTGAGCAGATCGCGACTGACATCGAAGCCCATCTGGCCGACCGCCGGTCGGATACGCCATTTCGGGGTGGCCCCCTGCGCTTCCGCCAACAGCAGATCGTCCCGGCCATCGCCATCGTAGTCCAGCAACTGCCAGTAACGCGTGACTTCGGTGCTGGGATGGCCCGTGCAGATGCTGGGTTGTTCGTTGACGCGAGGAAATTGCAAAGACCCGTTGGCGGAACGAACCGCGAAGCGGACGTTGATCACGTTCGATGGGCAACTACCCCCGGTGTCCCGCACGTAGACCAGATCGAGCCGGCCATCACCGTCCACGTCACCGAGGCGATAGTCGATCATCTTCTCAAGACCGGTATCCGTGCGGAAACCCGTCGAGTCGTAGTTCTGGGTCGCGCTGGTCCACGCAAAGCTCGTGGCCGGGTAGCACACCGTCTCCGAGCTGTCGCGGCACTCCTTCAACGAGGTCAGCGTGTCCTCCCCGGTGCCGGAGGCTGAAGCGGCATAGCTCAGCTTGTACCAACGCATGCCGGCGACGTCGATGCTTGCCAGCCGGCGCGTCCGCGTGGCACGGGAACCACCAACATAGCCTTCGCGCACGGCGACTGTGTCATAGGTCAGCGTGATGGTTGCGTACGGGGATTGGGCGGGGCTGATCTTTCCCGTGTACTTCACATACCGCAGAACGAACTCCCCTTCCGCGCCGGTTCCTGCGTTCTCCTCGTACTCGTAGTCGATGTAGTTGCCGGTGGAGTCCAGCATCCGGCTCATCGCCCACGCGGTCGCCACCTGGAAGGCGCGCCCGTTGCCTTCGATGTAGGAGTCGCCCGTGTTGCCGTAGTAGCTGGTCGAACCGTCGCGCCGCTGGACTTCGAAGTAGTTCGGACCGGTGTAGGAACCCACCTCGGGATCAGTGGGGTTGAAGCCGCCACGGCTGTAGATGCGAGTGAAGCGATCCAGTTCCAGGCGGTACTCGGCGTCCGGATCGCCGTACTGCTTGTCGGTGCTGACCAGGATCAGACGTTGTCCGTCGAGGCAGAACCGATCCTTCTGCCGAAAGGTCACACTGCCGCCATCTCCATCGACTGGCACTCCGCCAGCAATGAAGTCCCCTGCCTCGCGGGACGCGCGACAGCGTGTCATCACGCTGACGCCGCCCAGGCTCCAGCCCTTGCCCAGGGCCCCCGGCCCGCCGCCGGAGTTGTAGCTCAGTGAGAGCTTGGGCTGCACACCCGCCGTGCCCGGAGGAACGTAGAGCGGGATCGTGTAGCTGGCCTGCCCACCTTCGTCTACGCGGAACTCACCCACCGTTGCTCCGACCGTGTCGGAAGCCGCATCTCGGTTCGGAATGGTCTGCGACCAGCAGAATGCAGGAAGCAGTGTCAGTGCGATGAGCAGAGTTCGGGTCATGAGGGTCGAGATGAGGCGCGAAGTACCAAGAGAGTCTGTCACGGTCGGTTACTCTCACTCTCTATACACAAAGTTACGCCCATGCGACAGGCAGCAACAAGTGGCTACCGGCATGGACTTGCCGGTCCCGGTGTTGCGCGTCTGCCAATGATTCGGCCTAGTACGGGCGTTTCAGGAAGTGGCCGTCAGAAAGGTGCTAAGGCGCACCGCAACGTGTTCCTCCTGCAATTCGCACTCCCACAACACCAGAAATCCCCATCCATCTCGCGCCAGTGCCTCCTGCGCACTCGCATCCCGCCGCTGGGCAGCCTCGATCTTCTCGCGCCAGAATTCAGCTCTGGTGGCGGGCTTCGCCGCATAGCGGCAGCCGGGATGCCCGTGCCAGAAGCATCCATGCACGAAGATCACCTTGCGACGCCCCGGAAAGACGATATCCGGCGTACCCGGCAGGCCGCGCACGTGCAGCCGGTAGCGGTAGCCCATCGCGAACAGCATCCGCCGGACGATGAGTTCCGGCTTTGTGTCCTTGCCGCGGATACGCGACATGTTGTGCCGCCGCTGCGCTGGCGTCAGCACGTCGGCCACGTTACTCCCCCGGATGTAGCGAGATGACCTTGCCGAAGGACAGGAGCCGCGGCTCGATGGTCACGCCGTCCGGTGCAACACCGGCCGGCAGCTTCTCGAACAGTTCAAGGATCGTCCGCGCCAACGGCCGGAAGTCGCCCGAGATCCGCAGCTTCGCGCCCTTGGCGCTGGCGCTGTAGACGCGATAGATGCGGTAGACCCGCTCACCGGTGACCGCCTCGCGGAGTTCGGACAGCGCCACATGGAAGGGTCGCTCGAAGTCTCCGGAGGTGGTCTTGACCTCGATGGACTCGGTTACGCCTGCGGCATCGGTTGCCTCGAAGTCCATCGGTGAGATGGCATTGATCCGCGCGAGCCAAGTGTAAGAAGCGATCTGATCAGACTGCCTCGCGGCATCGAGGTGAATGTCGACCAGCGACTCGCCGAGATCGCCGGTGGCCTCGCCTTGTGCCCTCGCCTTCTGCAGCGTTTCCTTGTCGATCCTGGCCTGACGGCCGACCCGTGTCAGAAAGCGCTGAACCGCGGTGTCGATGCCGCCGGCCGCGTCGATCAGGTCTTCATCGATGACGAGTACGCGGAGAAAATGATCCGCGGCCACCCTGCCCTCTTCGGCAATCGACTGCACATCGGTCGCGCTCAGCGCCACCATGCTCTTGCGTCCACGGGCTGGAATGAGGCGCGTCAGTGCACGATGCAGATGCGTATCGGCCGGTTCGGCCTTCGCGACGAAGACGATGCTGAGGTCCTCGGGCTCCCGCTCACCCTCGAAGATCATCAAGGCGTAGTCATCGGGCTGAAGCACCTGGAAGCGAGCCTGCTCCTTGTCGACCGTTTCACCATTGAGACGCCAGTTCTTGTAAGCCGGGTTCTTGAGGATCTTCCGGGTCATCCGCAGCGGCGGCACGATACCTGGGCCGATCAGGTTCAACCCGACCTTGTAGGCGCCGGCATCCAGTCGCGGAAACAGTTGCTCTGCGAAGACATCCGCGTTGAGGTTGATGGCCTTCTGGTTGCCGGCGTTCTCGTTGTCGTAATGCCACTGGAAGAACGTCAGGTCGGACGCGGTCAGACGCTTGAGTGCGAAACGGCGGCTCACGCGGTGGCCTTCCGGATCGCCTTCATGACTTCCCCGGCCACAGCCTTCGCCAGTAGCGGCGGAACCGCGTTGCCAATCTGGCGGAAGGCCGGATTCATGGTGCCGCAGAACTTGAACCCATCCGGGAAGGACTGGAGGCGCGCCGCCTCGCGGACCGAGATCGTGCGGGCCTGCGCGCTGTCGTAGTGAATGTGTGAGTAGCTGTCCTTGCCGAGGTGCGCCATGAGCGTGCGGGCGGGCGCATCGGGCTCCATCTTGCGCCATTTGTTCGGAAACTTGCCGGCATCGTAGGGCGGTACGAATTCGGCGCGCAGTTGCTCGCGAAGTTTGTGTCTGCGCGCATCGGACGCGCTGCCGAGACGACGAACTACTTCCTCTTCCAGCATGCGCTGCGCGAGTTCGTACGCCTGCGGATACTGATCGCCGGGTTGCATGCGGGCGAAAATCTTGTAGTCGCGCGGCAGCGAGCGGATGACGTGATCGCTCACGCCCTCCGGGCTCTCGAACCCAGGCCACTCGCGCATCCGTCGCGCGTAGTCGGTGACGGGCCTGCCTGGATAGCGCACCAGCTCGTCGAAGCGACGGGCGCCGCGGCGAAGTCTGCCTTCCAGGTGCAGTGTGATCGGCGGAAGATCCGCGAGGGCCTGCCGGGCGGTGACGGCCGGCGGAAGATCGGGCGTGCCCTCGGGAGCGCGCCGAAAGCGTGTCGCGCTGCCGTTGAAGAGATCTTCTCCGAGCATCTTCAGCGCAACGGCGCGCGTTCCCTCGTAGCCCGGTGGCAGAGTGTGCTGATGCGTCGGGGCCGGCAGCGTCACGGGCTGCCCGAGTTCCCCCGCCAGAGCGATGAGGAACATGCGTTCCCGCATCTGCGGGACACCGTAGTGGGATGCGTTGAGCAGGGTGTAACGGCAGGAGTAGCCGCGCGACTCAAGCACATCGCAGACTTCCTCCGGAATGTTCATGCCGCCGAAATTGAGCACGTCCGGGACGTTCTCCATGACCACGGCAAGCGGCTGGAAGGCTTCGATGTAGGCCAAAAAATCGAGGTAGAGCTTTGCACGGTCATCGTGCTTGAAGGCCTCGGGATGATCGGCCACCTCTCGCAGCTTCGCGCGACCCACACGGGCAAAGGCCTGGCAGGGTGGCCCGCCGACAAGCACATCGACCGCGGTCGATGGATCGCCCACGCCGAAGTCCCGCGCGAAAGCGAACGGCGACACCGACACATCGCGGGCCCGTGCGTGCTCGCCCTCCCCTGCCCCGAAGAAATTCAGGCCATGTGAAGCCGCAGCCAGCGGATCGAACTCCACAGCCGCCCAGGGCTGCATGCCAGCAGCCTGGAAGCCTAGCGACAGACCGCCACAACCTGCGAACAGGTCGAGACAGCGCACGGCTCCGCCCTGCGCAATCCGGCGGAGCTTCTGCTCACGCATGACGTGCCGGAGCGGCTCAGCCACACGAAAGGTCTGTGCAGGCTCGGTGCGCGGGTAGACAAATCCGGTGTCTTCTGTGGTCGAGTCCATGTGGGGTTTGGCTTAAGTCTGCTGTGGGGTTTGGATGAAGAACGTGGGGTTTGGCTTAAGCGTTTGTGGGGTTTGGCTTAAGGAACTGTGGGGTTTGGCTTAAGTTTCTTAAGCCAAACCCCACAGACAAACGCTTATTTTTCAATGCTTTATTCACCACGTTCCGGAAGCTCTAATGTCTTTTAATTGTTCTCTATAAACACACTGCAAAAGCGAGTGTGTTTCTTGAAGCAGAGAGCAAGAGCGATGTCGGACGTCCGACATCATTGCTTGGACTCCAGCCACGCCTCGAACGATGGAAGCGCCAGACGATCCCGAAGGATCCGACGCTCCGCCACCTGGAGGAGCAGCCCGTGACCCATTGTTTCAGGCTTGCGCAGATCCTCGCTTAAGCTCGCCAACGCTTCGCTGCGCAACGCATCTCGATCAGCAACTGAAAGCGCTTCCATGTGGCGAAATACTTCTGCACGGATCACCTCATCGTACTCGGTGCGCAGTCGATCCTCCGCCTGCTTCCGGGCAACCTGTTCGGCACGCTTGCGTGTCTCTTCACGCACATCTCGGCTGGCCTGCCACTTGGGCAGGAAGGTCTCGACCGCGCGGAAGGACTGCATGCGAAACTGCGTTCTCGGTGCTTCGGCGATGGCGAAGTCGATGAGATCGCGAACGGCCTCCTCGCCAAAGCGTTCCAGAAGTCCCTTCGCAAAGTCGGCGTCCTTCGCAGAGATGATGCCCTCGGCGTTGTCCAGTCGGCCGTGGAGTTTCGTGTAGAAGCTCTTGGCCAGCTCATAGGGACGCTGAATCTCGTGCTGATCGGAAGACTGCTGGAACTGCAGAACCCGGGCTCTCGACCCCAGGTAGAACAACTCATAGTCTCTGAAGAAGGCCGCGCCTGGCCGGAATACGACTTTCCATCCGCCACCGTCGGCTTTTCGTTCCAGGGAGTAACCCCGGATGATGCCGGTGGACTTCAGGGTGTCGAGGTGACTGCCGAGCTGCTGGAGGATCAGCGAGCGATAGCCTTGTGGTTTGAGGCCGCCGAGCCACTCGCCGCAAAGATCCTCGTAGTCCTTCTCGAACTTGAGGGTGTCCCTGTTGTACTTCTCTTCATAGAGGTTCGACAGGTGCAGGTAGAGGCGTTTGTAGAGCGCAGCGGTTAGCGGCTCCAACGCACTGACGCGCTCCCAGTTGAACACGGCAAAGTGGCCTTTACGCATGCTGTTCATGACGAACGGATGCAAGGTCAACACGGCCTGCCGGATCTTTCTTGGAGACAGCTCATCGCCTTCCGCAATGAAGCCGGTTCCTGCGAACATGCTGAAACGAATGCTCTGGTAGCTGTCTTCGGCGTCGTTGCGGTACAGGACAAGTTCGATCTTGGTGTCTTCGAGCTGCCGGATGGCGCGAAAAATTTCCTTCGCGTCCTGGCCACCGATCACATCGCGACCGATCAGGCGCGCCAGTTCCCGGTATGAAAAAGAGATGGTGTCGGGGAACGGCCGGCCTTCGAGCGTCACCTTGCGGAATGCCGCCTGGAGCACCTTATAGGCGAGACCCGAAGGGTGGCCATGCCGCGAGGTCTCGATGATGGTGCCGCGGTTGCCATCCCGGTACTGCAAGACACCGACACGCGCCTTGAGCGCGTGCTTGTCGAAGCAGAAGTAGCGACCCTCGACACGAACCACGTTCAGCTCTTCCAGCAGCGCATTGGCTTGCCGGATCGCTTGGTTGGGTTCGTTGTGCGGGGTAGGGATGATGGGTTTCATATGGGGTTTGGATGAAATGTCGGACGTCCGACATTCATGCGTCAGGCATCCAGGAACTCGCGAAGGCAGGCCTTGACCTCGACTCTTGCCTCCTGTTCGATGGCACCGAGCCGGCGATGGATCGCGTTCAGATCGAAGGTCGCCAGCTTCGCCGTGCGCACCTTCGAGGGCTTCGGCAGACCGACGTCCGCCCAGTTGTCGATGGCGACATCGCCAGCCCAATCAGTCTCGGCGCTAGTGATCATGGCCACGATGACCTGACCCGTCCGGCGATGCGAATCGCTGGAGATCACGAGGGCAGGGCGGGGCTTGACCATTCCCGGTGCGTCGCTGAAAGGGAAGGGCACCACGACCACGTCGAAGCTTCTAACCGAGAGTGTCATAGGCTTTGTCGGCTTCGCCCGCCCACTCGGTGAAGCTCGACAGCACCGGCTTAGAGCGTTCGTCCTCAGTCACCAACCCCGGCACATCCGAGCGCGCCTTGAGGTAGGTTCGGAGGGCCTCGCGCATCAGCTCGGAGCGGTTTCGGGCCTCCTGCTTGCACAGCCGGTCGACCAGCTCCGCCATCGCCCGCGGGAGCGTGATAGACAGGTTGATCGTGTTCCCAGGTCTCATGATGGTTTCTTGCATGATGATGTTTTGTATTACATAATATTATCATCACGTCCGGACTTGTCAAAGCCGGGCCTGACACAACAACAAACAAACATATGCCAGCCATCATCGTTGCCGTCGCCAACCAGAAGGGTGGAGTCGGAAAGACCACATCCACGGTCAACCTTGCCCGGGCTCTCATCGAGACCGGCAAGCGCGTGCTCGTCGTCGACTGCGACCCCCAGAGTTCGCTGTCCATCGTGACGGGCGTCGACCCGCAGGCGCTTCGGCGTCTGGAAGAGCAGGGCAAGACCCTGTACTACGGACTCGTCAAGGACGTACCGTTAGCCGAACTGGTGATCGAAGGATCGCCGGCACTCATTCCGGCAAGCATCCGTCTCGCCAACGCAGAGACTGAGATCGTCTCGCCGTTCGGAGTCGCTTCAATTCTGAAAGAGAAGCTCGAACCGCTCCGCGAGCAGTTCGACGTGATCCTGATCGACTGCCCGCCCACACTGTCGCTCCTGACGGTGAACGCCCTGACGGCCGCCAACACCGTCGTGATTCCATGCAAGACCGATTACCTGTCGATCATGGGCGTGCCCCTGCTGATCGACACCATCGAGAATGTCCGGCGTCGAGCGAACCCGGGGCTGTCCGTGACCGGCATCCTGCCGACGCTCTACAACGCCAGGGCCAACCATGACGCCGAGGTCTTGAACGAGCTGCGCAACGCGGTCGCGCACAAGCGCATCGAGGTGTTCCCGCCGGTCAACCGGTCAACTGCCTTCGACAAGGCTAATGCGGAAGGTCGAGCCGCGCTGGAGCTGTTCCCCGAGACGCCAGGGGTCGATCAGTACCGTCTGGTCGCAGCTCGCGTGCTGGGAGAGCGACGTGGCTAAGAAGACCGCTATGAACAAACTCATACGAGCCGACTTCTTCGGCGTCTCCGCGGACATTCCGCGGATCGTCGAGATCGACATCGCAAGCATCCATCGCAATCCGAATCAGCCGCGGCAGATCTTCGACCAGGCCGCGCTGGAGGAACTGGCCGCCTCGATCCAGGCCAAGGGACTGTTGCAGCCCATCGTCGTCCAGAAGGGCGCGGACGACAGCTACATGATTGTGGCCGGTGAGCGCCGCTATCGCGCCTGCCAGATGCTGGAGCGTCCCACCATCGCCGCCATCGTCACCGAGGGCGACGCGGACGAGATCGCGCTGATCGAGAACATGCAGCGCGAAGACTTGAAGCCGGTGGAACTCGCCGAGGCGCTGGCGCGCCTGATCGAGACTCACCAGTACACCCACGAAGTTGCTGCGAAGATGCTCGGCAAGGCACGCAACACGATCACCGAGCTGCTTTCACTGAACCGGATCGCGCCGGTCATTCGTGACGAATGTCGGACGTCCGACATCGCATCGAAGTCGCTGTTGGTCGAGATCGCCAGGATGGAGCCGGCACAGCAGGCCGAGACCTGGGAGCGGTTCAAGAGCGGGGCAGGGACTGTGCGAGCCGCACGCGCAGCCAAGGCCGGAAGTTCGAATGGTGACGCAGGTCAGCCCGTTTCCACCGGAAAGAAACCCAAGGTGGTCTTCAATACGCAGCATGCCGCGAGCGTCATTATCCAGGCAGAAACCGATCAGGCGCTTGGTGCCGATCAGATCATCGCTGCGCTTCAGGAAGCCTTGAAAGCAGCCAAGAGACAGAATTGAGGCTGTTCCAGCCCTGTCCTTTTCCACCCGTTTCCACCACACCCGTTCTAAGACAGAGCCCCCGAATTCGGGGGTTTTGACGTGATCGGAACCCGTATCCGGGTGTCCGTACCGGTATCCCGCCAAGGCGGACACCTGTATGTGCTGACAATGTCAGCACAATCAACTGTTTGTCGCGGTTTGTCGGGGGCATGCCCCCCCGACTTCGCACGTCACCGTGACCGGCTTCGGTGCACCATCTTCTTCCGCGGCTTGCCTTATCAGGACTGCGCCACGGCGATGGATGACTGACGTGCGAAGTCGGGGCTGCTCGACTTTTCTGGTCGCTTCGCTCCCGAAAAGTCGGCCCCCGACAAACCGCGACAGAACGGGTGTGGTGGAAACGGGTGTGTGGCGCAGAGCGCCACAGGATGCGCGCTGAGCGCGCGAAATGTGGTGAGATGACACTCCGGTCATCTGAGGTGGAAACGGGCTTCTGGGAGCACGTTTTGCGCCTCTGGCGAGGTGTGACATGTGGGAGCACGGCAATGATCTGGTTCTCGGGCAGGATGTGAATGGCAAAGCCATTCACATGTCTGCCGATGATCGGTCTCGGCATATGTGGGTTCCGGGTCTGACTGGTTCCGGCAAGACGTCGTTTATCGAGGGGCTGGTTCGGCAGGACATCGAGCAATGGGTACGCACGGAGTGCGGCCTGTGTGTGATGGATCCTGATGGTGCCCTGAGTCGACAGTTGGTTGCCTGGATGGCTGACCGGGAGCTATGGATGCCGCGTCCGCTGATACCCATTGATCTCACTCAGGATGAGTGGGTCATTGCCTTTGATGTGCTCCGCAGCCGGGACGGCATGTCACCCTCGTCCATTGCGCAAAACGTGACGGAAGCGCTCGCGCACTGCATGGGGCAGGGCGACCTCTCGCAGACACCGCGTTTCGCCCGGATCATGGAGTCTGTAGCGCTGGCATTGGTCGTGGCGAAGCGCCCGATCACGGATGCCGTTGCAGTGCTGTCGATCAAGTCGCAGCGGGATAAGCTGATCCGCGAAGTTCGCGGAAAGATGCCTGATATGCACTTCGCCGCGCTGGTCGGGTTGTCAGAGAAAGGAGCGCACGATGAGACGGAAAGCACCTTAAACCGCTTATTCCGTCTACTCCGAAATGATTTGATTCGTCGTATGTTGTCGGTGTCACCGACACATGGCTTCAGTCTGGACTTCAGCCGCGCCCTGAACTCGGGCGCCATCGTGCTGATCAATCTGAACCCTGAGCGCGGCTACATCCAGCCAGATGACGCGAAAGTATTCGGATCATTGATCTTGAGCGACTTGTGGAACGCAGTGCTGACACGTGGGGCGCACCCCAAGAACAAGCCCTTTTATCTCTATGTGGACGAACTCGCACAGTATGCGTCGTCGCCCGTGCTGCCTGAGATGCTCAGGCGCGGGCGCAAATTTGGATTGCATATGACATTTGGAACCCAGCAGCCGAGCCAGTTGAAGCTGCCGGGAGACGTACCGACCCGCGTTCTCGATGACGTGAAGGCGGGGTGTCGTACCAAGGTGGTCTTCCATCTCGATGACGAGGCCGACGTGAAACTGACAGCGGACATGCTGTTTCGTGACCGGTTCGATATCGATGAAAGGAAGCACGAGTTGGAGACGACCAAGGTAGTCGAGTACGAGGAACAGGTGCGGGTGTCCGTCGCGCGGGGTGAAACCCGCGTGACCTCGACCGCAACCGGTCGGGCGACATCGGAGATGCAGTCGGATTCGCAGATTGAAGGCCACAGCGATGGATTGACGCTGTCGCAGGCAGCGTTCCCGACCGAGCACGGCGGGATCTTTGGCATCCTGCCGACTGCACGCACGCGCATCCGGCATGACAACATCGCGGAGCTTGCTGACGATCAGTATGAACTTGCAGCCCAGGTCAACGCCTCGCGGGGGCGCAGCGCCGCCGCCGGCCGCGGCCGGGCAAGCGGCGAAAGCGCCAGCGAAATGCAGGGCGAAGCGATCGGCGAGAGCTACAGCGAGACACACACGCCGACGCTGGTGCCGAAGTTGGGCAAAGAGCTGTCATCGGTGACCTTTCGTTCACTGGAAGAGCAGCGACATCGTGCGATGTCGAGCATTCAGGCGCTGAAGGCGCGGATGGCATGGGTGCGCGTGGTAGATCACGATGAGACGCAGCTCATGCGCACCATGACCATCAAAGAACCGTACCTTGGCGACGAACATGAGAGCCGGCAGACGATTTCCGACTATCTGACGCGCCAGTACGAAAAGCTGCCATTTGCGCTTCGCGCCGAGGCGCTCAAAACAGCGAGCGCGCCAGACATGCCCGGCGAATCCTCGCTGGAGCCGGATAGTTTTTCGGTGCCGGCAGATGCCGGCACCGCCAGACCCAGGGCCCGACGGAAGCCACCTGCGTGAGGCCTCCCTCCCGCCCAATGGAACCAGGTCTGTGACTGCCGGGGGCCCGGCATGTGTCGCCATCGGCATGCGCCGGAGCCTGTGGCGGACAAGGCCAGCTCGTGAGACGGGTTTGGGTGAAGGTTCGAATCCTTCCCGGCGCGCCAAGATTCAGCTTTCAGGCCCGTCGCTCTGCCAGTGTACATGCCACCCCCGGCCGTCAAGACGCTGGTACTGATCTTGACCCACCCAAGGGAGGCCAGCGCTGCACGGTGAACCCACCGGGCGAAAAGACGCATGGTAAATTAGTAGGATCCATGCAAAATCCAACGCTGCCTAGAAGAAAATCCACGGTCAGTCTCCAACCCCGCGACCTCGATGTGCTGCAAAGCCTCTTCGAGTCGCGCCTCGCGACCCGTGAGCATCTGGCGCAGCTTCACTTTGCCGGCAGTTACGAGGCAGCGCAGAACCGGCTGAAGAAGCTCCGCGACGGGCGCCTTCTCAAAGCCTCCCCGGCCGGTATCGGCAAGCCCGAAATCCTCTCGCTGGCACTCGCCGGCTTCGATGCCCTCAAAGCGCATCGCCGGCTCGAACGCTACCCGCGTTTCACGCGCGAACTGTTCGAAGACCGCAAGCCCCTGTCGCCGATCACCATCGAGCACGAACTGGCGGTGATGAACGTCAAAGCTGCCTTCGTCCGCGAGGCGCGCAGCGGATGGGAGCACCTCACCGTCCGGGAATTCATCACGTGGCCGCTGCTGTATTCCTTCGGCGCCTTTGTCAGCCATCACTCCACGGAGCGCCAGGAGATCAAGCCGGACAGCTTCATCGAGTTGGAGCTTCCGGAGCGGCTGCGCTTCTTTCTCGAAGTCGACCGCGGCTCCGAGAAGCTCGACACCATCCTGCGCAAGTGCCATGGCTACCAGGACTTCTACCAGTCTGGCGGCATGGCCGCCCGTTGTGGTGTCCGCGATCCTCGCGACGCCCCGTTCCGGGTCATCTTCTCGGTCGAATCCGAGGCTCGCCGGAACAACATCGCCGAAGCTCTGCTGCGCGAGGGCAGCATCCTGAAACTCGTCTGGATCACCACACGCGCGCAGATCGAACGGGATCCCTTTGGCGACATCTACCTCACCCCGCTGAGCTACCGCCAGGCCGTGACCGGCACGGCGCACGACCCCGGGCACGTCGCTCCGTCGGAGTTGCGGCAGACCCGTAAAGGCCGCGATGACCTGGTGCGCGCGAAGGCGGTGCTGGCGCCACTATTCTGAGCAAAACGAAAAAGCCCTGGCGGGCTCTTTCCGTGAGACGGGTTTGATCAGTTCGAGCCAGGCATCGCGCCTGACTCCTTTCAGTAAAGCATGGATCAGAATTCTGGCAAGGGTTCTCCCCACCCTTGGAACCAGGTCTGTGACTGCACAGGGCACCCCGCATGTGCGCTGCCGGCATGCGCCGGCCCTGCGCGGTCCAGGCCAGCCCTTGAGACGGGTTTGCGCGAAGGTTCGACTCCTTCCCGGCGCACCACATCACCCGATGCAGGGCCGTCGCTTTGCCAGCGTACACGCCACCCTGCGCCGTCAAGACGCTGGCGCTGAGATGATGCCCGCCCAAGGAGAACCCGTTGCCGGTCATAGCAACAAAATGGGGCTGCCCGTGACGGCAGCCCCATAGATGACGGAGTGTTTGGATCAGAACGGGCCCTGTTACCGTTCCTTTCGAACACCCTTGTACGGCGTACCATCGTCCTTCACCGGCATGAACTTGCCGGTTCCGGTGTCGCGTTTCTGCCAGTTGCCGTTCGGCCGCTCGAACTGCGAACGATCTCGAACCGCTCCGATCCGACGGCCATCACCTTTCGGTGGGTTGGTTGCCATGTCACTTCTCCTGAAAGTGATGATTGTTGAGACTGGGCGGGAACGGCTTGCCGGCCTCGACACGTCGGTCGAAAGACGTGCCGGCATAGGCGTTGTCGGTATCACGGTACTGGCCGTAGGTGGCCGTCTTCGGGCAGGTCTGGCCCGACCAGTACTTCTTGCTTGCGACGCTTGAAAGCATTTTGAAGCTCCTTCTGCGGATGACAACTAGGCGGTAGCGCCTAGTTGGTGTTGCCTAACAAGACTACTAGACACTTGGCGTTAGCGTCAAGTATCGTTAGGCGCCGATGGAGATACACCCATGGATGTCTTCCCAGACCGTCTCCGAGAGCAGCGCGAACTCCGGAAGCTCACACAGCAGGAACTGGCCGACCGCGCCGGCCTTCCGCCGACATCGATTTCGCACTTTGAGAAGGGCGCGCGGAAGCCTTCCTTCGACAACCTGAGACGTCTGGCAAAGGCGCTGGAGACCCAGACGGACTACCTGCTCGGGTTGACAGAAGGCGTTGAGGCGTCTCCAGTCGCCGAGCGACTTGCACGCCATGTGCAGAACAGCAGTGCTTCTGAGATCGACATGCTGGAGAATTTCGCCAAGATGCTCGGCAAGAAGGACACTTGATGGACAACTATCGGCGACGACAGATCACCGTATGCGCCGAGACGCAGGTGCGCGACGCCGGCATCACGACGTTTCCGGTTGATCCTCGCATCATTGCGGAACGCGCTGAGATCAAAGTTCAAGCGAAGCCGTCAGACGTACAGGGTGCGTCCGGCTGGCTGGTCAGATCCGGGAACGCCTTTGGAATCCTGTATGCAACGCATATCCCCAATGAGGGCTTCCAACGGTTCTCGATAGCGCACGAGCTTGGGCACTACTTCTTGGACGGGCACCCCGAGCATGTTTTTCGCGATGGCGAGCAACACGCGTCGATGGCGGGCTTTGGATCAAAAGATTCCATCGAGATCGAGGCAGATCATTTCGCGGCGTCCCTGTTAATGCCGCCGATGCTGTTCAGGCCAGCCATGGACAAATTCAAGGATGGACTACAGGCCGTCGTTGGCCTCCGGGCCTTGACACAGGCATCGCTCGAAGCGACCGCCATCCGCTATGCCGAACACACCAAGGCGGCGGTTGCCGTCATTGTGTCGGCGGGGCGTCGTATCGACTACTGCGTCCTGTCTGACGAACTGCAGGAGCAAAAGGCGCGCAGACTGAGTCGTGGTACGTTGCTCCCGCGCCGAAGCGCCACGTACAGACTGAATGAGGATCATGCCGCCATACTTGCCGGTGAAACTATCAGCGACGAGATCGCTGCAGATGAATGGTTCTCGGACGTGAGAGGGACATGCACCGAGGAAGCCATCGGCCTCGGACTTTATGGGAAGACGCTTACAATCATTACGCTGGACATCGACTCAGTGGATGATGATGCGCCGGCATGGAATCCGAAGTTCAGGAGATAGATGTGCGCAAACGAGGACGAACCGTCGCAACAGTTGGCGCTTACAGCGTCGTCGAGTTCCTGGAAATTTACCTGGATGGCACCCGGGGGGTTCTTGGTTACCATCTGCTGGGCCCCGGTGCGGACAGCGACTGGCTCCATGGAAGTGTCGAGGAAGCGGAGTCCGCCGCGCACAAGCTGATCAATCCGCATCCGGTCCCGGGAGGGTGATGCGAAAAAGGCACCAGGAATTCCTGGTGCCCCGTCTGCCTATTTGCCGAAGTGTTTGCCTAACCGCACTCTTAGTGCATCTGCGCCGAGGTCGGTCGGTTGTTGGTTTTCCACCAGCGACTCCCAACGTGTCCATACGTGCGGGGCGAGCAGCACAAGCGCGCTTGCTGCCATGCGCTTGCCGGCTTCATCTCCATCACCGAGGATCACCACGAAGCTCGGCTGCAGCTCCCGCACCAGTAGGTCTGCTTGTGCATCCGACATCGAGCTTCCCATCACGGCGACCACGTTCGGAAAGCCGGCTTGGTGAAGCCACCATGCCGCTGTGTAGCTCTCGACCACGATCACGCCGCGGCGACCGAGTGCCTTGACGCGGTGCGCGTTGTACAGCAGCTCCGACTTTCGGAACACGTAACGGATGCCATCCTTCTCGCGATCACCCGGGAACAGATAGCGAGGACAGTCGGCACTGATCCGCGCGTCATCCACGATGCGGCCGGCGTAGGCGATCAGACTCCCCTTCGCGTCATGGATCGGAATAGCCACCCGATCCTTCATCATTCCCTTCCTTGCGACGCCAAGGCCGAACGTCGATATGACTTCGGTACCGAAGCCACGTTCAAGAAGATACGGATGCGACCGGTCCAGATCGGTCAATTCGAAGCCAAGCGCCGCATTGACGATCTCGGCCGACGTAGGAACCGGCAGCTCAGCCGCCGCCGGTGCCACACGCAGCGCGGCAGGCGCGGCGCATCCACGCGGGCCACCGATCCGAAGCGCCGCCCGCCTCAGTGCCGCTGGATCCTCCGGGCTCTCCCCTTCCATGAGACAGGCGAACTCCAGCATGTTCCCCGAGGCGCCGCACCCAAAGCAGTGAAAAGCCTTGAGACTCAGGTTGACCGAAAATGACGGACTCTTTGCTCGATCATTTCTCTTGCGGTGACCCGGTAGCGGGCAAAACCCATGAAGCTGGTCGCCTTTACCTCTAAGATGCACTCCAAAGAAGGCGAGAACTGCGCCGACATCCAACCCAGACTTGATTTCCCTGAAATCTATCCATGCGCTTTTCACTGGCTCCTCCGATATGTTGGCAAATGGCGCCACATACAGAGAAGCATATTTCATCAACTTTCGCTACGCTCATTCTCCGCGCACTCCAGTTCCATCTCCTTTGTCAACGCATCGATCAGCTTCAGGCGCTCGGACTCTGGTCTGGAAGTATCCAGACGAATGGCACTAATTTGTGCCGCGAATTGCGCAGCAATAGACGCGGTGGTACGTTTGCGCTTGCTCGTGGTCCTTGTCTCACGTGCGACAGGCGGTCGAGGTAGTGGTGGAACTCCACCGGCCTCGACGATTTCTGCGTCCCGCAGCGCCTCCAATTGATAGATCATCATCTGACGTCCTTCAGGACTAAGCTCGGAGTTACTTTCAATCTTTGCCCGATCCTTTTCGAACGCCAATATTAGCTCACCAATTATCTCCTGCGGCGTCTTCTTCGCTAGAATACGTGCTCTCTCTTCTCGTGCGCGCACGACCTCTATTTCACGCCTTCGCTTCAACGATAATAGCTCTTCCAGATGGTCCCGAGCCGCTATCTGAGCCCTTAGCCTTCCGAGGTCGTCATCTATCTTGAGAGCGGCCAGCTCCATCTGTTTAGCAATGTGCGCGCGATTTGTAATGATGGCAAGCTGGCTCATGTGATGAGCAATCTTGACCGCGACGCCCAACAGTCGTTCCTGGCTCTGAATGGCTTCAACCGCATTGGCATTTATCCTGCGATGATACCAGCCCCAAAGCAATCCGCCAGCTTTGGTCTTTTCCTCCAGCACCATTGAAGGAAGCGTGCCGAGTATCCGCGACAACTCTGGAGGAATGGTCGGAAGCGCATCTTCATCGTTATACGTAGAGACGAGGCGGCCGTTCTCAAATACTCTTCCATTGCTCATATCATTTGATCCATTTCAAAAGCGCGTCGCGCGCTGCCATCAATTCCAATCGACGAAATACTTCCTGCGCCAGGTCGGCCTGCGCACGCATTCGTTCTTCAAATGCAGGTGCTCCTTTCCGATTGGCCATGTCGCGCAGCAGGAAAGCCAGAGCTTCCTTTTGATCATTTATTAATTTTGCCGAGTCACTCACGGACCACACGCCTTCCATAGGTCTTTGCCAATTGTTCTAGAACTGCGACGGCGTAATCCTCATGGGCGCTTGAATCGGTTGCGGCACGCAGCCGATCTTCCAGGTTGTTTGAGGAAATCCGAAGCTTGCGCTCTGCCTGAGCCTTTAATGCTGCGACTTCACCTTCGAGGGCCAAATTTGACTTCCGAAGCGCGAAAAGCGCTTCTTGGAGATGTTGAGTGACCGCCCTGTCGACGGCTGGCGAGTCCGTCGTTGGTATGTTTTTTAATACATCCAAAGCCTTATGAAAATCTTCCTGATCAAGAGTTTGCCGGACTGGTGGCTCATTGGCAAGGTAGAGATATTTGCGGACAGCCCATGCGGCCAGCGGAACGACAATGGCAATTGCTATCGCCCCAAGTCCAAGTGTCAGCACGATGTCCCAATAGGTGTATACAACCCAGATGGTGCCCGCAATAAACGCAAGCAGCAATATGACAAGCCCCTCATCCACGTACGTCTCCTTGCAAAAGCGCTGCTTTATGGTACTACTTGAATTGTGGCATGTGCCATTTAGTGTGGGTGAGGCAGTTTATGAGATTCATAATCAGGTTATTTCAAGGCTTCCAGCGAAGGAGCGATGCAACAGCAGCTGCCGGAAGACTCCTTGAGCGTCAACGGATGGTGATCGAGGAGTTTCAGCGTTCCGGATGGTGGGGTGATGTCATTCAGGCAAAGATTGAGGAAGCGACGCCACGAATTCGAGGGGCGCGAACGATTTTGGTTGATGAATTGTCTGCAGGACGACTCTCCATGAGACAGTTCGATATCGCCTGGGGGCACGCTCTCGCAGTATTCGAGAGAATCTATGGCCGCGGGATTGTCGGCTGGTGCGTACATCACCTTGGACTGCCCTTTACCGACGCTGACGGGTATACAACCACAAATCCCGGGAAATACTCCCCTTGCTGGAACTAACACAACCGCCGCATTTCGCGGCGGTTTAATTTCGTGAAATGGCCCGCTTAACATGGCCGACAAGTACCAGAAGCAACAATGCACCTACAATTAACCCGAATATTGCAAATATGGTCGGTCGTGCTTCACGAAATGACTTCGCTCTCTCGGCGTCCCGTTCCTTCGCCAAGCGCGAATTCACCTTTTCGTTGTAGCGAGTAACAGCCCTCCAGTGACTCTCAAGCGTTGGTCCAACGTTCCAATTACGCTCATTCAGCTCGTTCCAAAGTCGTCCCGACAAGACTGTGCATGTAGCCGTGTTGCCTGCTGTTGTACAGGTCGGAACCGGGAGCGTGCCATCGACATTGTATTTGCGGATAGTGGTAAACGTTGTATTTCGGACTCCTTCGCGGTATGGACAGATCAGACTGAAGCTTCCGCCTCCGCTGAGATCTGTGGCGTACCAATCGGACATTCCGAAGAATACACCCCAGCTTGCAAAATTGCCGCTTGGCATGTTGTCCCCGGTTTCATAATACGTTTTCCCTCCAGGGAGGTGAAACACTATGTTTCCGTGGTAGCTGACTCGCAGCGGTTTGGCGTTGTTTGGGCATTCAATGATCTGCGACCAAGCACCCATTGGTGGCGATATTGTGACGTGGACCTTTTGGTCGCGTGTCGACCTGTTCACGTCGACGAACACGTGTCCTGATGGAAGGCGAGAGTCACTTCGCGATATTTCCTGGTGGCCTGCATGCGTGATGGCCGGCAGGCATGCCCCGAGTGTTGCGAGCGCACGGGCCACTAATGATGAGCGTTCAACCATTGCTGTAGCCTCCTTGCCGCAGTCTCGACGGGCGTCGCAAAGCGTTCCCTTGAGCGTCGTTCAATGGTAGCGCGGCGGCTCGCTGTTGGAGCGCTGGGAGGGGTCAGCCTCGCGCGAAATGGTTCTGGCTGGCTGTCGCTGGCCAGGGGTCGGATCAACGCGTGGTAGTTGGGCAGGTCTGTGAAGGTTGCCGGAACGGTCGATGGACCGAACTCCCTTGCCAGTGAGGCGGCATCGTGCTCTCCGACTCGCAGCGCGATCATGGTGCCGACGTTGCCGAAGACGGCGTCGCGCACAGTCTCCGGCAATTGACCAAGGTACTGGTGGGCGACAGTCAGATTGAGTCCGTACTTGCGCGCTTCGGAGAGGATGCTCGCGAAGCTGTCGGTGGTGAAGTTCTGGAACTCGTCGATGACCAGGTGGAAGTCGTGTCGCTGTTCCGCCGGCATCGAGGCTCGACCGAGCGCCGCGGTCTGGAAGGCACTGACGAGCAGCGCGCCTAGGAGGTTGGCCTTGTCCTCCCCGATCCGTCCTTTGGCAAGGTTGGCGATGAAGATGCGCCGTCTGTCCATCACGAAGCGGATGTCGATGCGCGACGCGACTTGGCCGAAGATGTTGCGCACATGCGGCGCCAGGAGGAGCTGCCCGACCTTGTTTTGTACCGGCGCAATGGCCTCGCGCAGGAAGCGCTCGTCGTAGCGTTCGAACTCGTTTTCCCAGAACAGTCGGAGGCCGGGATCCTTGACCCGGCGCACGATGCTCTGGCGGTAGCGACGATCAGAAAGGATGCGCGACACACCGAGCAGCGAGACGTTCTGGCACTCCAGGAGCGACGCCACGGCCGCGTACAGCAGGTACTCCAGACGCGGCCCCCACGAATCGCGCCAGATCGCCTTGAAGGCACCCACCACCCCGGAAGCCACCAGCGCGCGGCTCTCTCCTTCGCCAGCCCTCAAGACATTCCAGGCGACCGGAAACTCCGTATCCGCCGCGTTGAAGTACACAACATCTTCGATACGATGCCGCGGCACGGCATCCAACAACGCCTCCGCCAGATCGCCATGGGGATCAAGCAGTGCGACTCCCCTACCTGCGGCAAAGTCCTGCTCAATGATGTTCCTGAGCAGACTCGATTTGCCGGTGCCGGTCTTCCCGACCACATAGGTATGCGCACGGCGATCAGCCGCCCGCAGCTCGACAGGCGTCACGTCTCCGAAGGTATCCCGCGATCCGATGTGAATGGGTTGCTCGTGCATACCGAAGCAATCCCCCACACCTTGGTCGACTTACGACCAGCGAATCCAAGGTGCATCGTCGAACACCGGAATACGCCGCACAGCAAACGTTGCTTGCGAGCCGTGAGGGCTGTAGGAAATTGCTTCGACAACCGATGACCTCGGTGTCAGTTACATATTATCTGGTAATTACCTTTATTGCACTAATCAGCCCTTACGAGACCGCTGCTTGCAAGAAAATCCGATACATCTCTGGCTTGCAACCAATGACCAATAACTTGTGTGGCGTCTACACAAGCAGCCGCGACGTTCTCAGCAGAAAGCTCCGTGTTTCCGCACAAGCGTGCCCCCAAAACACCAAGAAGCATGTCGCCGCAACCTATCGTACTAATGACGCGGCTGCACAGCGGCGCAGGCACACCTATTACTCTGGAGCCATCCTGCACGAAAACGCCATCCGCGCCTCGCTTCTCGATTCTAATACACCGAGGCCGCCGGCCGATGCTCCGATCCCACAGCATCCATTCATGACTAGTTAGAGATACAACATTTGCGAGACTGGCGGCATGCATAACTTCCCTGGGGAAAGCCTCAATCCAGCCGCCGCAGGAATCCAACACAACAATACTACCCGCGCAACTTCGCAACGCTGCTGCGAGCCACTTTGGGTGCATACTAGAAAGTACTGTTGATCCTGCGAACGGCATCAAGTGCACATCAAGCGGCGGAACAGTTATCTGTTCCAGCGCGAATGAGCCGTCCGGTCGAAAGTATGCTGTGGGAGTCTTCCAACCTGGGCAAACTCGTACTCCTGAGCAATCAACGGAGCCTAGATCACCCCAACCGTCAAACTCCGGACCAACGACTGAGTACAAGCTGACGCGTCCGAAACACGATGCGGACAATGACGCATAGATTCCAGGCCCGCCCCACCGCGATACTATAGGTTGACCTGCATCGTAGACTTCACGAATTATCGGACCGAACACCCTTATGTGGTGGACCATGGCACAAAACCAACCCCTATTACACGATTTGATGCCTCGATGCCAAGGCCGACGGCCTCCCGTGGCCAATCTCGCTGGAGCGAGCAACCCAACAGGTTGTATGCTGCCGATGCGCCCAAAAGGCCAACATCCACATCGGCAACGGTGAGCGCTGAACGAAGAGCGTCTTCCTTCGAGCAATCGTAGAAGACTCTATCAATGCATTTGTCACCAAGATCCCAAGACAGCAGGAAGCAGGCTACAAAATCAACTAGCTCTAGTCCAATAGATGCCGACGCTTCGTTGTTAGGATAAGCCGAATCACAGGCGGCGCAAACAAGCACTGCATCGCAATGATCAGCTGTCATGAACGATATTGCCCGCAACAACGCCTGAAAAAAAGCATGTGCGCCACTGCCATCTGCCAAAGCGAAAGCATGGCATTCGAATGCCGAAGCAACGCTTACCGCAACCGAACTCGGGATGGAATGTGGAAACTTTATCGGATCGATTAGATGCGCGCCTTCCGCCAGTTGACGCCTACCGAAGTCCCAGGCGACTGGTACGTGCAGCGGCGCTGAAGCGACGATAACCCCTATTCTCCCGAGGCGCTCAAGCAGCGGCTTATCGTGGCGCATAGACGCGATAATTGCGGAGGTCATGAAACAGGCAGACCGGCCAGACCGAAAAGCAGCACGACGAATTATCTCACTGCGTTCATTCTCCGAAAGTCTACAAAGATACTCATCTGCCCTTGTACCCAACTGCGAACCGCCCATCAACACACGGCTCAGAGGAGGATTTCGCGCAGAGAATCGAATGCTTCGCTTTAGCTTACGGAGGATCATTTCTCCAGCCCAAAAATTGCGGCCACGTTATTGCCGCCAAACCCAGAACACGAAACAAGGGCGTGCTTTCCACTAAAATCGCGAACCATCCCGGAAACAAAATTTCCATTTCGGACATGCGACATATCGCCAACTGGCGGCAACGCACCGGAACGTAACGCCTCAATCGCGGCAATACAATTATGAATGCCGGACGCTCCCATGGTATGCCCGAGACAACCTTTCAATGCAGTCGCCAAAGGCATAGTGTCACCAAACACTCGATGATAAACAGCAAGCTCCGTTTCATCATTCGCCCGTGTTCCGGATCCATGGAAAATCACGATGTCTACGTCGCTGGGCGTAATGTTGGCTCGCCGGATCGCATCGTGCCAGCACGCTTCAAGGTATTTTCCAGTTGGATCTGGGAGTGTTGCATGACCTGCATCACAGGACATGGCAACGGATCGCATCACGATGGAATCAACCGCGGGTTCCGTCTTCTTGACAACTAACACCCCAACACCCTCACTGATTACTGTTCCGCCGTTAGTCTCGCTAAACGGCGAGCAAGGCGAATCCTTCATCGCTCCGGTCCGAACGAAGCCTGCTATGCCAAAGATGCTCAGCGCGTCGACGCCTAGGACAATTGCCCCTTCGACAACGTCGTTGTCTATATCAACCGCAGCCGAAGCCAATGCATGCATTCCTGAAGTGCATGCCGAATAGCTCATACGAGCCTCTCGTTTGTCCCCAAGCGATGCTAGGGAATCGAAGAGAAGCCATCTCCATGTGTGACCGTCGATTGGTTCGCCGTTGAGGCTTGCCCGAAGCGCATCTAACAAGATGTCGGTCTCGCCGTGGGCAGTACCGATATAGATTGGGAGATTTTTGCAGCTCTCGGGAAGCCGCTCTAATAACGTACGAATTAGTCGACCAGTTGCTCCAGTCAGAGGAACGGACGCTTCAATGTTTCGCGTCGTGCTTGGCACATTCATTACAGGTACCGCGAGGCTACCCTCGGAAAGCCATATTGCCCTGGATCTGGTTGCTGGAGGGCCAAGACACAACCTTCTCCACGTTTCGTTCCATGTGCTGCCAAGCGGCGTAATGGCATCCACGTGGGAGACCACAAGTGCCGACATGTTGGTTATCCTTCGTGAATCTTGGTAGATGACAGCGCTTCAAGGCGGAGGATCTCTGTGATCTCATTGAATGCGATGCCACTAAACATCACGACTCCATTGGCTTCTCGATCAAATCGCACTTGCGCCCGAATTGTACACGGTGCGAGCGCTGGCGAAATGAAGTGACACTTGATGCGACCCAAATAAGCTCGCTGTGGTGATGTAATTGAACCATTTGCCATGCCAAGAAGTAGCGCCGATTGGCATAACTGCTCGGTCAGAATTACTCCAGGCACGACGAACGGTCCGCCAACAAAGTGGCTGCTCAAGATTGGGTGATCAGGTTTATATGAATACGTGGTTTCAATTGTGCTCTTGCCGCAATTGACAGTCGCATTCTCCACAAACAGAAAGGTCTTTCCGTATGGCAAAAGGTCCGCAATGCGTTGACGATCAAGCAGCATTAAGAGTTTCCGAGAGGTGGGTGGCCCAGGAGAGCGGTGTATGGAGAGTAGGAATCACGGTTTCTGGCACTCTTACACCTGCCCGCCGCTCAATCTCGACGGCCAGCGCCACAGCCTGGAGAGAATCCAAGCCGAGATCAAGATATATGTTCATGTCCTGTGTTATGGCGATTTCCTTATCGTCTCGGATCTCATCCAATATGTCGACGATGAGTTCTATAGGATTGAGTGAGATCGGGCTCATCGCGCCGTGTATCCCCCATCTAGAGTAAGAACGGATCCAGTCATGAAGGTCGACTCATGGCCGACCAAAAAACGCACCGTGCCGACAATATCTCCAGGGTCGCCAATTTTTCGCTGTGGCATTTGCATCATCAAACGATCTCGCTGCACCTTCGGGATATCCGCAGTCATCCTGCTTACGACAGGGCCTACTGCCAGTAGATTAATCCGGACATTGTACCTCGCAAATTCAAGCGATGCTACTTTCATGAGACCAACTAGACCTGCTTTTGAAGCAGCATACGCCGCCTGTCCTTCATTCCCAACATGACCGATGATTGATCCAATCAGGACAATTGAGCCGTGCCCTTGCACCATCATCGTTCGAGCTGCCGCACGTACTACGTAGAAGGCCCCTGTTAGGTTAGCGTCGATATGTTCGCGCCACGAGTCCGTTGTGGTCATCGCAAGGGGCGAACCATGGTTGTGCCCAGCTGCATAGACCAAGCCATCTATGCTCGGATGGCTGTTCCGCACTTCGTCAAGGGCCACATTCACGCTGCTGGGATCTGCGACGTTGCATTTATGAGTCGTCACGCGGCGCTCGGCGCCGCTCCATTTGGTGCTGGGGTCGGACCGACTGAGTAGCGCAAGGTCATAGTCGGGCAGCAGTGATTGTGCCAATGTACTTCCGATATCTCCTGATGCTCCGACTATGACGATGGATCCCATGGGGCGATCATTCCTTCTTTGCAGCTATCACGGCGCGATCACTGAGACAAGCTCGCCTTAGCATTTCACCAACTTGAGCGGCCTGTTGAAGGTCGGCAACCGGCTTTACTGTCCACTCAATATTGGGGACGCGATACAGAGCATGAAGGAGTTCCAAGAGGTTTTCGGCCGCGAAGATTGCGACTATCTTCCCTTCTCCCGGTACAAAGTAGGCTCCAATGGTCCGCGCACGATTCGCGCCCACTACCGCCCTACGCGCTGCGAGTTCAATTAGTGGCTCACACGTATTGCTCGGAAGCCGCCCCTCGGCTAAGTAAAGTATCGTCCCGAGCTCCGGTGCGCTGGAAGTTTTTTGTTCGCCTTGCGCAGTGTCGTTTGTCATGGCAGACCTCCGGGTTGGGGTGCTCAGGATGTCGATCCCGCCTGTTAGTGTCAAGAAGTGCAATCGTGGCTGCCCTATACGCGCGATAAAATAGGTTATCGTGCGTGGATGTGCTAAGCTGGAGGCATGACCCACTACACCTACGAACCCATCCCCCGCTCCGTTCGGAACATCACCGGGCAGCTTGTCGAGCTGGCTCGCGCCCGTCGCTGTGCAGGCCACCCAGGCACGGGATCGCTCAATGAGCGGATCGCCGTGGCACTGGTCCTTGATCGGGCGGACTGGTTGACGGAGATGGGATGTTCGCTGCTCGATGCGACGCAGCAACTGGACGCGGTCTGGCTGCAGGCGTGTCGGGAGGCACAGCGCACGTTGCGGAGGCGCGCATGAGTTCCTCTCTTCCATCCGTTGCTGCTTCCGTCACCGGTGACTCCGAGCGCGTGCTTGCACGCAGTGAGTTCCATCGGCTGGCGCAGGTGCCGCCGGAGACGGAGTGGTTCGCCAACATCGACAACGAGCGCACGCGTCGCGCCTACCGCGGCGACATCCGGGAGTTCATGCAGCTTGTCGGAATCGAACGCGCGGAAGAGTTCCGCATGGTGAGCCGCGCGCATGTGCTGCTATGGCGCAAACGGCTGGAAGAGCGCGCAGTCCAGGGATCGACCATCCGCCGCAAGCTGGCGGCGTTGTCATCGTTGTTCGAGTACTTGTGCGAGCGGAACGCGGTGGCGTCCAACCCGGTCAAGGGCGTGAAGCGCCCGAAGGTGGAGAGCTACGAAGGGAAGACGCCGGCGATCGGAGATCACCAGGCGCGCCGGCTGCTCGATGCACCGAAGTCCGACACGCTCAAGGGCAAGCGGGATCGCGCGATCCTTTCTGTGTTCCTCTACCACGGCCTGCGTCGTGAAGAGCTTTGCCTGCTCAAGGTGAAGGACATCTGCGAGCGCCGCGGCGTCAAGCATCTGCGCGTGCATGGCAAGGGCAGCAAGCTGCGCTACGTCCCGCTCCATCCGGAGACGGCCGGGCGCATCGATGAGTACCTCGATGCCGCCGGCCACAAGGAAGCCCACAGCAGCGCCCTCTTCCGCCCCGTCCGCAACAACGTCCACGGCCACACCGACGACGCGATCACCGCCGGCAGCGTCTACCGCGACGTCGTGAAGAAGTACGGCGAGCAGATCGGGCTGACCATGGAACGGTTCGCGCCCCATGCGCTGCGCGCCACGGCTGCCACCAACGCACTCGAGAACGAAGCCGACATCGCCCGCGTCCAGCTATGGCTTGGACACGCGAACATCGCGACGACGCGGCTTTACGACCGGCGCAGGATGCGGCCGGAGGACTCGCCGACGTTCAAGGTGAAGTACTGATCGAGTCCAGAACTACATACCAATCAGCATCTTACGCACACAAACAAGAAGCGGCGCCTAGCGCCGCTTCTTGTCACTCTGTGTGGTTACACCTTGTATTCTTTCATAGTGCTTCTCTTCAAGTGGCACTGTGGCCACGCTTCAGTGTACCACATCTTGGCGCACTCGCCATTTCACAAGAAAGCCCTGACCCGGCAGTGCGGCTCCATTCAGGACCCACCGTCGAGCCATTGTGCTGCCCGGATCCTCGTCTGGTCCTTCCGGATGCAGAGTCTCTACGACTACATCGATATCTTCGTCCGGCACGGTTATGGTAAGCCGCATTTGGTCGGTGGGCAGCAGTGTCGACCAAAATATCGTGTCGTATTCTTCTCGGAGTTCACACGTTTCGAACACAATACGAACCGACTTCTTTGCGTCAAGTTTAATGTCGGTACAAACCATACTATTCCCAGAATCCGCCGTCTTCGACATTTCACTGATTTGTTCACGCGAATATGCCTTGCCGTTAACTGAAAACCTGTTTATCTCGCGACCATCCACAGGCATGTTATTGAACGTCTTGTCGAACATGAATACGAACGGATACACAAGTGACTTCAGTGTCTGATTGCAAACCTCGCTGTCCGTGGTCTGCACAACTTTGACGCGACCGTCTTTACGTCGCAACACCAATTCAATGTTGTAATTCTTCCTGGTCAATTCTGCTTTAAGCACATCTTTTGATATCGCTCCAAGGATGGCGTCCGACAATACGGTCTTGTAAACTGACATTATTCCATTGGCGGAAACATCGTTGGCCACTGTGGCTGTGATGTTTCCAGCCATGCGCGAGAACCTCACCTCCATATCCTCAATAGAAAGCCTGTGTCGGCGCAAATTGTAATGATCGATGGTCATCCCAACTATTCCAGCAATGATTAGCGCCTCTCCAAAACCCTTCATGAACTTTCTCGATAGCATGTCGCTAAACAACTCATACAACAACGCAAGCCTCCCACCGCTTGGATGGTACTCAGCCGAAGCAATACAGAGTGCCCCGAGCAATATAACCATTGAATAAACGAATAGCGGTCGCACGAAAAAACTCTCGTCTTTCGTACTAACGATGCCAGACTCTTGAATGTCGCTTGTGCGTATCCGTCCGACGTTCCCCATTGATGCAACGCGACGGCGTACCTGCTATGGGCTACCCGTCGCGTAGTTTCCAGTTCATCGGCAGCAGGCTGTCGACGTCCCGGTTGAGCGTCGTCGGCAGGCG
>JABAQR010000057.1 GCA_019187485.1 Lysobacterales bacterium | reverse complement strand
GCCGGGACGGCCGGCCGGCCGCGCTGTTCGCCGCGGAACCGCGCGTCGACGCAGTGACCATCGGCGCAATCGTCGCGCCCGCGGCGCGCGGCGACGGTCTCGCGCGGCGCGGTCTCGCCGGTCTGCGCGACGGCTTTGCGCACCTCGGGGCGTCGCGCATCGCGATCGTCGCAATGGCGGCCAATGGCCCTATGCTCGGACTGGCCGCGTCGCTCGGCTTCCGTGCCGTCGCGGCATCCCCGCGCGCTGGCTGGCTCACCCTCGAGTGGTCGCCTGCGCCTCACGCCGACCGCCAGGAGTTGCCACGATGAACCGCACGCTTGCCTTCCTCGAATCCCTCGGCCGCGACGAGCGCCTGGCGCAGTCGGAAGCACTCGCGGACGCGGCGCGCGCCGCCGGCGTCGCACCCGAACTCGCGGACGCGCTCGCGCGCCGCGACCGCGCCGCGCTGGAGCGCCTGCTCGGGGCGCGCCACAACCTGGTCTGCGCGGTGTTCCCGGTCGATCCCGATCGGGGCGACGAAGAGAAGCAGCCCGACCAGGAACCCCAGCCGCAGGACGCGCCGCAGCAACGGGCCGCCTGAGCGGGATCGCGATGCGGGCACTCGCGGGCCTCGCGCTGTGCCTCGCGTCGATGTCGTCGCTCGCGGGCGACGACATCGACCGCCGCCTCGCGCGCGCCGAAGAGGTCAAGCGCACCGCGCTGGCCGAGTTCGACGGCGAACTCGATGCGATCGCTGGCGCGCCACTGGACGCACGCCAGCGCGAGCACTACAACTACCTGCGCAGCTGGCAATCGACCTATGTCGGCGAGTACGAGACCGCGATCGCCGGTTTCCGCGACTTGATCGAGCGTGGCCAGGATCCGGTGCTGCGCTTTCGCAGCCGGGTCACGCTGCTGAATGCGCTGACGCTGTCGCGACGCTATCCGGACAGCTTCGAACAACTGAACCTGGTGCTGGCCGAGCTCGACGGCATCGCCGACCAGGCCGCGCAGGCGCAGGCGCTCGGCGCCGCCGCACAACTGCTGAACCAGGTAGCGCAGTACACCGACAGCCTCGAGTACTCGGGCCGGCTGATGCGGATGGGCGGGATGCCGTGGGCGCGCTGCGGTGCCGCGCAACTGCAGTACGAGGCGCGCGTGAAATCCGGGCGCCAGCGGGAGATCGACGACGAGCTGCAGCGCTGGGCGGACGACTGCGCGGCGGGCGGCGAGCAGGTCTTCGCGGGCCTGCTGCGTACCTACATCGCGCGCCTGCACCTCGCCAACGGCCGGCCCGGAGACGCCATCGACAGCCTCGCCCGCCATCGCGACGCGATCCAGGCGACGCGCTATCCCTTCCTGTTGGCGGACGTGGCCGCGACCCTCGCCAGCGCCTACCTGGCGCTCGGCAACGATGCGGCGGCCACCGCCAGCGCCGAGGAAGCGATCGCCGCCACCCAGGAGGGCGAATACACGCAGGCCTTGTCCGAAGCATGGAAAGTGGTGGCGCAGGCGGCCGAGCGGCGCGGCGAGCCTTTCCGCGCGCTGCGCGCGCTGGAGCGCCACCAGGCGGTGGATCGGGCCTGGCTGGACGACGTCGGCCAGCGCGCGCTGGCCTTCCAGATGGCACGCCATCAGGCGCGCCAGAAATCGCTCGAAATCGAGAACCTCGAGCGCCAGAACGAGGTGCTGCAACTGCAGCAGCGCGTCAACGAGGAGACCGTGCAGAGCGCGCGGCTGTCGATCCTGCTGCTGGTCAGCGTGCTCGGCTTCGCGATTGCCTGGGCCTTGCGCACGCGCCGGCTGAAGCAGCACTTCCAGGACCTCGCGCAACGCGACACGCTGACGCAACTGGCGACGCGCCCATACTTCATGGCCGAGGCGACGCGACTGATCGAGCAGGCGCGCCGCACGCGCCAGCCGGTGGCGATGGTGCTGCTCGACCTCGACTGGTTCAAGTCGATCAACGACCGCTACGGCCACGCCGCCGGCGACGAGGTGCTGCGTCGGGCCAGCGCAATTTGTCGTGAGGTGTTCGCGGCGGCTGGCCTGGTCGGCCGCATCGGTGGCGAGGAGTTTGCGGCGCTGCTGCCCGGCTACGACCTCGCCGCCGCCGCGACACTGGCCGAGCACTGTCGTGCCGCGCTGCGGAGCGTAGGCTATGGGCCCGAGCAGGCGCGCGAACAGTTGAGTGGCAGCTTCGGCGTCGCCAGCAACGAGGGCTCGGGTTACGAGTTGCGCCAGTTGCTCTCCGACAGCGACGCCGCCATGTACTTGGCCAAGAACAGCGAACGCAACCGGGTGGTCCGGCATACGCCGACGACGCCGGCCAAGGGAGACTCGCGCGCGGCATTCGCCTGAGACATCCGGGGAAATCCCGATGGGATCTGGGTGAATCCGTTCCCCGATGGATCGCGTGCGTGGACCGCTTGCGCCTCAACGCCAGCGCAGATCCACCACCACCGGACGGTGCTCGCTGAGTGAACGCATGTGAGTGGCGTTCAGGCCCAGCGATTCGCGCTGTGCGGCGCTCATGGTCTCGCTGTCGAACACCAGCGCCTGCAGCGCCTGCAGTTCGCGGCTGTGCAGCAGGAAGTCGATCGGCCGCGAGGGGAAGGGTGTGCCGCGGCCGTCCCAGGTCCAGTGGGTGCTGCCGTCCGCGTGCACGGCCTCGGCGACCAGCAGGCGCCGCGCCGGATGGTGCTTGCTGCCCTGCATTTCGCGCACGATGCGGCGCCCGCGCACCGCGTTGAAATCGCCGGCGACGATCACGGCATGCGGCTTGCGCACTTTCCAGGCGCGATCGAGCACGACCCGGATCGCGCGCACTTCGACGAAGCGCCGGGTTTCTTCCCAGGCGTCGTCGCTGTCGCCGCAGCACTGCAGGTCCACGCCGACGACCAGCAGGCGGCGATCGCCGACGCGCACTTCCGCGCCCGCCGCAGCGATGCCGGCGGCGAGGTTCTCCAGCATGCGCGCGCGGCGTGCCGGCGGCAGCGGCAGGGTGCGCGCCCAGCGCAGGTAGGAAGGCGGGTAGGGCAGCGGGAAGAAGGCATCCATCGCCTGCGCCGGCCCGCGCAGCGCGATCACCGCACGCTGGTTGTCGCCGCTGCTGCCGTAGACCACCTGCCAGGGCACGGTTGGATCCACATCGATGGTGTGCAGGACCTCCAGCACGTCGCGCTCGCCGCGGTCTGCGGGCATTTCGTCGAGCACGATCAGATCGGCATCGATGGCGCGCAGCACCGCGACAAAGCCGGCGCGCTGCTCGAAGAACTGTTCGCGCGAAACGTTCCAGGCGACCGCGCGCAACTGCGTGCCGGGCGCGCGCGGCCAGGTCTCCGCGGCGAATGCCACCAGCGGCGCGCACAGCAGCCACAGACACCATCCGATCCAGGCCCTCGGCATGAGGCGAGCATCCGGTTGCGAGCGGCCGAGGATGCTGCGGACCCCGTCCGCGCTCAAGTCAAGCATCGCATCGGCAGCGGCACGGGCCGGTGCGCTTGCGGCAGCGCAGCATTAATTTCAGCAGAAACAAATACTTGCGTTGACCGCCCGCGAAACTGCTGATACCGTGCGCGCCGCCCTTGCGTGGGGGATTCGCAAGGGTCTTCGTCGCCTCGCCACTGCAGCCTGCCTCGCAGGCGCAGGAGAGTGCGGACCAGCGCCGGCGGGGGCCGGCGTCGACGGAGCCATCGCTGCGTCCATCGACTGGGGAGAGTCCGATCATGCGTCACGGTTCCAGGCTGTTCGTCCGCCACACCCTCGCCGCCGCCCTGTTGCTGGCCTGCGGCTCCATCGCCCTCGCCAAACCGGGCGCGGATCCGATCGAAGACAGCGCGGCCTTCGCGCTCGGCGATGCGCTGGTGCTGCCGGGTCCGGACGTCGAGAAGCTGCGCATGGAGGACAGCAAGGCGATCGGTGGGCCGTATCGTTACGGCGTGCAGATCCCGGTCGCCGACCTGCGCATCAGCGAGAAGTCCTTCGGGCGCTGGAGCGAGACCGCGGACCTGGCCATCTGGACCTTCGAACTGGTGTCGCCGGCCGCGCGCACCCTCGACTTCCACTTCTCGAAGCTGAGCCTGCCGGCGGGCTCGCTGCTGACGCTGCGCGGCGAGGGCAAGGACAACATCCGTTTCATCGATCCGGCACAACTGAGCGGCGAGTCCTTCTGGTCGCCTTACGTGATCGGCGAGCGCGCCACCATCGAGCTGCGCGTGCCCAAGGCGCTGCGCCAGCACGCTGCGCTCGAACTGGCCTCGGTCACGCACGGCTATCGCGGCCTGTTCGAGGAGGCACAGACCGGTCTGAAGTCCGGCTCCTGCAACGTCGACGTCGCCTGCTCGGCCGGCAATGGCTGGCACGACCAGATGGCGGCGGTCGGTCAGTACACCTTCAGCAGCGGCGGCTCCAGCTACGTCTGCACCGGCACGCTGATGGCCAACACCGGCGTGACCTCGACGCCCTACTTCCTGACCGCCAACCACTGCATGAGCACGCAGACGGTGGCGAGCACGATCGTCGTCTACTGGAACTACCAGGGTGCCAACTGCCGCGCGCCGGGCTCGAGCGCGAGCGGCAGCTCGCTCGCGAAGTCGATCGCCAGCCACAGCCAGTCGGGTTCGACGCTGCGCGCCACCAACGCCGCCAGCGACTTCACGCTGCTGCAACTGTCCTCCAGCGTGCCCGCCGCGGCAACGCCCTTCTTCTCCGGCTGGAGTCGCAGCAGCACCGCGCCGACCTCGGCCCGCGGCATCCACCATCCCTCCGGGCACGAGAAGCGCATCTCCACCGACAACAACGCGCTGACCACCTCGGGTTATCTCGGCGCCAGCGGCAGCAGCCACTGGAAGGTCGGCAACTGGGAGAGCGGCACGACCGAGGGCGGTTCCTCCGGCTCCGGCCTGTGGGACCAGAACAAGCGCCTGGTCGGCCAGTTGCACGGCGGCTACGCGGCCTGCGGCAACACCCAGTCCGACTGGTACGGACGGCTGTCGGTGTCCTGGACCGGCGGCGGAACCAATGCGACCCGGCTGTCGAACTGGCTGGATCCCTCCGGCAGCGGCGTCACCACGCGCGACGGCTATCGCTACAGCGGCTATTTCCAGAAGACCACCGACGTGACCGTGTCCGACAATGCCACCGTCGAGAGCTCGCTCGCGGTCAGCGGCCGCAACGGCAACGCGCCGAGCACGCTGCGCGTCAACGTGCGCATCATGCACAGCTACATCGGCGACATGAAGGTGGACCTGGTGGCGCCGAACGGCAGCGTCTACACGCTCAGCAACCGTGCCGGCGGCAGCGCCGACAACCTCTACCAGAGCTACACCGTGAACGCCTCGGCCTCGGTGGCGAACGGCACCTGGAAGCTGCGCGTCAACGACAACGCCGGCGGCGACACCGGCTTCATCGACGCTTGGGGCCTGCAGTTCTAAGCTCGCAAGCCACGCGCCGGGAAAAACGAAGACGGGCCGCCTTCTCCCCGTGCACCGGGAGAGGTGGTGCCCGCTCCTCGATTCACCCCGGGAACGGCGGCGCTACTCGAAACGATCAGCCCTGCAGTCGCTCGATCACCGCGAGCGTCGCCCGCGCGCGGTTCAGCGTGTAGAAGTGCAGCGCTGGCGCGCCGAGTTCGACCAGGCGCCGGCACAACGCGCCGACCACGTCCGCGCCGAACTCGCGGATCGCTTCGACGTCGTCGCCGTGGCCGAGCATGCGCTGCTCGATCCAGCGCGGGATCTCGGCGCCGCAGGTGTCGGAAAAGCGCTTCAACTGGCTGAACTGGCTGATCGGCATGATCCCCGGCACGATCGGCACCGCGATGCCGAGGCGGCGCGCGTCGTCGACGAAGCGCGCGTAGGCGTCCGGGTTGAAGAAGTACTGGGTGATCACGCCGTCGGCACCGGCGGCGACCTTCGCGGCGAGGTGGCGCAGATCGGATTCGGCGCTGCGCGCCTGCGGGTGGAACTCCGGATAGCCGGCGACGTGGATGTGGAAGTGCCCGTCGAACTCCTCGCGGATGAAACGCACCAGGTCGATCGCGTGGCGGAACTCGCCGGTGGTCGCCATGCCCGAGGGCAGGTCGCCGCGCAACGCGACGATGCGCCGGCAACCCAGGTCGACGTAGCGTTGCAGCAGTTCGCGCACCTCCTCGCGGGTGCCGCCCATGCACGAGAGGTGCGGCGCGACCTCGAGTCCGTTCGCCTGCTGGAGGCCGGCGACGGTGTCGTAGGTGTAGGACAGCGTCGAGCCGCCGGCGCCGAAGGTGCAACTGACGTACTCCGGCCGCAGCGGCCGCAGGCGCTGCACGGTCTGCTCCAGGGTCTCGCGCTGTTCGGTTGTTTTCGGCGGAAAGAACTCGAAACTCAGGGGCAGCATGGGCGGTGCAGACGTCCGGACAGGCGGGCGACCGATACTCGCCGCTGGTGCGGCGAGAGGGCAAGCGGTGCCCGGCGATGAAGTCGTGGCGATGAACGGTCGGTCTCGCCGCCTGCGTCCTGCGCCCCGCTTTTCAAGCCCCTTGAACCAGGTCAACGCAGCCGCATTCACCCCGCATCGACCATCACCGCTGGCTGCGTGCCCGGAGATCTCCCATGCGGATGGACAAGCTCACCTCGAAGTTCCAGCAGGCCCTGGCCGATGCGCAGTCGCTGGCGGTCGGCCGCGACCACAACGTCATCGAGCCGGTGCATGTGCTGATCGCCTTGCTCGACCAGCAGGGCGGCTCGACGAAACCCTTGCTGAGCCAGGCCGGCGTCAATCCGACCGCGCTGCGCGGGCGCCTCGGCGAGATCTTCGACAAGCTGCCGCAGGTCAAGGGCAACGAGGGCAATCTGTCGATCGGCAATGACCTCAATCGCCTGATGCTGCTGACCGACAAGCTCGCGCAGCAGCGCGGCGACGCCTTCATCGCCAGCGAACTGTTCGTGCTCGCGGCGCTGGAGGACAAGGGCGAGGTCGGCAAGGCGCTCAAGGCCGCCGGCGCCGACAAGGCGCGCATCGAGCAGGCGATCGCCGGCATGCGCGGTGGCGAGAAGGTCGCCGATGCCAACGCCGAGGAGCAGCGCCAGGCGCTGGAGAAGTACACCATCGACCTGACCAAGCGCGCCGAGGACGGCAAGATCGATCCGGTCATCGGGCGCGACGAGGAGATCCGCCGCACCATCCAGGTGCTGCAGCGGCGCACCAAGAACAACCCCGTGCTGATCGGCGAGCCCGGCGTGGGCAAGACCGCGATCGTCGAAGGCCTGGCGCAGCGCATCGTCGACGGCGAGGTGCCCGAAGGCATCCGTGGCAAGCGCGTGCTCTCGCTCGACATGGGTGCGCTGATCGCCGGCGCCAAGTTCCGCGGCGAGTTCGAGGAGCGCCTCAAGGGCGTGCTCAACGACCTCGCCAAGCAGGAAGGCCAGGTGATCCTGTTCATCGACGAGCTGCACACCATGGTCGGCGCCGGCAAGGCCGAGGGCTCGGTGGACGCCGGCAACATGCTGAAGCCGGCGCTGGCGCGCGGCGAGTTGCATTGCATCGGCGCGACCACGCTGGACGAGTACCGCAAGTACGTCGAGAAGGACGCAGCGCTGGAGCGGCGCTTCCAGAAGGTGTTCGTCGGCGAACCGAGCGTCGAGGACACCATCGCGATCCTGCGTGGGTTGAAGGAACGCTACGCGCTGCACCACAAGGTCGAGATCACCGATCCCGCCATCGTCGCCGCCGCGACGCTGAGCCACCGCTACATCGCCGACCGCCAGTTGCCGGACAAGGCCATCGATTTGATGGACGAGGCGGCATCGCGCATCCGCATGGAAATGGATTCCAAGCCGGAGGAGATGGACCGCCTGGAGCGTCGCCTGATCCAGCTGAAGATGCAGCGCGAGGTGCTGAAGAAGGAGCGCGACGAGGCCAGCAAGCTGCGCCTGAAGGAGCTGGAAGACCAGATCGCCAAGCTCGAACGCGAGTTCAGCGACCTCGACGAGGTGCTGAAGGGCGAGAAGGCTGCCGTTTCCGGCGAAACCAGGCTCAAGGAACAGCTCGAACGCGCCCGCTACGAGTTCGAGGCGGCCAAGCGCGCCCAGGACCTGGCGAAGATGGCCGAGCTGCAGTACGGCCGCATCCCCGACCTGGAAAAGCAGATCGCCGCCGCGCAGGCCACCGAGCAGAAGGGCTTCACCCTGCTCAAGAACAAGGTCAGCGCCGACGAGATCGCCGAAGTGGTGAGCCGTTGGACCGGCATCCCGGTGAGCAAGATGCTCGAAGGCGAGCGCGAGAAACTGCTGCGCATGGAAGACGAGTTGCACCAGCGCGTGGTCGGCCAGGAGGAGGCGGTGCGCGCCGTGTCCGATGCGATCCGTCGCTCGCGCGCGGGACTGTCGGACCCCAAGCGCCCGAACGGTTCCTTCCTGTTCCTCGGCCCCACCGGCGTTGGCAAGACCGAGCTGTGCAAGGCGCTCGCGAACTTCCTGTTCGACACCGAGGAAGCGATGGTGCGCATCGACATGAGCGAGTTCATGGAGAAGCACTCCGTGAGCCGCCTGATCGGCGCGCCCCCGGGTTATGTCGGCTACGAGGAAGGCGGCTACCTGACCGAGGCCGTGCGCCGCCGGCCGTACAGCGTGATCCTGCTCGATGAGGTCGAGAAGGCCCACCACGACGTGTTCAACGTGCTGCTGCAGGTGCTCGACGACGGCCGCCTGACCGATGGCCAGGGCCGCACGGTCGACTTCCGCAACACCGTGATCGTGATGACCAGCAACCTGGGCTCGCAGGTGATCCAGGAACTCGCCGGCGAGGACAACTACGCGCGCATGAAGAACGCGGTGATGGACATCGTGCAGCAGCACTTCCGCCCCGAGTTCATCAATCGCCTCGACGAGCTGGTCGTGTTCCACCCGCTCGACAAGGAAGCGATCGGCCGCATCGCGAAGATCCAGACCCAGCACCTGGCCGCGCGCCTGGCCGAGCGCGAGATCCGCTTCGAGCTGGACGATTCGGCGCTGACGCTGCTCGCCAACATCGGCTACGACCCGGTCTATGGCGCGCGCCCGCTCAAGCGCGCGGTGCAGACCCTGATCGAGAACCCGCTGGCGCGCGAGGTCCTCGCCGGCCGCTACGCCCCGCGCGACACCGTGCGGGCGCGGGCCGAGGGCGGCAGGGTGGTGTTCGAGACCGGTTGACGGGCAGGTTCCGTCCGGTGATTTCGGCCGCGCGAGCCGCCTGCACCGAGGAAGGTGGCTCGAGCCGCTCGGCGGACGGTTTTTCCGCGCGCTACTGGTCTGGCGCGCCCACCTTGAAGCGCCCGATCTCGATCGTCTGGCTGCCGCTCTCCAGGCGGCGCGTGGTTCCGGCGCGTTCGCTGTGGCGTGTGCCGAAGCGGGTCTGGAACTCGAGCTGGACCGTCACCGGTCCGGTCAGGCTCTGGCGGCGGTCACCGAAGTAGTTGGCCATGACCACGTAGGTGCCGGGCAGCGGGCGACGGATGCTGTAGACCTCCGGACCGTAGCCGCCGGTGAAGTCGCGGCTCATGTGGCCGCCGGTGCGTGTGCGCGGCTGGCTGTAGATCGCCTTGTCGCCGCTCGGATCGACCACCCACAGGTCGATGTCGGTGTTGTCGGCATCCCAGCTCAGGACCACGCGCAGGCCGACCGCGACCGGGTCCAGCAACTCGGCGGGGATTCCGAGCCGGTCGAGGCCCAGTTTTTCGCCGCGCGCAGCCTGCGTGAGGACGTCGTTGAGTTCGTGCAGCGCGATCAGCTCGATGTCCGGGAAGCGCCCGTGCCAGTCGCGTGTCGCCACCTGCCACAGCAGCTCGATGGCGCGGGCGCGGTCCGGGTGCGGCCGACGCGCCAGTGCGAGCGCCAGGTCGCGCCAGCTCTGGGGCTCCTCGGGACGCTGCGCCAGCGCGGATTCGAACTGCGGCACCGCGAGCGCGTACAGATCCCATTGCGCCAGGCGGTAGCCGAGCACGCGCACCAGCGCGGTGTTCTCGACATCGAGCTCGGCGAGGTTGGACAGCACCCGCAGCGCCAGCCGCGGCTGCTTGACTTCGCTGCGCAGGAAGTCGGCGACGTCGAGGAAGAAGGCTGGCATCGCCCCGTGCCGTTCGCGCGCCGAGAGGTAGGCGCGATAGGGATCGGGCGCGCCCCGGATGCCTTCCAGATAAGGCGTGTCGGGATTCCAGCCGGCGAGCTCGATCCGTGCGCGCGTGCCCGCGACCGCAGCGTCGCGCTCGTCGGTGCGGCCATTCGCCAGATCGTCGCCGTTCGCCGTGGGCGGCAGAGCACGGGCGGTCTGCGTCGGAGCTCCGGCGGATGGTCGGGACGGTGCTGCCGGGGGTGGCGCCTCCGCGGACGGGGCTTCGTTGACCATCGCGGACGCGCTGTCGACCATCGCGGCTTCGAGACCGGAGTACGCGGTGGGCTTGGCGGCCGCGATCTGCGGCAGCTTCTCGCGACGTTCGCGCAGCGCCTCCAGCTCGAACACCAGACGCGCTGCCTCGCGTTCCCAGGCCTCCCGCGAGGGCGTCTGCGCGCCTTCCACGGGCCAGCGCTCGATCCACATGCGGGCGCGCTGGTGCAGATCCTCGGCTTCTTTGCGGCCTTGCATCCAGGCCTTGTCGCCAGTGGAGGACCAGATGGACAGCTCGCTCTCGGTCATCGGCAGCAGCAGGCTCTCGATACCGGGGTAGCTGGCGGCGTGCCAGTCGCGGAACTCGCGCCAACGCCCGATCAGCGCGGTCAGCCGGGCTTCGCGACCGGGATCGGCGGCTGGCTTGGGCGCGGCGTCGGCGAGCCGGCGGTACTCGGCCAGCAGTTGCGGCTCCTTCGGCTCCACGCCGTAACGCAGGTAGTCCTCGATGCGGTCGAGCACCAGCAGCGAGGTGCTGGCGGTGACCACGCCGTAGCGCTTGCCGATGGCAGCCATCGCTGCGGCATCCGGTATTGGTGCGGCTGCCAGTTCGGCCAGCCAGGCCTGTGCCCACAGCCGGTGGACGCTGTCGGCCAGCGGTGCGCGCACCGGCGCCTGCCTGCCGAAGGCGAGCCTACGCTCGACCACCGCGCCCTCGCCGTAGCCGAATCGCAGCGTCAGCTCGCCCTCGCCGCGGCAGCGCGCCGCGAAGGTCGTGCGCGCGGCGACCGCACCGGGTGCCGGGCTCAGTTCGCGACACTCGCCGCCGCGCACCGAGCTGCCGAGCAGGCGCCAGTTGCGCTCCACCAGGAGTTTCGCGGCATCCGCGGCGCCCATGGTCGCGAGGTCGATCACGCGGCCGCCGCCAGCGCGCGCCAGCCGTGCGAGCCGCGCGTGGTCGGCGCGTTGCGCCGCGTGCAGCACCGACAGCGGCGGCATCGCCGTGGCGGAAGTTCGCGGCTCGTGGGTGCCGAAGTTGCTGAGGCCATCGCCGATCAACAGAACCTGGTCGACCGCAGCGAATGCGGCCAGGTCGATCGCGCCGTAGCTGCTGCCACCATCCAGCGGCAGTGCGGCGATCGCGCGCAGCAGCGGCTCGGCACTGCCGCCGCGCAGGCTGAAGGACTGCGCCGGATCGGCGTCGTTGCGGAAGGCGATCAGCTGGACTTCGGCCTGACCGAGGGCGCGCATCCAGGCGCGCAGCGCCTCCGCTTCGCGGTCGCGATCACGGTCGCGTGCGCTCGCCGAGGCGTCGTAGAAGATCGCGATCCGCTTCGGCAGGCGCGGGACGGATTGTGGGGGGCGACCGCTGTCGACCAGCGCGACGAGGCTGCGCCAGGCCGGGTCGCGCAGGTCTGCGGCCTCCAGTTGCTGCGCGCTGTCGGCCTTCGGAATGCGGAAGGCGAGCTCGCTGCGCGGTCGCAGATGCTCGCGGGTGAACTCGGCCACCCAGTGTGATCCGCTGCTCTGGAAGCGCAGGTCGGGATCGGTTTTGAGATCGTCGCCAAGCGGTGCGCTCTTGCCGAGCGCGGCCTCCGCGCGCACGTGCAGGCGGCCCACCGGATCCTTGAGATGCAGCGGCAGCAGATAGCGCCAGGAGTCCCCCTGGTCGGCCATCGCAGCTTCCAGGTGCAGGCGCACGCGCTTGCTGCCCTGCGCCGGGATGGGATAGAGCCTGGTTCGGAACACGTTGCCGGCGGTCAGTTCGGCGAGGCCGGGATCGATCCGCGTGCGCGTGGTGTCCTCGAAGGCGATGCGCGCGGTCTGCTTGTCGACGACCACGCCCTCGCGCAGCGAGCTGTTGACCTCGAGCGCATAGCCGGCCACGGTCTGTCCGGCCGCCAGTGGAAACACGAACTCGCCTTCCAGCACGCGCGCGTTCGGGTTGTCGAAGCGCAACTCGATGGTGGTGCGCGCGATGAAGCCTTCGGTGCGGATCCCGATGTCCAGCTCGCCGATACGGATCGGCTGCAGACCCTGACCGGGCGCGATCCAGACCTGCGGTGGTGGCGGGGACTGCGCGGCGGCGAGCGCGGGCAGCAGGAGCAGCAGGACGGCGATCAGGCGCGGCATCGGTGTTCTCCCGTGGGGACGTGGACAGGGTACCCTGCCGAAACGGTGTCGGGTGCGAAATGGGGTTGCGGGAGCACCGGCCGATCCTGTGTCCGCGGGAAGCGCGACGGCGCGGGGATGCGTTCGATTTCCACGAAGGTGGCAACGGCGCGTGAAAGCCGAGGTACGTCCTTTGCGGGGCGAATGCCGGCACGGGTGTTGTGATCGCCGCCGAAGCGGGGGCGCAGTGTGCGGATCTTCCCCGCGTCGCGGCTACCCGAAGCGGCCTTCGCGCAGGAAACGCACGACCAGCTCGGCAGTGGGCGCCGAGAACAGCAGGCCGGTGTGGCTGGTGCGTACGCGGGCATGGTCGGCGATGCCGGGAAGACGGGTCTCGGACTCGGCGACGGTGCCGTCGTGCCTTCCGGGCAACCGTCCGAGGATCAGCGACAGACCCACCGGAATCTCTCCGGCGATCACGCCGACCTGCTGGGCGCCGGTCCAGTCGGGCAGACCGCGCACCAGGAGCTCGCGCGCGTGCCCCATGCTCAGACTGTCCAGGCGCATGCGCCGCAGACGTACGGCGAGTGCACTGCCCCTGAGCGGCGAGCCCAGACAGACCACTCGGGAGACGACTTCGGCCGGGAGGGGGCTCTGTTGCAGGCAGTCCAGCGCGAGCACGCCGCCGAGGCTGTGTCCAACCAGATGCAGCGGATGCGGCAGGCGCTCGATCTGTGCCAGCAGTTGCGCGCGGTGCTGTGCGAAAGGCGCGCGAATGCTGGCGTAGTCGAAGCGCGTGACGCGGTAGCCGGCGGCCGCCAGGCGTGCTCCCAGGCGCACGGTGATTCCGGCACGCATCCAGATGCCGTGCAGCAGGATCAGGTGCATGACTCAGTCGCAGGCGTACGGCTTCAGGGCCAGATTGCGCACGCCGGACAGCGCCGACCAGTCGGGCGCGGTCTCCTTCTGTTCGAACTCGATCCAGAACACGCGTTCGACCTCGGTGCGCTCTTCCAGCCTGGCCGGAAAGCCGAGCGCGGCGATCTGCGCCTGCCGGCGCGCGGCATTCTCGCGGTCACGGAACAGCCCCAGAGAAACCGTGTTCTCGTGGTCGCCGGCGGTGACCACGTAATAATCGCGCACGTTCGCGGCGTTCAACTGGCGCGCCGAACGCAGCGCCGCATCGCGGCTCTCGTAGGCGGGCAGATAAACCCAGTAGCCGCGCGTGGTGATGTTGCTGCTCTCGCGGAACTGGATGCGGGCGACTTGCGACGTCAGCAGTTCCATGCCGCGGCCGAGGTCGCTCTGGGTCTTGAAAGGCCCGAGACTCGCGCATGTCCGCGTCGGCGCCGACGGACCGGTGAGGGCGGCACCGGCCGCGGTGGCGGCGTGCGACATCGCCGTGCTGTCGCGTTCACTGAGCAGGACCAGGGCTGGCGTGTCGTCGGCGCGTTCCGGTGCCGGCGCGGGTTGCTGCGCACGCCAGTACCACCAGGCCGTCGAGGCGAGGTTCATCGCGAGCAGGAGGATGAACAGGATGCGCGGCAGCATGGAAGGTGAACGCTGGGGCAGCCGCGGATTCTATGCCGGTGCGCGCGCCTTCCGAGCCTGTCCGCTGGAGTCGCGGCTCAGGCGCGCAGCAAGGTCACCGGACGCGTGCTCTCGTGGACCACCTTGTAGGCCACCGATCCGAGCATGGCGCTGCCGATCGGACCGTGGCCGCGCGTGCCCATCAGGATCATCGCGGCGTCGACCGCGGCTGCACGCTCGAGGATGCGCGGCGCCGGGGTGCCCATGACCACGTGCAAGGTGTGGCCGATCCCGACTTCGCGCAGGCGCTCCCGCGCACTCTCGGTATCGGCGCAACTGATCTCGTCGAGCAGGCGCTCGGCGGCTTCCTTGGCGAGGAAGTCGCGCACCAGCAGCAGGTGTGGATCGAAGCTCCAGCCGTAGCGACGCCACTCGATCACGCGTTCGACCAGCGCATCGCCGACCTCGCTGCCGTCGATCGGCACCAGGATGCGCGGCGTGTCCAACGGCGCGGGCACACCGTAGCGGCGGATCACGCCGACCAGGCGTTGGATGTCGTCGCGCTGCTTCAGGCACTCGCCATCGGCGCGCGGCAGGGCGATCGTGGGCTTGATGTTCACGGCGGGACCGTTTCGGCTCGGGTTCGCGCCAGTATGCACGCGGGGGAGTGGACGCGGCGTCGGCGCGTGCTGATCCGGCAGCGGCTCGCGCCGGGAATCAGCAGCAGGGACGCCGGCGAAGCGGGATTTCGCGCGGCCCGCCGCGCGTCGCGGATGCCCTTCGCTTCGAAGAAGGGCGAGCGCCGCGCGCCCACCGACCCTTGCCGGGATTCCGCCCCGACGCGCCGGCGCTGGCTACTGCACGCTGATCCGCTGCGCTTCCAGCAAGGCCTCGAGCTGGCGCACGCGGTCGCGTGTCAAGCGCGAGATCGATTCGGCGTGCATCGGCTGGAACATCGTCCCCTGCATCGCACCGTAGGCCTCCAGCAGCGCGGCGAGCTCGGCATCGCGGAATGCGATCCACTTGCGCTGGGACTCGCGCAGCGACGCGAAGGTGGCCGCCGGCAGCTCCTGGCGCAGTTCCTTCCAGACCCGGTTCAGCTCGCGGTCCCAGGCCGCGGTCGCGGCGTCGATGCAGGCGCGCGTCCCGTGCGTGCTGATGCCCTCCGGGGATTCCATGCAGCGCGAGAGCTCGGCGTCGATCGGATGCTCGTCAGTGGCCGCGTGCAACGTAGGGCCGAGTGTCGCGGCGATGCAGAGCAGGAGGGCGCGCGGCAGCGAAACGAGGGCAGGAGGGCACGCCGCGAGGGCAGGCAACACGCCGTGTGCGCACTCCGCATCCCGCATCGGCAGCAGCGCCCTGCGCAAGCTGTTCCGGCGCATTTCCTCGTGCCCCGCCTCAACGCTTCTTCGGCACATACAAGTCCGTGATCGTGCCCTCGTAGACTTCGGCGGCCATGCCGACCGATTCGCTGAGGGTGGGATGCGGATGGATCGTGAGGCCGATGTCGGCGGCCTCGCAGCCCATCTCGATCGCGAGTGCGGCTTCGGCGATCAGGTCGCCGGCGCTCGGTCCGACGATGCCGGCGCCGATGACACGGTGGCTGTCTTCGTCGAAGATCAGCTTGGTGAAGCCCTCGGTGCGGTCGATGCCGATCGCGCGGCCGCTGGCGGCGTGCGGGAACTTGCCGACGCCGACCTGGAGGCCCTGCGCCTTGGCCTCGGTCTCGGTGACACCCACCCAGGCGATCTCGGGGTCGGTGTAGGCCACCGACGGGATCACGCGGGCGACGAACTCGCTCTTGTGGCCGGCCGCGACTTCGGCCGCGACCTTGCCCTCGTGAGTGGCCTTGTGCGCCAGCATCGGCTGGCCGACGATGTCGCCGATCGCGAAGATGTGCGGCACGTTCGTGCGCATCTGCTTGTCGACCGCGATGAAGCCGCGGTCGGACACCGTCACACCGGCCTTCTCCGCGCCGATCTTCCTGCCATTCGGGCTGCGGCCGACGGCGCACAGCACGCGGTCGTAGAGCGTCGGCGGCGGCGCCTTGTCGCCTTCGAAACTGGCGAGCAGGCCATCGGCCTGCGCCACCACGCCGGCGACCTTGGTCTGCAGGTGGATGCCGCCATAGCGCTTGCCGAGGCGTTGCGCCAGCGGGCGCACGAGGTCCGGGTCGCAGCCCGGCATCAACTGGTCGAAGAGCTCGACCACGGTGACTTCCGAGCCGAGCGCGTCGTACACGCAGGCCATCTCCAGGCCGATGATGCCGCCGCCGATCACCAGCAGCTTCTTCGGCGTGTCCGCGAGCAGCAGCGCGTCGGTGGAGTCCATCAGCCGCGGATCACCCCACGGCAGTCCGGGCAGCTTCACCGCCTGGGAACCGGCGGCGATGACCGCGTGCTCGAAACCGATGGTCTGCACGCCCCCGGCGGTCTGCACGCTGACACTGTGTGGCGAGGCGAAACTGCCGGTGCCCTGGACCACACGCACCTTGCGCTGCCTGGCCATGCCCGCGAGGCCCTGGGTGAGCTTGCCGACCACCTGGTCCTTGAAGCCGCGCAACTTCGGCAGGTCGATCTGCGGTGCGCCGAAACCGATGCCGATCTCGGCCGCGTGCGCCGCCTCGTCGATCACGCGCGCCGCGTGCAGCAGCGCCTTGGAGGGAATGCAGCCGACGTTGAGGCAGACGCCGCCCAGCGTCGGATAGCGCTCGACCAGGATCACGTCGAGGCCGAGGTCGGCGCCGCGGAAGGCGGCGGTGTAGCCGCCAGGGCCGGCGCCGAGGACGAGGAGCTGGCAGGACAGGTCGGTTGCCGGCGCAGAAGCCGGGACCCCGGACACGGCCGGGACCCGGGGGGAGGCATCGGGCGTGGCCGCCGGGGCAGCCGCGGAGGCCTGGACGGGTCCCGGATCCCGAGTCCCGAGTCCCGCATCCTCCAGTACCGCGACCACGCTGCCCTCGGCGACGCGATCGCCGACCTTCACGCGCAATTCGGCGACCGTGCCGGCGGCGCTCGACGGCACCTCCATCGTCGCCTTGTCGGACTCCAGCGTGACCAGGCCCTGGTCGACGCGCACGGCGTCACCCGGCTTGACCAGCAGTTCAATGACCGGGACATCCTGGTAGTTGCCGATATCCGGTACCCGAACCTCGATTCTGGCCATGAGCTGCTCCCGCGCTGGAATGGCGCGAGCATAGCCGCAGCCGCGATCAGGATCGGTCTGAAGTGCTTCCGGTGCAGGGTTGCGGATGCGCCGGACGGAGTACGGGCGCTGCGCCTCAGTGACCCTGGATCTGTGCCGGTGCGCCGCCCTGGCAGGCCTTGTAGGCTTCTTCCAGGCGCGGGCCGAAGGACTGCGCGATGGTGCCCATCTGCTGCATGGTCTCCTGGCCCTGAGCCTGCGCGGCCTGCATCTTCTGCATCACTTCGGGCATGCGGTCGAGCATCTTCACGCCCACCGCGGAACTGAAGAAGGCTGTCATTTCCTCAAGCTCGGGTTGTGCGAACACTTCGGTGTAGGCGATCGCGACATCGCGCTTGACCTTGGCGATCTGCGCCTCGTCGAACTTGACCTCGGCCATCGCCTTGGAAAACTCGTCGAGCACCGGTTTGGCGGAATCGCAACCCTGGAACTGTGCGACCGTCTGTTGCACCATCGGTGCGGTCGGGTTCTTCATCTGTTCGAACATCTCCTCGGTGCGCGAAGCACCGATCAGCGCCATCGCCGCGGCGATGTGTTCCTCGCTCGGCGCAGCGGGCGTGCTCGGGGCTTCGGTGGCGGACAGGCTGGCGGCGAGCAACAAGGCGGAAAGCATCGATACAACTCCTGCAAGGGGAATGCCCGCCGGCGGCGGGAGGGGCGCGGAATATAACGCGGCGCCCGCCTCGGACAGGCTCGATGGCGATTGGTTCCCGGTGTGCGGAAGTGCGCCCCACCCGCGCCCTTTGCGGGCTAAACTCGGGCTCCCGTCCCGCGGTGTCTCGTGATCGTGGCGTCTCCCCAGCCGATTCCCGGCTACCAGCTCCTGAAGCAGATCGGCTCCGGCGGCATGGCCACGGTGTACCTCGCGCTGCAGGTTTCGCTGGACCGCAAGGTCGCGATCAAGGTGCTGCGCACCAGCCCGGGCGACGATCCCGAACGCACCGAGAAGCGCTTCCTGCGCGAGGGGCGCACACTCGCGAAAATCACCCACAAGAACGTCTGCGGCATCTACGACATCGCCAAGATCGGCAATGTCGCCTACATCGCGATGGAGTATCTGGACGGCGGTACTCTGGTCGACAAATTGAAGCAGGGCGTGTCGGTTGGCGAGTCGATCGCGATCGTGGTGCAGGTGGCGTCCGCGCTCGACGAGGCGCACAAGCTCGGCATCATCCATCGCGACCTGAAGCCCGCAAACGTGATGCTGCGCAGCGGTCGCGTACCGGTGCTCACCGATTTCGGCATCGCGCGCGAGCTGACCGCCAGCCAGACCCGTATCACCGCCGAGAACATGATCGTCGGCACACCGATCTACATGAGTCCCGAGCAGGTGTCCGGAGGCGAGGTCGACGGTCGCTCGGACCTGTATTCGCTGGGTGTGATGTTTTTCGAACTGCTCACAGGCCAGCCGCCGTTCAAGGGCGAGACGCCGATCGCCGTGTGCATGCAGCACCTGACCGCACCGATCCCGCAACTGCCGCCGGAGATCGCCGACCTGCAACCGGTGGTCGAATGCATGCTTGCGAAGAAGCGCGAGGACCGCTACGAGAGCATGAGTCAGTTCACGCACGCGTTGCGCGACGTGTTCGTGACCTCCGAGACCATGCGTCAGGTGGCGAGTTTTCACTCGGCCACGCCGTGGACCGAGCAGTTGCGCGACCTCGGTTTCTCCTTCGACACCATCCGCGACGCCGACGTCAAGGCCGCGCTGGAGGCGCAACGCAAGCGTCAGCTTGGCAGCCCGCAGTCGCGAGTGGACGAGCGCGCGGCCACTGTCGCGGCGCGCAGGCCGGTCGTGGGACGTCGCTGGCCCCTGTGGGTTGCGCTCGCGGTGCTGTTGCTCGCGCTCGCCGGCGGCGGCTGGTGGTGGGCGCAGCGCCCGCGGCCACCGACCGAGACCGAGCGCCTGGCCTTGGCGCAACTGCGGTTGGAGTTCACCGAGCGCATCGGCAAGGGTCAGTTGTTTGAGCCGATGGGCGAAAGTGCGTTGGATGTGGCCGGGCGCATGCGCAAGGTGCACGCGAGTTCGGACGAGACCATTGCGGTCTTCGAATCGCTGGAGCGCGCGGTGCTGGCGCGAGCGCAGGCCGAAATCCAGCGTCGCGATCTGGTCGCGCTCGACGTCACGCTCGCGGCCATCGCGGTGGCGCTGCCCGAGTTGCCGCAGCGCGCCGAACTGGAGCGGCAGCGGGCCGACATCGCCACCGCGCTGGCCGGCGAGGCGGCGATGCGCGAGCGCCTGGTGCGATTGAAGGCGCTGCTGGAAGGCGCCAAGCCGGCTGCCGGGGAGTCGGTGCTCGGGCTTTATCTGGACCTGCGTCCCGCGCTCGCCGGCGATCGCGAGTTCCAGACGCTGGAGCCGGCCGCGCAGCGCGCCGCGCGCGCGGCGATCGAGGTCGCGCTCGCCGCCGGCGACGAAGCCGGCGCGCTCGCCGACGCGCGCCGCCTGCTGCAAACGCTGCCGGGCGATCCGGACCTGGCTGCGCTGGTCGAGCGGCTGACGATGAGCGTCGCCAAGGCCGAACTTGCGCGTGCCGCAGCCGACTGGAGCGAACAACTGAAGACGCAGGCGATCGACAGCGAACGCCTCGCACAACTGCTCGCCGGATTGAAAAAGCTCGCTGAACTGAAGCAACCGCCAGCCGATCATGCCAAGTTGCGTGAACTGCTCGCCAACGCCGTGGTGCTGGATGCGAATGCGCTGATCCGCAAGGGCGAACTCGACGGCGCACTCGGATTGCTCGGGCAGGCGCGCGCCGGCCTCGGCGATGTGCCGCAACTGGTGCAGGCGCAGAATCAGGCCGAACAGGCGCGCGAGCGGGCGTCCGCACAGCAGCGCGTGGACCAGGAGCAAGCGCGTCAGGGTCAGGTGGCGATCAGCGCCGCCCCGTGGGCGCGCATCGAAGCGATCGTCGACTCGGGAGGTCGACGGGTTGCGCTGCCCGCCGAGCCGAGCACGCCGCTGCTGCTGACGCTGCCCGAGGGGCAGTACCGCATCACGCTGTCCGCGGGTTCTGGAACCGGCAGGTTGCAGCAGGGCGTGACCGTCACCCGCGGTCGGTTGACCCCGGTCAGTCTGCGCTTCGAGGGCTACGGCGCCGAACAGTATTTGCGCGAGGTACGCTGGTGAGCCGCGTCTGGCCGGGCTGGACGTGCGCACTCGCGGTGCTGGCACTGCTGTGGCCGATCCGGGCCTGTGCCGATTCCTGCACCGATGATCGCGAGGCGGTCGCGCGGCAGTCGACGGTGGTGCGGGGGTGTCGCACACGCAGCGCGCCGGCTGCGCCGATCCCGGAGAACGTGGCGGCATCGCCGGTTGTGGCGGCACTCACGGCCGCTCTGGTGTCCGCGGCCACGCAGGTGTCGGTGCGCCAGGGCACCATGGGAACCTTCGAGCAGCGGGCGCGCGAGCTGGGCGAGCGTCTGATCGCCGTAGAGACCCGTTTGCAGCGCGCCCGGGCGCGTCTTTCCGAACCGGCGCTGGCGGCCGGTCGTGCCGACTGGCAACGTCGGCTCGATCCCCTGCTGGTGCGTGCGCAGCGGGCGCGCAGCGGCTACGACTCGGCGCAACGCAGCCGCAGCGCGACCGGGCTGGCGGCCGTGGAGGCCGAACTCGCCGCGGCCGAGACCGGTCTGACTGGCCTGTTCGCGCAGATGGACACGGCGCCCGTCGGCGGCGGTGCGGCGCTCGCCGATGCGCGCAGTGCCGTGCTTGCGCAAGCGCGCAGCCGTTTGCAGCCGCTCGCGGCGGCATACCTGGGCGGCAATTTCGCGAGTGCGGCGGCCTGGGCCGACGAGGCGGTGCTGATGGTGACCCCGCGTGCGCTCGCCGAAGCCCTGCTGATGCGCGCTGCGGCACGCTACGAGTTGTACGTGCTGGGCGGCGAGCGCGATCTCGCCGCACTCGAGCAGGTACGCGCGGATCTGCGCATTGCGCGTTCCCAGGCGCCGGACCTGCAGCCCAATGAGCGCGCCTATTCGCCGCGTTTTCGCGCGCTGTTCGTCAGCACCCGCTGAATGGTGCAGGCGTCCCCGTGCCGCGCTGGTTTCCGTATTCGAATCGGCTCGGGCTAAAATCCCGTGGTTTGGTGGGGCCTGCGCGCCCGCCCGTCCACGGTTGCCCTTCGGGAGCGAGAGAACCTCATGCAGTTTCGTTCGGTACTGATCTTGGCGATGGGCCTCGGCGCAGGCGCGGGGCACGCTTCGGCCGCAGACAAGGCGGTCAATGCCGGCAATACCGGCTTTGCGATCAACAACTCGGGGCGCTTGAATCTCGTCACTGCCGAGAAGATCGACTACTTCAACCGGACGATCGCCAATGGTCGCCGCGTGCTCAAGTTGCGCCTCGGACAGCCGCTGCTGTGCGCCGATTTCGCAACGCCGCCGGGTGGCAGCGTCAATCCGGTCGCCCTCCAGTACACCGATCCGAACCAGGACACGACGCCGCTGCTGTTCGGCGGCATCAGCAGCTTCGATTACGTCAGCAACGGCGTCTCGCCCTCTTTGTTCAAGATCAGCTCCAGCGGCGAGCTTGCCTGCTGCGCGATGCTGCCGGCCGCCAATGCCTCCTGCTTTCAGGGCAGCGTCGGCGGCGTTGGTGCCGATGGCGTGTTCGCGAATGGCTATGAGTCGCCGACCTCCCAGCCGGAAGGCGGCGCTGCCGACCTCGTGGTGACGGTGAGCGGCCCCTCGGGTGCGGCGCCGGGTGGCAATTTTTCGTACACCATTCAGGTGGAGAACAGCGGCAGCACCCCAATCAACGGCGTGCGCGTGCGCGACTGGTTCCCGAAGGCCTCCGGGGGCTTCCCGGCGTCGCTGTCCGCCGGCACCTGGAGCTGCAGCCCGATGCCGGCCTGCGGCAGCGCCAGCGGCAGCGGCAACATTGCGCTCGACGCGGTCTCGCTGGCCGGCAACTCGTCCGTCACCTTCAACGTCAGTCGTGGCCTGAACGCAGGCGCGCCGAACGGTAGCCCATTCTCGGTCAGCGCCGCAGCCTTCGCGCCGCCGGCCACCGGCGAGACCCAGCTCGGCAACAACCAGGCCGCACACACCGCCTCGGTGCAGACCAGCGTGCCGCCTTCGATCAACCCGATCGGCGCGCAGACCTCCCTGGAGGATATCGCCACCGGCAGCATCGCGATTTTTGCCAGCGACAGCGACAACGTCCTCACCCCGGCATCGCTCTCGTGCATGAGTTCCAACCCCGACCTGGTCGACGCTGGTGCCTGTCTGTTCGCAGGCAGCGAACCGAACTTCACGCTGGTGCTGACGCCGAAGCAGCACGCCAACGGCAACGCCAACGTCACCGTAACCGTCAGCGACGGCGTCACGTCGGTGGCTGCGGCACCCTTCACCTACACCGTGACCGCGGTCAACGATGCGCCCGAATTCACCCTCGGCAACAACATCGTTCATCCGTCCGGCACCAGCGGCACGCAAATCCAGGCCGGTTTCGTGACCGGCATCCGGCGCGGACCCATGAACGCCATCGACGAGCAGGCGCAGACCTTCATCGAGCGCAGTGTCAGCGTCGACAGCGGGCAAACGCTGTTCTCGTCGGCGCCCGGCATCGTGTACTCCGGCTCGCCGGAATCCGGCACGCTCGCCTACGGACTGGCGACCGGCGCGAGCGGAACGGCCGTCGTGCGCGTGCGCATGCGCGACAGCGGCGGCACCAGCAATGGCGGGGTCGATTTGCTCGAGCGGACCTTCACGATCACGGTCAGCCCGCCATCGTCCCCGGAGCGTTGAGTGTGCGTTGCGCGCACGCCTTCGGGCGCGCGTGGGGTGGCCTCCGGCTCGGCCCATAATCGGGTCGGATGAAGACTCGCGAATCCATCCCCGCCGAGCGTCTGGGCGACTGGCTGGCCACGCACCCGCAGCTGGCGCCGGGCCTCGTCGCCCGGTTGAGTGAGATCGCGGCGGGGTGGGCGGCGAGTGGTGGAATCGATGCGGCGGTCGAGTCCGAGACGGTATGCACGCTGGCGCTGTTGCACGAGCTCAAGGTCGACGACGAGACCCTGCTCGCCGCTGCGCTCTACCCGCAGGCCCGCGCGCATGCCGATCCCGAGCACGCGCCGCGCCACGGCGGCGCGCTCGACACCCTGATCCACGGCCAGCTCGAAGCCGACAAGATCTGGCCGCTGCACGAACACAAGGCCGCCAACGCCAGCGCCGAGGGTCTGCGGCGGCTGCTGCTGGTGCTGATCCGCGACTTGCGCGTGGTGTTCATCCTGCTCGCACGCCAACTGGTGCGCCTGCGCGCGGCCAGCCGCGCCGACGAGGCGAGTCGCCGGCGCCTCGCGCAACTGGCGGCCGACATCCACGCGCCGCTCGCCAACCGTCTCGGCATCTGGCAGCTCAAGTGGGAGCTGGAAGACCTGACCTTCCGCTACCTGCAGCCGGACACCTACAAGCGCGTCGCCGCGCTGCTGGACGAGCGTCGCGAGGATCGCGAGCGCTACATCCGGTTGCTGCTCTCGGAGGTGCGTCGGGTGCTGCGCGAGGCCGGCATCGAGGCCGATGTCGCCGGCCGGCCCAAGCACATCTACAGCATCTGGAAGAAGATGCAGCGCAAGAGCGTCGACTTTTCCGAGCTCTACGACGTGCGCGCGGTGCGTGTGCTGGTGCCGGACGTGCCCACCTGCTACGCCGCGCTCGGCGTGGTGCACGCGCACTGGACGCCGATCCCGAAGGAGTTCGACGACTACATCGCCAAGCCCAAGGGCAACGACTACCGCTCGTTGCACACCGCGATCATCGGCCCCGAGGGCAAGGCTGCCGAGGTGCAGATCCGCACCGTCGAGATGCACGAGCACGCCGAACTCGGCGTCGCCGCGCACTGGCGCTACAAGGAGGGCAGCGGGGCGGGCGCCGACTTCGAACGCAAGATCCAGTGGATGCGCCAGTTGCTGGAAGGTCGCGACGAGGCCCAGGACGATGGCGCCCTGCTCGCCGGCTTCTCCACCGAGGTGCTGGAAGACCGCGTCTACCTGTTGACGCCGAAGGGCGCGGTGGTCGACCTGCCCAAGAGCTCGACGGTGCTCGACTTCGCCTACACCGTGCACACCGAGGTCGGCCACCGCTGCCGCGGCGCCAAGGTCAATGGCCGCATCGTGCCGCTGACGCACCAGCCGAAGACCGGCGACCGCGTCGAGATCCTGACCGCGAAGGAAGGCCAGCCCAAGCGCGACTGGCTGCTGCCGCAGCTCGGCTTCCTGAACTCCTCGCGCGCCCGCCACAAGGTGCGCGCCTGGTTCCACAAGCTCGACCGCGAGCACAACCTGCGCGATGGCCGCGACATCCTCGAGCGCGAGCTGAAGCGTCTGGCGCTGACGCCGGCGCGGTTGGAGGCACTGCTGCCGAAGCTGCACCTGACTAGCGTGGACGAGCTCTACCTCGCGGTCGCGCTCGGCGACCTGTCGCCGGCCCAGGTCGCGCGCGTGGTCCACGAGGCGGAGGCGCCGAAGGCCGACGCCGCGCAGATCCTGACCCAGCGCCTGGGCTCGGAAATCGGCCCACGCCGCGACAAGGACGCGATCGTCATCGAGGGCGTCGGCAACCTGTTGGTGGCGATGGCCGGCTGCTGCAACCCGGTGCCGGGCGACGCCATCGTCGGCTTCATCACCAAGGGCCGCGGCGTCTCGGTGCACCGCGCCGACTGCAAGAGCCTGCTGAACCTGTCCGGCCGCAACCCGGAGCGCGTGATCGACGTGCAGTGGGGCGGCCGGCGCGAGGACCGCTACGCGGTGCGCATCCGCGTCTCGGCATACAACCGCACCGGCTTGATCCGCGACGTTGGTGCGGTGCTGGCCGCGGCCGAGATCAACATCGGCGCGATGGACAGCCGCGAGGACCCGGCGAGCGGCCTGTCGACCCTGCAACTGACCCTCAAGGTGGCCGATTTCGGCCAGCTCGCGACCGTGCTCGCGAAACTGCGCGCATTGAGCAACGTGACCGAGGCCGAGCGCGTGGGATAGTGGGAACGGTGAAAACGCGAAAGTTGGAATTGCGGCTGTTGCGGCGGCTGCTCCTCCTTCGCTTTCCGCCCTTCGCGTTTTACGGTCCCGCCCGGCGCCTCGTCGACTCCGCGGTCGTCCTCGATCCGCACGAGCCTCACGGCGGCTCCGCGCAGGCGGCCGCCGGGTACGGAGGCCGTCCCCGGAGCACATTGTCTGGAGGGGGCGTCGGCGCACGGTGCAGTCGCCGCCTTTGCGTACCCTGCGCCCATTTCGGACCGGCGGGCTTTCTGGAGGGTGCCGCTCCTGTGGCGCCACCTTTCCGGAGTGCGCAAGGCACGCAAGGGCGGTCGGGACGCGAGGCGGACGCCGCCGGGGCGTGGTGGTTGCCGTCACCCGGCACCCTCCGTAGTCTCATTGCCTCCGGTTGTGATCGAGCCCGTCATGCAGTTGCAGGATTTGTACGCCGCGCACCTCGCCGAACAGATGCGCCGCGCCGACGTGGCGCTCGCCAGTGGCGGCTTCGAACAACTGCTGATCCCGGCCGGTATCGAGCACTACGGTTTCCTCGACGATCAGAGCTATCCCTTCCGCAGCAACCCGCACTTCCTGGCCTGGGTGCCCCTGCACCACCACCCGGGAAGCTGGATCGCGTATGCGCCTGGGCGCAAGCCGGTGCTCGCCTATCATCAGCCCGAGGATTACTGGCACGCCCCGCCGGCGGCGCCGGCGGGCTTCTGGTGCGAGCACTTCGATCTGCGCGTGATCCGTCGCGCCGAGGACGCGCGCGCGCACCTGCCCGCCGATGTCTCGCGCGCGGCGATCATCGGCGAAGCGAATGCCGCCGTCGGCGACGTCCGGCCGAACAATCCCGATGCGGTGATCCTGGCTCTGCACTGGGAACGTGCGCGCAAGACGCCCTACGAGATCGCGCGCATGCGCAATGCCAGTCGCCGTGGCGCCAGCGGCCACCTGGCCGCGCTGGAAGCCTTCCGCGAGGGCGCCAGCGAACACCAGATCCACCTCGAGTACTGCGCCGCCGCCGGTCACACCGAACAGGAATTGCCCTACCAGAACATCGTCGCGTTGAACCAGCACGCGGCGATCCTGCACTATCACCATTCGCCGGCGCCGCGTCCGCCCGAATCGCGCAGTTTCCTGATCGACGCCGGCGGCAGCGACGCCGGTTATGCCAGCGACATCACGCGCACCCATGCGCGCACCCCGGGCGCTTTCGCCGACCTGATCGCGGCGGTCGACGGCATGCAGCAGGAGCTGGTCGGGCAGATGCGCGCAGGGCGCGATTACCGCGAGCTGCACATCGAATGTCACCATCGCATCGGCCGCATCCTCAAGGACACCGGGATCGTCCGCATGGAGCCGGAATCGCAGTTGGAACGCGGCATCACCGGCACCTTCTTCCCGCACGGACTGGGTCATTTCCTCGGCCTGCAGGTACACGACGTCGGCGGTTTCCAGGCCGGCCCCGATGGCGGTCTGATCGCCAAGCCCGAAGGACACCCCTACCTGCGGCTGACGCGCACGCTGGAACCTGGTCACGTGGTCACCGTCGAGCCCGGCATCTACTTCATCCCGATGCTGCTCGCGAAACTGCGCGAGTCGACGGATGCCGACGCGGTCAACTGGCCGGCGGTCGAGGCGATGCTGCCCTACGGCGGCATCCGCATCGAGGACGACGTGCACGTCACGGAGGGTGCGCCGGAAAATCTCACGCGCGACGCTTTCCGCGCGGTCGCGGCCTGAAAGCGGCTCGTGGCCGATGCGGTTCGGCTGCCTGCCGATGCGCAGGGCCGTGCCGAAGAAGGAGTCAGCCTCGCCGCGCCAGGAACGCGATTCTCTCGAACAGGCTCACGTCCTGCTCGTTTTTCAGCAGCGCGCCGTACAGCGGCGGAATCGCCTTGCGCTGGTTCTTCTCGCGCAGGGTCTCGGCCGGGATGTCCTCCGCCAGCAAGAGCTTGAGCCAGTCGAGGAGTTCGCTGGTCGATGGCTTCTTGCGCAGGCCCGGGGTCTCGCGCAGTTGGAAGAAGGCGGCGAGTGCCTCGCGCAGCAGATCCTGTTTCAGGCCCGGGTAGTGCACCTCGACGATCTGGCGCAGGGTTTCCTCGTCCGGGAAGCGGATGTAGTGGAAGAAGCAGCGGCGCAGGAAGGCGTCCGGCAGCTCCTTCTCGTTGTTGCTGGTGATCACCACGACCGGCCGGGTGCGCGCGCGCACCAGTTGCTGCGTCTCGTAGACGAAGAACTCCATGCGGTCGAGCTCGCGCAGGAGATCGTTCGGGAACTCGATGTCGGCCTTGTCGATCTCGTCGATCAGCAGCACCAGCCGGCGCTCGGAATCGAAGGCCTCCCACAGCTTGCCCGGCACCACGTAGTTGGCGATCTCGCTGGCGCGCGGATCGCCGAGCTGGGCATCGCGCAGACGCTTGACCGCGTCGTACTCGTAGAGCCCGTGCTGCGCCTTGGTGGTGCTCTTGATGTGCCACTCGATCAACGGCGCCCCCGCCGCCCGTGCGATCTCCTGCGCCAGCAGCGTCTTGCCGGTCCCCGGCTCGCCCTTGACCAGCAGCGGCCGCTCCAGCGTGATCGCCGCGTTCACCGCAAGCTGCAGCTCGCGCGGCGCGACATAGCGGTCGGTTCCTTGAAAGCGCATGCAAGCCTCGTCGATCAGGCATTGCCGCGACGATAGCCCGGCGCGGGGCGGCTAGTCCGTTTCCCAGTGAAACCGGTGCATGATCCGGTGGACCAGCGGGGTGAACAGCAGCGCCGCGGAAACGATGAAGATCAGGCCGCAGTACAGGGCATAGACCCCGGCGAAGATCTTGCCATTCACCGTCTGCGGCGGATTGACCGGCCCCATCCCGCCCAACAGCATGGCTGAATTGAGGAAGGCATCGACCAGGCTCAGGCCCTCGGAGAGCATGTAGCCCAGGATCCCGATCCCGAGCGATCCCAGCAGCAGCGCCAGGGCAATCGCGAAGTGGAGCAGCAGGCGGGCGGCGAAATGCCGGGTCGGGATCGGTGCTTCGGTCCTTGATTCGTACATTTTGCGTGTTGCCTTGGATACAACTGGCGTGGTCCCGCAAAGGGGTATTCCGCGCCGTGACTCCCATGCGAGGGCATCCGCCTTACTCCGCGGGATGGCGGTCGGGAATCTTCGGGCACGGGGTTCGCGCCATGCGCGCGATCCTGCGGCATCGCGCATGGTAACTCGCTTGCGTCGCTCCCCCGATACCGACGGCATGCGGGACGCCCCTCCGCGTCGACAGCGGCATGCCCCCTGCGACCGCGCTCAGCGAAGACGATGTCAGCGCCAAGCTGATCACGCCGGCACTGCTGCGCGCCGGCTGGGACGAGGATGCGCACATCCGCCGGCAGGTCTCGTTCACGCGCGGCCGGATCATCGTGCGTGGCCGCCTGGTGGCGCGCGGCAAGCCCAAGCGGGTGGATTTCGTGCTGTATCACCAGCACATTCCGCTGGCGCTGATCGAGGCCAAGAGGACCGATGTCGATCCGGGCCACGGCATGCAGCAGGCGCTCGACTACGCCACCGCGCTGGGTGTTCCCTTCGTGTTCTCCAGCAATGGACTGGCGTTCCTGTTCCATGACCGCACGGGAAGCGCCACAGCCATCGAATCACAGTTGTCGATGGATGCCTTCCCGTCGCCTGCGGAACTTTGGTCCCGTTACCAGCGCTGGAAAGGCCTGACGCCGGCGCAGGAGCGCATCGTCCTGCAGCCTTACTACGAGGACGGCAGCGGCAAGGAACCGCGCTACTACCAGCGCAACGCGATCAACGCCGCCGTGGAAGCCATCGCGCGCGGGCAGGACCGGGTGCTGCTGGTGATGGCCACCGGCACCGGCAAGACCTACACCGCGTTCCAGATCATCTGGCGCCTGTGGAAGTCCGACTGGCGCGCGGGCAGGCAGAAGCGGGTGCTGTTCCTGGCGGGCCGCAACGTGTTGGTCGACCAGACCATGGTCAACGACTTCCGCCCCTTCGGCGCGACCATGGCCAAGCTCTCCACCGGCGCCAACACCATCGAGCGCGACGACGGCAGCAAGGTGGAGCTGGCGCTTGCGCTGGATGCGCGCCGGCGGATCGACACCTCCTACGAGATCTACCTCGGCCTGTACCAGTCGCTGACCGGTCCGGAGGATCGGCAGAAGCTCTACCGCGAGTTCTCGCCGGAGTTTTTCGACCTGATCGTCATCGACGAATGCCACCGCGGCAGCGCCGCGGAGGACTCGGCCTGGCGCGAGATCCTGGAGTACTTCGCCGGCGCCACGCAGATCGGCCTGACCGCCACGCCGAAGGAAACCGCCTACGCCTCCAACATCCATTACTTCGGACCGCCGGTCTACAGCTACACGCTCAAGCAGGGCATCGGTGACGGCTTCCTCGCGCCGTACAAGGTCATCAAGGTGCACCTCGACATCGATGTCGAAGGCTACCGGCCCAAGCGCGGCGAGACCGATGCGCGCGGCCGCGTGATCGACGACCGCATCTACAACGTCAAGGACTTCGACCGCACGCTGGTGATCGATTCGCGCACGCGGCGCGTGGCCCGCTGGATTTCGGATTTCCTGCGCCAGAGCGGGGACCGCATGCAGAAGACCATCGTCTTCTGCGTGGACACCGAGCACGCCGCGCAGATGCGCCAGGCGCTGATCGTCGAGAACCAGGACCTGGTGCTGCAGAACGAGCGCTACGTGATGCGCATCACCGGCGACGATGCCGCCGGCACTGCCCAGCTCGGCAATTTCATCGATCCGGAAGCGGCCTGGCCGGTGATCGTCACCACCTCGCGCCTGCTCTCCACCGGCGTGGATGCGCAGACCTGCCGGTTGATCGTGCTGGACCGGCCGGTGGGCTCGATGACCGAGTTCAAGCAGATCGTCGGCCGCGGCACGCGGGTGCACGAGGACACGCACAAGTACTACTTCACCCTGGTCGATTTCCGCGGCGCCACCAGCCACTTCGCCGATCCCGCCTTCGACGGCGATCCGGTGCAGGTCTACGAGCCGGGCGAGGACGATCCTGCGGTGCCGTCCGAGCCTGATCCGGCGGCCGACACGCCAGCGGCCACCGGTGGCGAGGACGGCGCAGGAGAGCTGGACATCCTGGTCGATCCGGACGCCGGCAAGACCGAAGTGAACCGGACGCCGCCCAAGTACTACATCCAGGGCCGCCCGGTGCGCGTGGCCACCGAGCGCATCGAATACCTGGATGCCGACGGCCGCCTGGTGACCGAATCGCTGCGCGACTACTCGCGCAAGGCCATCCGCGCGCAGTACGCCAGCCTGGACCAGTTCCTGCGCCGCTGGAACGGCGAGGAGCGCAAGGACGCGATCATCGCCGAGCTGGCCGCCGAGGGCTTGTTGCTGGAGCCGCTGCTCGACGAGGTGGGCAAGGATCTCGATCCCTTCGACCTGATCTGCCACATCGCCTACGATCGCCCGCCGCTGACCCGCCGCGAGCGCGCCAACGGGGTGAAGAAGCGCGACTTCTTTACCCGCTATGGTCCGCAGGCCCGCTCGGTGCTGGAAGCGCTGCTGGACAAGTACCAGGACGAAGGCCTCGTCGCCGGCCTGGACAATGTGCGCGTGCTGCAGATTCCGCCCTTCAGCGAGATGGGCACCGCGGTGCAACTGCTGAAACCCTTCGGTGGGCGGGCCGGCTTCGAGCAGGCCGTGCAGGCGCTGCAACAGGAACTCTACAAGGACATTGCCTGATGCATGTCAGTCCGTAATACGGTCAAAGCCATCCAGGACGTCATGCGCCAGGACGCCGGCGTGGATGGCGACGCCCAGCGCCTCTCGCAGCTCTGCTGGATGTTCTTCCTCAAGATCATCGACGATCAGGACCAGGCGCTGGAACTGCTGCACGACGGCTATCTGAGCCCGATTCCGCCGCGGTTGCAGTGGCGCCGCTGGGCCGCGGATCCGGAAGGACTGACGGGCGAGGCGCTGCTCGACTTCGTCCATGGCGATCTCTTCCCCACGCTGAAGAACCTGCCCGCGCGCGGCCCGTGGGCCAACCGCGCGCGGGTGGTGCGCGGGGTGTTCGAGGACGCCTACTCGCACTCGCGTTTCGCCTGGCGATCTGCTCATCGTCATCACAGGCGCCGGCGTCACAAATCCGGCGCTACTCGACATCGACCTCGGCGAAGCGTACGTGAGCCAGCACGTCGGGCTCATGCGCCCATCAGACACACGATTGTCGAGATGGATGCTGCTTTGCCTGATGGCCGACACTGGCGGGCGTGAAGAACTGGTGGCACGGGCCTATGGAGCGGGTAAGCCCGGCCTGAATCTCGAAAATCTTCGATCATTGTCGATTCCCCTGCCGCCGCTCGCCGAACAACATCGCATCGTTTCGCGGGTCGATGAACTGATGGCCCTCTGCGACCGCCTCGAAGCCGCGCTCAGCACCGCCGACACCACCCGCGCGCGGCTGCTGGAGGCGCTGTTGCATGAGGCGCTTGCGCCCGAATCCATGGCCCAGGAGGCCGCATGAGTCGTGGCCAGTCGCTGTAGGCGGCCATGACGGGCGAACGGAAGTGCAGGGGAGACGGATGCAAGCCTGTCGTCGAAATGGACCCTCACGATCGGGTGACTGGTGGTACGTCCGCCAGGACCAGCGGACACCACCGCCGCGTACAATGACCACTGAGCGCCGCGTGTTCCCTTCCACCACGGAAGTGCCACCTTCGACATGCCCAAGCAAGACATCCGCAACCAGCCGGCCTACACGCTGGCCGAAGCCGCACGCTACCTCAAGGTGGCGCCGGCGACGCTGCGTTCGTGGGTGGTCGGGCGCAGCTACGAGAGGACCGGCGGCACGGCGCAGTCCAGCCCGTTGATCCTGCCGCCGACGAAGCAACCGCCGACCTTGTCCTTCTGGAACTTGATCGAAGCGCATGTCTTGCGATCGCTGCGGACGGACCACGGCGTGTCCATGGACAAGCTGCGCCGGGCCATCCGCTACGCGCAGGAGTCCCTGAAGCTGGATCGATTGCTGCTCAGCGGCGATCTGCGCACGGATGCCGGAAAGCTGCTGCTGGAGAAGTACGGGAATCTGATCGAACTGTCTGCCTCGGGTCAGATGGCGATGCGCCGGACCTTCAACGATCACCTGGCGCGCGTGGAGTGGGACGAATGGAAGTTCCCGGTACGCCTCCACCCCTTTGCTTCCAGCCGGTCGTCCGCGAATGACAGACCGATCGCGATCGATGCCAAGGTCGCCTTTGGCAGGCCGGTGCTCGCAAAGCGCGGCATCACCACGGCGACGATTGCCGAGCGCATCGACGCCGGCGAAAGCGTGGCCGATCTTGCGGAAGACTACGACCTGACCGAACGCGACATCGAGGAGGCTGTGCTCTACGAGCGCGCGGCATGAGCCTGGTGTTCTTCACCGACCGGGACTTGGGCAAGGGCTTTCCCGCCACCCTCCGCGATGCGGGCATCGCAGTAGAGCGACACGCCGACCATTTCGTGCCCGACTGCGCGGATGAAGTCTGGCTGGAAGAGATCGGACGGCGCGGGTGGATCGCCATCACCCATGACGGACGCATCCGCTACAAGCCGAACGAGCTGGCCGCCGTCATGGCTCACCGGGTTCCCTTGCTGGTGATCATCGGGGATGCCCCGTATCCGCAGCTCGCGAAGTGCTTCGTCGCCACGTTCCCGCGCGTCCTGAGCTTCCTGGAACGCCACGAACCGCCGTTCATCGCGAAGGTCTATCGGCCCGCCCCGGCGGATGTGGCGAAGGACCCGATGGCGCCCGGTCGCGTCGAGCTGTGGCATCCGGCGACGGCGCTCAAGTCGACTCGTTGAGTGACACGTCTCCGCCCGGAAAGGGCGGCAGTCGTCAGGTTCGTAAAGCGCCAGCGGGGACGCCGGCGTTCCCGGGGTCAGGTGGGTCAAGAAGGAGCCGCTCGCTGCGGCTTTTTTCTTTTGTGCGGGGCGGAATCCGGCACAGGCGGGCAGAGCGCCGGAGAACCGCTGCGCGGTACTCCGGCCTACGCTTCGGGGAAGCGGCGCCTCAGGCCACCATCGCCGCAGCTGAGCGCTCCAGGTGTTCCTGGGCCAGTGCCAGGGCGTGTTCGTAGTCGCGGGCGTAGGCGAGTTCGCCGTCTTTCTCGACCATGCCCATGCGTGCGAGCACACGGGTGGGCTGCGGTTGCAGGCCGGACAGGATCAGCAGGGTGCCGGCCTTGCGCAGCTGGGCCATGAACACTTCGAGGGTGTTGACGCCGCTGGCGTCGACCATCGGCATCAGGCGCGTGCGCAGGATGAAGACCTTGGGATAGCCGGTGTCGCGGAAGCTGCGCAGCGCGTCTTCCAGGTGGCTGGTGGCGCCGAAGAACAGCGGGCCGATGATGCGGAAGGCCTCCACACCCCTGGGCAGGCGCGCGCGCATGTCGGTGTCGTCGCCGGCCTGCTCGATCTCGTCGGCCAGGGTATGACCTTCCACTTCCACCGTGTTGGCCATGCGGTGCATGAACAGGAAGGCGGCCACCACCAGGCCCACCTCGATGGCGACGGTCAGGTCGATCATCACCGTGAGCCCGAAGGTCAGCAGCAGCAAGGCGCGATCACCCACCGGCGCACGCAGCAGGTGCCGGAAGCGTTCGATCTCGCTCATGCCCCAGGCGACGATCACCAGCACCGCGGCGAGTGCGGCCAGCGGCACATAAGCCATGACCGGCGCCAGCGCGAGCATGAACACCAGCACGAATACCGCGTGCAGGATGCCGGCGATGGGACTGCGGGCACCGGCGCGAATGTTGGTGGCGGTGCGCGCGATGGCGCCGGTGGCGGGCAGGCCGCCGAATAGCGCCGAGCCGATGTTGGCCGCGCCCTGCGCCACCAGTTCCGCATTGGAGCGATGACGCTGGCCGGTCATGCCGTCCGCCACCACCGCCGACAGCAGCGATTCGATGCCGGCCAGGAAGGCGATGGTGAAGGCGTCCGGCATCAGCGCGCGCAACCGCAGGAGCGTCACTTCCGGCAGTGTGAACTCCGGGAGCGAACTCGGCAGTTCGCCGAAGCGGCTGCCGATGGTCTCCACCGGCAGATTCAGCAGCAGCGCGCCGAGCGTGCCGCCGGCCACCGCGATCAGGAAGCCCGGCCACTTGGGCGCCAGTTTGCGCAAGGCCACGATCAGCGCGATGCAGGCCAGCGCCAGCCCAAGGGCGGCGAAATTGATCGTCGCCGCCGCATCCCACAAGGCGGCCATCTTGGGCCCGAACTCGGCCGGAACATGTGTCATCCGCAGGCCGAACAGATCGCGCAACTGGCTGGAAAAGATGATCACGCCGATGCCGGCGGTGAAGCCGGTGATCACCGGCTGCGGCATGTAGCGCATCAGCAGGCCGAGCCGAGTCCAGCCCGCGATCAGCAGCATCACACCGGCCATCAGCGTGGCCAGCAGCAGGCCATCGTAGCCATGCCGCTCGATGACCGCGAACACCACCGGGATGAAGGCACCGGTCGGCCCGCCGATCTGGACCCGGCTGCCGCCGAGCGCGGAGATCAGGAAGCCCGCGATGATCGCGGTGTGCAGCCCTTTCTCCGGGGTGGTGCCAGACGCGATCGCCAGTGCCATCGCCAGCGGCAGCGCGACGATTGCCACGGTGAGGCCGGCGAGCGCATCGCGGCGGAGATCCGTGAGGCCATAGCCTTCGCGCCAGACGGTCAGCAGTTTGGGTTCGAAGTGGGCGCGTAGCGGCGACATCGGGGCATCCGCGGAGGGGATGCCCCAACCCTAACTCCGGACGGCAGGAACCGGCACTCCACCTTGGTGAAATGTCTGGAAATGCCCGTGAAAACGGATGCGAGGCGCGAGGACACCAGGGCACGAGGGCAGGAGGGCACGAAGCGCTGGCGTCCCGAGGCTTCATCGCACCCTTCTGCCCGTTCGCATTCGCCAGTCATCGGTCCGCCATTTCGTCGTGCCCTCGCGCCCCGCTTGTGATCAGCGCGGGCAGGGGATTTCCACGCCGGCGGCGTCGTGGCAGGTGCCGGTGTGCTGCACACCCTGGCCAGTCGTCGCGGTGGTCTGGCCCTGGTAGCTGTTGCCGGAGGCCGTCGTGGCGCTGGTGTTGCGCACCGCGGTCCCGTTCCCCTGGCCATCCGTGCTGGCGCTGCCGCTGGTCGCGAAGCGGCCGCCGGCGGCGGTCTGCCCGGCAGCGCCGCCCTGGCGGCTGGCGCTGCCATCGGCGTTGCGCTGGAACTGTCCGGCGCGCGCGCCGG
>JABAQR010000052.1 GCA_019187485.1 Lysobacterales bacterium | reverse complement strand
CCAGCAGCACTCGCTTGAGGCCGGCTTCATCGGCGATGCCGGCGCACGCGGCCGGCTCGGGCGCCAGCTCACTGCGCCCGAGCAGCACGAAACGCACGCGACCGCTCTGCGCCCATTCGACCAGGCAGGCCGCGGTCACGCCGCGCGCGCCGCCGGAGACCACCACCACCTCGCCTTCGCCGATCACGGGCGCGTCGGGCTGCGCCGGGTGCGCGACGCTGCGCAGCGTGCGCCGACGGCCATCGGCGCCGAGCGCGACCTCGATCTCGCCGCCGCCGCCGAGCAGTTCGTCGGCGATGGCCTGCGCCAGCGCCTCGACGCTGCGCCCGCCGCGTTCGATATCGATCGCCTTCAGCGCCGCCTGCGGCCACTCCAGCGCCGCGGTCTTGACCAGCGCCGGAAGGCCTGCGGCCCACGCACGGCGTTCCTCGCCTGCCTCCAGGCCAAAACAGCCGCCGCTGTCCTGCGCAGTGACGAACAGCCGCGGCGCCCCCTGCGCCAGTTGGCGCGCGGCCGCAAACACCTCGTGGTTCAAGGCCATCGCTGCGTCCAGATCGGCGAACTCACGCAGGCCGCCGAGGTGGATCGCCGCGTCCGCATCCGCCGGCAGCCGCAGCACCGCACAGGCATCCACCCCGCGCGACTGCAGCTCCGCCGCCAGCGCCGGCGCCAGCGTGTCGTGTCCAAGCACATGCAGCGTGCCGCCACCGAGCAGGCCCGGCAGCGCCAGACCGGTCGGCGGGGCGGGGATCAGGGTGAGTTCGTAGCGGGCGAGGGACGGGAGAGCGGGGGCAGGGGGCAGGGGGCAGGGGACCTGCACCGGGGAATGACCGGAATTCGAAGCAGACTGGTGGCTCAGCGAAGCTGCGGACGTCGGGAACGCGACGGTCGACAAGGTTGCCGCTGTCCTGTCCCCCTGCCCCCTGCCCCCTGCCCCCGCTTCACCGCCGCCCAAGGCGGCGACGATCTCCGCCAGCGTCCGCATCGCGCCGAGGCGCGCGCGATCGACTTTCGGCAGCGCCGGGGCGCGCTCGTCGACCGCCGCGAGGATCTCCACGCGCTTGATCGAATCGATGCCGAGGTCGCCTTCGAGATCCATGTCGAGGCTCAACATGTCGGCCGGGTAACCGGTCTTGTCGGCGACCACGGAGAGCAGCAGCGGGGCGAGGGGCGGGGGGCAGGGGACCTGCACTGGAGCAGACTCGGACTTCGAAGCGGGCTGGAGGCTTGGCGGAGCGACAAACCCTGGGGACGCGTCGGTCGGAAAAGTCGCCCCTGTCCCGTCCCCCTGCCCCCTGCCCCCTGTCGCCGCTTCACCGCCGCCCAAGGCGGCAACGATCTCCGCCAACGTGCGCATCGCGCCGAGGCGCGCGCGATCCACCTTCGGCAGCGCCGGCGCACGCTCGTCGACCGCCGCGAGGATCTCGACGCGCTTGATCGAATCGATGCCGAGGTCGCCTTCGAGGTCCATGTCGAGGCTCAGCATGTCGACGGGGTAGCCGGTCTTGTCGGCGACCACGGTGAGCAGCAGCGGGGCGAGGGACTGTAGAGCGGGGGCAGGGGGCAGGGGGCGGGGGACCTGCACTGGGGCAGGCTCGGACTTCGAAGCGGGCTGGAGGCTTGGCGGAGCGACAAAACCTGGGGACTCGACGGTCGACAAGGTCGCCGCTGTCTTGTCCCCCTGCCTCCTGCCCCCTGCCCCCGCTTCTCCGCCGCGGCTTGGCGGAGCGACAAACCCTGGGGACGCGTCGGTCGGAAAAGTCGCCCCTGTCCCGTCCCCCTGCCCCCTGCCCCCTGCCCCCGCTTCTCCGCCGGAGTGGCTCGGCGCTGCCGGAGACTGCGAGGACACGACACGCGCCGCGGCCGCGCCAGTCCCGTCCCCCTGACCCATGACCCGAGCCCCGTCGCCGCCGTCGGCGGCGACCATCGCCCCCAGCCCGGCCAGCGCGGTCTCGGTCAGGCGCAGGTAGGCGGCGTGGCTGTCGGCCATCGCCTGCTGGAAGGCAGCGTGCGCCGCGGCGGCCTGGCGCTGGCTGTCCTGGAAGGCGGCGAGCCAGGCGGGGGAGAAGTCGGCTGGATTCGGCATGGCCTGGGGCTCGGGGGTGGTGTGTTGCGAGTGACTGGAGGTGCGGGGGAACGGCTGTGCCGCACCCCGGCCTACGTCGGGCTCGGGGGTGTCGATTTCCGGGGCGCCGGAAGCGCCGGGGAACGGCTGTGCCGTACCCCGGCCTAGGTTGGGCTCGGGTAGCCCGGGGTGTGCGCCATTGGCGCGCGCCGCGGCAAGTTCGATGGATGCGCGCGGCGGGTTCGGCGCCGGCATCGCGGTGCCGGGCGGCGGCGGGTAGGGCTTGCCGAGGTTGCTGCCGTCGATGGCAATCGCGTGCTTCGGCCTGGCCAGGGTTTCGGGCGGCAGGCGCACATCGGCGTACAGGCGCTCGGGGCGGGTCAGCGCGCCGGCGGCGGCGAGCCGGGCGAGGCCCGCGAGCAGGGTCGCTACGCCGTCGCGGCCCTTGCGGTCCAGCGCGATGGCCTGGTGCGGGCGGCCTTCGAGGATCGCGCCGACCAGGCCGCAGAGCACCTGTCCGGGGCCGACTTCGACGAAGCTGCGGATGCCGGCGGCGTGCATCGCCTCGATCATCTCGACGAAGCGCACCGGCTGCGAGAGCTGCACCGCGAGCTGTCCGCGCAGGGTTTCCTCGTCGCCGGCATAGGGCGCGGCCTCGGCGTTGGCGTACACCGGCAGCCGCGGCGACTGCATCGGCGCGCGGGCGAGCGCGGCGCCGAAGGCGGCGCTGGCGCCGGCGACGATCGGCGAATGGAAGGCGCTGGCAACCGGCAGCCGGGCAAAACCGATGCGCTCGGCCGCGAGACGCTGCTCGAAGGCGGCGATCGCTTCGGTCGGCCCCGAGACCACCACCTGCTGCGGACCGTTGTGATTGGCGACGAGCACTTCGCGCTGGCCGGCGAGCAGCTCGCGCACACGCGCCACCGGCGCCGACACCGCGCTCATCGCACCCGGCGAGCGCGCGGCGTCGCGCATCGCGATTCCGCGCGCACGCGCCAGTTGCAGCGCGGTCGGCAGATCGCAGGCGCCGGCGGCGTGCAGCGCCATCAGCTCGCCGAAGCTGTGTCCAGCGGTCGCATCGGCGCGCACGCCGAGCTCGTCGAGCAGCGCCAGCAGCGCGGCCGAGTGTGCCGCGAGCGCCGGTTGCGCGTGCTCGGTGGCGGTCAGCCGCGCGCGCTGCGCGGATTCGGCCGCGGCATCGAACGCCGGCGGCGGGAACACCACCTGGTGCAGCGACAGGCCCTCGTCCAGCGGCAACGCGGCCGCCTGGTCCCAGACGCCGCGCGCGGCGTCGAACTGCATCGCGAGGGCGGCGCCCATGTCGAGGTACTGGCTGCCCTGTCCGGGGAACAGGAAGGCCACCCCGCCCTCGGGCGCGCCAACGCCATAGCTGCTGCCGTCGGCCAGCGCATGCGCGGCGTCCGGCGCCAGGCGGATGCGCTCGGCCGCGGCCTTCAGCCGCTGGCGCAGCGTGTCGGGCGAATCGACCACCAGCGCCAGCCGGCGCGGCGCATCGACGCGCCAGTCGCGCCGGCTCTCGTGCGCGATGTGCGCCAGCGGGCGCTGCGAGGCGGCCATCGCATCGATCTTGGCCAGCAGGCCGGGCACGCTGTCGGCGTGCAGCAGCACCAGTTCCGAGGCATGCGCCGGCAGGCGCTCGGCGCGCGGCGCGGGCCCGGTGTATTCCTCCAGCGTCGCGTGGAAATTCGAGCCGCCGAAGCCGAAGGCGCTGACCGCAGCGCGGCGCGGGTGTTCGCCGCCGCGGATCCACGGCCGCGCGCGAGTGTTGAGGTAGAAGGGGCTGCTGTCGATGGCGAGCCGCGGATCCGGGCGCTCGACCTTGACCGTCGGCGGCAGCACCTTGTGGCGGAGCGCCATCACCGCCTTGAACAGGCCGGCGGCGCCGGCCGCGGCCTTGGTGTGGCCGATCTGGCTCTTGACCGAACCGAGTGCGCACCAAGGCTGCGCGACCGCTTCATCGCCCGCGTAGACCATGCGCAAACCATTGAATTCGGCGACGTCGCCGGCCTTGGTGCCGGTGCCGTGGGCCTCGACCAGCTCCACCGTGCGCGGACTGTAGCCGGCCTGGGCGTAGGCACGTTGCAGCGCCTGCGCCTGGCCTTCGGAGACCGGCGCGTAGACGCTCTTGCTGCGCCCGTCGCTGGAGGTTCCGAGGCCGCGCAGTACCGCGTAGATGCGGTCGCCGTCGCGCTCGGCGTCGGCCAGGCGCTTGAGCGCGAACATGCCCAGGCCCTCGCCGAGCATGGTGCCGTCGGCGGCGTCGCTGAAGGGCCGGCAGTCGCCGCTCGGAGACAGCGCCGGCGTCTTCGAGAAACACAGGTACATGAAGATGTCGTTGAGCGTGTCGACCCCCCCGGCGATGGCGAGGTCGCTGTGGCCGAGTTCCAGCTCGGCCACCGCCATCGCCAGCGCCGACAGCGAGGACGCGCAGGCCGCATCGGTCACGCAATTGGTGCCACCGAGGTTCAGCCGGTTGGCGATGCGCCCGGCGACCACATTGCCGAGCAGGCCGGGGAAGCTCGCTTCCTGCCACGGCACGTACTGCGCGGCGATCCGCGCGCAGGCGTCCTGCACCTGCGATTCCTCGATCCCCGCCTCGCGCAGCGCGCGCACCCACACCGGACGCTGCAGCCGCGAGACCATCGAGAACAGCAGCTCCTGCGCGCTGGTGACGCCCAGGATCACCGAGATCCGCGAGCGGTCCATGGCTTCGAACTGCCCGCGCGCGGCGTCCTCAAGCACCTGCTGCGCGACGATCAACGCCAGCAGCTGCGAGGTGTCGGTGGCCGGCAGTTGCGACGGCGGCACGCCCCAGCCGAGCGCGTCGAAATCCACCTTCGGCAGGAAACCGCCGCGCTTGGCGTACGTCTTGTCCGGCGCCGCCGGATCCGGATCGTAGTAATCCTCGATCCGCCAATGCGTCCCCGGCACGTCCGTGATCAAATCGCGCCCGGCCAGGATATCGCGCCAGAAACCGGTCGCATCGGTGGAACCGGGGAACAGCGCGCTGACGCCGATGATGGCGATGGGGCTGCGGGGAGTGGGGTGGGTCATCGGGTGGTTCCGGAACTGGATCGGGAAAGGCGGGGCAGGGGGCAAGGGGCGGGGGACGTAGCTCCCGCCATGCAACGGTGCCCCGTCGCACAACGACCGACGATCGGGTCCGAAGGAGCGAGGCGGCAGGTCCCTTGCCCCCTGCCCCTTGCCCCGCTTTTCGATTGCCTCACCCGAGCACCCGCGGGCGGAAGTCGAACGCCGCCGCCGGCACCGGCACGCCGTAGCTGCGCAGCTGTTGCGCGCGGGTGATCGCGGCGGCGCCTTCGAGCAGGTTCAGCGCCACCTGGGCCACCGTGCGGTTCGCGGGGGCTTCGAGGAAGCTGCCGCGGGCCCAGGTGTTGAAGGCGCCCATCGCCGGGCCGCACCAGATCTGGTAGTCGGAGCTGCGCTCAGGCACCCCGTCGATGGCCCAGCGGCTGGCCAGGCCGAGGTAGCTGCGGAAGACCAGCGCCATGCGGTGTTTCGGATCGCGCTCGGCGCGCGCGACCTGGGCCGGGTCGCGCTGCTCCCAGAAGGCGCGGGTGCTGGCCCAGGCCTCGTCGAAGCTGGCGCGCAGCATGGATTGCTCGACCTTCTCGCGCTCGGTGGCGGGAATCGCCTCCAGCGAGGGGTAGCCGCGGTACAGCTCGTACAGCTTGCGCGCGCGCACCGCGAACAGGGTGCCGCGCTTGAGCACCTGCACGTCCACGCCCATCTCGAACATGTCGGCCGCCGGCGCCATCGTCACATCGGCCATGTCGGCCTGCGCCAGCAGCGCGCGCGCGGTCTCGCCCAGGCCGGATTCGACGCAACCCTGGTTGACCGAGCCGGTCTGCACATAGTCGGCGCCGAGCGCGAAGGCCGCCGCGACCGCGCCCGGCGTGCCCAGGCCCCCGGCCGCGCCGATGCGGATCGGCATGGCATAGCCGCGCTCGGCGACGATGTCGTCGCGCAGCCGCGCGATCGCCGGGATCAGCGCCGGCAGCGGACGGTTGTCGGTGTGGCCGCCGGAATCGGCCTCGCAAGTGAGGTCCTCGGCCAGCGGGATCTGCGCCGCGAGCTCGGCTTCCTGCGGCGAAAGCTGGCCGCGCTCGACCAGCTTGGCCAGCAGTGCCGCCGGCGCCGGCTGCAGGAACTGGCGCGCCACCTCGGCGCGCGAGACCTTGGCGACGAGCCGGTGGCGGCGCTCGATGCGGCCGTCCGCGGTCAGCGTCAGCCCGCTGCAGGCATAGCGCACCACCGCCGTGGTCAGCCGCAGATAGGCCGAGGCCTCGACCACGCGCACGCCGCGGCGGATCAGCAGCTCGGCGACCGCTTCCTCGTGCGCCGGCTCGGCCGGGCTGTGGATCAGGTTGATGCCCCAGGGCAGGCCGGCGGGATCGAGTTCGCGCTGCAACTCGTCGATCGCCGCCTCGATGCGCGCCAACGAAAGCCCGGCCGCTCCGAAGAAGCCGAGACCGCCGGCTTGCGCCAGCGCGATCACCATCGCGCTGCTGGCGATGCCGTTCGCCATCGCGCCGCCAACGTAGGCGAAACGGGTACCGTGCCGCTCGCAGAAGCCGCGGTTGCCCAGCCATTCCGGGTACAGCGGCGGCAGCCAGCCGAGCAGGTCGTAACGGGACACGGGACGCGGGGCACGGGGCACGAAGCTCGTTTCACCCTGGAGGCAGACGCCGATCGCGCCGGTGCCGGGGTCGCGCAGGATGTGCGCCGGCAGCCGCGGCGCGGCCGCACAGGCGGCGATGCTGGCGGGATCGAAGGCCGGCGCGTGTGCGCCGGACAGCCAGCCGGACGCATGGTCGGCGGGCGACAGGGGGGGGATGGAATCTGGCACTGAGTGACACTTTCTGACGGAACGCCCTTATAGCCCCGCGCGTGGGCGCTTGTCATCCGCGCGCCGACGCAGTGCGGCCTTCCTATACTCGAAGCTCCCCGGCCAGGTGGGCGTCCATGCGCATCGCGATTTTGATCCTCGCCATCCTGGGCGCCTCCCACGCAGGTGCCACCGAGCCCGCACGCAGCGTCCACATCGTCGAACTCGTGGCACCGGCGGCGCTGGATTTCACCGGCAGCGGCGCGCTGAAGGCGACGCGTCCTCCCGCCGGCGCACACTACCGCGCCGATGCGCCGGCGGTGCGTGCTTATCTCGACGTCCTGGAGCCTGCGCAGCAGCGCTGGCTGGACGCGGCCGGACATGTGCTCGGGCGCAAGCTCGCACCACGCCAGCGCTACCGTCACCTGCTGAACGGCTACGCGCTCGAACTGACCGCCAACGAGGCGAGGACGCTGGCGCGCCAGCCCGACGTGGCGCGCATCGAGCGCGAACGTTTCGAGCGCCTGCTCACGGACTCGAGTCCGATGTGGATCGGCGCGCCGGCCGCCTGGGCGGGAGTGCCGAACGCCGCCGGCACCCGCGGCGAGGGCGTCGTCGTGGGCGTGATCGACACCGGCATCGCGCACACCCATCCAGCCTTCGCCGAAACCGACGCCGAGGGCTACCGCCACGTCAATCCGCGCGGCCACTTCTACGGCCTGTGCGCGGGCGCACTCGCCGCGCGCTGCAACGGCAAGTTGATCGGCATCTGGGACTACACCAGCGATGGCGCACGCGAGGGCGTGGACCTGAACGGGCACGGCAGTCACGTCGCCGGCATCGCGGTCGGCAATCTGCGCCATTCGACCATCCCGGCGATGACCACCAGTCTGGCGCTGACGCTCAGCGGGGTCGCGCCACGCGCGAACCTGATTGCCTACAAGGCCTGCCAGACGCAAGACCAGGGCCAGGGCACCTGCCCGGGCAGCCTGACCACGGCGGCGCTGGAACAGGCGATCATCGATGGCGTCGACGTGATCAACTACTCGATCGGTGGCAGCGCGGTCGACCCCTGGCCGGCACTGACCGGCGGCGCCACCGCCTCGATGCGGGCGCTGGCGGCGGCGGTGCGCGCGGGGATCGCGGTGGCGATTTCCGCCGGCAACTCCGGCCCTGTCGCCGGCAGCATCCGCTCGCCGGCGAATTCGCCGTGGGTGGCTGCGGTCGCCTCGACCACCAGCAACCGGCGCATCGCCAACGTGCTCACCGACCTGTCCGGCGCGCAGCAGCCGCCGCCGGTATCGCGGTACCTGGGCGCCGGCCTCGCCGGCGCCGTCGGCCCGGTGCGACTCGTGCTCGGCAGCGATTTCGGTTCGGCGCGTTGCAGCACCGGCGAAGCCCTCGACAGCCCGCCGACCGGCGCCAGCAACCCCTGGACCGGGCAGGTATTCACCGGTGAAATCGTGATCTGCGAGCGTGGGGTGCAGGCGCGCGTGGCCAAGGGATTCAACGTGCAACGCGCCGGCGGGGGCGGCATGGTGCTGGTCAACACCGCAGCCGATGCCGAGAGCGTGGTCAGCGACGACCATTTCCTGCCCGCCACTCACTTGGGGTACCGCGATGGCGAGCAACTCAAGGCCTGGGTGCTTGCCAATCCGGGCAGTGCGCGCGGACGCCTGAGCGGTACCCAGGCGCTGCGCGAAGATGCCTTCGGCGACGTGCTCGCCGCCTCCAGCTCGCGTGGTCCGGACCCGAACGCCACCGGGGTGCTGCGGCCTAGCTTCGCCGCGCCGGGGGTGAATATCCTGGCGCCGGCCAACAGCGGCATCGGCGAGGCCAGCCTGTCGGGCACATCGATGGCTTCACCGCACGTCGCCGGCGCGCTCGCGCTGTTGCGCGCGCGCCGTCCCGACGAGACGCCGGGAACCTTGTACTCGGCGCTGGCGCTGACCGCGAACGCCGGCGCGCGTCTGGAAGACGCCAGCAGTCCGGCCGACCCGCTCGCCGCCGGCGCCGGGCGCGTGCGCATTGATCGCGCACTGTCGGCCGGCCTGGTCATGCCGATCACGATGAGCGATTTCGACCGCGAGAACCCGCGCGCCGGCGGCGATCCCTCGCGTCTGAATCTGCCGGCGCTGTACCTGGACCGTTGTCGCGGCTCGTGCAGCTTCACCCGCAGCTTCCGCGCCTGGCGCGCCGGCAGCTACACCCTGAGCGACGTCTCCACTGGCGGTGCGCGCATCAGCTTCGCGCCAGCCAGTTTCACGCTCACCGAAGGCCAGACCCAGCAGATCGCCTTCAGCGTCGATGTGTCCGCCGCGCTCGGCCGCCGCGCGCACGGCGAAGTGCGTGTGCGCGCCAATGACCCGAGCATTCCGGAAAGTCGCCTGGTGGCGCAGATGTACTCGGACTACGGCCGCGTTCCGGCGCCGGTGGAGCTCGCCACCGACACCGATCGCGGCAGCGCGCGCGTAAGCCTCACGGAACTCGTGGCCTTGCCGGGACTCGCGTATCGCGTGCTCGGTCCGGTGCCGGTGCGGCGCGAGCAGCCCTCGCTGGTGCCGGATCCGACCGGCTCCGACCCCTACGATGGCGGCACCGGCGTGATCGCCTACGTCCTCGACCTGGGCGCACCCGGCAGCCTGCGCGCCGACGTGTTGCAGAGCAGCGCGCGCGATATCGACCTCTACGTGGGCCGCGACATCGACGGCGACGGCAGCGCCGACGAGTCCGAGGAACTGTGCCGCTCGACCGCTTCGGCCGCGGTCGAAAGCTGCATCCTCGACCGCCAGCCGGCGGGTCGCTACTGGGTGCTGGTGCAGAATTTCGCGGGAACCGCGGGCGGCGACACGGTCGATCTGGAGTACGCCGCGCTGCCGTCGCAGACGCCGAACCGGCTCGGCTTCGCGCTCGGGCCGGCGAGTGTCGGCGAGGGCACCAGCATCGACATCGACGTCCACTACGATCTCGCGGGCCTGGCGATCGGTGCACGCGCGGTGGCCGCGCTGGAGCTGCGCCAGGGTCGCGATGCCGCCAGCGCCTTTGCCTGGGTGCCGCTGCGTTTCCTGCGTACCGGCGCCGCGCCGCCGGCGCCGCACTTGCTGGCCGACGGCGTGGAGCACGCCTTCCTGCTGGCCGCCAGCGGTGCCCACGAACGCCTTGCGATCGACGTACCGCAGGGTTCCACCCGGCTGCTCGTGCAGATGCACGGCGCGTCCGGCGACGCCGGCCTGTACCTGGCGCCGGCGACCGACGCCAACGCGCTCGGGCCGCCGGTGGTGGCGCCGCCGCTGGCGGCCGCGGTCGCCGTCTCCGACGGGCCCGGCAGCAACGAGACCCTGGCGCTGGACGCGCCGACGCTGACGCCGGGCCGCTGGTACGTGGTTGCGCGCAACAACCAGACGGTGGCGACCCCGGTGCGGGTGCAGGCCACCCTGACCCAGGCCCCGCTGCCGGCCTTCGACTACGAGACCTGGTACAACCCGGCGCGCGATGGCCACGGCCTGGTGTTCACGCGCGCCGGCGACGCCGTGCAACTGGTGTGGTACAGCTACGACGCCGACGGCGAACCGATCTGGCATCTCGCCTTCCCGGACGCGCTGACGGCCGGCCGTGGGCAGGCGCACGCCGATCTCTACCGCTACCACTGGGTGGACGGCGGCGCCGACGGTCAGCGCGTCGGCGAGATCGTGCTGGCCCGCCAGTCGGGCCGGCTGGTGCTCGACTGGGAACTCGACGGGGCGGTCGGCAGCGAGCCGATGCAATTGCTCGTGCGCAGCCAGTGCGTGGCCGCCGGCCACGATCCGAGCGGGCTCTGGTACGAGCCGGCGCGCTCCGGCTACGGCGCCAACTTCGTCGCCCGCCCGGACCTGGACCTCGCGATCTTCTATCTCTACGACGGCGCGCAACGGCCACGCTGGGTACTCGGCCAGAACGCCGCCTTCGACGGCAGCGCGATGACGCTTTATCAGTACCACGGCTTTTGTCCGGGCTGCGCGGCGGTGCCGCCGACCCGCCGGGCGGTCGGCAGTGTGCTGCGCAGTTTCGATGCGAGCGTTCCGGGCAGCCTGTCCGGACGCTGGAGCTTCGCGGTCGACTGGCAGGCGCCGCTGACCGGTCGCTTCGCCGCGACGGACACACCCACACAGTTGCTGACCACGCGCCGCGCTTGTCCGTGAATCCGGCACCACCGCCGCCCGCCGTATTGGAGCGCTGGCCGCTGCTCGCCGCCGGATTCGCGCCCGGAGCGGCGGCAAGCCACAGCGCGGCCATCGAGGGCGCCGCACCGTGGCTGTTCGGGGTACTGGCGCTGCTGTTGCTTGGTCTGGTCATCGGTATCGAGCGCCGTCGCCGGCAGCAGCGCGGCTACCTGGAAGCCCTGCGCGCCCGCGAGGCGCGCCTGCAGCTCGCGCTGTGGGGCAGCGGCGACGGTTTCTGGGACTGGGACATCGACAGCAACCAGATCCACCGCGAGGGCCTGGACCGCGTGCTCGGCCTGTCCGAGCCCAACCTGGTGATGGATCTTGGCGACTGGAAAGCCGGCGCGGTGCACCCGGACGATTTGCCGCTGGTCAACGCGCGCATCTACCGCCATCTCAATGGCGAGGTCCAGTGGTACGAATCCGAGCACCGGCTGCGCTCCGCACAGGGCGCATGGGTGTGGGTGCTGGCGCGTGGCCAGATCGTCGAGCGCGACCGCCACGGCAATCCCAAGCGCATCGCCGGCACCGTGCGCAACATCGAGGCGCAACGGCGCGCCCAGCACGCGGCGCGGGTCGCCACCGAGGTGATCCGCAACATGACCGAAGCGGTCGCCGTGCTCGACCAGCAATTGCGTTTCGAGCAGGTCAACCCCGCCTTCGAGCGCGCCAGCGGGCACGCCGCCGCCGATCTCCTCGGCCAGCCGTGGACGCTGCTCGACAGCCCGCTGCACGACGACGCCTTCTACCGCGCGCGCGCCGAGACCCTGGCGCGCACGGGCCGCTGGCGCGGCGACTGCTGGCAGCGCAGCCGCGGGGGCGGCGATTCCCTGTTCGCGACCGAGGCGGTGCAGGTGCAGGACCGCGCCAACGAGCCGCCCTATTTCGTGGTCGTGCAGAACGACATCACCGCGCGCAAGCGCGCCGAACTGGAGCTGCGCTACCTCGCCAACTACGATCCGCTGACCGGCCTCGCCAACCGCACCCTGCTGATGCAGCACATCGGCCATGCGCTCGGCGAGGCGCGCAACCGTGGGCGCACTCTGGCGATGCTGTTCGTCGACCTCGACCGCTTCAAGCAGATCAACGACCGCCTCGGCCACGCCGCCGGCGACGACCTGCTGCGCGCGGTCGGCGAGCGCATGCGCGCGAGCCTGCCGGCGACCGCCTTCCTCGCGCGCCAGGGCGGCGACGAATTCACCGTGCTGCTCGACGACCTCTCCGGGGTCGCCGACTGCGGGCGCATCAGCGCGGCGCTGGTGGCGGCCTTTGCCCAGCCGCTGAGCGTGCGCGGCAGTGAGGTCCAGGTCACTCCGAGCATCGGCGTGGCGCTCTACCCGCAGCACGCCGATCGCCCCGAGGACCTGCTGCGCTACGCCGACGCGGCGATGTACGCGGCCAAGGCCGCCGGCCGCAACACCTGGCGGTTGTACGATCCGGAGATGGGCAGCAGCAGCCGCCTGCGGATCGCGCTCGAGGCCTGCGCGCGCGGCGCCGAGAACGCGGGCGAGTTCCACTTCGAGTACCAACCGATCTATCGCCTGCGGGACCGCCAGCCGGTCGCGGTGGAGGCGCTGCTGCGCTGGACCCACCCGGAACTCGGCATGGTGCCGCCGGGCGCCTTCATCCCGCTGCTCGAGGAAAGCGGGCTGATCGTCGAAGTCGGTCGGCGCACGCTCGCGCAGGCGCTGCGGCAGCTCGCCGCCTGGCGCGCCGACGGGCTCGCCGGACTGCGCGTCGCGGTCAATCTGTCGACCCTGCAACTGCTGCGCGCGGAGCTGGTGGACGAGATCGGCGCGGCGCTCGCCGCCGCGGGCCTGCCCGGCGAGGCGCTCGAACTGGAATTGACCGAGACCCTGCTGATGAGCAACCCCGAGCAGGCGGTGCGCAGCCTGGGCGAGCTCAAGGCGCTCGGCGTGGCGATCGCGGTCGACGACTTCGGCACCGGTTATTCCTCGCTGAGCTACCTGAAACGCCTGCCGATCGACCGCCTGAAGATCGACCGCGAGTTCATCGGCGACCTGCTGCGCGATCCGGACGACGCCACGATCGTGCAGACCGTGATCGCGATGGCGCACGCGCTGAAGATCCGCGCGACCGCCGAGGGCGTCGAGCACGAGGGCCAGCTCGAGTTCCTGCGCCACCACGGCTGCGAGGAAGTGCAGGGCTTCCACCTGTGCCGGCCGCTGTCGCCGGCCGCCTGCCTGCAGGTGCTGCGCGAGAGCCCTGCGCCCGCGGCTCAGCGCGCGTAGCAGCGGTCGAGGTGCTGCAGGATCTGCACGGATTCGAACAACTCGACGCCGTGGTTGGGGTCGATCAGATAAGGCACCTGGGCCTTGCCGGTCTGCGCGAGCATGCGTGCGCGCCGGCCGCCGGGTTTCGGCGACCAGGGCTTCCAGGTCAGCCGCCGCGTCGGCGGGCCCCAGTCGGCGAGCTGTTCCTTGCCGAAGCTGCGCAGCACCCATGCCAGCTCCAGCTCGCACAGGCGTTCGCGCACCAGCCGCGAGTAGGGGCTGGATTCGAAGCTGTACAGTTCGAGCGGCTTGCGCGCGGCGCGCGAGGGCTGCGCGCGCAGGCCGACGTCGCCGCGCACGGCCGAAGCCAGGCGCGAACTCAGGCGCATCGGCAGGCTGGCGAGCAAACCCGTCCCGAGATGGATTCCGGCGTAGGTCGCAAGGACGTGCTTGAGACAGGCCCGCAGGCCATCGGCCGTGACCTCGTGGTCGCGGTCGACCAGGCAGGGCAGACGCGCACCTTGCGGCAGCTTGCGCAGCCAGCGACGCCCACCCAGCGGACACGGCCGCACCAGCGCATCGAGCTGCAACTCGGTCAGCAGTTCGCGCAGCAGCCGGCAGTCCGGATCGTTCTCGCGGTCGTGGATCAGCAGTGGCTGTTTCGGCGGCGCCGCCACGCGCAGCACCTGGGTGCCGCGCCAGCCGCGCGCGCTCGAGGCCAGCAGCGAGCTCAGCAGGGTCAGGATCGGCGGTTGCGGCATGGCGGATCGGAGTGCAAGGGCGGGGCACCATTGTGCGCCGGGAAGCCGCGGGTTTCCCTCGCACCGCACCTGGCCGAGACTGTGGCATCGAACTTCGGAGGATGACTCATGCGCAAGCTGCTGTTTTCATTCTGGCTGTGCTGCGAGGCGCTGTCGGCGGCACCGCGGCAGATCGACGACCACCACTGGCAGGACGTCGACCGGATCATCGCGATCGGCGACCTGCACGGCGACTGGGACAGCTACCTGGCGGTGCTGCAGGCGGCCGGCGTGACCGACCGCCGCGGCCGCTGGAAGGCCGGCCAGACCCACCTGGTGCAGACCGGCGACGTCCCCGATCGCGGCCCCGACACCCGCCGCATCATCGAGCACCTCGCGCAACTGGCGCGCCAGGCGCGCAAGCGCGGCGGCCGCGTGCACGCGCTGACCGGCAACCACGAGGCGATGAACGTCTACGGCGATCTGCGCTACACCGTGCCCGGCGAATTCGCCGCCTGGGCAGACGCGCGGTCGCCGGTGCGTCGGGAGGCGACGCACCCGCTCGGCTGGTTCGAACATCGACGCGCCTGGGATCCTCGCCAGAACGCGCGGGCCCCGATGTACCGCTGGGTCATGCAGGCGCCGGTCGCGGTCCAGCTCGACGGCCATGTGTTCCTGCATGGCGGCATCAGTCACAGCTACTGCGGCAACAGTCTGCAATCGCTGACGGACCTGGTCCACGCGGCGCTCGAGCGCGCCGATCCCAGTGATCGCGGCATCCTGACCGACCCACTCGGTCCCCTGTGGTATCGCGGACTGGCGGGGGTCGCGCCGGCGGCGCGCCGCGACAGCGTCGATCAGATTCTCGAAACGCGGGGGGCCCGTCGCATCGTGATCGGCCACACCACCACCGGCGGCGTCATCTGGCCGCGGCTGGACGGGCGCGTGATCCAGATCGACACCGGCATGAGCCGCGCCTACGGGCGCCGCATCGGCTGGCTGGAAATCAGCACCGACGGCCTGCAGGCGGGTTATCCCGGCGGACGGGTCCCGCTGCCGACCCGCGATCAGGACCGTCTCGCCTACCTCGACGCGGTGATCGCATTGCAACCCGACAACGAAGCGTTGCGCGAGCGCCGGGCCGCGCTGTTGTCCGGCGAACTCGAAGCGCCGCAGGCGCAGGCCGACGCCGGCGAGCCGGTGAGTTGCGGCACTTCCGGATGAGCCCGCGCACGGCCTCGCCGCGCAGGCGCGCGCCACATCCATCGCCGGCAAGTCGTCCCTGCGTTGCGGCGCAACCACCCTCCGACGCCTTTTGCAACGCCGGTCGGAACCGGGCGACGGGCCAGGCCCGCGATGTCCGACGAGCACCGCTCCCTGCCCGCCTTGTGCTCAGATCAGCTTCGCCAATCCCTCGCCACGACTGGCGGCGGTGGCCAGCACGCGGTCGAAGCCGGCGATCACAAGGATCTCCCGCACGGTCGGACTGAGGTTGCACAACGCGATCCGGCCCGCCGCACGCTGCGCCTTCTTGCCAGCGACCAGGAACACGCGCAGGCCGGCGGAACTGACGTAGTCGACGTGCGCCAGGTCGAACAGCAGGCGCGTGCTGCCGAGCGCCAGTTGCTGATCGACTACCTGTTCCACCTCCGGCGAGGTGGCCGAATCGATCCGGCCGAGCGGGCTCAGCACGGCGACGTCGCCCTCCCGGGTCACCTGGATTTCCATCTGTCCGCCCCTGGCACGGCCTGTCATCGCGTGCAACTCTGACACGATGGCGGCTCTCGCTCAATCGTCGGGTGGAGGCGCAAATACCGGTGGCGCGGTGCGCACCCCCTGCGCGCACATGCGTGCGCGGATGGCCGCCAACCGTTGCGCGACCTCGCTGGCGCCAGTGCTCGGGAAGGACGGAACGCCTACCCCGGCCACGGACATCAGCACCAGAGGGAAAGGCAGACCGGCGCAGACTCCTTTCAAGGGCACCTCGCCGACGTAGTGGAACTCGATGCCGTGCTGCTCGCCGTGCGCGGCGAAAGCCTCGGCCAGATTCGGCGACAGGATCACCTCGCCGGGCCGCGAATGTCCCGACAGTCGGAAGCCGATGTCGATGTCCGGACCCAGATAATCGAGGTATGGCCGGTCCTCGCTGGCGCCCAGCATCTCCGGGATCTCCAGCATGCGGTTGCGGCGGCCGATCTCGGCGCCCCAGCAGGCGCCGCGGATACGCAGCGGCCAGCGCGCGGCGATGCGCGCGTCGTAACACTGTACGGCATCGCTGAATGCGGCAGCGACCAGTTGCGCCTGGGTGAGCGTGCGCGGACTGGCGGCGAACACCACCTCGTCGCCCATCACCTTCCAGACGCCGCTGTGCGGCACATCGTCCTCGAGCGCGAAATACTCGGCCAGCTTGCCCACGAAGATCAGCGGCAGTTCGCGGAACAGGGTCTCGAAGGCTTCCAGCCAGACGGCCCGGCCGTCGGCATCGACATTGGCAGCCTTGAATGCGGTGGAACCGACCACGTCGGCCGACAGGAACATCACCAGCCGCGCCCGCTCGCCGCCCGACGGATGCACCCTGTCTCCCCACGCGCCCGTTCGCGGCGATCATCGCGTAGGCCCGTCGGACGGTCAATGCGGGCCTCGCCGACGGGATGCTCCCGGAAGGCGCGAGGAAATGGCTTGGTTGTCGCGACGCGAAAATCCGCCAACTTCCCGCATCGACGGACCGCAGGCGCCATGCCTTCGCGCGCGCGGCCCTCGCTCCTTCTCCGCGGTCATCCGCGTGCCTTCATGAACCATCCGGGCTAGTCTTGCTGCCCGTTCGCTTCAGATCGCATGACCGCTGATGATCCTGGGAGTCTTTTCGCTGCTGCAGCGACGTTCCGCCGTGGCGATCGCACCGACCGAGATCGAGACCCTGGACCGCGATGGCGCCCGTGCGCTCAACTGGGCGCGCTCGCGCGGCATGCGGCGTGCACGACGCCGGCTGCTGTGGCATGCCGGCGTGCTCGGATTGTGCCTGCTCGGCGTCGGCTCGATGTACTGGACGCCGGTCGGGATGCTTGTCTTCGTGCTGCTCAACGCGCTGATCGGCATGCTGCTCGACTGCGCGCGCGTGCTGCTGACGTTGCGCGGACTGGAGCATTCGCACGGGCGCGAATATCGCGCCGAGCAGCTTCTGAACGTCGCCCTCGCCCACGACGCCGGCGCCCTCCAGCGACCGCAGGCGCGCTCGCGGCCGGCCGTGCTGGCGAGCTTCGGCCTCGCGTTCGCGGTCGTCGCGATCTCCTGGCTGGTCCTGCTGTACCTCGACCGGCTGGGATGGCAGGCCGCCTTCGGCACGCCGCTGCTGCCGCTGCTGCTGTTCCTCGCCAGCACCTTCAGGATCGGTATCGCGGTGCAGGAGATCCGTCTCGCCCGGATGCTCACCACCGGAACGCGGGAAATCTACCTCGAAGTCGACGATACGATCGGCGTGCATCTGCTCGCGCTGACCGCGGCGCTGCTTTCCTGGCCACTGGGCGATGCCGCCCTGGCGGTGCTGGCGTGGCTGGTCGCCGCCACACCGCTGGCCTGGTGGGCGGCTCGCTGGTGGTGGTTGCGCAAGTCCAGTGCGGCGCTGTCCCGTCGCGTGCGCCGCACGCACCCGGCACTTGCGCAAAGCGACGCAACCGCAGACGAGGCCCGCGACGAGTTCTGAAGCGCGCGCCGCTGCATATCAAACGTCGCCATCGGTCGGCCAACCCTCGCCGCTGCCGCGCTGGAGCACCCGGTCCCCGTCGAGCACCTCGCCCGCAGGCCAGGCGCGCGCACCCTTCAACTCGTAGTAGATCGGGCCGAAGTCGGGATCGACGGTGGCGCGGAACAACTGTTCGAAGCTGTCGACGACGAAGTAGGTTTTCTGGTAGCTGTCGATGCGATAGCGCGTGCGCATCACCCGTTTGACGTCGAAGCCGATGCGGTTGGGCGCCGCACTCTCCAGGCTATACAGGCTCTCGCCCTTGCTGGAGACGATGCCGGAACCGTAGATGCGCAGCCCTTGCGGGGTGTCGATCAGGCCGAACTCGACCGTGTACCAGTACAGCCGGGTCAGTTCGGTCAGAGGTTCGCTGCCGTAGCGCGCGGCCTTGAGCCCGCCCTCGCCGTAGGCCTGCATGTAATCGGCGAACACCGGCAGCGACAACAGCGGCACATGCCCGAAGAGGTCGTGGAACAGATCGGGCTCGCTGATGTAGTCGATCTGTTCGGGTTTGCGGATCCACCAGGTGACCGGGAAGCGGCGATTCGCGAGGTGCTCGAAGAAGGCAAGCTCCGGGAGCAGGCCCTCGACCGCGATCAGGGTCCAGCCGGTGGCGGCCTGCAACACCGGATTCAGATCGGCGAACTTCGGAATGCCGCGGCCGTCGATACCCAGACGCTGCAGGCCGGCGAAGAACTCCTCGCAGGCGCGGCCAGGCAGCAGCGCCATCTGGCGCTCGAACAGGGTCGCCCAGGTCTGGTGCTCGACCGAGGTGTAGTCGGCCCAGGGTTGTTCGACGACCGCGGTGGTGTACACCGGCACATAGCCCTTGTCGGTCCACTGGTGTTCGACCCGGCGTGGTGGATCCATGACTGTTCCCGGTTCCCGGAGGCGATTACCTTAGGGCGGATCGCGCGCCGCGCGCTTGCATTTCCTGTGCACCCTGACGTGAGATACGCAACGAGACCGCGGAATCGTCAGCCCATCCAGAGCAGAATTGCATGACCGACCTGGACCGCATCGACCGCAGCCTGCTCGCGCTGCTGCAACGCGACGCCCGCGGCAGCAACGCCGAACTGGCCGAGCAGGTCGCGCTCTCGCCCTCTGCCTGTCTGCGCCGGGTGCAGCGGCTGGAACGCCTCGGCGTGATTCGCGGCTACCGCGCGATGCTCGATCTCAGTGCGATCGGCCGCGGTCTGCAGGCTTTCGTGCGCGTGCAGCTCGAACGCCACGACGCCGACCACGTGCACCGCTTCGCCGAACTCGTCGCCGGCTGGGACGCGGTGATCGCCTGCCACACGTTGACGGGCGACATGGACTATCTGCTGCATGTCGCGGTCGCCGACCTCGCCCACTTCAACGACTTCATCATGGGCCAGCTGCTCAAGCACGGCGGCGTGCGCGACGTGAACACCAGCTTCGTGCTCGGCACGGTGAAAGCCGACCGGGGAGTTCCGCTGTGAGTCCGCGGACGGATCGACCGCCATGCGCCGTCGCGGGCGGGACAGTCGCGCTCCCCGATGTTATGTTCGTGCGCATGTGTCGATTGCCCGCCCCGCAACGCCACGGTCGCCGAATGACGGGCGCGCTGGCGCTTGCGGCCGCGAGCGTCGCTTCGGCCCAGGACGCCGGGTGGGAGGCTTCCGACACCCACCACCTGCTGGAATGGCTGGTGCTGGTGTTCGTGGTCCTGGTGGTGCAGCGCTATCGCGGCCGCGTGCGCGAGCTGGCGCGGACGCAGGCGGCGCTGCGCGAGCGCGACGAACACCTGCAACTGGCCCTCAAGGCTTCCAGCGACGGCTACTGGCACTACGATCTGGGTAGCGACAGCGTGCTCTACTCGGCCCCGGATGGCAGCCAGGTGGTCGAGCGCAGGGTACCGTCCACGACTTTCCGCGGCTGGGTGCCCGCCGAGGACGTCGGCAAGATCGAGGGTGCGATCGCGCGCCACCTCGCGGGTCAGGAACGCGAAATCGAGGTCGAATTCCGGCTCAACGGCGAGCAGATCCGCTGGCTGCAATTGCGCGGATCCACGGTGCTGCGTGCGGACGACGGCCGCCCCTTGCGCCTGGCCGGCACCTATCGCGACATCACCGCCTTCCGGCGCGCGCAGCGCGCCAGCCGCATCGCCGAGGAAGTGATCGAGTCGATGCACGAGGCGGTCGCGGTGTCCAACGCCAGCCACGAGTACGTCACCGTCAATCCCGCCTTCGAGCAGATGACCGGCTTTTGCGCCGACGAACTCGCCGGCCAGCCGGTGGCACTGCTCCATTCCGATCGCCACGAGCCCGCCTTCTACCGGCGCATACGCACGGAACTGGAAAGCAGCGGACAGTGGCAGGGCGAACTGTGGCAACGGCGCAAGAATGGCGAGGAACTGCTGGTGGCGCTGCGCACTTCCCGGATCGTGCTGGCGCCCGACAATGAGCGCTTGTACGTGTCCGTGCTCTCCGACATCACCGTGCGCCGGCGCAACGAGCATCGCCTGCAGCGCCTGGCCAGCCACGATCCGCTGACCGGCGTCGGCAACCGCAACGCCTTCCTGCAGCAACTCGACGCGCTGATCGCAGCGAGTGATGCAGCGGCCGGTCCACTCGGCGTGCTCGAGATCGACCTCGACCGCCTGAAGCAGGTCAACGAGAACCTCGGCCACGACGCCGGCGACGAGCTGCTGCAAGCGGTCGCGCTGCGCTTGCAGGCCTGCCTGTCGGAAGGCGATCTGCTCGCCCGCCTCGGCAGCGACGAGTTCGCGATCGCACCGATTTCGGCGCGTACGCCCGAGGCGCTGGTCTGGTACGCGCAATTCCTGATCTCGGCCTTCGCCGAGCCCTTCATGGTGCGCGGTCGCGCGATCACGGTGACGCCGAGCATCGGCATCAGTCTGTGGCCCGAGCATGGCGCCGAGGCGCGCCATCTGGTCAATGCGGCCGACTCGGCGATGTACGAGGCCAAGGCAGCCGGGCGCAACACGTTTCGCTTCCATTCGCAGGCGCGTTACCAGGCCTTGCGCGAGCGCCTGGACCTCGAACGCCGCATCCGCCAGGCGGTCGAGCGCAACGAGTTCTTGCTGGTGTATCAGCCGCGCTATTCGGTGGCCGCCGGGCGCGTGACCGGCTTCGAAGCACTGCTCCGCTGGCGCCATCCGGAGCGCGGCCTGGTGGGCCCGGACGAATTCGTGCCGCTGCTGGAAGAGACCGGGCTGGTGGTTCCGGTAGGTCGCTGGGTCCTTTCCGAGGCGCTCGCGCAGGTGCGCGAATGGCGCCAGCGCGGGCACGATTACATCTCGGTGTCGGTCAACGTCTCGCAGCGACAGATCCACGAGGGCTCGTTGCATCAGTTCATCGCGATCCTGCTCAACGAGCTCGGGCTGCGCGGCGATGCACTCGAGCTCGAAATCACCGAGAGCCAGCTGATGGACGATCCCGACGAGGCGATCGCGATGTTGGAGGACCTGCACCGGCTGGGCCTGCGGGTGGCGATCGACGATTTCGGCACCGGTTATTCCTCGCTTGCCTACTTGCGCAAGCTGCCGATCGACATCCTCAAGATCGACAAGGCCTTCGTCGCCGACGTACCCGGCGACGCCGATTCCAGCGTGATCATCGAGACCGTGCTCGGCATGGCGCGCACGCTCAAGCTCAAGGTGGTCGCCGAGGGCGTTGAGAACGAGGCTCAGGCGCGCTTCCTCGCCAACCTCGGCATCGACGAGATCCAGGGCTATTGGTATTCGCGGCCGATCCTGGTCGAGAACGCGCTGGCGCTGCTCGAAGGCAGGGGTGCAAAGCATGCCAGCCTGCGTTCGGTCGGCGGCCCGCAGGCGGGCTGAGGCTTCCAACGGCGTCCTGGTCCGCAAAGGGCGCTGAAGACAGGCCGGTCGGAATCGCGTCGGGTGCCGGTCGGCCTTGTGCCGGGTCCAGCTCTCCTTTGCGTCCCTTGCGCCCTTTGCGGACAATGGCTCATCCCGAACGAGTCCATCGATGCGCCGCCCGTACGCCAGTATCTGTGCCATTGCCCTGAGCGGAGCCACCTTCGCCCAGAACGTCCCCGACTGGATCGCGCTCGACGGCTTCGAGTTCGCCACGCCTCCGACCAGTTTCCGCTTCATCGACCTCGACCTGCGCGATCCGCACGTGTACCTGCCGATCGTGCTGCCGCCGCCGTTGCCGACGATCTGTTCGGACTTCACCGACAACGCGCTGCCGGGCGCCGGATTTTCCTTCAATGGCGCGATCCAGCAGAGTTTCGGCACCGACGCCGACCCCGCCGATGGTCTGCTCGACGCCAGCAGCCTGTTGTGGTTCCGGCCGCTGCGCCAGGACGGCGCGCTCGCGCGCGTGGACGGCGGCAGCGCCGATTGCGTGGCGCCGGCGCCGCCCATCAGTTGCGCGCCGACCGCGGGCGGCGTCCCCCGGGTCGCGCAGTACGCCGCCTTCTCCATGGGAACCTGCCTGGCGCCGCGCGCCGGCACACTCGGTGCGCCGCCCTACAGCCCGGCCGTGACCAGCAGCGCCGCGGTCGGTACCGAAGCCTGCTTCACCACCGCGCCGCGCGAGGCGCTGTTCGAGTTCGACGGTGTGCTCGTGCCGCTGATCGACGCGCAGGTCGCCGCGCGCTTCGTCGGACAGCCCGCCAACGCGCTCGCCGACGGCCTGCTCAGCGGCTTCCTGCGCGAGACCGATGCCAACCAGATCCTGATCGCCAATCCCTCGCTTCCCGGTGGCTCGGCGACCCTCGCGAGCCTGCTCGCCGGCGGCAGCGGCAATTGCAGCGCGCGCAACGACAAGGACAGTCACCGCGGCGAATCCGGCTGGTGGTTCTATTTCAATTTCAACGCGACGACGGTGAATTTCACCGGCCCCTGAGTGGGCGTGGTACGGTGGTCGTGCCGTGGTGCGTGAACCGTGGGTTGTTTTCGAGTCCGGGGAGGGCGGTGCGCCTGCACCGCCGCTTCGATCCAGAACGGCATGGGTCGGCATGCATCGTCGGGGGAACATGCGAAACATGAACGCCTGGCTGGCGACACTGCCGTTCTTCGCCGGTCACGTTTGCGCCGACGAACCGCCGCCAGCGGCTGAGCCGCTGCCGCAATATCTGAGCTATGAAGGCATCGCGGTCGACATCGACGATGGTCGCGTGGTCTACCGCGAGTCGCATTACCTCGTGCAGCAAGGTTCGCAGGTGCTCGAACGGCTGGTGCTGTATCGCTGCGCCGACGGCGCGCCTTTTGCGCGCAAACGGGTGGCGGCGCAGGGCCCGAGCCCGTGGCTGCCAGTCTTCGACATGACCGACGCGCGCCTGGGCTATCGCGAAGGTGCAAGCCTGCGGGACGACGTCTTCCAGGTGTTCGTACAGGAACCGGGTGCCCCGGAACCGGAGCAGGAAGCGCTCGCCGAAGTGCCGGCGGACCTCGTTGGGGACGCCGGATTCGACCGCTTCGTGGTCGATCACTGGTCGCGGCTGCTAGCCGGCGAGACGCTGCACTTCCATTTCCTGGTGCCGAGCCGGCTCGGCCACCTCGGCTTCCAGTTGCGTCGCCTCGGTCGCGAACGCATGGACGGTCACCCGGTCGAAGTCTTTCGCCTGGCACTCGGCGGCCTGCTTGGCCTGATCGTATCCGGCATCGACGTCGCCTACGCGGCCGACAGCCGCATCCTGCTGCGCTTCGAGGGCCTTTCGAATGTGCGCGATCCGGAGGGCGACAACTACGTCGTGCGCATCGAGTTCCCGCTCGCCACGCGTCGCGTGGAGCGGGACGCCAGTGCGCTCGAAGCGGCGCGCAACCTCCCGCTGGTCAGCACCTGTGTCGCCCCGCATGGTAGCCCGACTCGCTCGGAGACGAGGGCACGGTAGCGCAGCTTCGATGAAGGCGGGCGCTTGCGTGGTCGCGTGCCCTCCGGCGAGTGCGCGAATCGGCGTGCCGCCGGTTGCAAGACGGGGCCGTCGCCGACGACGCGCTACGCCAGCGCCTCGGCCACGAAGCGCACGATCTCCATCGCACCCATCGCGCCCTGGGTGCGGGCGATCTCGCGACCGCCGTGGAACAGTGCGAGTGTCGGGATGCTCTGGATGCGCAGCTCGGCACCGATGTCCTGCTGTGCCTGCACGTCCACCTTGGCGACCCGCAATTGCGGTTCGAGGCGTTGCGTGGCAGCCGCCAGTTGCGGTGCCATCTGCAGGCAGGGCCCGCACCAGGGAGCCCAGAAATCGACCAGTACCGGCTGCTCGGAGTGTTCCCGCAGGCGGCGAAAACCTTCGGCGTCCACCTCCAGCGGTCTGCCCTGGAACAGCGCCGACTTGCAACGACCACACTGCGGCCGCGCTTCCAGACGCGCCAGCGGGACACGGTTGGTGGACAGGCAGGACGGACAGACGATGTGCAGCGATGGTTCGGACATGGAAATGGTCCTGCGGTGTCGGCTCCTGACTGGGGCCGCGACCGCCGAAAGCAAGTCACGGCTTGCGCCGGCGCTCAGCCGCGCGCCGCGTAGTAGGCTACTTCGGAGACCTCGTGCCAGCGCCGCGCGCCGTCGCGGAAGGCCTTGAAGCTGGCGTACACGCGGCGCGTGAACTCGTCCTTGGCCGCGAGTTCGTCGAGCACCGCTGCGCTCGCTTCGCGCAGCGCGGCGAGCACATCGTCGGGGAGCTTCTTCAGTTGCACGCCGTGCTCGTCGATCAGCGTCTCCAGCGCGCGCTGATTGGCGGCGGTGTAATCGGCCAGCATGTCGTCGTTGACCGCGCGACAGGCGGCTTCGACGATTGCCTGCAGGTCCTCGGGCAGTGCTTCGAAGGCACGCTTGTTGACCATGCATTCGAGCGTGGGGCCGGGTTCGTGCCAACCCGGGTAGTAGGCGTAGCGGGCGACCTTGTTCAGACCAAAGGCGAGGTCGTTGTACGGCCCCACCCATTCGGTGGCGTCGATCGTCCCGGTCTGCATCGCCGTGTACAGTTCGCCGCCCGGAATGTTGACCGGGGCGCCACCGAGGCGCGCCAGCACCTCGCCGCCGAGACCCGGGATGCGCATTTTCAGGCCCTTCAGATCGGCGACGCTGGCGATCTCCTTGCGGAACCAGCCGGCCAGTTGCACGCCGGTGTTGCCGGCCGGAAAGGGAATGAGGTCGAAGCGAGCGTACAACTCGCGCCATAGTTCCAGGCCGCCACCGTGATAGAGCCAGCCGTTCTGTTCCTGCGCATTCATGCCGAAGGGCACCGCGCAGAAGAACTGCACCGCCTCGGCCTTGCCTTTCCAGTAGTAGGGCCCGGAATGGCCCATCTCGGCGGTGCCGGCGGAGACCGCGTCGAAAACCTCGAAGGCGGGCACCAGTTCGCCGGCGCCGTAAACCTTGACCGTCAACCGCCCCCCGCTCATGCGCCCGATCAACTCGCCCACCTTGGCCGCGCCGGTGCCGAGGCCGGGGAAGTTGGCCGGCCAGGCAGTGACCATCTTCCAGTGCAGCTTGATCTCGGGTGCGGCGACCCCGCCGGTGGAAGGAGCCGGTGCATTGCCGCCGCACGCGGCGAGCGCGGACGCCGCGGTGGCGGCGCCACCGGCCTTCAGGAAGTTGCGGCGGTCCATGGGCAGGTCTCGGGATCGGGGAGGTCGGCAGTCTAGCGGGCAGCGGTGAGGTGAGTAGTGAGTGGTGAGTAGTGAGTAGCCGCCGGTATCCCGCGAGCGGACCGCATTGGGCCGATCAGCGGAAGGCCGGTCTGAATGCGGTCACGCTCCCGCTCGCCGGCTGCCACTCACTACTCACTACTCACTGCCCTTCAGTGCGCTTCGTCCCAGTTGGCGCCGATGCCGACGTCGACCACCAGCGGCACGGCCAGTTCTGCGGCCGTGGCCATGCGCTGCGCGATGCCCTCGCGGTAATGTGCGAGGCGATCTTCGCGGATCTCGAACACCAGTTCGTCGTGCACCTGCAGCAGCATGCGCACCTCGTCGGCGTGCGGCGCAAGCCAGCGGTCGAGATCGATCATCGCGCGCTTGATGATGTCCGCGGCGGTGCCCTGCATCGGCGCGTTGATCGCCGCGCGCTCGGCGCCCGAACGCGCGGCGAAGCTCTTGCTGCGGATCTCCGGCAGGTACAGCCGGCGGCCGAACACGGTCTCGACATAGCCCTGCTCGCGCGCCTGGTGGCGGGTGGACTCCATGTACTGGCGCACGCCGGGATAGCGCGAGAAATACAGGTCCACATAGTCCTGCGCCTGGCCGCGGCCGATGCCGAGCTGCTTGCCCAGGCCAAAGGCGCTCATGCCGTAGATCAGGCCGAAGTTGATCGCCTTGGCGGCGCGCCGCTCGTTGCTGGTGACCTCGTCCGGGGCCTTGCCGAAGACCTCGGCGGCGGTCGCCCGGTGGATGTCGGCGCCCTGGCGGAAGGCGCGCAGCAGGCCCTGGTCCTCGGACAAATGGGCCATGATGCGCAGCTCGATCTGCGAGTAGTCGGCAGCCAGAACCATCCAGCCCGGCGGCGCGACGAAGGCGGTGCGGATGCGCCGGCCCTCGGGCGTGCGGATCGGGATGTTCTGCAGGTTCGGATCGGAGGACGACAGGCGCCCGGTGGCGGCCACCGCCTGGTGGAAACTGGTGTGCACGCGGCCGCTGGCCGGGTGGATCAGCTCCGGCAGCTTGTCGGTGTAGGTGCCCTTGAGCTTGGCCAGCGAGCGGTATTCGAGGATCTTGCGCGGCAGCTCGTCGGCCTCGGCCAGTTCCTCCAGCGCGTCCTCGTTGGTGGAGGGCTGGCCGCCCGGGGTGCGCTGCTTGACCGGCAGGCCGCGCTCCTCGAACAGTACCTGGGCGAGCTGCTTGGGCGAATCCAGGTTGAAGGGATGCCCGGCGAGCGCGTGCGCTTCCTGCTGCAGCCGCAACATCGCATGACCCAGCTCGCCGCTCTGCGCGCGCAGGCGCGCACCGTCGATCAGCACGCCGGCGCGCTCCATGCGCGCCAGCACCGGCACCAGCGGCATCTCGATGTCCGCGAACACGCTGCGCGGACCCGGTTGCGCCGACAGCCGCGGCCAGAGTGCCTGGTGCAGGCGCAGCGTGATGTCGGCATCCTCGGCGGCGTAGTTGCAGGCATCGTCCAGCGCCACCTGCGAGAAGCTGATCTGCCGGGCGCCCTTGCCGGCGACATCCTCGTAGTGGACGGTGGCGACGCCGAGGTACTTCTTCGCCAGCGCGTCCATGTTGTGCAGGCTGGCGGTCGAGTTGTAGACGTAGGATTCGAGCATCGTGTCCCAGCGCAGCCCGGCCATCGCAATGCCATAGCGCGCTAATACATTGAGGTCGTACTTGCCGTGCTGGGTGATCTTCGCGCGCGCCGGGTCCTCGAGCAGCGGCTTCAGCGCCTCCAGCACCTCGGCCAGCGGCAGTTGCGCCGGCGTGCCGGGGTAGTCGTGGCCGACCGGAACGTAGGCCGCCTGGCCGGGCTCGACCGCGAAGGACAGGCCAACCAGTTCCGCGCGCTGGGCGTCCAGGCTGGTGGTCTCGGTGTCGAAGGCGAAGGCCGCCGCGCCTTCGAGCACGCCGATCCAGTGCGCCAGGCGCTCGCGCGTGGTCACCAGCTCATAGTGCTTCTCGGCCGGCGGCGCGGGCAGTTCCACCGGCTCGGTCGGCGCCGGCATTGCCGCGGCGATGTCGGCCGCGCCGCCGCCGATCTCGGCCAGCGCCTGCTTGAATCCATAGCGCGCGTACAAGGCCCTCAGCGCTTCGATGTCGGGCGCCTCCAGCGCGAGTTCGGCGGGACCGACCGGCAACTCGCAATCGGTCTTGACCGTCACCAGTTCGCGATTCAGCGGCAGCCGCGGCAGCGCCGCGCGCAAGTTCTCGCCGATCTTGCCGCCGATCTCGCCGGCATGCGCGATCACATTCTCCAGCGTGTCGTACTGCGCCAGCCACTTGGCCGCGGTTTTCGGCCCGCACTTGTCGACCCCGGGCACGTTGTCGACCGCATCGCCCATCAGCGCGAGGTAATCGATGATGCGCTCCGGGCGCACCCCGAACTTGATCTCCACGCCCGCCGCATCGAGCCGCTCGCCGGTCATCGTGTTGAGCCACTCGATGCCTGGGCGCACCAGTTGCGTCAGGTCCTTGTCGCTGGTCGAAATGACCACGCGCATGCCCGCCGCATGCCCCTGGGTGGCGAGCGTGCCGATCACATCATCCGCCTCGATGCCAGGCTCGCGCAGGATCGGCACGCCGATCGCCTCGACGATCTTCAGCAGCGGCTCGATCTGCAGCCGCAGGTCCTCCGGCATCGCCGGCCGGTTGGCCTTGTAGTCCGGGTACAGCTCCTCGCGAAAGGTCGGTCCCGAGGCATCGAAGACGAAGGCGAGGTGCTCCGGTTTGTCCTCTTTCAGCACCTTGCGCAGCATGTTGACCACCCCGAACAGCGCCCCGGTCGGCTCCCCGGCGGCATTCGTCAACGGCGGCAACGCGTGGTAGGCGCGGAACAGGAAGCTCGATCCGTCGATCAGGTAGAGCGTGGACATGGTCGGGCCTGACGCTGCGGGTGGCCTGGAGCATAGTTCCGAGATCCGGGCGCGACGAGCGCCGGCGGGAGGACCAGTAGACGGAGCCACCGGCACGATGGTGCGCTGCGCACCGGTGGCGGCAGGATCCGTCCGGTGCGGCCTCTTCGGGCCGAGCCGCTAGACTACGCACCATCCCCGTTTCCAGGACCACCACATGCCCCTCGACTCCAGCACCCGTCAACGCATCGAAGACCTGCTCGGCCAACACCGCGTCGTGCTGTTCATGAAGGGCACACGGCACGCGCCGCGCTGCGGCTTCTCGGCCGGCGCGGCCGGCATCCTCAACGGCCTGATCGACGACTACGTCAGCGTCGACGTACTCGCCGACCCCGAGATTCGCGAGGGCATCAAGGAGTATGGCAACTGGCCGACGATCCCGCAGTTGTACGTGGATCGCGAACTGATCGGCGGCTCGGACATCATCGGCGGCATGTACAACTCGGGCGAATTGCATGAATTGCTGGGACTGGCACCACCGGACCGCAGCGCACCGGCGATCGCCATCACCCCGGCCGCTGCCGAGGCGATCCGCAACGGCATGGCCGACGAGCCCGGCATGGCGTTGCACCTGGCGATCGACGCCCGCTGGCAGGCGCAGTTCATGCTGAAGCCGGCGCAGGGTCACGAGATCAAGGCGTCGAGCGCCGGCATCGAGTTGCTGATGGATCTCGCCACGGCCCAGAAAGCGCGCGGCATGGAGGTCGACTGGGTCGACGATGTGCGCGGCAGCGGGCTGACGATCAAGCTGCCGCAGGCGCCGGTCGCGCCGCATTGATCGGCGGCGAGCGACCGCGCGCGGATCGCACTCCCCGGTCGCCGCGACTCCGATCCGGTCATGACCGACGGGCGTTCGATAACTCGCACGCGGTGTTGTGCAATTTCACACGCCGCGTCCTTGCATTGGCCGACGATCAGGTTCAGGCTTCACCTCGAAGTTACGCGAAGTTCCCCGGGCAAGTCATCGAGAGGACGGGAGGTCCGCAATGCGGGCGTGCTGGATTTGGATGGCTGTTTCCGTGCTGGCCTTGGGCGCTTGCGGCGGCGGTGCGGATCCTTTGGCCCAGCTCTGTGTGAACGAAGCGGCCAAACGCCTGGAGGGTCAGGTCTACCGGATCGACGAAGGTGAGATCGCCGGCAGCAAGGAAACCGGGGCCGATGGCAACGTCACTTTCAAGGGCTCGGTGATCCTGAAGCCCGGCACCAGTAGCGAAAGCACGCAAACGCTGGACTGTACGGTCGCCCCCGCCGCCGGCGACACCCCGGCGCGGGTGATCGGCTTCCAGTTCAACGTGCAGGGTTCCGGCGTGACCGGCTGAGGCGGTTGTGATTGCCGGTGAAGTGCTGTTCGGGCGGCCGCGACCGCAGGGAAAGCTGCGGGTCGTTTCATCCCTCGCGAGTCGGACCCTACGGTGACTAACTCACTCGTCGAAGCGCAGGTGCTTGACCGACTTGCCGTCGCGCCGGATCAATTTCAGTGCCTCGACGCCGACCTCGATGTGCGCGTTCACGAAGTTCTCGGTGATCTTCCTGTCCGATGCCTCGGTCTTGATGCCTTCCGGGATCATCGGCTGGTCGGAAACCAGCAGCAGCGCGCCCGAAGGGATGCCATTGGCGAAACCGGCGGCGAAAATCGTCGCGGTCTCCATGTCGATGGCCATGCAGCGGGTCTTGCGCAGATATTCCTTGAAGTCGGCGTCGTGTTCCCAGACCCGGCGGTTGGTGGTGTAGACGGTGCCGGTCCAGTAGTCGTGGTTCAGGTCGCGGATCATCGTCGACACCGCGCGCTGCAGACGGAAGGCCGGCAGCGCCGGAACTTCCGGCAGCAGGTAGTCGTTGGAGGTGCCCTCGCCGCGGATCGCCGCGATGGGCAGGATCAGGTCGCCGAGCTGATTCTTCTTCTTGAGTCCGCCGCACTTGCCCAGGAACAGCACCGCGCGCGGCTTCGCCGCCGACAGCAGGTCCATCATGGTCGCGGCATTCGCGCTGCCCATGCCGAAGTTGATCATGGTGATGCCGTCGACGGTCGCGTTCGGCATCGGCCGGTCGCGGCCGCGCACTTCGGAGCCGCCCTGCCGGGCGAACACCTCGACGTAGTGCTGGAAATTCGTCAGCAGCACGTACTCGCCGATGGCCTCGATGCTGGCGCCGGTGTAGCGCGGCAACCAGTTACTGACGATCTCGGCCTTGCTGCGCATGGGCACCACTCGGGTCGGCGACGGGCTGCATATTCTGCGCGAATCGAGTGCTCACCGGTCGCGGGACCAGCGCCGGTGTCCACGGATGCGCAAACCCGCGGACGCCGGCGCGGCCCGCTGCCCCCTGTCGGGGTCCGGTTCGCTCGCGGGCCGCGCAGCAGCGCCCGCGAAGCGCGAATCAGTTGATCGCCGCGGTGGTGTCGATGCGGGCACGCACCGTCTCGATGCGGCGCGCCTGCAATTCAACGTCGGCGAGCTTGATGAAGTCGTCGCTGATCGAACCCTCGACACGCACGACGACGCCGCGGTGCAGCCGCGCCCGCTGCGAGACCGTGCCGTAGACCAACACGCGCTCGCCATCCACATCCATCCAGAAGGTACGGTCGGAGTGCAGGCCGCTGACCGTGCCTTGCAGCGTGACTTCCGAACCCGGGGCGTAGTCGCCGGCGGCGGCGGTGGCGCTGCAGAAGACAAGGGCGGCGAGGGCGAAAGTGCGGGCGTACATGGACGGGCTCCTGGTGTGGATCGATGCGTTGTTGCCCCCTGGGAACGCAGCCTGCCCGCGCCACGGGCCGCGTGAGTGCGAAGCAGTCGACGAAAGATCTGCGTGCGACCTGGTCCATTGGACGGAGTTGCGACGCGGTTGGCGGTTTGTTCGGAGCGGGACGGAAGAGCGGGGGAGAAAGATTCCGGATGCAGCAGGCGCTGGTCCGCTGCCCTTGCCCCTGGCCCCGCTCCCGGAAGTAGCGCGCGTCACGTAGTTCGCGTTGCGGACAACGCGACCTGCGAACTCAACCTCCCCGCCCCCGCTTGCGGTTCCAGCAAGACAGATACAGCTCGGTGGTCGCGAGGTCCTGCATCGGGTAGCCGAGGATCTCCGGGGTGTATTCGATCAGCGGCTCGGTGCGCAGGGCCACGCGCCAGGGCTCGAACTCGAGGGCGCGCAGCTCGGCTTCGAAGCGGCCGACGGTGATCGGGTTGAGCTCGGTGTACCACTGCCAGTACTCGGCGCTGCTGGCGACATGGCCGGCACGGTCCATGCGGGCGGGTTCGCGCGAGAGCACGAACTCGCGCAGCGACTCGCGCGACTGCTTGAGGTGGAAGAAGGGCTCGGAAGAGAACTCGCCGAGATGGTGGCCGACATTCGAGTAGTACAGGCCCGGGTGCAGGAAGGCGAGGCCGTCGGGGCACAGCACGCGCTTGATCTCGCACAGCGCCTGCAGGTAGCCGCCGGCGATGTGCTCGAGCGAGCCCCAGGAGACGACCACGTCGAAGCTGTCGTCGGCGAAGGGCAGGTGATTGGCGTCGGCGTCCCGGAACTCGAGGCCCTGGGGCCAGGGATCGAGCGGCAGGTGCTCACGCGCGGCGACTTCGGCGAGGCGCTTGTAGCCGCCGAAAGGATCGACGCCGACCAGGCGCTCGGGGCGATAGCGCAGGAACATGCCGAGGTCGGTGATGCCGTCGCCGCAGCCAACGTCGAGGATGCGGCCGCGCAGCAGCGGCGAGTCCTTCAGCAGGTAGCTGCCCACGGTCGGCGCGGCGTGGTCGAAATGGCGGAAGAACCAGTCGCTGTGGCCGCGCTTCCACGACAGCGTGGCCGGGTCGGGATCGCCGTCGAGCACGATTCGCGCCGCCTCCAGGCCGCGCCCGACCGGGGTCGCGCGCAGCGCGAGCGTGGCGCTGGCCGAACGCCCGTGCTCGGGCCCGTCGCGGTAGAGCACGGTCGCGCGCAGTTCGCCGTCGGCAGTCGCCAGGCCGCCTTCCGGCAGCATCAGCCGCCAGCGATAGCTGCCGGCCGGCAACCACAGCGCGGACGCGGCGTCCTCGTGCGCATGCCGCAGCCAGCGGCGCACGCCGCCGGCGTCGAGGTACTCGAGCGCGAGGTCGACCTCGAACAGGATGCGCGCCTGCTGGGTCGCGCGGATCTCGACCACCAGCGGCTGGCCGGTGGCCGGCGGGGCGGACGGGACGATTCCGGTGATCGCGATCATGGCCGCGCCTCGACGTCGGGGAAGGCATGGACGCCGGCGGGCGTGGCGGGTTCCCCGCTGGCGGCGAGCAGGCGGCTGGCGAGCGCGTGCAGCGCGTCCTCGCCGTGGTCGACACAGCCGAGCAGCGGCGCCTCGACGCGCTCGGCGATCGCGTCGATGCTGGCCTGCGCCTCGTCCATCGCGGGCTCGCAGCGGTTCGCCACCCAGCCGAGCAGCGGCAGCCCGGCGGCGCGGATCGCCTGCGTACTGAGCAAGGCGTGGTTGATGCAGCCCAGGCGCACGCCGACCACCAGCAGCAGCGGCATGCCGAGCGCGCGCACCAAGTCGGCGAGCATCAGCGAGCGCGACAGCGGCACCGCGAAGCCGCCGACGCCCTCGACGATGAGGTCCTGGTGGCGCGCGCCGAGGCGCTCGATCGCGCTGACCATCGGCGCCAGCCGGATCTCGACACCGGCGAGTTCGGCGGCGCGGTGCGGCGCGATCGCCGGCGTGAAGCCGTAGACGCCGATTTCGCCGACGCAACGACTGCTGACGGCAGCCAAGGCATCGAGATCAGCATTGCGGTAGATGCCGTCGACCTCCGTGCAGCCGCTCGCCACCGGCTTGGCGGCGATCGCCTCACGCCCGAGCGCGCGCAGCGCGCGCACGATGCCCGCGCTGACGAAAGTCTTGCCGATGCCGGTGTCGCTGCCGGTGACGAAGAGCCTCACCCGGCAAGCGCCTGGTCGAGGTCGGCGATCAGGTCGTCGGCGTGTTCGAGGCCGACCGACAACCGCAGCAGGGTCTCCGGCGTCGGGCTGCCGGCGCCTTCGGAGGACTGGCGGTGTTCGACCAGGCTCTCGTAGCCGCCGAGGCTGGTCGCGTTGACGAAGAGCTTCAGCCGCGCCGCCACCGCGATCGCGTCGGCGCGCGTGCCGGCCACCTCGAAGCTCAGCATCCCGCCCGGCCCGCGCATCTCGCTGCCCACCAGTGCGTGCTGCGGATGGCTCGCCAGGCCCGGGTAGTGCACCGCGGAAACGCGCGGATGGGCGGCGAGGAAATGCGCCACCGCCATGGCGTTGCGCTGGTGCCAGTCCAGCCGCGGCGCGAGCGTGCGCAGGCCGCGCAGCACCAACCAGGAGGCAAAGGGACTGGCGATCGCGCCCTGCAGCGTGCGGATCTCGCCCACCGCCTGCGCGAGCGCGTCCTCGCGGGCGAACACCAACGCGCCGCCGCTGACGTCGCTGTGGCCGCCAAGGTACTTGGTGGTCGAGTGCATGACCACGTCGGCGCCGAGCGCGAGCGGGGTCAGCAGCAGCGGCGTCGCGAAGGTCGCGTCGACCACCAGCAGCGCGCCCGCCGCGCGTGCGATCTGCGCCAGCGGCGCGACCGCCGACAGCTTCAGCAGCGGGTTCGACGGCGTTTCCACCCACAGGCAGCAGGTGTTCGGCCGCATGGCCGCGCGCACCGCGGCGGCGTCGGTCATGTCGACCAGGTCCAGCGTGAGGCCCCAGCGCGGGAACCAGGCCTGCGCCAGCCGGCGCACCGAGAAGTAGCAGTCGTCGGCCATCAGCACGTGGCCGCCGGCCGGCAGGTTCTGCAACAGCGCGTTCGCGGCGGCCATGCCGGAGGCGAACACGCGCGCCAGCGCGCCGCCTTCGAGCGCCGCCAGCGCGCTCTCCAGGCGATCCTGGGTGGGGTTGCCGTAGCGGCCGTACAAATAGCCCTTGAGCTCGCCGACGTCGGCCGGATGCTCGAAGGTGGTCGACAGGTGGATCGGCGGCGACACCGCAGCGGTCTCGTGGTCGATGTCGGCACCGGCGTGCACCGCCAGAGTCTCGGGTTTCATGGCTGCGGCTCCTTGCGCTGGATGCCGGCGGCGGCCAGTTCGGCGAGGTAGCGCTGCCAGTACTCGCCCTGCTGGCGACCGAGTTCGTGCAGATAGGTCCACGAGTAGATGCCGGTGCTGTGGCCATCATCGAAGTCCAGCACCACCGCGTAATGGCCGACCGGATGGATCGCGCGGATGTTCACGCCTTCCTTGCCGACCTGCAGCACGCGCTGGCCGGGCCCGTGGCCCATGACCTCGGCCGAGGGGCTCCACACCCGCAGCAGCTCGCAGGACAGGCGGAACACCTCGCCGCTGTCGAACTCGATCTCGAGCACGCGCGAGGCCTGGTGCAGGCACAGCTTGACGGGTTGGGGCATGCGGGGGCGGCGATCCGGAAGGCCGGCGATTATGGCGCGCGCTTCCGGCTATCGTGACCCCTCCGCCCACGCACACCCTCCCGTGTTCTTCCGCCGCAGCGTCCCCTTCGAGCACGAGTTCCGGCGCCTGGTCGACCGTTGGGGCGGCTACGTGCGCCAGACCCTGCTGGCGCTCGACCACCGCCGCAGCGCGAGCGAGCTCGAGGACATCGAGCAGGAGATCCGCCTGCGGCTGTGGCAGGTGCTGAGCCGTGAGAGGAATTGGGACAAGCCTGCGTCCTTCATTCGTAGTGTGGTGTTGAGCGTGGCGATCGACGCCGCGCGGCGGCGCCAGGCGCGCGGCGGCGACAGCGAGCATCTGGGGCTCGAATCGCTGGATCCGGCGGCTGGCGAGGCCGCGGGTGTCGAGGAAAGGACCGAACTGCTGGCGGTGCTGGAAGGGCTGCAGCGGGTCGATCCGGAGAAGGCGGAGGCGGTGGGGCTGTACCTGCAGGGATTCACCACGCAGGAGATCGGCACCCTGCTCGGCTGGACCGAAGCCAAGGCGCGCAACATCGTGTATCGCAGCCTCGACGCCGTGCGCGCCGCGGCCGCCGGACCAGGAAGCAGCGACGATGCGGAACGATGACACGCAGGCACTGAGCGAACTGGCGCAGGGGCGGATGACGCCCGCTGCGCGCCACGAACTCGCCCGGCGCGCGCTGCGCGACCCGGCGCTGGCCGCGCGCCTGCAGCTCGCGCTGCGGCTCGCCGACG
>JABAQR010000072.1 GCA_019187485.1 Lysobacterales bacterium | reverse complement strand
AACAACGGTTGCCAACAAGCCCAAAAAGCCCTGAAATCCGACCCCGTTCGAGACCCGTTTTGAGGGGCCTGCAAGTGGCTCCATTACGGCGATCATCGGTGGCTCCATTGACCCGGTCGGTGACACCCGCCTCACGTGAGGCGGGCGCGGATTGAAACGTGGCAACAGTCTTGGGCGGCCCAGTGCTCGGGGTCGCCCGCCTCACGTGAGGCGGGCGCGGATTGAAACGACCAAATGTCGAGAGCTGCCCAGGCATTGAAGCGTCGCCCGCCTCACGTGAGGCGGGCGCGGATTGAAACTTCGTGTGCGGCAGGGTGACAGACTTTGCCTTGACGTCGCCCGCCTCACGTGAGGCGGGCGCGGATTGAAACCTCGATGCGCTGGGGTTGATCGGGCTGATCGACCGTCGCCCGCCTCACGTGAGGCGGGCGCGGATTGAAACGCCTCTGCGGCGCTGTCGGCGGTGACCTGGAGCGTCGCCCGCCTCACGTGAGGCGGGCGCGGATTGAAACCTTCCGGACAGCGTCACGGTGGCCGAGCTCGGGGTCGCCCGCCTCACGTGAGGCGGGCGCGGATTGAAACAAGATGGAGCGCATCGGCACCAGCAATCAGGTCGTGTCGCCCGCCTCACGTGAGGCGGGCGCGGATTGAAACATGCTGGCGCCTCGAAACCGTCGCCGAACACGGCGTCGCCCGCCTCACGTGAGGCGGGCGCGGATTGAAACATGGCTCTCCTGGATCGCACGGTGCCGATGTGGCGTCGCCCGCCTCACGTGAGGCGGGCGCGGATTGAAACGGCCAGAGCAAGGGCCGCAAGGTGCTGGCCGACGGTCGCCCGCCTCACGTGAGGCGGGCGCGGATTGAAACAGGGCCTTGGCCTCAAAGCTCGGGTTGGCATCGCGTCGCCCGCCTCACGTGAGGCGGGCGCGGATTGAAACACGGGCGACTGGCTAAGCGACAAGGTCCGCGGCTGTCGCCCGCCTCACGTGAGGCGGGCGCGGATTGAAACTGCGATCAGGATGTCGGACATACCGCGCTCCCCGTCGCCCGCCTCACGTGAGGCGGGCGCGGATTGAAACGGTGCAGTGGCGGGCCGCCGGCACGGCCTGCAGGGTCGCCCGCCTCACGTGAGGCGGGCGCGGATTGAAACACGCGCGACTGGTTCAGCGACAAGGTGCGCGGCTGTCGCCCGCCTCACGTGAGGCGGGCGCGGATTGAAACGGGTTCAGTTCAAGCCCGAACCCGAAGCACTACTGTCGCCCGCCTCACGTGAGGCGGGCGCGGATTGAAACATGTGCAGGGTGTTGTCCTTGTGGCGTTGGACGTGTCGCCCGCCTCACGTGAGGCGGGCGCGGATTGAAACGGCGAGACCGAGAGCGCCGACCAGGTGCGGCTGGTCGCCCGCCTCACGTGAGGCGGGCGCGGATTGAAACGGTCTGGCCCCACCAGCGGGCCTGATCGGCGCCCTGTCGCCCGCCTCACGTGAGGCGGGCGTGGATTGAAATGCAAACTCACCGCGCGTAACTGCCCTTCAGGGCAACGCCGGCGATGATGTTGCCGACCGCACATTCGTACTCGGTCGTGCTCGAGAACTCTTTTTTCTTGTAGTAGCTGACAATCTCGACCACCGCCTTCGCATCGAGGTCGCGGGCCTTGTCCTGCAGCGCTTTCAGCGCGCTCAGGAACACCCAGTTGCAGGCTTCCTTGTCGGTCTTGTTGACCGCGTTGGTCTTGCGATTGGCGATGTCGGAGCCGAGCTTCTTGCCGTAGCCGCCACGCCGGCCCTTGCCGAAGTGGAAGGCGACATCATCACTGATGATGCCCTCCGAGCGACCTTGCTCGATGGCTTCGGCGATCGAGAGTTTCAGACGGGTGTCGCGGGCATCGGCGACGCCGGCGAGCAGGGCGAGTGTGGTGCCGAGGAGCAGGGTCTTCAGGCGCATGGGGAACTCCGTGGACGAGGTTGGCGGCGATGGTGCCGCAGGGGATGTGGGGTGGCAAGTTCGTGGCTCCTGCCGACGCCAACCCGGTCCTCCACGGCAGGCGTGCGTCCGGATTGCCGCGCGGGTCGCGCGCCGGCGTTCACACCCGCCGGAATACCAGCGAGGTGTTGATGCCGCCGAAGGCGAAGTTGTTGCTCATCGCGTATTCGGTGTCGAGCGCGCGTGGGGCGTCGCGAATGTAGTCGAGTTCGGCGCAGCGCGGGTCGATGGTGCGCAGGTTTGCGGTCGGCGCGAACCAGCCTTCGCGCATCATCATCACGGTCATCCAGGCCTCCAGCGAGCCGCAGGCGCCGAGGGTGTGGCCCATGTAGCTCTTCAGCGAGCTGATCGGCATGCGCGCGCCGAAGAGGTCGGCGGTGGCCTGCGATTCGGCGACGTCGCCGTGGTCGGTGGCGGTGCCGTGGGCGTTGACGTAGCCGATCGCCTCGGGGGCCAGCGCGGCGTCCTCGAGCGCCAGTCGCATCGCCACCTGCATGGTCTCCGGGTTCGGCTGGGTGACGTGCAGGCCGTCGCAGTTGGTGCCGTAGCCGATGATCTCGGCGTAGATCTTCGCACCGCGTGCGAGCGCGTGTTCGCGCTCTTCGAGCACGAAGGTGCAGCCGCCCTCGCCGAGCACCAGGCCGTCGCGCTCGGCGTCGAAGGGTCGCGGCGTGGCTTCGGGCGTGTCGTTGCGCGTGCTGGTCGCGAACAGGGTGTCGAAGACCGCGGCGGCGGTGGGGTCGAGTTCCTCGGCGCCGCCGGCGACCATCGCGATCTGCTTGCCGGACTTGATCGCCTCGTAGGCGTAGCCGATGCCCTGGCTGGACGAGGTGCAGGCGCTGGAGGTGGTGATCACGCGGCCGCAGATGCCGAAGAACACGCTGATGTTGGCCACCGTGGTGTGGCTCATCATGCGGATGTAGGTGGTGGCGTTGATGCCCTCGGTGGACTTCCTCTGGAGCATGCGGCCGAAGTCGCCGATGGCCTTCGGCGAACCGGCCGAGGAGCCGTAGCTGATGCCGACGCGGCCGCTTTTCAGCAGCGGATCGCCGAGCAGGCCGGCGTCCTCCAGCGCGATCTCGGCGCTGCGCGTGGCCAGCAGCGCGACGCGGCCCATCGCGCGGGTGGTCTTGCGGTTGTAGTGCGCGGGCAGTTCGAAATCCGCCGCGGCGGCGCCGAGCTTGGTGTTGAGGCCCTCGTAGGGCTCCCAGTCGGGCACCCGCGCGACCGCGTTGCGCACCGAGCGCAGCCGCGCCGCCACCGTGTCCCAGTCGTTCCCCAACGGCGAGAGCGCGCCGATGCCGGTGATCACCACGCGCTTCATGCGTACATCCCGCCGTTGACTCCGATGACCTGACGGGTGATGTATGCCGCATCGGCCGAGAGCAGGAAACTCACGGTGGCGGCGACCTCCTCGGCCTTGCCGGGACGCTGCGCCGGGATCAGCGGCAGCGCGTGCTCGAGCACTTCGGGCGACATCATCTCGGTCTCGATCAGTCCGGGTGCGACGCAGTTGACGGTGATCTGGCGCTTGGCCAGTTCCACCGCGAGCGCCTTGGTGGCGCCGATGATGCCGGCCTTGGCGGCGCTGTAGTTGACCTGGCCGCGGTTACCCATCTGCCCCGAGACCGAGGCCAGGGTGACGATCCTGCCCGGCGCGCGCCGGCGCACCAGCGGCATCACCAGCGGGTGCAGCACGTTGTAGAAGCCGTCGAGGTTGGTGTGGATCACCGCGTCCCAGTCCGCGCCCGGCATCGCCGGAAAGGCGTTGTCGCGGGCGATGCCGGCATTGCAGACCACGCCGTAGTAGCAGCCGTGCGCCTCGACGTCGGCCAGCAGCGCGTGCGCCGCAGCGGCGCGATCGGCGACGTCGAAGATCAGGATTCGGCCATGACCGCCGAGGGCGGCGATTTCGGCCGCCACCGTGGCCGCCTCGTCGACGCGCGCACGACAGTGCAGTACCGGATCGTAGCCATCGCGGGCCAGTCGCAAGGCGATGGCACGGCCGATGCCGCGCGAGGAACCGGTGACGAGGACGCTGAGGCGCATGCAGGATTCGCGAGTCGCGGTGGTGCGATTATTCACCAAGGCATTGTGCCAGCCTGCGGCATTGCTGGCCCCGATCTGTCATCTTTGGGCTTTGCCGTCCCGGGATCGTGCATGCGCGCCCTCCTGTGCATCGCCGTATTCGTCGCCTGCGCGCCCTGCCTGCGTGCGCAGAGCTTCAGCAGCAGCAATCTGCAACTGCTTGCCGGCAGCGGTTTCGATGATCGCCTGACCGGCGCCTCGACGCGCTCGGGCGATTTGCTGACGCTGAGCGCCGAACGCCTGGACGTGCGCGCCTGGGGCGACAGTTTTGCTTTCGTCGACATCAACTTCGGTGCCCTGCGCGATTTCGGCGGCGCGCGCCGCGGGCATTCGTATCAGAGCTACGCGGAGTGGCAGCCGCGTCTGAGTCTGGGCCACCTCGGCGTTTGGCGGCGCAGCGACACCGCGGTGATTCGCGACCTGTTCCTCGCGGCGCAGGTCAACCTGAGCGACAGCGGATTCCGGGCGCTGCTGCTCGGCGTGGGGGCGGACCTCCGGATCGCCGGATTCGACTCGCTGGGCGTGAACCTCTACGCACGCGACGACAACTTCAACTCCCCGACCGCGCAGCTGACCGCTTTCTGGCTGGCCCCGGTGGGTGCCGCCTGGCTGACCGAGGGCTTCCTGGACGTCGCCGGCAGCGATGCCGATGGCACCGACGTGGTCTTCCAGCCGCGGCTGCTGCGTCGCTTCGGTGACCACTGGCAGGTCGGAATCGAGTGGTACTACCACCACAACCGCAGCGTCGCTGCCAGCGCGCCGCAACTGATGCTGAAGTGGCTGCCATGAACTTCCGGTTCGGCCTGCGCGGCAAGTTCGTGGCGGCGCTGGTGCTGGTCGCACTGGCGGCGCTGTCGCTGGCGGCGCTGTTCGCCGCGCGTGCGGTCGACCATATCCGCGAAGAGCTGGGGGTTGCCTACACCCGCGATCTGACCCTGCTGAAGCAGGCGCGCATCACCGCGCCGTTGACGCGCGATCTGGCGCTGGCCCTGCGCATGGCCGATTCCGAACCGATCCGCCAGTGGCTGCTGGACGAGCAGAATCCGGAGAAGCGCGCCAGTGCGATGCGCGAGGTGGAAGGCTACCGGGCCGCTTTCGAGAGCCGCGCCGCCTTCGTGATCTCGGCGCTATCGCACAACTACTACTTCAACTCGCCGCGCGCGCCCTTCAGCGACCGGCCCAACTACACCCTGGATCCGGAGCACAAGCCGGACGACGCCTGGTTTCCGAGCGTGCTGGCGATGTCCACCGCTTACGACACCAACGTCAGTTACGACACCGAACTGCACGTATCCAGCGTCTGGATCAACGTGCTGATGCGCGCCGGCGAGCAGCGCCTCGGGCTGGTCGGTACCGGCCTGGAACTGACCCGCTTTCTGGATGCCTTCATCGCGGATACCCAGGCCGGCGTGACGCCGGTCATCGTCAATGCCGAAGGCGCGATCCTGGCGCACCCTGATCGTGCGCGGATCTCCAATCAGGCGGCCACCCGCAGCGTCCCACCGGAGCACCAACTGTGGGCGTTGGTGGACGCCGGCGAGAGCGCGGACAGTGCGCGCAAAGCGCTGGCGCAGGCGCAGGCGCATCCAGGCGGTGCGGTCCCAATCAAACTCACGGTACAGGGCCGGCAGGTGCTGTTCGCGGCCAGCTACATCCCGGACCTGCAATGGTTCGTGCTCAGCATCGTCGATCTCGGTACCGCCCAGGTGCTGGATGGTCGGCAGCTCTGGCAATTCGCGCTGGCGGCCGGCGCCCTGTTCCTGATCGCGGCGCTGCTGATCGCCTGGGTGGTCAACCACCTGGTGGTTGCGCCGCTGATCGCGCTCAAGAATTCCGCGCAGACGATCGCCGCCGGCAACTACGCGCTGAGCTTGCAGGCCAGCGGCGGCGACGAGATCGGCGAGCTCGGCGTGGCCTTCGCGGCGATGGTCGACAAAGTTCGCCGGCACACCGAGGAACTGGAATCGACGGTGCGCGAGCGCACCGCCGAACTGGTCGCCGCCAACACCACGATGGCGCAGGCCAATGCCAAGATCGCCGACTCGATCGCCTATGCCAGCCGCATCCAGCAGGCGATGCTGCCGGTGCAGGCGCTCGCGCGCGCGCTCGGCGGTCGTCACTACCTGTTGTGGCGACCGCGGGACGTGGTCGGCGGTGATTTCTACCTGTTCCACACGACCGACCGCGGATTCCTGATCGGCGTCGTCGATTGCGCCGGCCACGGCGTTCCGGGCGCATTGATGACCATGCTCGGCAACGCGGCGCTGGATCGCGCCATTGCCGAGGTCGGTGCGGCCGATCCCGCCGGCATCCTGCGCGTGGCCGATCGCGCGCTGCGCGCGCTGCTGCACGTCGGTGATCGCGTCCGCGGTACCGCCACCTCGATGGACGTGGGTCTGGCCTACGTCGACACCGATGCCTCGCGACTGCATTTCGCGGGCGCCAAGGTGGAATTGCTGATCGCGGGCGCGCAGGGCGCGACGCGCCTGCCGGGCGCACGCCGCGCCCTGGCCGACCGCGTGCCCGGCGAGTTCGAGAACGTCGGCGTTGACCTCGATCCCGCCGTCACCTATCTGCTCACCAGCGATGGCCTGCTCGACCAGAACGGCGAGCGCGATGCGCTCGGTTTCGGCCGTGCGCGCGTGCAGGCCTTGTTGCAGCAGTACGCGAGCTCGCCGCTCGCCGAATTCGGGCAAGCGCTGGAAGCGCAACTGGAGGCGTACCAGGGCGGTGTGGCGCAGCGCGATGACATCTGCGTGCTGGCTTTTCGCATCGGGCCACTGCCCCCGGCGGATCACCCGAATCGCGTGGGCTGAACGCTGATCGCAGTGATCGGGTCCAGGTGTGTCGAAAGGTGCGGTGACGGGTCCGAGGCAACGCCGCATGCATCGATTCCCACTATGCTGCGCAGTCAGTTCGCGCAAGGTTCCTCGCCCTACTCCGGAAGCCGCCCACCGCCCATGCACTCCGTCGATCTGTTCGCCCTGCAACAGCGCTACACCGAGCAGGGCATCCTGCTGTGCTTCAATGGTCCATTGTCGTCGAGCCTGATCGAGGAGATCGGCAAGGCACTGCGCAATCACATGGAATCGCAGGCGATTGCACCGTCCTCGGCGATGGATGTGTTTGGCGTCTACATCGAAATCACGCAGAACATTCGCCACTATTTCCAGACCCGTGCATGGCCGGAGGCGGTCGCCACGGTGGTCATCGCGCGCGATCCGGCGGGTCACTACCTGGTTTCGGCGGGCAATCGCGTACGGACCGAGGATGGCCGTGCCCTGCTGCGGCGCCTGGCCGAGCTCGCACCGCTCGACAAGGCCGCGCTGCGCGCACGCTACAAGGAGCAGATGCGCGCGCCGCGGGCGGAGGTGGCCAGCGGCGCCGGGCTGGGACTGATCGACATGGCGCGCAAGGCGAGCGCGCCTTTGCGCGGGCAATTGCAGGAGCTGGCCGATGGCTCGGCCTTTTTCAGCCTCGGCGTGTCCATTTGAGAGCCCGTCATGACCGACCTAAAGATCTCCGGCAGCACCTCAACGCCGAGCATCGAGTGCACGCTGCATCCGACCCGCGTACACATGAAGGGGGATTCCTACCCGGAAAACGCCTTCGAGTTGTATCAGCCGGTCCTGCAATGGATGGAAGCACAACTGGCCAGCGCCGGTGAGCTGACCATGGACCTGGAACTCGTTTACCTCAACACCAGCAGCGTGCGCATCATGATGGACCTGTTCGACACCCTGGAAGAGGCGCACAAGCGTGGATGCCGGGTGGCCGTCCACTGGTATTACGACGTGCGCAACGAACGGGTCGCCGAACTCGCGGGAGAGTTTCGTGAGGATCTGACCCTGCCCTTCCACATTCAGCCACAGGGCTGACGTGAACGTGACCGGCGACAGCGAGAAGCGCATCGAGTCGCTGCTGGCCGATCCGGCGTACGCCGATCATCCCTTGCGGGAACCGTTGGCGCAGTTGTACCGGCAGTTCCAGGACCAGTTGCGCCAGCTCGACCGCATCACGCGGATCTCGGACCGCTACCAGGACGCCGCGCGCAGCGAGGCCAGTTCGCTCGGCGAACGCCTGAGCAAGCAATTGCGACAGGTGGAGAAGATCGCGCGCATCTCCGACCGCTACCAGTCGATGCTTCGGGAACTGAACGAACGGCTGGAACACGAGTCCACCCACGACGCGCTGACCGGGCTGGCGAACCGGCGCCTCGGCCTCGCGCGCCTGGCCGCGCTGATTGCCGCGGAGCAGGCCGTGAGCATCGCTCTGATCGATGTCGACAACTTCAAGCGCATCAATGATGCCTTCGGCCACGAAGCCGGCGACCGGGCACTGGTCGGAGTGGCGCGGACGCTGCGCGACCCGCTCGGCGGCGCCGATCTGGTCGCCCGCTGGGGCGGCGAGGAGTTCCTGCTGATCTGGCCACAGATCGAGCTGGCCACGGCAATCCAGCACGCGCATGCGCTGCGCCAGGCGGTGGGCGCATGTACGCTCGGGATCGATGGCAGCGTACTGCGTTGCAGTGCCAGTTTCGGTCTGGCGCAGCGCCACGATGGCGAGGGCGTCGATGAGCTGCTGCGCCGCGCCGATGCCGCGCTGTATGCCGCCAAGGAAGCCGGTCGCGACCGTGTGATGCTGGCGCGGTGATGGCTCAGTCCGCGGGCGGTTCGTACACGCTGATGCTCGCCGTCGCGCAACATTCGTCGCCGCGGTGGATTTCGGCGCGAAAGCGGGCGAGGCCGTTGTCGGCCTGGAATTCGCGTTCGACGTGCACCTGCAGGACGTCGCCGACGAGGAATTCGGGGACGTGGGCGTCGTAGCGACGGGTGCCGAGCAGGTAGCCGATCTTCACCGGCTCGCCGCGCATGCGCGCCTGCCAGCCGGACCAGGCGGCGACCGCCTGCGCCATGTACTCGATGCCGACCCAGGCGCCGACGCGGCCCTCGCGGCAGAACTCGCTATCCGCGCGGATCGCGACTTCGGCGCTCAGGTGTTCGCCGCCGGCCGCGACCACGCGGTCGAGCAGCACCATCGGTGGCGCGTGCGGCAGCAGCTCGACGATGGGGACGGCGCTCGCGTCCATCGTCATTGCGTCGACATCAGCACGACGGCGTTGTTGCCGCCGAAGGCGAAGGAATTGCTGAGCGCGTGGCGCGGGCGTGTGCCGCGGTGGCCGGGCGCGACCAGGCGCAGCGGCGCGAGCGCTGGATCGGCCACGCCGTCCCACCAGTGCGGCGGCAGCCAGCCATCGCCCTGCAAGGCGAGCCAGCAGAAGCCGGCCTCGATCGCGCCGGCGGCGCCGAGCGCGTGGCCGGACAGCGGCTTGGTCGACGAGCACCACGGGCCCTGCGCGCCGAACACACGGTGCACGGCGAGGCTCTCGGCGAGGTCGTTCAAGGGCGTCGCGGTGCCGTGCAGGTTGAGGTAGTCGATGTCCTTCGGCGACAGCCCGGCACGCGCCAGCGCCTGGCGCATCGCGGCTTCGGCGCCGCGGCCTCGCGGTTCCGGCGCGGAGATGTGGTGCGCGTCGCTGCTCTCGCCCCAGCCGGACAGGCGCACCGCCGCGGGCTGGCGCGACAGCAGGAACAGCGCCGCGCCCTCGCCGATGTTGATGCCGCAGCGGTTCGCGCTCAGCGGGTTGCAGCGCGCGGCGCTGACCGATTCCAGCGCCGAGAAACCGGCGACCGTGAAGGCGCACAGGCTGTCGGCGCCGCCGGCGATCACGAGGTCGCAAATCCCCGCGCGCAGCCAGCGCGCGGCGCTTGCGAGCGCCTTCGCGCCGGAGGAGCAGGCGGTCGAGATCGTCAGCGCCGGCCCGGCGGCGCCGACTTCTCCGGCGACGAAACGCGCGCCCGAGTACAGGTCCTGCTGGCCGTAGTGGTAGCCGGGCGGCATCGCTCCGGTGTGTTCCAGCGTGGCGATCGCGGCCTCGCCCTCGGCGATCCCGGAGGTGCTGCTGCCGAGCACCACGCCGATGCGCGCCGGATCGACGCCGGCGGCGAGCACGTCGAATGCCGGGCGTAGTTGCGCGAGCGCGCCGGCCAGCAGCGCGTTGTTGCGGCTGCGCAGCGGCAGTGGCCAGGCCGGCTGCGGCGTCCAGTCGCCGGGAGCGACGCCGAGGTGCAGCTCGCGGCCCGGGCTGTAGCGGGTGGTCGGCGCGACTCCGCCCGCTGCATCGGCGCGCTGCAGCGCGGCGTGCACGGCCTCGCGTCCGCTGCCGAGCGCGCAGACGATGCCGAGTTGGTGCAGGTAGGCCGCGCTCATCGCGCCGGCACCGATTCGATGCGCAAGCGGTAGCCGGCGCGTACGTGTTCGATGTCGATGCGGCCGAGCCAGCGCTGGTCCTGCCCGTAGCGGATCTCCGTGACCGGCTCGCCGGCGTGTATCAGTGTGCGCCGGCGCGCATCGTCGATGAGCGACCAGCCCGCCGGCAGCGCGGACCGGATCGCGTCGGCGGGCCAGCAGGCGAGCTGGATGTCGGATACGAAGCGTTCGCCGGCGAGTTCGGCCGGCAGCGCGGGATCGCGCTGTTCGTCGATGCGCTCGCCGTCGAAAGACAGCGTCAGCAGGCGCCTCGGGCCGACCAGCAACACCAACCGCAGCGCGTGCGCATCGGTCTGAAGCAGCGCGTCGGCGTGCTGGGTGCGCGCAGCGTGGATCACACTCAGGCGCTGCTGGAGCGATAGTTCGGCGCCGAGCGAGGCGGGTGGCAGGCGCAGGATCGGCGGTGGCGAGACCGGGCGCGGCGGTGCCTGGGTGCAGGCGGCCAGCAGCAGACCCACGGCCATGAGTGCCGGGCCATGAACCGGACGTGTCCATCGGCTCCCCGGACGAGGCAGGCAGCGAGCGGCGAAGGCCGATGCGCGCGCTGCTGCGCGCACACCGGCGGCACGGCTCAACCGCACAGGCCCTCCAGTGTCGCCAGCCGGCGCTTGGTCTCGGCCACGTAGGGGTTGCTGCGGTCCCAGGCGTAACCGGCGAGGATCGAACAGATCATCCGCCGGATCGCCGGTTGCTGCGGGCTGTGGAAGATGATCTTCTGGAAACTGCCGGCGTACCAGGCTTCGACGAAGCCGCGGAAGCAGTCGACGCCGGCGCGCAGCGGCGCGGCGTAGTCGGTTTCCCAGTCGACCATTTCGCCGGCGAGTTCGCGGGTGATCGCCGCAACCGCCAGGCTCGCCGATTTCACCGCGATGGTGACGCCCGAGGAGAACACCGGATCGAGAAACTCGCCAGCGTTGCCGAGCAGCGCGTAGCCCGGTCCCCACAGGCTTTGCACATTGCTGGCGTAGCCGACGATCTGGCGCGCCGGCGTGTCCCACTGCGCCTGCGACAGCAGCGCGCGCAAGGCGGGATCCTCGAACACGATCGCCCGCAGGCGCTCGGTTTCCGTGCCCTGGTACTGCTCGAGGAACTCGCGGCGCGCGACCACGCCGAGCGAACAACGACCGTTGCTGAACGGGATCAGCCAGTACCAGACATCGACGTGTTGCGGGTGCACGGTGACGCGGATCTTGTCGCGGTCGAACACGCCGGGGCCGATGCGGTCCTCGATGTGCGTGAAGATCGCGCCGCGCACCGGGAAGTTGCTGGGGCGTTCGAGTCCGAGCAGCCGCGGCAGCGTGCGCCCGAAGTCGCTGGCGTCGAGGACGAAGCGCGCGCGCACCGCGTACTCGCCGCCATCGTCGGCGCGCACGCGCGCGGTCGAGCCGCCGTGTGCGGGATCGAGCGCGAGCACCTCGTGGCGGTAGCGCACATCGGCGCCCAGGCGCGCGGCGCCATCGGCGAGCACCTGATCGAAGCGCGCCCGCTGCACCTGATAGGTGGTGCCCCAGCCGGGCGAGTACTTGTCGCGGAAGTCGAAGGCGGTCTCGCCGCGCTCGCCCCAGACGAAGCTGGCGCCGTTCTTGTACTGAAAGCCGGCTTCGACCACATCGCGCAGCAGGCCCGCCTCCTCGATGTACTGCATGCTCTGCGGCAGCAGGCTCTCGCCGATGGAAAAACGTGGAAAGGTCTCGCGTTCGAGTACCAGCACTTCCCTTCCGGCGCGTCGCAGCATGGCGGCGGCCACCGCGCCGGAAGGGCCGGCGCCGACGATCAGGGTCTCGGTATCAAGGCAGGGCAGGGGCATCGGCGTACGTCGGCGACGGCGGGGGGAGGATGATGCCTGTTCACGGGGGCACGTGCCCCCGTGCCCCCGTGCCCTCGTGGTCCGCCACCATCGGCGCCGCCAGCCAGGCCACGCCAATGCCGATCAGCAAGGTCAGCCCGAAGGCCGCCAGTGCCGGCGTGGCCGAGAAGGCGAGCAGACCGAAAGCGAGCAGGGTGTTGCCGGCACCGAGCACGATGCCGAGCCAGGCGGCGTCGTCGCCGGCGCCCTCGAGCAGGAAGATGCCGTAGTCGTCGGCCATGCCCAGCAGCACGATCAGGCCGAGCACATGGAACAGTTGCAGCGGCTCGCCGCGCCAGCCGAGGAAGGCGAGCACCGCGAGCATGCCGAGCAGGGTGGGCGCAAGCACCCGCCAGGCGCGCCTGCGGTAGCGCAGTGCCAGCAGCAGCGCGACCACCAGCACGGCCGTTGCGAGCACGCACAGCATCGCCACCCGGTATTCGCGCAGCAGTCGCGAGTAGTCGTCGATGCGATCCACCCATTGCACGCCAGGCAGGTCTGGCGCAAGCGCGGCGAGCGCGGGCAACTGCTCGGGTCGTGTCAGGCCTTGGATCTGGACCACGCTCGCCAGCTCGCCATCGATGCGACCGAGGAACAAGGCCCGCAGCGGCGCCGACAGTGGACTTTCGAGCCAGGCGTCGAGCGTCAGTGGAGCGGCGGCGAGTGCCGTCGGACCCGTGTCGGCGGCGCCCAGTGCATTCCCGATCGCCGCTTGCGCGACCGCCCGCGCCGGCGCCAGCAGCGCCGCGTCTTCCGCCTGACGCGTCGGCGAAGGCACCCAGTCGGACAGCGCGCGGTGGCCACCGATGTGACCGGCGGCGGCGTGTGCGCGCAGACGCTCGACCAGTGCCTCCTCGCGTTGCAGCAGGGTCGCGTGGTCTGCCGCGCGTACCAGGAAGAACTGCACCGGACTCGGTTCGCCCAGCCAGTCGCCGACACGCGCCTGCTGCGCGAGCAGTTCCGGCGGCGAGGACTGCAACGCCCGCAGATCGTCTGCCGTGCGCAGGTCCGCGGCCGACGCGAGCAGCCAGCCGAGCATCCCGAGCAGCAGCAGTGCCGCCAACGGGGAGCGCGTCACTCTGGGCCAGCGTCGCCAGGAGCGCGCGATCACCTGGCTTGCGCGGCCCGCGCGTGGTTCGGCTCCGAGCAGGCGCGGCAGCCACAGCAGCACCGTCAGCAGCGCCGCGGCGAGGCCGGAGATCGCGAACAGCGCCATCTGCCGCAGGCCCGGGAAGGGCGCCAACGCGAGCGCGAGATAGCCGAGCGCCGAGGTCGTGAAGGCCAGCCACAGGCCGGGCACGATCGCGCGCGTCGCCACCGATTTGGCGTCCTTGGCGGCGAGCGCGCGCACTGCCAGCCAATGGATCGCGTAATCCTCGGCGACGCCGACCAGACTGGCACCGAACACCAGCGTGACCAGGTGCACGCGCCCGAACACCAGCAGGCTCAGCGACAGTGCGACCGCGAGACCGATGCCGACCGAGCCCAGCACCAGTGCCAGCGGGCGCAGACGGCCGAAGACCAGCCACATCATCGCCGCGATGCCGAGGGCGGCGCCGAGGCCGATCAGGCTCATTTCGCGTTGTGCCCGGTGCGTCGCCGCGGCTGCATGCACGGCGACACCGGCGGCATCCAGTTCGACTCCGGCGCTGCGCGCCAGTGCGCGGGCCGCGTCCAGCCGCGGTTGCAGCGCCTCCAGAGCGGCCACGCTGAGCGCGCCGGTGCGCAGTTCGAAAGGCAGCACGATCAGCTCACGTCCTTCGCGCCGCAGCCACAGGTAGCCCTCGCGTGGACGCAGTGGTGTCGCCAGTGCGCGTTCGGCCAGCCAGCGATCGGCGCTGCCGAGCGGGTCCGCGAGCGGTCCGTAGACGTGCGGCGCCGGCCCCGGCCGGTACAGTGCATGCAACGCGGTGCGCGCCAATGCTTCGGGCGGCTCGGCGGCCAGCCGCTCGCGCTCGGTGGTCGTCAGCAGCCGGTCGCGCCACGGTGCATAGAAGTCGCCGAGTTCACGCAGTGTCCCGACATTCGCCGGCAGCGGTGCCAGCGGCCCCCTGGAATCCCCGATCCATGGCGCGATCATCTGCGCGGCGGCGCGCACGACGGAGAAATCCGGCGCCGACAGCACCACCACGACCCGCCGGGAGGCGCCATCGCTGAGCCTCGCGAGCGCCTGCTCTGCCGCGTGATGGCGTGTGTCCTGGGGCAGCAGCGCCATGACATCGGTATCGACCGGCCAGTCGCCCCGCCAGGCGATGGATGCGAGGTGGGTCAGGCAGACGAGGACGAACAGCGCCCACACCCAGGCACCCAGCGTTCGCGCCGCGGGCGTCTTTCCGGTGGCCGTCGGGAAGGCGACCGCGGCACGCGCCCCGCGGGCGGCTTCCGCCTCCTCGCGGCGAGCCTCACTCAAACCGCTGCGCTTCCGCCGGTTTCAGACGCGCGCCCGCGGTCTGTGCGCTGAATGCGATGCGCGAGACATCGCCGCCCGGCTCGTGGATCGTCACCCGGTCGACCTGACGGCCACCCTCCAGTTCGATCTTCGCGATTGCCTGTGCGAGCGGGCCGCGCGGCAGCAGTTGCAGCGTCCACGGCGTCGCCGTGGCGTTGCCGGAGACCTCGAACTGCCCCGCGAGCGCGGCGAACTCGCCCTGCAGCAGTGCCAGCAGGATGCGGTTGACCTCGCGCAGCGCCGGTTCACGGCTGGCGTCGACCATCACCGCCTCCGTGCCATCGACGCGCTCGCGGATCGCTTCGGTGGTGATTGCGAGTTCGCCGGGAAAGGGTTCCCGCGTGATCCACAGCACACCCCGTCCGCGCGCGGCGACGAAGCGGCCGGCCGAGCGCAGCGGTTTCGCGAAACCAGCCAGTGTGCGCTCCTGGATGAACTCGCCGCGCAGCACGGGGGTGGTGGTCAGGCGGCGCGAGAGGGTGGTGAGGAGCGGGTCGCCGCTTGTCGCTTGCTGCGTGCCGGCGACCGCCGGCGCCTGTGCGGCCTCGGCGGTTTGCAGGAAGCAGCAAGCCGCAAGCAGCAAGCCGCGGAAGACCCACAGACCGCCAGGAAGCAGCCGATCGGGTCTGGACGAGTCCATCCTGGCCTCGTCGGCCCGCGCCGAGTCCGGTGCATGTCCGGACTCGGCTTCGCCCAATCGAGTGCTTGTGCGCTCGATTGGCGGGCCAGCCATCCATGGCCGGCATTTCATCTCTCGCGGGTCGGGTCGCCCCGGTGCGCAGCTCACATCACCCCCAGACGTTGCCGCAGCACCGCCGGCGTCTCGAATTGCAACTCGCCGTTGCGCATGTCCACCGCCACCTGCACCGTGTGGCCGGTGGTCAGCTTGCGGTCGGTGGCGGCGTCGGTCACGCGGTAGAGGATGCGTAAGCGGTGTTCCCACTCGACGATCTTCGCGGCCACCCGGACTTTCTGGCGGAAGCGCAGCGGCTGCACGTAGCGCACGTGCAGGTCGACGATCGGCCAGGCGTAGCCGGAATGCTTCATCGCGTAGTAGTTGTAGTCGATCTGGTCGAGCAGCGCGCAGCGGACCACCTCGAAGTACTTCACATAGTGCCCGTGCCAGACGATCTCCATCGGATCGATGTCGTAGAAAGCCGGATCGATCTCGATCTGCGCCTGCCAGGCGGCCGGGATCTCAGTCATACAGGGCCCACGCGCGGGCGTCGATCGCAGCCAGCAGTTCCACCAGGGTAGCGTCGAGCGCGCGGTCCTCATCGAGGAATTCGATGCGCGTGGCCAGGTCCTGCTGCATCGCCGCCAGCGCCGTCGGCAGGGTGCTGCCCGGCGTCAGCCTCAGGCGCAGTTCGACGCCCTGGCGGACCGTGACCAGCAGCGCCGCAGCGACCTGTTCGGCGAGTTCGAGCACGCGCAGGCAGTCGCGGGCGGCGATCGTGCCCATCGACACCTTGTCCTGGTTGTGACACTCGGTGGAGCGGCTGAACACCGAGGCCGGCAGGGTCGCCTTCAAGGCCTCGGCGGTCCACGCCGAGGCGCTGATCTGCAGCGCCTTGAGGCCGTGGTTGATCGGCCGCCGGCTGCCGGAAGCGCCGGAGAGGTTGGCCGGCAGGCCGTGGTTGTAGCGTGCGTCGACCAGCAGCGCCATCTGCCGGTCGAGCAGATCGGCAAGGTTGGCCACCTGGCACTTCAGCGTGTCCATCGCCATCGCGATGTGGCCGCCGTAGAAGTGGCCGCCGTGCAACACGCGCAAATCGTCGGGATCGATGATCGGGTTGTCGTTGGCGCTGTTGAGCTCGGTTTCGATCAGCGTGCGCAGCCACGGCAGCGCGTCTTCCAGCGCGCCGAGCACATGCGGCGCGCAGCGCAGCGAATAGCGGTCCTGCAGGCGCTGCTCGTTGCGCGGCGGGCGGTCGGCGGCGAGGTCGGCGCGCAGGCGCGCGGCGACGCGTTGCTGGCCTGGATGCGGCTTCACCGCGAACAGGCGCTCGTCGTAGTGGTGCGGGTTGCCGTCAAGCGCGACCACCGCGAGCGCGGTGATGCGCGTGGCCAGCCGGTTGAGGTAGTCGGCGCGCGCGTGCGCCAGGCAGGCGAGCGCGGTCATCACCGCGGTGCCGTTCATCACCGCGAGGCCTTCCTTCGGCCGCAGCTTCAGCGGCTGCAGCCCGGCCGCCGCCAGCGCCTCCGCGGCGGGACGGCCGTCCTTGCCGTTCCACACCTCGCGTTCGCCGCACAGCACCGCGGCGACATAGGACAGCGGCGTGAGATCGCCGCTGGCGCCGACCGAGCCCTCCGACGGGATCCGCGGCAGCAGATCGTGCTGCAGCAATCCGGCCAGTTGCTGCAGCAGCCGGTAGCTGACCCCGGAATAACCTTGCGTCAGCGAGGTCAGGCGCGTCGCCAGCACCGCGCGCGTCTGTTCGCGCGACAGCAGCGCGCCGGCGCCGCAGCCGTGGTAGGTGTACAGCCGCTGCGGCAGTTCCAAGGCGAGGCCGGAGGGGATGCTGACGGTGCAGGAATCGCCGTAGCCGGTGGTGACCCCGTAGATCACGCCGTCCTCGGCGAGCACGCGGTCGAGGAAGTCGGCGCCGGCCTGGATGCGCGCGCGGAAGGTCGCGCACTCGTCCAGCGCGGCGCCGCGCTCACGCCGCGCGAGGGCGACGATGTCCTCGATGCACAGTGGGGAACCGTCGAAACGGACGGGCGTGGGGGCAGTGGGCATCGGCGCGGCGGTGGAAATGGCGTGAAGGCGCGAGAATAGCGGGACCATCCTCTGCGTAGGTGTCGCCCCGCTTGCCCGCGGGGCTAGGCGACCCGGCGCGGCTCGTCTGGCCCTGCGGGCGATATGACCTGCGGGTTCGCCCAGAAATCGTGGAAGTTGAACCATTGCAACGGCGCCGCCACGCACTGGCGTTCCAGGCTCGCCGCGTAGGCCTCGATCGCGGGCCCGAGGCCGTTCGCTGGCGCGCCGCGCTGGCGCTCCAGGCGCCCGGCGAGCAACTCGAAGTCGATCCGGAAGCGCGTGCCGCGGCGGGTGCACCAGACCGCGAACACCGGGCAGCGCAGCAGGCTCGCGAGAATGAAAGGGCCTTGTGGAAACGGCGCCGGCGCGCCGAGGAAGGGCGCGTGGTGAACGCGCCGGGCGCTGCCGGGCGTCGGCCGGTCGGCGGCGATCACCAGCATCTCGCCGGCCTCGATGCGCGCCTGCAGGTCGACCGCGGTGCCGGGCGTGATTTCGTCGACGGCGAGCACACGCACATGGGCGAGCCTCTGGCGGTCGAGCAGGCGGTTGAATTTCGTGGCGTTGCGCAAATGCATCAGGATGTTGAGCTTCAGGCCCGGCTGCAGCTCTGCGAGCGCCTGGCAGACCTCGAGGTTGCCGACGTGCGCGGTCAGCATCACCGCGCCACGGCGCGCCGCCAGCAGCGGCAGAACCGCGTCCTGGCCGACGAGGTCGACGTCGGCCAGCGTGTACGCGCCGCCCATGGCCAGCACCTTGTCGAGCAGCGCTTCGGCAAAGGACAGGAAATGCCGCCAGGCCATGCACGGGCCGGGTTCGCGATCGAACAGGCGATGCCTGGCCTGCAGGCGCCGCAGGTAGTCCAGCGAGGCGCGCCGCGCACTCCCGCGCACGAGAAAGAAGTAGCCGAGCACCGGATATAGGGCGATCCGGAACAGGGTGCGCCCGAACACCCGGTTGACCCACACCAGCGCGCGCATGCCGCCGAGGAAACCGGCCTCGCCGATCTGTGCCCAGTGCTGCGGCGCGCTCACGCGAACTTGCGCGCCAGCAGGCGCGGCAGTCGCCACAGCATCCCGAAGAACAGTCGCGCGTGCATCCGCGAGATCAGCAGGTTGTCGCGCCACAGCTTGAAGTGCGAGACACCGTCCGCGGGGTAGCGCACCGGCGTCGGCAGGTTCACGACGCGCAGCCCGCGCCAGTGCAGGCGCACCACGATCTCGGTGTCGAAGTCCATGCGCTCGCCGAGGCGCTCCTGCGCGAGCACCTCCAGCACCGGTGCCAGCGGGTACACGCGGAAGCCGCACATGGTGTCGGCGATCGCCAGGCTCAGCGTGTTGATCCACACCCACACATGGGTGAGGTAGCGGCCGATGCGGCGACCGGCCGGTACCGACCGGTCGTAGACGGGTTGGCCGAGGATCAGCGCCTCCGGTGCGGCCGCCGAGGCGGCGACGAAGCGCGCGAGGTCGGCGGTATCGTGCTGGCCGTCGGCGTCGATCTGCACGACGTGGCCATGACCGCGTCGTTCAGCCTCGACGAAGCCCGACATCAGCGCCGCGCCCTTGCCGCCATTGCGCGCGCGCCGGTGCAGCGACAGCCAGCCGGGATTTGCCGCCACCATCGCGTCCAGCGCTTTCGCGCAGCCGGCCTCGCTGCCATCGTCGACGAGCAGACAGGGCATTCCCGACGCGCGCAGGCCGTCGAGCATGGTCGCGAGACCGCGCTCGTGGTTGTAGACGGGGATCAGGATCAGCGGGGGCATGGGAGAGCGGTGAAAGGTGAAAAGGGCATGGAAAGGGAAAAGGGAAACGGAAAAGCGGGTCAACGGCGGGATTGCGCCCGGGCTTTCCTTTCACGGTTCACCGCTCTGCAAACACCAGCCGCGCGCTGGCATGCGCACCGGCCTTCGAGTGCGCGCGGAACTCGAGCTGGCCGCGCTCGGGTTTCCACTCGAGGTCGAGCAGGAGCCGGGCGCCGGGTTCGATCATGGCCTGGAACTTCAGCGTCTCCATCCTCGACAGCCTCGGCGGCAAGGGGAATACCAGCCGCGCGAGCGCGATCGCCCAGTCGATCTGAGCGACCCCGGGCAGGATCGGACGACTCGGGAAGTGGCCCTGGAAGTGGTAGAGGTCTGGGCCGATCCAGAGCTCGGCGCTGGCGCGCTGCGCGTCGCGCGTGCGCCAGTCGAAGAAGGGCAGCAGCGGGCGCGATTCGGTCCAGTCAAACAGCGCGGCGAGCATCGCTTCGGTGGTCTTGCCCTGCGCGTTCTGCGGCAGCGCGCCGACGAAGCGGAAACGCCGCGGCAGCGCGACGCGCTCGACCTGCGTGGCCATCCCGGCGCGCAGCGCTGCCGCGAGCGCGCGCCGGCCCTGGGTGCGCAGCATCTCCCGCCCGGGTTCGCCCGGCACCCCCACCAGCGCGACCTGGGTGCGCTCGCCCGCCAGCACCAGTGCGCGTGCTTCATCCAGCAGTCCGACCGCGCGCGCGGCGCGCTCGATGGCCGACAGCGAGACCCGCTTCTCCTCGATCTTGACGATGCGGTCGTTGCGACCGCGCAGGTGCACGCCGCCGCCCACCGCGCGTTCGCCACGGTCCGCGAGTTCGATCCAGCCGGCGTTCTCGAGGTGCGGCGAGCGCAACCGCAGCGTGCCGGCGTCGTCGCACTCGAGCTCGACGCCGGGCAAGGCTGCGAAGGGCGCGTCGGCGCCGGACTGCTGGCGCCAGGCGATGCCACCGGTCTCGGTGCTGCCCCAGACTTCGATCGGGCACTCGCCGGTGGCCGCCTGCGCGGCCTGCGCCGCGTCGAAGGCCAGCGGGCCGCCGGAGGAGAACAGCGCGGACAGGCGTGCGCCACCCGGATGCCAGTCGATGCCGGCCGGTATCCGCTTCAGGTGCGCCGGGCTCGCGACCAACGCGAGCCGATCTCGCGTCAGTAGCGGGGCGACCGATTCCAGGTATGCGTGCGCGTGCGCCTCGAAGGCGCGCCCGGCGGCGAGCGGCCACAGCACCCGGAACAGCAGGCCGTAGATGTGCTGGTGCGAGACCGTGGCGGCGATCCGCGCCGGCCCGAGGCGCGCACCGAAAGCCGCTTCCAGCGTGCGCACCTCGGCGTCGAGCTGGCGCAGCGTCTTCGCCACGCGCAGCGGCGCGCCGGTCGAGCCGGAGGTCTGCAGCACCAGTGTGCCGTCGAGTCCGTGCGGCAACGGGCCCGCGATGGCACTGGCGCCGCCCACCGGGGCCGGATGCGTGGTCGCCGGGCCACACTCGCCGGCGAAGGCGGCGGCGTCGGCGAGTGTCGCCAGCGTGCCCGCGAGGGTGTCGCCCGGCACCAGCACGACCAGTTCGCGCAGCCACGCCGCGTACAGCGCCGCGGCGAACTCGACCGCATCGGCGTGCGCCAGGGCGAGCAGCGCGCCCGCGGGCAGGTCGAGCAGCGCGTGCCAGGCGCCGACGCGGACGAGGAAGTCGTCGCCGGAGACCGCGGTATCGCCACGCCAGGCGACGCAGGCGCGGCCCGCGAGCGCCGGCAGCAGGCGGTCGAGGCCGACGATCTCAGGCATGCCGTGCGCGCACCCGTTGGCGCACCCACCATTCGCCGGCGAACAGTGCTCCCATCAGCAGATAGGCGAGCAGGCCGTTGTACAGCGCCCACGCGGCGTGGCTGGCGTAGAGCGCGGTCCACAGCGCGATCCCGCCGTTGAGCACGAAGAAGCCGCACCAGACCTGGGTCACGCGCCGCGTGTAGGCCACCGCGTGCGCCGGCAGTTGCGGCTCCTGCAGGCGCGCGAGGCGTTCGACGAAGCTCGGCGGATGCCGGAGTGACAACCCGAACAGCACCAGCAGCAGCGCGTTGACCGCCACCGGATAGAGCTTGACCGGCAGCCAGGCGTTGAACCAGCCCGACAGCAGCGCGAGCGCCAGTGCGGTCGCCGCAGTGGCCCAGGCGAGCGGATCGCGGCGGCCGCCGCCCAGGCGCGCGAGCGCGATCGCCAACAACAGCAAAGCCAGCCAGCGCGGTTCAAAACGATCCAGGCTCAGGTACACCGCGACGGGGTAGACAAGCGTCAGCGCGCCGAGCAGCAGCGCCGCGATACCGCCGCACTTCACGGCGGCAGCAGCGCCACCAGTGCGTCGACCACGTCGCCGACGGTGCGCACGCTCTTGAACGCTTCGGGTTGCAGACGCACACCCGTGATCTGCTTCAGTTCGACCAGCAGATCGACTGCGTCGATGCTGTCGATGTCGAGATCCTCGCCCAGTCGCGCCTCGGGGTGGATGCGCTCGCGGGCGATGTCGAAGGTGCGTTCGAGCACATCGACCAGACGGGTGTGGAGTTCGTCGCGGGTCATGCGGGATGTCCTGTGCAGCGGCAACTGCGGTGAGAGGGGCAGGGATGAGAGGACGAGCGCGCGCTGCGGTCGGATCCTGAGCCGAGGCCGGGTCCCTGCCGCTTGCCCCCTGCCCCGCGCCTGTCGACATGGCGTCAGCCGCCGCGCGCGCTCGCCACCAGCGCCGCCAGCGCGCGTACGCTGCGGAAGTGCTGGCGGGTCTCCTCGGCGTCGGCCGACATGTGGACGCCGTAGCGGCGCTGGATCGCAAGACCGAGATCGAGCGCGTCGATGGAATCCAGGCCGAGGCCCTCGACGAACAGCGGCGCCGCGGAATCGATGTCCTCGGGTTTCAAGTCCTCGAGACCGAGGGTCTCGATGATCAGGTTCTTGATCTCCAACTCAAGCGCCTGCATGGCTACTCGTCTCCTTGGCGAAAAACTGTGTCAGGTCATCGGTCAGGTGGCGCGCGGCGAGCGCTTCGGGCGGGTCGTCGGCGAGGTACGACGCGATCGGCAGGTCGTCGAGCACGCGGATGCGGAAATGCATTGGCCGCACCGGCACGACATACCACGGGATCGCGCGGGTCAGGCTGCGCGGTATGCAGGAAATCGTCACCGGGGTGATGTCGCGGCGGCAGCGCACGGCGATCTGCGCGGCGCCGCGGCGCAGGCGGATGATGCCATCGTCCGCGGTGCGCGTGCCCTCCGGGAACACCACGAGGTTGCCGCCCTCGTCGAGCGCCTGCCGGCAGTCCTCGATCGCCCCTTCCGGGTCGTCATTGCAGATGTAGCCGGCGCCGAGCACCGGTCCGCGCGTGAACGGGTTGCGTCGGAGCGGGGCCTTGACCACGCAGGTGGCGTGCTCGATCAGCGAAATCAGGAACACCACGTCGATCAGAGTCGGATGGTTGGCCAGCACCAGCAGGCCGCGCCGGCGCAAGCGGTCCAGGCCTTCGATCTCATAACTCAGCACACCGCTCAGGCGCATCAGTTCGATGAAAAAACGGAAGCTGCGGTGCACGCAGGCGCGCGCCAGATCCGCGCGGCGGATGCGATCACGCGCGACCAGCAGCAACGGTGGAAACACCAGCATGCGCAGCAACAATCCGCCAAGGCCGAACATCGCGAAACAGAAGCCGGTCGCGAGCACCCGCCACGGCCGGTCCAGCGGCTCAGGCAGCACGACGCCAGGTCCAGCGGCGATGCGATCCGTCATGGTGGTGGGTGGGGTGGTCGGAGAGGAGGAAACGGAGGGCGTGGAGGGGTGGGGGGAGAGCAGGGGGCACGGGGCACGGGGCATGGGGCACGGGAAGATCCGGAGCCTCGCGATTGGGCGGGCTTTCGTCTCCTCGTGCCCCATGCCCCGTGCCCCGTGCCCCCTGCCCCCACGCCAGTTCGAAGCGCGGCCCGCCCGTACGTCCCACCCGCAGCGAGTACGCGTACGGCGCATCCGGTTCCTCGACGTAGGCGCGGTAGCAGTCCGGGACGAGTTCATCGTAGACGGTGACGATGACGCTCCCGACGCCGTCGGTGAGCAGCGTGCAGGCCTCCACGATCGCGGCTTCCGCGGTCTCGCCGCCGGCAGCGATCGCGCCGTAGCTGCCGGTGTCGGCATGCGCGATCGACTCGAGGCCGGCGACGGCGTTGTGTACCGCCAGGCTGAACGGACCCGGCGCGACCTGGCCGGTCTGCGCCAGTTCGCGCAGCAGCGGCACCGCGCGCGCGGTTTCGCCGCGCGGCGAGGCGTAGATCATCGGACAGGGCGCCGGCGTGCGCACTTCCGCGACCGTTTGCAGCGCCATCCGCGCGAGCCGTTCAGCGCGTCGGCGCAGCAACATCGGGTACTGCGGCAGCTCCGGTCTGCCTTCGCCGGCCGGCCGATGCGGCGCACGCGCCCAAGCCCGCCAGGCTCCCGCGTCGGCCAGTCCGGGCGCCCAGGCCGACCAGGCCTGCACGCAGAAATCGACGATCGGTGCGGCGACGGACATGCGCGGGCGGATCGAGGCGGTGCGCCGAAAATAGCGCTGCGGAGGAACCCGCGCGAGCCTGTAGCATGCTCGGGTCTGGACTGCGAATCTGGTGGTATGGGCGATTGGTACGCGCACGATCCGATGACCGCGCTGGAGGCCAAGGAGGCCGCACAGCACCTCGCCTTCGCGCCCTTCGCCTTCCAGGCGGCGCGCAGCCTGCGCGATCTCGGGGTGCTGGCGGCGCTGGACGCGGCCGGCGCATCCGGCCTGCACACCGATGAAGTCGCGCGGCAATGCGGGATCAGTGCCTACGGCGCGGCGGTGCTGCTGGACATGGGATTGTCCGCGCGCATCGCCACCGAATCCGGCGGCCGCTACGCGCTGACTCGCGTTGGCCATTACCTGCTGCACGATGCAATGACGCGCACGAACTTCGATTTCAGCGCAGATGTCTGTTACCGCGGCCTCGCGAACCTGACCCAGTCGGTCCGCGAAGGCCGTCCCGCCGGCCTTGCCGAGTTCGGCGACTGGCCAACGATCTACCCGCACCTGGCCGAACTGCCCGAACGCGCGCACCGCAGCTGGTTCGCCTTCGACCACCACTACAGCGACGCCGCCTACGCGCAGGCGTTGCCTTACCTTTTCGCGCAACGGCCCGGCCGGATCGTCGACATCGGCGCCAACACCGGGCGCTTCGCCCTGCGCTGCCTGCGCCACGACCCGCAGGTGCGCCTGACCCTGGTCGACCTGCCGCAGCAGCTCGCGGTTGCGCGCGCGCAGCTCGCCGCACATGCAGAGCGCGTGGACTTCCATCCGGTCGATGTGCTGGACCCGACAAGCGCGCTGCCGATGGACGGCGACGTGTGGTGGATGAGCCAGTTCCTGGACTGTTTCTCGTCGGCGCAGGTGGTCGATATCCTGCGCCGCGTGGGCGCCGCGATGCCCACCGGCGCGACCCTGTGCGTGCTCGAGTGCTTCCCCGACCGTCAGCGCTTCGAATCCGCAGCGCTGAGCCTTAACGCCACCTCGCTGTACTTCACCGCGCTCGCCAACGGCAATTCCCGTTTCTACCGATGCAGTGAATTCCTGCCGCTGGTGCGAGCCGGAGGCTTCGCGGTGCAGGAGCAGGTGGACGGCATCGGTCTCGGCCACAGTCTGCTGGTGCTGCGACACCACCGGTAGCCGCGACGTGCGCATCGCGATGGCGCGGCCACCAGTGGCGGCGCGGGAGCGCCGCCCTCCAATGCGAGCGTTGTGGAAGGCCGCCGTCCCGACGGCCGCTGCCGAGCAGCGCACACCGTTCGTCGCCTCGCGACGACTTCCCGACGAGCGCGCTTGACCTGCGCCCAGGGCAGGCAGACGATGGCCACAGACCGGCTGTAGCCGGAGGGGCAATGGGCGAATCCCGCCGCAGCAACTGCCTTTCCGCGCGGCCCCGCGGTATGGGGGCCGCCGCCGGTCTGTTCGTTTCCGGCGCCGCTGCGCCGTCTCCGAGTCGATCCGATCTCCCCGCCGGGCCAGGTGCGCCGGCGCGTGGCCGACCGCTTCCCCGCTGACGCACATCGCCGCGTCGCTTCTGCTGGAGGGGACGCATGCACGCACGGACAATTTGGGGAACGGGACTGGTGCTGTGCGCGCTCGCTGCGCTGGCGCCGGCCGCCACCTTCATCGTCGGCAACACCGCCGACAGCGGTGCCGGCAGCTTCCGCGACGCGTTGAACCAGGCCAATTCCGACGGCGAAGCGAGCAGCATCGACTTCGCGCCGGTGCTGGCCGGACAGACCATCGTGCTCGCCAACCTGCTGCCCAACCTCACCGAGGCCGGGACGACCATCGACGGCGACCTCGACGACGATTGCAGCGCCGACATCGGCATCGATGGCAGCGCGGTCGGGCCCGGCGGCCCCGGGCTGTGGTTGCAGGGTGGTGGCCACACGATTCGCGGGTTGGCGCTGTTCGGCTTCCAGAACGACGGCACCCTGCGCATCAATTCCGATGGCAACGTGGTCGAGTGCAGCCTGATCGGCGTCCGCCTGGACGGAGCAGCGGTCGCACCGGGCGGCGGCCAGGCCGGCATCGAGATTCAGGACGGCAACGACAATCGCGTCGGCCCGGGCAACACGATCGCCAATCACAACAGCGCTGGCGTGCGTGTGGTCGAGTTCTCGACCTCGGCCTACCCGGAGTTCGCTGGCCTGACGCCGGATCTGATCGCGGTCTTCGATCAGATCGCCTTCGACGACTCCCAGTTCGGATTCCGCCGCGTCGGCGGGCCCTTGCTGGTGGATGCGCTCGGGCGCTCCTTCACCGAGAACTTCGGCATGCGCCTGCGCGGCACGCTGACCGTGGCGAGCGCCGGCAGCTACAGTTTCACGGCCGACCCGCTGGACGACAACCTGCGCCTGCGCGTCGATGGCAACGTGCTGATCGACGGCAACGGTCCGGGGCCGCTGGTCGGCAATCTCGTGCTCGGCGTGGGTGCGCACAGTTTCGTGCTCGAGTTCGCCGAAGGCGGCGGCTGGGCCGCGCTCACGCTGGCGATCGCGGGGCCCGCGGCGACCAGCTTCAGCACCGACGGACAACCGGTCTGTGCCGGCGCGCAGCCGGGCCTGTGCGGCGAACTCTTCCGCACGCGCATGCCGGCCGAGCGCAACCGCATCACCGGCAACCGCATCCACGGCACCGGCGGCAAGCCGATCGCACTCGACTGCTGCATGGGTCCCTTGCCGAACGACCCCGGCGACATCGACATCGGCGCCAACGGCTGGCTCAACCGGCCGGTGCTGGAGGCGGTGCAGTCCTCCGGCGGTGGCAACTACACGATCTCCGGCAGCGCGCCGGCAAATGCGACGATCGAGGTCTTCGAGTCGATCACGCACGCCAACGGCGCCGGCGGATCGGGCAGTCTGCGCGCCAGCTTCAGCGCCGGCGGCGACGGCAGCTTCAACGCGCCGATCCCGCTGCAGGCCAATCCCGGGGTGCTCACCGCGACCGCCACCGACGCCGCCGGCAACACTTCCGAGTTCTCGGCGAACTTCGCCTACGGCGGCAGCGATGCGGCCAGCCTCGGCAACGCTGCCGGCGTCGCCGGCAGCACCGTGCAGATCCCGATCCGCGTGCGCGACGTCGCGCTGACGCCGCTCGGTCGCGACCGCCCGGCCGGCGAGCGCATCCAGGGACTTGCCTTCCGCGTCGACTTCGCGCCGGCGGCAGTCACCGGTGGCAGCATCGTGCCGGCGGGCATCGCCGCGACGTTGACACCAGTCTTCGGACCGTCCTCGAGCTACACGGCAGGATCGGTGAACTATCTGGTGGCCTACGCCGAAGCCAGCAACCTCATTCCCTTCAATCTCGACGCCGCGGCGCCCGGCGACGTCGTCGCGATGCTGCAACTGCAACTGGCACCCGCGCAGGCACCGGGTAATGTCGTGCTGACGCTGAACGCGGCCAGCAGCCTGTCCAACCAGGCCGGAACGATCTCCGAGTCCACCGCGAACGGCGGCCTGACGCTCGCCGGCGGCAGCATCGCGGTCTCCGGCAATGCGCCCTCCGGCCTGTACGCGCGCGCCCTTTCCGCGAACAGCGTGCGCCTGCGCTGGAACGATCCGAACCTCATCGAGACCGGCTTCCGCATCCAGCGCTCGGCCGATGGCAACAGCTACACCGACGTGCAGGACGTCGGCGCCGACGTCACCAGCTTCGACGACGGCGGCCGCAGCGCCGGCACCCTGTACTACTACCGCGTGCTGACCCTGGTCGGCGCGCTCGCCGGCGGCGCCTCCAACCGCGCCACGGCGACCACCTTCCCGGCGGTCGCCGCGCAGGTCTGCATCGATCCGGCCACCACCTCGCGGCGTTGGGCGCGCTCGCCCGACGTGGTCCACACCGGCAGCGGCTGGAGCCTGGTCTACCACGCGCGCGAGGACGGCTCGCGCGAGCAGGTCTACTTCCAGCGTCTGCACGACAGCACGCTGGCACCGCTCGCGCCACCGGTGCAGCTCAGCAACAGTGCGACCGGCGCGACCCTCGCCGGGCTCGGGTGGAACGGATCGCACCATGCGGCGATCTGGCTCGACCAACTGCGCGGGGCGCCCGGTTCGCCCCCCGTCAGCGGCTTGCGCTTCCTGCTGTTCGATGCCGATGGCACCCCGCGCCGTGGTCCGCGGCGGCTGGGAACCCAGCCGCTCGGCTTCCTCAACCTCAACGAGATCGTGCGCCCGCACTGGGATGGCAGCCACTGGGGCGTGTTCTACCCGCAACTGACCTTGCCCTTCAGCTCCAGCGTCCAGTTCCGGCGGCTCGCCGAGAATGGCGATACCGTGGTCGGACCCAGCGCCGTGCACACCTCGGCCACCCACTACGCCTACGATCTCGACGTCGCCTGGCAGCCGCTGTCGGGCGAATACGGCCTGGTCTTCGTCTCCCAGCAGAACGATGGCAACCAGATCCTGTTCCAGCGCGTCGAGGAGAGCAGCGGCGTCGCCCAGCTTGGCGTACCCGCGGTGATCGACAGCGCCACCGGGTGGGATGCCTACTGGGGCACCAGCATCGTCGCCGATCCCGCGGGGGGCTGGCTGATCGCCTGGGTCGAATGCGATGTCGCCGGCACCGAGTGCCCTGCGTACACCCGTCGCATCAGTCCCGCCGGCGTGCCCGATGCCGGCGGCGCGGTGCGCGTCAGCCCCGCCGCGGCCGGCGAAGAGCGTCCACGCCTGGTCCGGCGCAGCGGCGGCTATGCCTTGTTCGTCGACACATTCCCGCAGCAGCAGGAAGTGGCGCGCTATCTGCTGAACGCCGCCGGCGCTGCGGACGGCTCGCCAGCGGTGCCGGTCTCCGCCTTCGACGGCCGCGCCTCCGGCCGCTCGCGCGCCGCCTCCGACGGCAGCCGCACGCTCACGGTCTGGAGCGACGCAACGACGACGCTGGAGGTGGCCGCTCGCCTCGCAGCCGGCGACGGCAGTCTCGGCAGCATCGTCGCGCTGACCAGCGGCCACAGTCCGGGCAACACCACCGCGGTCATCGTTCCGGGGCAACCGCGGGTGGCCGTGCTCGGCGGTGGCGTGGTCGCAGCCTGGCCCGAGAACGCGAGCGGCCAGAACCTCGTGCACGCACGCATCTACAACGCCAGCGGCGCGCTGCAGGGCGAGTTCGCGCCGCTGTCGGCCACGCCGGCCAGCAACCGGCCTGGCCTGGCCGCGGTCGGCCAGAGCTTCGCGGTGGCCTGGCGCAGCAACACCGGTCAGTTGCGATTCGCGCGCTACGCCAGCGACGGCAGCGTGCTGGTGCCGGAACTGATCGTCGCCGACGGAGTCGGCGGCGGACCGGTGGAGCTCGGCTGGGATGGCGAGCACTACGCGGCGGTCTTCGCGCAGGGCGGCAACTACCGCTTCACGCGCATCGCGGCGGATGGAACCGTGGTGACGCCGCACTTCGTGCTGCCGCTGGGTGCGATCGGGGCGAGCGCCGCGCTGCGCATCGAGTGGCTGGGCGAAGGCTGGGCGCTGGCCTGGCGCAACGCGCAGAACGGCGGCCTGCTGTATGCGCGGATTGGCGCGGATGGCAGCGCGCTGCAGTTGCCGATCCAGTTCGCGGTGCCGATCCCGCCCTTCGGCGCCTCCGGCGACCTCAGCATCGCCTACGACGGCAACGAACTCGGCGTGGCCTGGGCGGCCTTCGTCGGCACGGATCCTCCGTTCAACGAGCTGTACTTCACGGTGGTCAACCGCGACGGCAGCAGCGCCTTCGCGCCGGTGGCGATCCATCCCGGCGATCTCGGCACGACGCCGCCGCAACTGCACGTCGCGCCGGGCGGCTTCCGGCTGGTCTACCTGGCCGACAACGAGCACACCGTCGGCATGCGCGAACTGAGCCTCGAACGGGTGGCCGGCGGCGTCAACATCGTCGCCAGCCGCTTCCTCGCCAATCGCGGCTCGGGTTCCGCGGCCACCGCGCACGATGGCGCCGGTCTGGCGATGGCCTGGCGCATGGGTCCCACGCACGACATCCACATCGAGACCGACGCCTGCCTGGCCGACGTCAGCCCGCCCCCGTGCCCTGAGCTGGCGCTGGCGGCGGCCAACCATTCGGTGCGCTTGACCTGGCCGGCGGTGGCCGATCCCGAGTCCGGCCTGTGGAGGCACCACGTTTATCGCGATGGCTTCCTGCTCGCCGAACTGCCGGCGGCCGCGATGCAGTTCGACGACAGCGGCTACGACAGCGCCACGATCCACGCCTACCAGGTGCGCGCGATGAACCGCGCCTTCGCCGAATCCGTGGCTTGCCCGGTGCGCAACTTCTCGACCACCGTCGGCGACGCCAACGGCAACGGCACGCTCGAGGTCGCCGACATCTTCTATCTGATCAACTTCCTGCTCGCGAGCGGGCCGCCGCCGGCCGGCGACGCCGATGCGAACGGCGACGGCAGCGTTTCCGTCGCCGACATCTTCTTCATCATCAACTACTTCTTCGGTGGCGGTCCGCCGCCCACCGGCGTCGATGGGGGCTGAGCCATGGCGATCACACGCAAACTTGCAGGGTCTGCGCTGGCGCTGTTGCTGCTGCCGACCGCTGGCGCGGATGCCGACGCTTGCCGCGACTGCGCGCCGCGCGCGCTGCTTGAAGTGGCGAGCGTACAGGCCAAGGCGGAAGACGTGCTGCGGGTGCCGGTGCGCCTGCACGATGCCCCCGGCACGCCACTGGGCCCGGAACGCGGGCCCGGCGCCGGCATCTCCGGGCTCGCCTTCCGGCTGCGTTTCGCGCCGTCGGCGGCGGTGCGCGAGGCGCGCGTGTTGCCAGCGCGCGAAGCCGGCCGCGCTGCGCCCGTGTTCGAGGCGGCGCCGCGTACCGGCGATGGCATTTCCTATCTCGTGGTGCTGGCGCCCGGCGACGCCGCCGGCGCACGCCCGGGTGCCGCCGAGACCGTGGCCGTGCTCGAACTGACGCTGGAACCTCGCCAGGCGCGCGGCCAGCGCATCGAACTGCGCCTGGATCCGCTGCTGACCACGCTCAGCAATGCCGCCGGCACGCTCACCGAGACCGTCGCCAGCGGCCATCTGCGGCTGCAGGATGGCGTGATCGAGGTCGATTGATGCGCGCCGCCGCGCTCGCGCTCGGCCTGTGCGCCGGGGCCGCGCCAGCCGCCGACGAACTCGCGCTGGGCGCACAACTCGCCGACGCCGGCACCCAGGCACGCGTGCCGGTGTACGTGCGCGACCTGCCCGCCACGCTGCTGAACGAGGGCGACGGCCCCGACCGCGAGATCCAGTCCTTCGCCTTCCAGGTGCAGTTTCCACCGGCCTTCGTCGACGCCGTGAGCTTCGTGCACGCCGGCGTCACGGCCGGACGCATCGCCTTCTTCTCGCAGGTCACGCCGGGCGTCGACAACCTGTACGTCCTGAAGGCCTTCAACGAGAACAGCGATCCGCTGGCCTTCACCCTCGGCGCCACCGCGCCCGGCGACCTGATTGGCGAGATCCTGATCGATATCGACTCCGCCGCCCCGCCCGGCAGTGCGATCACCTTGACCCTGCAGGCCTTCAACGCGGCGCTGATCGACGCCAGCGCCACCGAGAGCGAGACCGTCGCCAACGGTCACCTGCTGCTGCGCCACGCCACGCTGGTCGTCGGGCCGCAGCAAGTGTTCCGCAACGGTTTCGAGTGATTGCGCCGGCGCGGACCGGCGAGACGCAAGGGGTGCGAGTCGCCGCCAGCGAGAGGAGTAGCGACAATGAACGGCAGGCCGCGGAAGACATTCGGATGAAGAACGCCTGCCGAAGCCATGGAGGAAGGGATCAAAAAAATCGCCAGTTAGGGAAGGTCTGAACAAGTCCATCCTGGACTTCTTCAGACGTGCCGAGTCCGGTACAGGCCCGGACTCGGCACCGCTGGATCAAGCACTTACGTGCTCGATCCGCGAGCGCGCCATCCGTGGTGCGCGGAAGCTCCGAGTTGTTCAGAGCTTCCTTGGTGTCGCACTTGGAGCTTACGACCGTCCTCCCGCGCGGTCGGGTGCGTCGCGGCGGGATCGACCGGGAGCATCGGATTCCGTCGTTCAGCCCAGGATCGGCGGCAGCGGGCAGTGCAGCAGGGTACAGGTCAGGCGCAGCAGCTCGGCTTCGTCGATCCCCACCCGGCCGTCGTGGCCGATGGTGGTGGCGAGCGCCAGCACCAGGCTTTCCTTGCCAGCCGGGAGCAGCGCGTCGAGTGCCGGCAGCGCGTTGTCGAGCGCGCCGATCCAATCGGCGGGTGGCGCATAGGCGACGGCCTCGCCCGGGAACAGCGCCGCCGCGCCGGCTGCGTACGCGCGGCGTGCGACATCGGGGTGCTCGTGGCCGTGACGCGCGAGCGTGGCCAGCAAATCCAGAGCATGCCGGCGCACCGCCGGCAGCTTGGCGCCGCCGGGTTTCGCGGCGCCGGGTTGCATCGCTTCGCCGAGTTGCTGGCGCAGCAGCCGCGCCAGTACGTATTCGAAGACCAGGAGGCGGCCGTCCCGATGCACCAGCACGTCGATGGTGTCGACCAGCAGACGGGCCTCGTTCGCGGGACGCCGTTTCAGTGCGGGCAGCGCAAGCTGCACCAGCGGCAAACGCTGCGCCGGGTGCAACTGGCGCGCCGCCACCAGCAACTCCTCGCTGCCGCGCGCGCGCACGCTGCCCAGACGGTGCGCGATCTCCGCGAGCGCCGGTGCCGGGTCGACCTCAAGCGCGAGCAGCAAGGCGAGCACAGCGTCGATCGCACGTTCGCGCATGCGCGCCGCAGTCGCCAGGATCGGCGGCAGCGACTGGCGGATCGCCGCCGCGTACTCGACGTGGGCGATGCCGGGGTTGGCGACTTCGGCGACCAGTTGCTGCGGCGATGGTGCCGCGACGCGCGCCTGCGGCAGTTGCGGTGCGGACGATTCCGCGGACGGGGTAAAACCGGCCAGCAACGCGCCGGCTGCGGGCGGGTCGGAATCCTCGTCCACGCCCTCGAAACTGCGCTCGGCGAGCTTCAGACGCGTGAGCTGTTCGGGATCGAAACGTGGGTCGATGCGGCGGATTCGCTCGATCAGCGGCGGATGTGTCGCGGTCATCCGGCCGTAGCCGACACCGTCGCCGAACAGCATGTGCGCCACCTCCTCGCCGTCTTCCTGGGTCAGCTTGCTGCCGGCCTCGAAGGCGCCGATCTTCATCAACGCACCGGCGAGACCGTGCGAGAGCCGCGTGAACTGGACCGCCGACGCGTCCGCGAGAAACTCGCGCTGGCGGGAGATGTAGGCCTTCATCAGGCGCCCGAGGAAGACCCCGAGGTAGCCCAGGATCATCACCGCCAGCGCGATCAGCAGCAGCGCGCCGCCTTCGTTGCGGCGGCTGCCGCGGTGGCGCGTGTGCTCCAGCACCTTGCGCCCGCACAGGCCGAGCACCAGCAGGCCGAAAATCAGCCCCATCAGGCGCAGGTTCAGGCGCATGTCGCCGTTGAGGATGTGACTGAACTCATGCGCGATCACGCCCTGCAGCTCGTCCCGCGAGAGCCGGTCGAGCGCGCCACGGGTGACCGCGACTGCGGCGTCGGTGGGGGCGAAGCCGGCGGCGAAGGCATTGATGCCGGCCTCCGCGTCGAGCACGTAGATCTCCGGCACCGGCACGCCGGAGGCGATCGACATCTCCTCGACCACGTTGCGCAGCCGCTTCAGGTGAAAATCGCGCGGATCCTCCGGCACCAGCGTGCCGCCGAGGGCGCGCGCCACGGCACCGCCGCCGGCGCGCAGGCTGAAGGTCTTGTAGAAGCTGCCGAGTGAGATGATCGCGAGCACCACGATGCTGCTGGTGACCAGCACGCCGGCGATGGTTTCGTCGTCGATGGGTCGCCTGGCGGCGTCGGCGGATGCAAAGCCGAGCACCAGCAGCACCACGAGGTCGATCGCGACCACGATCACGATCACGGAAAGCACGAACAGTGCGATCACGCGCCGGCTTTTCGCGCGCGCCGCTTCCTGGTGCGCGAAGAAGTTCATCGCGCCGACGACCGCCTCAGGTGAACTTCACCTGCGGCACTTCGCGCTTGGCGGGATCGTCGAGTTCGAGGTAGGTGGCAGGCCCGAAGGCGAACATGCCGGCGATCAGGTTGTTCGGGAACACTTCGCGCTTGTTGTTGTAGCCGAGCACGCCGTCGTTGTAGGCCTGGCGCGCGAACGCGACCTTGTTCTCCGTGCTGGTCAGCTCCTCGCTGAGCTGCATCATCGTGGTGTTGGCCTTGAGGTCCGGATAGGACTCGGACAGCGCGAACAATCGCCCGAGCGCCCCGGTGAGCTGGTTCTCGCTGGCGGCGAGTTGCTGCACCGCAGCGGCGTCGCCGGGATTGGCGCTCGCGGCCTTCAGGCCCGACACCGCCGAATTGCGCGCGGCGATCACCGCCTCCAGGGTCTCGCGTTCGTGCTTGATGTAGCCCTTGGCGATCTCCACGAGGTTCGGGATCAGGTCGTGGCGCCGCGTGAGTTGCACGTCGATCTGGCTGAAGGCGTTCTTGTAGCCGTTGCGGGCGGTGACGAGGCCGTTGTAGATGCCGACGAAAAACAGTGCGACGACCACCAGGATGACCAACAGGATCACGGTCGAAAGCATGGGATCTCCACCCGGTCGATGAGGAAACGCGCTACGATTCAACGCGTTGTCGCGAGGATATCACCGGGGGTTCGGATGCGCCTGTGGTGGCTGTGCGCAGGGTGGCTGGCACTGGCAGCCAGCTTCGGCGTGCCCGCGGCCAGCGTCGATTCCACCGCGACGGTAGTGCCGCCGGACACCCTCGCCAGCGAGGCGCAGGTCTGGGCCGACGTGGTGTCGCGCAGCGGCGCCGCGCCAGCGCTGACGGTGGCGATCGTGCGGCCGGGTCAGCCCGACTGGCTGTACGCCGGCGGCGAGCCCTGGCGCGGCGCCGGCACGCCGGTGAACACGCGCACGGTGTTCCGCCTGGCCTCGGTGTCCAAGGGCTTTGCGGGCACGCTCTGTGGCTTGCTCGAGGACGCCGGTTTCCTGTCGTTGAAACAGAGCGTGGTCGACCTCGTGCCGGGGCTGCAGTTGGCTGATCCGAATGCACCTGCGGCCCTGACGCTGGAGCGGCTGCTGAGTCACCAGACCGGTTTGCCGCACCACACCTTCGACATGAAGCTCGAGGCGAACGCGGCGCTCGTCGACCTGATCCAGGCGCTGCCGAAGGTGCGTCCGGCCTGCGCGGTCGGCGGCTGCTACGCCTACCAGAACGTGCTCTTCAACGTGGCCTCGGATGCCGCCTTCGGCGCCGTCGGCAGCTTCTTCCAGGTCGAACTCGGGCGTCGGCTGCTGGTGCCGCTCGGCATGTCCGACACCTCGGTCGGGCGCGAGGCGCTGATCGACGGGGACAACTGGGCGCGCCCGCATGTGTACGCGCGCGGCGGCTGGAAGGCGGTCTCGCCCAAGTCCACCTACTACCAGTTGCCGGCCGCGGCCGGGGTCAATGCCAGTATCCGGGATGTCGCGCTGTGGATGCGGGCGCAACTCGGCGAACGCCCGGATGTGTTGCCGCCGGCGGTGATCGCAGCGGTGCAGACCAGTCGCGTCGACACCCCCGGAGAACTGCTCGGCCCGCGCTGGCGCCGCGAGCGCCTGCGCAGCGCCGGCTACGCGCTGGGTTGGCGCGTGTTCGACTACGCCGGACACCGCATGGTGTTCCACGCCGGTGCGGTGCAGGGCTACCGGGCGATGGTCGGCCTGCTGCCGGAGCAGGGATTCGGCGTCGCCGTGCTGTGGAACTCGAACAGTGGTGTCCCTGCAGGTCTGCTGCCGCGCATCGTCGACCGCCAGTTGCAGATCGAGGGGCCAGACTGGCTGGACCTGCCGAAGCTCCAGGTGGCCGCGCAACGCGCTCAGCGCAAGCCGCGCGCCTGAATCAAGTCGTCCGCGTACCTTAAGGTCCGCATGCCCACGTGCCCTCGTGGTCCGTGCGCTTCGATCTCGTCTGCATGGCAAGCGTGGCGCGGATTCGGCAGACTGGCGGCGACTGGCCCTGGAGCATCCCGATGGCCCGCTGGATCTCGCTGGCGATCACGCTGCTGTGTTTCGGCTCCTGCAGCTTCATCTCCACCAATCCCTGGCGCGGCGTGATCGCGCCGATCGGCGTCATCGTGTTCAGCTTCATCACCCTGATGTTGTTCGTGCAGGCGCGCGTCAGCGGTGTTGCGCGGCCGCCGGTGAGCGCGGCGCTGGACCCGGAAACGCAGGCGCTGCTGCGAAAGCGCGCGCAGGCGCAGCAGGCGAAGGCGAGTGCTGCTGAGCCGGCGGAGCCGGAGGCTTGAGCGCGCTGCGCTCGCGCCCCGCGCGGGCGGGGCTGCTGGCCCTCGCGCTGTTGACCGTGGCAGTGCTGTACTTCGGCTTTCGCGGCGAGCGCGTCTACGTCGACAGTGCGGTCGCCAGCGTGCGGGAACTGAGCGAGAGCCTGCGCGAGGAAGGCCGCACGCGGGTGGTCAACCGCTACCGCATCGCGGCCCCGGTGCTCGGTCAGGTGGAGCGCATCGAATGGCGTCCCGGCGATGCCGTCCGCGCCGGCCAGGTGCTTGCGCGGGTGCTGCCGGCCACGGGCGCATTGCTCGACCCGGCCACCCGCGAGCGCCTGGGCAACGAGGCGCGGGCGGCGCGGTCGGCGGTGGCGCAGGCGCAG
>JABAQR010000018.1 GCA_019187485.1 Lysobacterales bacterium | reverse complement strand
TGAGCCCGTAGCCGGCGACCGCGCCGCGCGGCAACGCGCGCACCGCGGCGAGAATGGCCACACGCGCCTGCTGCGCCGTCATCGTCCACCCGCGTGGGTTAGCATGCTCGTCATCGTCTTGCCGGGACTCCCCTCTGTGCAGAATTTTGAAGACATCCGTGCGCATCTCGCCAGCCGCCACAAGCTGACACAGAACCAGCCCTTCGTGTTGAGTTTCGACCTCAAACTGCCGGGCAGCCGCGTCCAGAGTCTATTCCTGGCCGACATCGAAACCGAGGATGGCCGGCGCGTGTTGCGCATGTCGACTCCGGTCGCGCCGCTGGCGCGCCTGCCGGCGGAAAAGTGCCTGCGCTTCAACTGGGCTCAGCGCGTCGGCTTCCTCGCAGTCGACGACCTCGACGGCACCGCATTCGTGCACCTGTGCGAAAACCGCAGCTATGGAATGCTGGGCGCGCGCGAGCTCGATCGCGTGCTCACCGAGATTGGCCAACTCGCCGACGGCCTGGAGTCGCTGGTCTCGCGCGGCGAGGATCGCTTGTAAAGGTGGGAGCAGGGGTCAGGGGAACTGGCTCGCGACATTCGCGCACCGTGCGGCACCCCGAGATCCCCGCCCACATCACCCGCCAGTTGCCGACCGCCAACCGTGCTTTAATGCCGCTCCGGTCCTGACGCGTCCACGCGCCGCCGATCCATGCATCTGGAACTGTTGTTGCTGTTGGGCCTGGTCCTGCTCAACGGCTTCTTCGCGCTCAGCGAGATGGCGATCGTCACCTCGCGCAAGGCGCGCCTCAAGTCGAAGGCGGACAAGAGCCCGGCGGCGCGTGCCGCGTTGACGCTCGCCGAGCATCCGGAAAACTTTCTGTCGGCGGTGCAGATCGGGATTACCCTGGTCGGCATCCTGATGGGTGTCGCCAGCGGCGCGGCCATTGGCAGCCACATCGCGCGCTGGCTGAACAATTTCGAATCCCTGGCGCGCTATGCCGATCCGCTCGGACTCGGCATCGCGGTGGTCGGCATCACCGTTTTCAGCATCATTCTCGGAGAACTGATCCCCAAACGCCTGGCACTGCTCGCACCGGAGAAGATTGCGGTCATCGTGGGCTTGCCGATGCTGGTGTTCAGCCGCATCACCCACCCCTTCGTGATCGTGCTCGCAGTGACCACACGCACCTGCCTGCGGCTGCTCGGCGCGCGCCAGAACAACGAGAGCAAGGTAACCGAGGAAGAAATCCGTCTGCTGGTCGCCGAGAGCGCCGAGCAGGGCGAGATCGAAGACATCGAACGCAACATGATCAACCGCGCCCTCAAGCTTTCCGACCGCAGCGCCGAGAGCCTGATGACGCCGCGCAACCGCATCGCCTGGCTGGACGTCCAGGCGCCGCTGGTGGAGAACCTGGCGGTGATGCGCACCACGCCCTATTCCAGCTATCCGGTAATGCGCGGGACCGACAAGGAGGTGCTTGGCATCCTGCCGGTCAAGGCCCTGGTCGAGCGGATCGGTACCGGCGGCCAGTTCGATCTGTTCAAGAAGCTCGAAAAACCGCTGTATGTGCCCGAGTCGACGCGCGCGCTGAACCTTCTGAACGAGTTTCGCGACAGCGAGGCACGGGTGGCCCTGGTGGTCGACGAATACGGCGACCTGCAAGGTCTGGTGACGCGCAACGACGTACTCGCGGCGATCCTCGGCGCCGCGGTGCATGACGGCGCACCCGTACACGATGATGCCAAGATCGTGCGGCGCATGGACGGCAGTTATCTGCTGGACGGCGCGCTGAAGATCGAGGATCTGCGCGACTTGCTGCAACTCGACACGCTACCGGGCGAGACCGAGCACGATTACCAGACGCTCGCCGGCATGTTGATCGCGGTGCTCGGCCACATCCCTCAGGTCGCCGAAATCTACGACTACGCCGGTTACCGCTTCGAGGTCGTCGATCTCGATGGCGCGCGCGTCGACAAGGTGCTGGTGGAGGCAGTCGACCGGCTGACGCCCGACGCGATCTGAAGGAAGCGTACACTGGCGCCCCGCGGTAACCGGGATCGATGGCGATGCGCATGCGGCATTTCCTGCTGGAGTTCCTGTGCCTGCTCTGGCTGGGCGCCTGCGGCGGCGGCAGCCCCGAGGGCGCCGACGATCCGGCGCTGCGGCAACTCGAAAGCGTTGCGCGTCACCTCACCGGCCCACGCCACCTGCGGCAGTCGGCTTACCCCGGTATCCGCACCAGCGACCGCCCGAGCGAACTCGTGTCCTACCTGTTTTCCGACATCGGCGTGGCCGAATGGCCGGCTGGCGACAGCGGCAGCGCGATCGAACGCGAGCAGATGCAGGCCACGCGCACACCGATGCTCCCCGCGGAAGGCGCGCTCGTGCACGCACGCCCGGATCCGCGCATCGGCAGACAACTGGTGTTGAGCGGCGACGACGACAGCGGCGAAATCGTCGCAACCGCCTACCTCGATCCGACCCGGCCACCCGTCTACACCGAACGCTGGGGAATGCCGGAGTTCCGCGATAGCCCAAAGGAGCGCTGAGCACGCGGAAGGGAGCCATCGGTCCAGTCCGCTCGCATTCCGCCCACGCACCAAACTGCGGTCAGCCCGCCACCTGGAAATACAGGACGTCGGTGGTGTCCTTGTCCACCGCCTGCCCCAGGCTGATCTTGCCGCTCTTGCGCAACTGCAACTCGTCGCGATGCAGGCGCAGCTCGTCGTCATCGCCCAGGCGCACGTAGGTGCCGTTGGTGCTGCGGTCGGTGAGCACGAAATAGCCACGCCGGAACTCGATGCTGGCGTGGTTGCGCGAGACCCACTCGTTGTCGATCACCAGCGAGCTGTTCGGATCCCGACCGAGACCGAAAGGCGGCGACAGGCTGGAAATCTCGATCAACTGACCGCGGTGGCGCAGGCTCAGCTTGGCGCCGGCCGGCGCGTCCTCCAGACGGATCGCGCGCGCGACCATGGTGACGTTGGAGGTGTCCTCCTGCCACATCACGTCGACGATCTCGACCGGGTTCAGCTTGCCGGCCACGCGCACATCGCCCAAGTGACGGGTGCGGATGATCGAACTGTTGGTGAGGCCGCGCACCGTGGTCAGGGTGGTCACGATCTGTTCGCGCTTGGCCATCTGGGTCATGCGCGCGGCGGTGTTGACCGCATCGCCGTAGACGTCGCCTTCCTCGAGCAGGGCTTCGCCATGATGCAGGCCGATGCGCACTGCCAGGAAGTCGCGCTGCCAGACCACATCGCCGGCCACCCGGCGCTGCATGTCGATACCGGCCATCAATCCGGCCATCGGCCCCGGAAAGGTACACATCAACTCGTCGCCGATGGTCTTGATCACGCGCCCGCCGTGACGCTGCGTGATCTCGGTCAGCACGCCGAGCACGCCGGAGGTGATCGAGCGCGCGCCAACGTCGCCGAGCTTCTCGAACAGCTTGGTACTGCCCGCGATGTCGGCGAACAGGATGGTGATGGGCTGGAGACTCATGGACCCAATGCTAGGCGATCGCCACAGGCGGGCAAAGTGGGCAACTGTGGCGAATCGGACCGCTACCATACGCCACTCTCTCCATGGAACACCGCGCCCTTCACATAACGCCCACGACCGGGTTGCGGGATACCTGTCAACCGATGGCGAAAGCGTGCGTTGTGGGCATCGGGAACGCCGGCAGGCCGGCATCGGTTCATCTGACTGAACGGGAGGTCGCATGAAGTCGCGACATTGGGGTTGGCTGCTGGCGCTGGCCAGCCCGTGGTGGCTTTCGACCCCGGCGCCCGCCGCGGTCTATTCGATCGGACCCGACGTGTCCGGCACCTTCTACGATCCGGCCCAGAACGGCCACGGTTTCGTGCTGCAGCAGATCGTGTCCAATGGCCAGCCCCTGCTGCTGGCCACCTGGTTCACCTATCTGGATGGCCAGCAGCGCTGGCTGATCGGCGTCGGCAGTACCGCCGCCAATATTGCGCGCATCCCGCTGTCGATCACCAGCGGCGGCGATTTCCCGCCACGCTTCAACCCCGCCAGCACCCAGGTCCAGCCTTGGGGAGAGCTGGTGCTGGATTTCACGGACAAAGACCACGCCAACGCTTCCTGGACCACCAGCTTCGCCGGCTTCAACAATGGGTCGATGCCGCTGCAACGCCTGACCCTGCCGGTCGGCGCCTTCGAGCCGACCACCGGACGCATCGCCGCCTGCCACGCCGGATCCTGGTACGACCCGGCCCAGAACGGTCACGGCATCTTCACCGAGGTGCTTGGCAGCGGCAGCAACCGCCAGCTGCTGGCGATCTGGTACGCCTACCTGAACGGCGAACAGCGCTGGATGACCGCGCTCGGCCCGATCAATGGCGATACCGCGACGCTGACGGCGACCATCACCGCCGGCGCCGATTTCCCGCCGAATTTCAACCCGGCGCAGGTGCAATCGCAGACCTGGGGCACCATGACCTTCACCGCGATCGACGCCAACCGCGCGAGCTGGACCTGGAACAGCACGGTCCCCGGCTTCGGCAGCGGCAGCATGAACCTGACCCGGCTGTCGACCCTGACCGGCAGCGACTGCGGCCCGCAGACCGACAAGGATGCCGCGCGCTTCCTGACCCAGGCCAGTTTCGGCCCGACGACCACCGATGTCGCCAGCGTGCGCAGCCTCGGTTACCAGGGCTGGATCGACGCGCAACTCGGATTGCCGGCGACGCTGCAGCGGCCGACCGTGGAAGCGCAGGTGGCCGCCGACGTGCTGGTCAACCCGCGCAATGCGCAGGTCTATCGCATCTTCCGCCTCGAGCGCTGGTTCAACAGCGCGCTCTACGCGCCCGACCAGTTGCGCCAGCGCGTGGCCTTCGCGCTCTCGCAGATCCTGGTGCTGAGCGAGGTCGGTACCCTGGAGAACAACCCGATCGGGGTCGCCGAGTACAACGACATCCTGCTGCGACACGCCTTCGGCAACTACCGGGACCTGCTGCGCGACGTGACTTTGAGTCCGATGATGGGCGCCTTCCTGACCCATCTGCGCAACCAGAAGACCGACTGGACCACCGATTCCGGCACCGGCCAGCTTGTCCCCGGGCTGGTCCAGCCCGATGAGAACTACGCCCGCGAAGTCATGCAACTGTTCTCGATCGGCCTCATCGAACGCAACCGCGACTTCAGTCCGATCCTGGTCGACGGTCAGAAGGTTGCCACCTACACCCAGAGTCTGGTGACCGACACCGCCAAGGTGCTGACTGGCCTCAGCTACCGCTGCAGCGGCCCGGCGACCATCGGCGGCGTCACCATCAACCGCAACTGCGGCACCGCCACCGGCACGGCGCAGAACTTCTCGACCACGCTGTTCTTCTCGACACCCGGCCGTTACGCAATCCCGGGCACGGTGACCGCGCTGATCCACCCGGACGGCTACAGTCCGATGATCTGCTATCCGCGCTACGCGGACACCGGCCGCTCGGCCACCGCCAACAATGGCTACGCGGTGCTGCCGGCGCCGAACGACCGCAAGAGCCTGCTCGCCGGCATCACCATCAACGCCAGTCCGGTGGCCTGCCACACGGCGACGCCGGCGATCGACCAGCAGGCCTGCATCGACTACTGCAACGGCCAGATCGCAACTCTGCTCGACAGCCTGTTCATGCACCCGAACACACCGCCGATGATCGCGCGCCAGCTCATCCAGCGCCTGACCACGAGCAACCCATCGGCCGGCTACATCGACCGCGTCGCCGCGAAGTTCGAGGACAACGGTGCCGGAGTGCGCGGCGACCTCGGCGCCGTGGTGCGCACGATCCTGCTCGATCCGGAAGCGCGCGCGCCGCTGCCGGCCGCCAGCTTCGGCAAGCTGCGCGAGCCGCTGCTGCGCTTCACCGCGGTGTTCCGCGCGCTCGGTGCCAGCAACGGCACGGGCGGCGCGAACGGGCTGTCGAACATCGAGCGCGGCTGGCCGCAGGCGCCGCTGCGCGCGCCCTCGGTGTTCAACTTCTACGAGCCGGACTACCAGGAACCCGGCGAGATCGCCGATGGCGGCCTGTACTCGCCGGAGTTCCAGATCCTCAACGAGTCCACTTTCATCACCATGTCGGACGAGTTCTGGCGGCGCATCTTCAACGGCTACAACACCAGCAGTGCGACCAGCACGCCGTTCACCACGCCCAGCAACTCGATCTACCTGTCGCCGACCCTGATCGACAGCCTGCCGAGCGCGCACGCGGCGATGGTCGACGAGCTCAACCAGCGGCTGCTGTACGGCACCATGAGCACGGCCATGCGCGGCAAGCTGATCGCACTGCTCGATGGCCCGATGGCCGCCGCCGACCACCGTCGCAAGGTGCTGAGCCTGACGCACCTGATCGCGATCTCCAACGAATTCTCGGTTCAACAGTAAGGAGCCGACCATGGGACGCCAAGCCAACCACAGTCGTCGCGAGTTCCTGCGCAAGCTCGGCTGCAGCTTCGCCTGCGGGTCGGTCGCCAGCCTGGTGCCACAGCTCGCCTTTCTGCCGCGCGCGATGGCGCAGTCGGCGCCGGGCTACAAGGCGCTGGTGTGCATCTACCTCGCCGGCGCCAACGACAGCTACAACTGGCTGGTGCCGCGCGACAGCGAGGCCGCCGGCAGCCGCTACGACACCTACCGCAGCACCCGCGGCGGCGTGTATTCGGCGAGCAATACCAACGGCCTCGCGCTCGCCTACAACGAGCTCTTGCCGATCACGCCGTCCAACCAGTCCTTCGGCTTCGGCCTGCATCCGTCCAGCACCGACTTCACCGCCACCAATGGCGGTGCCAGCCAGGCGCACAGCGGCATCCAGACCCTGTTCAACAGCGGCAAGGCGGCCTTCGTCTGCAATGCCGGTCCGCTGGTGCAGCCGATCACGAAGGCCGAGTACGACGCCGGCGCGCCGCGGCCGCCGCAACTGTTCTCGCACAACGACCAGGAACTGCAGTGGCACCTCGGCATGTCCGCCGGCAGCCACCCGATGGCGCGTTATGGCTGGGGCGGGCGGGTCGCCAAGTCCACCGTCAGCGGCAGCCTGCCGATCGCGCTCTCGCCGACGATCTCGGCGGCGGGCTCGGCGCGCTTCCTGATCGGCGATTCGATCATGCCCTACCAGGTGTCCAGCGCCGGCGTCGACCTGATCGACAACTACAACGCGACCAGCGCGACCAACTACGCGTCGGCGCGCCGCGCGGTGCTGAACGATCTGCTCGACGAGTCCGCGGCGCACCCCTTCCTGCGCGCCTACGGCAACACCGCGCGGCGCTCGCTCGAGGTCGGCGAGGCCATCGGCGCGCTGCTCGACGCGCCCGACGGCTCCGGCAATGTGCAGGCAGTGTTCCCGACCGGCAACAACCTCGGCGAGCAGTTGAAGATGGTCGCGCGCATGATCAAGGTCTCGCGCACCCTCGGCGCCACCCGCCAGGTCTATTACGTGCGCATGGGCAGCTACGATCTGCACCAGGGCATGTTCGAGGCCGGCGGCGCCACCGCCAGCACCGGGCACGGCGCGCTGCTGACCACCCTGAACCAGGCCCTCGGCGCCTTCTGGACCGCGCTCGGCGAGATCGGCGCCCGCAGCCAGGTCACCACCTTCACGATGAGCGATTTCGGCCGCACCCTGACCGGCAACGGCAGCGGCTCCGACCACGCCTGGGGCGGCAACCTGCTGGTGGTCGGCGACGCGGTCGCCGGCAATAAACTGTACGGGACTTACCCGCGCCTCGTCGTCAACAGCAACGACCCCGCCAACCGCGACTTCAGCTTCTCGCGCGGCCAGTACATCCCGACCACCGCCGTCGACCAGGTCGCCGCCACCCTCGCCAAGTGGATGGGCGTCACCGACGGCGCGGCGCTCGGCGCAATCTTCCCGCAGCTGGGGAACTTCGCTACGGGGGATCTGGGGTTCATGGGGGCGTAGGCCGACACTCTTTGAGCCAAAGGACGGGAACGACCAAGGTTGACTGCGAGGTTCTGGCTTTCCGAGACTCCCTGCGACCAGCAATGGGCGCAAAGGAGCACGGCATGTCGATCGAGTTTCTGTCGGCGTATTCCGGCCGCTTCGCAGGAAGACGGCTGTGCCTGACCGGCACACAGGAACCCGAGCTCGCCCGCCTCGCGCGCCTGTGCGTGTCACGGGAACCCAACATCACCTCCGGCCTCGGATGGCTGCTTGGCGGGCGGTGGATGCTGACCTGCCAGCACGTGGTGCCCGCAACCGATGACATCGAGGGAAGCAGCTGGTTGGGCAACCAGACGCCCTCCCGCGTGCTGAACATCTATCTCGAAGGACAGCCCGACGCCATTCCCGCGGCCGACTGGCCCGTAAGGGCGATCCGCTTCTCGAAACCGGAGCAGTTCCTCAACGAGCGTCTGGTTGTGCTGGAACTCGCGTCCCCGGTTCACCGCGAAGGCCGCCTCCCGGAGATTGCCCCCGCGGTGGGTGCGGCGCGCAGTCTGGTCGGAGCGGCCCATGTCCCCGGACTGAAGTGCAGGCTTTCCATGGTCGAGGGGCTTGCGTTCCAGTCCCTGAAGCCCTACGAATGCGTCGTGGCGCCCGTGCCGGAAGGATTCGGCGGTGCGCCGACGACCGGGGACAGCGGTGGACCGATACTGGAAAGCGCTGACACCGCAAGCCGCCTGTGCGCGATCCAGAATGCAGTTGCATTGGACAAATCCAACGATCCGTGGGCGGTGGCCATCCCGGTGGGTCGCGCCCTTGCCTGGATCCAATCCGTCACCGGTATCCGAATGGAGGCACCATGACCGACTTCTACGCCGACTCGCTCCCCTGCCGCTTTGCCAGCAGCGTCCACGACTTCGTGCGGTGGCGGCACCGCAACCACCAGGCGGACAGCATCAAGGGCACCTATTTCGTCAAGGGACAGACGATCTGCATCGTCCCGCTTGCCTCGGACCGCGCGAGGCTCTCCATCTGGAGCCCCGGGAATGCCGCACACCTGGACATTGAAACGTCCCTGGTGAAACCGAACTTCGGCCCCGCACAGCATCAGTATCACTGGCTGTTCGGGCAAACCGCCAGCAGAGAGCGCTTTTACGTCTTCAGGCGCGCAGACAAGGACCAGATTCTGTTGTGGCGTTTCGCTGCGGGAAATGCCACGCCTGTCGACGACAAATTGATCCGGGATCCGGCCGTGCAGGCCACGCTGATGCTGCGCGCCGACGATCCGGAGTTTCCTTTCGTCGTCGGCACGCAGAACGACGACGGCTCAGGCGAAGAGCCTATCCCCTGAACGCTGCGCGGCTCTCCTCGGCTCAGGCAGACTAGCGACGGGCTGACCTCCGACGGTCGGCGATCGAGCCGGAGCGCGTGCGGGCAGCAGCCAATTCGGGCGGTGCGCGAAAACCCGTGATGACGGCTTTGCTGGCCCTCATCGCGGGCGTGCCTGCGCATGCGCTGACGCTCGAATGCGGCCCTGTCCGCTCGCACCGGCTGGAAGCGGGTGCGCACGCCGAGTTCCGAACCGCCACCGCCGCCATATTGATGTTGCGCGAATCCGGCGCGGACCTGGAGTGGAAAACGGAAAACTCGGACTGGCGAGCGATGGCTGTGCGCCCGCCGCGCCTCGGCGAAGTCTGGATCGACTTGCCCGCCGGCGGCGCGGTCGAAGTGCGGTCGCCATCGAAGCAAGCGACCGAGCTGTACGTCCAGTCCCACTGCGGCCCGGCACCGCCGGTCGCCGCTTGTCTCCGCGCCATCGAGGCAGCGGCCTCCACCAAGACGCCCGCCGACGTCGGTGCCTGGACGGGCGACGCCAGTTGCGCAGCCTGGGCCGCGCACGACCGGGCGTATCGGTTGTCGCTGGCGGGTCGGGCGGATGCCTCGCACACCGCCTACGCGGCCGCGATCGCCGCCTGGCGGCGTGCCAACGACCCGCGGCGCGAAGCCGCAGCGCTGCTCGGCCAGGCCGAAGAGTCTTCGAGCGCCGGACGGGCACTGCGGGCCCTCCTCGAATCGACGTACGCGGAGATCGCCAACCGGCGCGCCGGCAACGCAGTGTTCGCGCTGCGCGCACGCAATACGCAGGCGCTGAGCCTGCGCCGGCTCGGCAGGGAAGCCGAAGCAGGTGCGTTGTATCGCAGCATGCTGCCCAAGCTGTCCGCACTCGGCGAATGGAACGATTGGGCGCTCGCGCGCTACAACCTGGCGATCCCCGCGCTGCAAGCCGGCGATGATGCGCAAGTCCGCGAGCACATAGCGGCCGTCGATGCCATCGAACCGGCGCTGCTGACACCGGTCATGCGCGGTCGTATGGCGATCCTGCGCCTGCTGCGCGCTTCCTACGGCGGCGACCTGCTCGAGGCATTGCAGCAGGCGCGCGTGGCGGAGCGCGAGTTTCAGACCGCGGCATTGACCAGCCAGATCGTGTACCTCGCGCGCGTGCAGGCCAACCTGTACCGCCTGCTCGGCCTGTTCCCGGAGGCCTGGGAAGCCCTCGCGCGGGCGTCGACGCTGGCGCCGCCGGCCGAATCCCCGCAACGCACCGCCGGCATCCTGCTGACCTACGCGACCATCGAGCGCGACCGTGGCCGCCTGGGACTCGCCCGCTTCTGGGCCAACGCAGCCGAGCGCCTCTACCGCTCGCTGGGCTTCGACCGCGAGTCGCGCTGGATGGCGGCGTTCCAGCTCGGCATCGACTGGCGCGCGGGCCGAGATCCAAAGCTGTGGCAGGCGTCGGCGCGGGCGCTGGCGAACGGTCAGGCGGTCGCGATCGCCTGCGCTCCGTACGCCGCCGCGCTCGCCCTCGACGACCGGCCCGCCGAGGGGCTGGCAGTGCTGGCAGCACCACGCTGCCGCGCGAACGAACTGGATGTCGCGATCGACCAGGCGAGTGCGCGCGCCATCGCCATGGTCCGCCTGGGCGATGTGCGCGGCGCGGTAGCCCACCTTCTGGACTTCGCAAGAGCGGTGGATGCGGCGCTCGACGACGCCGGCCCCGCGCTCCGGTACGCGGTGCGCAGGCGCCTGCTGGAACTGCGCGACGCGTGGATCGTCGTGGACGATCGCGATCCCCAGGCGGCACTCGACTTCGCCCTCGCAACGCACCCCGGCGTGTCCGCTGCGGAGCGCGGCGCCGCACGCGCGGGCAGCGCATCGGCGGCCATCGGGCGCGCCTTGCTGGGTGCCAGCGAGTCCGGTGACTGGTCGACTGCTGCCTCGCGCGCCCTGATCGACAGCCTCGCCAGCACCGGGTCGCGCCGCCCGGCACGCCCGGCAGTCCGGATCGGGGACCTGCAGGCCGTCCTGGCTGCAGACGAATGGCTGCTGCTGTGGCTGCAAGGAGCGCACGCCGGGCGCGCGCTGTGGATCGGCGCCGGGGAGGCGCGCGTCGTAACGGTGGCCGGCCGGGCACGCCTGCAGCAGGCGCTCACTGCGCTGCACCGCGAAATCGCGAATCCCGGGGCGCACGCCGACGCACTCGCCGCGCGCGCCAGTGAGCTGTCCGCATTGCTGTTCGCCGGCAGTCCGACGCCTGCGCCCCCGACGCGCCTGTGGGTCCTCGCGGACGAACACCTGGGCACGGCCCCGCTGGCGCTGCTGAACTGGCCGGGCCAGACGGCGCCCCTGGTGGACAGCAGCACCACCGGGTGGATCACCGTCATCGATTTCGCCGACGCGGAGACAAGCTCCGCACCGCCGACCCTGCATGCGCTGGTGGCCGACCAAGCCGGCCTCGAGAATCTTCCGTTGGCCGCGACCGAGCCCGAGTTAATCGTCGGTGCCCTGCCCGGCCAGCACCTGAACACCCATCGCGCGGAGGCTGCAGGCCCCGAGCAACTGCTGGCGGCCCTGCGCACGCCCGGCGCGCTGGTGCACGTCGCCGCGCACGGCATGGCGCGCACCGACCGCCTCGGCCATTCGGGCTTGTGGCTGCCGCCGTCGGCGGGCGCGACCGAGCCGCGCTTCCTCAGCTGGCTGGACATCGCCGACGTGCGCCTGTCTGCCAGTCTGGTCGTGCTCAACGCCTGCGACCTTGCTGCCGGACCGAGCGCGTTGAGCCAGGGTAGCCTCAGCTTCGCCGCGGCGATCACCAACGCGGGTGTCGCACAAGTCGTCGCCGCCTCCTGGCGGACCAGCGATTCTGCCTCACGAGTCTGGGTGCCAGCCTTCTACCGGGCGCTCGATCCGCAGCGACCGGAGACCAGTGCCGCCGCCTTGCGTGCCGCGCAGCTCGCGCTGCGCGACTCGCCGCACTTCCGGCATCCCTGGCACTGGGCTTCGCTGGCACATTACAGTGTGCTGCGGGTACGGCCGGCCGCGCCCGGGGCAGGCACCGCCGGACCACCTTGACGGATTGCGTGGGCACGGGCAGCGTCCCGACCATCCCCAAGGGTTCCGCCCGCCATGATCGGTCGCCTGCGCGGCATCCTCGCCGCCAAACATCCGCCTGCCTTGTTGCTGGACGTCGCCGGCGTCGGCTACGAGATCGAGGCGCCGATGAGCACCTTCTACGAGTTGCCCGAACTCGGGCGCGAAGTCACGCTGGTCACTCACCTCGCGGTCAAGGAAGACGCGCACACGCTGTACGGCTTTGCGCAGGAGTCCGAACGCGCGCTGTTCCGCAGCCTGATCAAGGTCTCCGGCATCGGCGCCAAGACCGCGCTGTCGATCCTTTCCGGCGCATCGGTGGACGAGTTCGCGCGCTTGATCCAGCGCGGCGACCTCGCCGCGCTGCAACGCATCCCGGGCATCGGCAAGAAGACCGCCGAGCGGCTGGTGGTCGAGATGAAGGACAAGGTCGGCGCCGGTGCCCTGCCCGGCTTGCCGGTGGGCGCGGTGCGCGGGGCGGTGCCGGCCGATCCGGTCGCCGAGGCCAGCGTCGCGCTGCAGGCGCTCGGCTACAAGCCGGCCGAGGTCGGCAAGCTGGTGCAGGCGGCTGCAGCCCCCGGCGACAGCGCCGAGGCGATCATCCGCAAGGCGCTGAAGAGCGCCCTGCGCAGCGGCTGAAACGCATGGGCCTGGATGCCTTCATCGTGCTGGTGGTGCTGGTGGCCGCGATGGTCGGCTTCATCCAGGACCGCTATCCGCCCGAGGGCATTGCGATCGCCGCGCTGCTGGTGCTGACGCTGTCGGGGATCCTGGATCCGCGCGAGGCCCTGAGCGGCTTTTCGAACGAGGCTACGGTCACGGTGGCCTGCATGTTCGTGCTCAGCGCCGGCCTGATGCGCAGTGGCGCGCTGGGGCGCATCGGCCGCTTCCTGCTGCGCTTCGGCACCACGCGCCTGCGCCTTTCGGTCCTGACCACGCTGACCGCCGGGCCGGTCTCTGCCTTCATCAACAACACCGCCGCAGTGGCGGTGTTCCTGCCGCTGATCCTGGAGGCGGCCGAGCGCAACCGGATCTCGCCATCGAAGCTACTGATCCCGCTGTCCTACGCCACCCAGTTCGGTGGCACCTGCACGCTGATCGGCACCTCGACCAACCTGCTGGTGTCCTCGATCGCGGTGTCTTCGGGGATGACCGCTCTCGGCATGTTCACGTCGACGCCGCTCGGTGTGATCCTGTTCGGCGTGGGCCTGGTCTACCTGTTGACGATCGCGCCCTACCTGCTGCCCGGCCGGCGCAGCGCCGAGCTGATGACCCAGTACGGGCTCAACGATTACCTTGCCGAACTGCGCGTGGACCTCGGCAGCAAGATCGCCGGCAAGCCCTTGCGGGCCTCCGACGTGGAGCCGCGCTTCGGCGTGCGCATCGTCGAGGTGCTGCGCGGCGAACAAAAACTTCTGGCGCCGGCCGAGGTGCTGCTGCAACCGGACGATTTGCTGCTGGTGCAGGGCCCGGCGCAAAGTCTGTTCGCCTTCCGCGAGTCGCTCGGGCTGACCATGACGCCGCACTACCAGCCCAAGCTGGAACTGCTGGAGAGCGGCGAGATCGAGGTGGTGGAGGCGCTGATCCCGCCGGATTCGCGTTTCGCCGGCGACACCATCGCGCGCCTGCGCATGCTCCTGCACCAGAACGCGCTGGTGCTGGCGCTGCACCGCCGCGGCACCTCGATCCGCGAACAGCTCGGCAGCGTGACCGTGGCGGTCGGTGATGCGCTGTTGCTGCTGGTACGCCGCGACGAGCTGCCCGACCTGCGCCGCGACGGCGACCTGATCCTGGTCGAACGCTCCCCGCGACCGGCCGCGATGCGCCAGGGACGCGCCGCACTGGCGATCGCGCTCGGCGTGATCGGCAGCGCCGCCTTCGACCTCGTGCCGATCGCGGTCGGCGCGCTGGCCGGCATCCTGCTGATGGTGATGACGCGCGTGCTGACGTTGGAGGAGACCTACGCGGCGATCCACTGGCGGGTCGTCGCGATGCTCGCGGCGATGATTCCGCTCGGTCTGGCGATGGACAAGAGCGGGCTCGCGAACCTGCTGGTCTCGCAACTGCTGTCGCTGACCTCCACCGATTCGCCGTGGATGGCGCTCGCGCTGGTCTACCTCGCCACCGCGCTGCTGACCGAGTTCATGTCCAACAACGGCACCGCGGTGCTGCTGGCGCCGATCGCGATCTCGCTGGCGCGCGCGATGGAGGTCGACCCGATGCCCTTCCTGATGGCGGTGATGTTCGCCGCCTCAACCAGTTTTTCGACGCCGGTCGGCTACCAGACCAACCTGATGGTCTACAACGCCGGCGGCTACCGCTTCAGCGACTTCCTGCGGGTCGGTATCCCGTTGAACTTGCTGTTCTTCATCGTCTCGGTGCTGCTGATCCCGCGCATCTGGCCCTTCTGAGTCCATGGCCGGACTCGCGCGCACGCTGTCCAAGCTCGGGGTCTGCTCGCGCAGCGAGGCCGAGCGCCGCATCCGCGCTGGTCGAGTGCGAGTGGACGGCCGTGTGGTCCTCGATCCGGACCGTCCCATCCCGGCGACCGCGCGCATCGAGATCGACGGCTCGCCGCTGGCCGCCCCGCGGCGCGTCTACCTGATGCTGAACAAGCCGCGTGGCCTCGTCACCAGCGCCAGCGACGAGCGCGGCCGCGACACGGTCTACCGCTGCCTGGACGGACTCGACCTGCCATGGTTGGCGCCGGTCGGCCGGCTGGATGCCGCGAGCGAAGGCCTGCTGCTGCTGAGCAACGACCCCGAATGGGCCGCGCGCATCACCGATCCCGCGCACGCCATCCTCAAGACCTACCACGCGCAGGTCGACCGCGTGCCCGACGAGACCCTGCTCGCCGCGTTGCGTGCCGGTGCCTTGGACCGCGGCGAGCACTTGGCGGCGGTCGACGTGCAACTGCTGCGCCATGGCCAGCGCAACGCCTGGCTGGCGATCACCCTCGACGAGGGCCGCAACCGCCACATCCGCCGGCTGCTCGCAGCGCATGGTTTGCGCACGCTGCGGCTGCTGCGGGTGGCGATCGGCGGGCTGGAACTCGACGCGCTGGCAAAAGGGGTGGTGCGCGAGCTCGGTGCGGCCGAACTGGCGCTGCTGGAATCCACAGCCGTAGCCGCGAAGCGGCACGAAAAGTCGCCGGTGCCGCCTTCCGGCCCCGCCCCGCGCAGCTCGCCCAAACGCACGAGCGCCACCTGAGCCCGGCGTTGATGGCCTGTTTCAGGTCGATGTGCTTGGCTACCGGTCCGGATGGATGCCGCGTCACCCGCCACGGGTTGGCCGACGCCCGGATCGGCAATGCACCGCGATTCCATTGACGGTGATCCGGGCCAGCCCGGAATCCGGCGTGCTCGATGCCCCGCTCGGCTTACAAATCTCCGCAGCGCGCCTGCAATGCGGCGATCGCCGCCAGGCCCGCGGTCTCGGTGCGCAGTACGCGCGGACCCAGCCGCAGTCCGGCGAAGCCACAGCCTTGCATCCGCATGGCCTCATCTTCATCGAATCCGCCCTCGGGCCCCACCGCCAGCAGCATCGCGCTCGCCGCAGCCAGATCGCTCAGGCGCATGGTGCCTTGCGGGTCGAGCAGCAGGCGCGGACTGCGATCACCCTCCAGAGTGGCCAGCCAGTGCGGCAAGGCCATCGGCGCATGCAGTTGCGGCAGTGTCGCGCGCCCGCATTGTGCGCAGGCGGCCACCACCACCTCGCGCCAGTGCGCCATCCGCCGCGAAGCGCGTTCGGCGTCCAGACGAACCTCGGTGCGCAACGTCAGCAGTGGCTGGATCGCCTGCACCCCGAGCTCGGTAGCCTTCTGCAACACCAGATCCATCTTCTCGCCGCGGCAGATGCCCTGCGCCAGGGTCAGTCGCAGGGGCGACTCGGGAAGGGCTTCGATGACCGCCTCGATGCACGCGCTCATGCGCCGCTTCTCGGGCGCCGCGAGCACTGCGCGCACTTCCAGGCCACGCCCGTCGAACAGGCGCACGCCATCGCCGCTGCGCAACCGCAGCACGCGCGTCAGGTGGCTGGCGAGCGCCTCGCCGAGCACCACCTCGGTGCCGACCGCGAGTTCGCCATCGTGATAGCCGCGCGGGACGCGCATGGGCCGATCTTGCAGGGCTGGATGGACGATCCTACGCGGTCCGCTGGCGCCGCCGCAGCATCCAGCCGACCAGCCAGCGCCCGGCGAGGAAACGCTCGGCCAGCCGCCGCGCCAGGTGCAGGGTGGTCGGTGGCGCGTTCAGCGTGTGCGAGGTCTGGACCTCTTTGATGATCGCCGTCGGCGACAGCGCCGCGCGCATGGCCGACTGGCGTTCGCGGGCGTCGCGGTAGGCCTGGTCGAGTGCCTCCTGACGCCGCGCCGCCACCTCCGGCCGCGCCGGCACGCGGTACAGGCTGGTGGTCTTGTCGACCAGCACGAAGCGATCCTGCAGCGTGTAGCGGGTCCACAGGTTCCAGTCCTCGAGCTGGTCCATGTCCTCGGCAAAGCCGCCGTGCTGCTCGTACAGCCGGCGATGGAACAGCACACACTGGATCGGCATGAAGTTCTCGACCCACAGCGTCGCGTGGTTGAACGGCATCTGGAAGCGCAGCAGCCAGTCGGTCTCGCGATAGCGCAAGGGATGCTCGTTCTCGACCTGCGTCGGCACTTCCCAACCAATGCCGTAGACGCCCGGAACGCCTTCCTGCTGCGCCACCGCGAGCAGGTTCTCGACATGGTCCGGGTACAACAGATCGTCGTCGTCGAGGAAGTTCAGCCACTGCCCGCGTGCCATCGCCAGTGCCAGGTTCCCGGCGCGCGCGCGCCCGACCGGGCTGCCGGTCGCGTGGTAACGCAGGCGCGGCTTCAGGTGCGCGAACTCGATCTCGAGCATGCGCCGGCTCAGGTCCGGACCATCCTCGACGACGACGATCTCGACGTACGGCCAGGTCTGGCGCTCGGCCGAGCGCAGCGCCTCGCGCAGCCACTGTGGACGGCGGTGGGTGCGGATCAGAATCGAAACCAATGGCTGCTCCGCCACCGGCGGCACGCTGAAAAAGGCACCCTTGCGGCGGCGCTCGAAATCCCAGCCGGCGAAGCGCGGCGCGAAATGCTCGCTGGCGGCGATGCGCGTGCGCAGGAAATGTGGTGCCAGCCGCAGGCTCTTCCAGAAGTTGCCCAGCAGCGCGCGGCGGCGGCCCGGAAAGCTGTTGCCGACGCGGATCTCGCGCAGCAGTTGCGCGTATCCGGCGCGCACCTCTCGCCAGCCACCGTAACGCATCCGCAGCAGCAGGTTGGCGAGCGTGCTGCCGGCGACCTGGCGCGGCTTGACCTCGCCGGCGTGGCGGTAACTGTCGTGCACCACCTGCGCCTGCGGCAGGTAGCGCAGGATCCAGCCGGCCGCGCGCAATCGCCAGCTCAGGTCCACGTCCTCGCCGTACAGGAACAGGCGCTCGTCGAAGCCGCCGACGGCCTCGAAGGCCTGGCGCCGCAGCAACACCGCGGCACCGCTCACCCACTCGGTCTCCAGCGTCAACGGATGGTAGTCCTTGGGATGCTCGAAAGGGCGCTGGCGGCATTCGAAGGCGGCACTGCGCGGCTGCGCCGCGGCGTCGTCGAGCAGTGCGCGCAAGGCGCCCGGCAGCAGCGCCGCGTCCGGGTTCAGCAGCAGGATCCACGGCGTACGCGCACCTTGCGCGAGCGCGTTGTGGGCACACCCGAAGCCGAGGTTGCGGGACTGGATCTCGATGCGCAGCGAGGCGAAGGCCTCGCGCCAGGGTTCCAGCAGCAACTGCAGGTGCTCGGCGTATGCGGCATCGACGCTGTTGTCGGCCACCGCGACGTGCAGCACGGCTTCGCCGGATTGCTCGGCCAGGCTCGTGAACAGGCGCCGCAACTGCGACTCGTCGCTGTGCCAGACCACCACCTGCACATCGATCGCGCGGATCGCGCTCATCGCGCCACCCGCAGCCGACGCATCTGCAACCAGCCGCGCGCGCAGGCCAGCAGCGGTGCCGGCAGCCACGACAGCACGCGGTCGTAGCGCGCGCCCTTGGTCCGCAGCGGGCGCAGTTCCTCTTCCAATGCATTCATGCGTTGGTGCATTGCGGAGAGCTCTCCGGTCAGGTCGGTGCAGCGCCGGGAGAGCCCGCAACCGCGTTGCTGCTCTGCGACCAGGCGCGTGCTCAGATCGGTGGCGCGCGCGGATAGTTCCGCGAGCTGCTGCGCCTGCGCAGCCTGCGCGACCCGCGACTCGCGGGCGGCAAGTGCGAGCCTGGCGGCGTCTGCCTCCACCTGCGCATTGCGCGCCAGCAGCGCAGCGGCGTCGGCCTCGACCCGTGCATTGCGCGCGCGCAGGCCGGCGATCGCCTCGTCGCGCTCGCCCAGCCGCAGCTCCAGTTCCGTGCGCAACCGTGAATGCTCGATCAGATCCCGCGCCTGGCGATCGACATCCGCCTCCAGCTTGTCCGCCCACGCACGCACCTGCGCGTAATCGCGCGCGAGACGGATGTTCTCGTGGCGGAACACGACCTCGTCCAACTGGCTCGCAAGCCAGGCCTGCAGGCGCTCCCGGGCCGCGTCGGCATCGACGTCCGCGCGTACCCGGGGCAGTCGCTCAAGGACCTCGTCCATCTGCTTCCTCATCCCTGCAATGGTCGGCACCATGTGTGCCCACCCGCACTCGATCTGCGCGCGCCAGGCAGCCAGTTGGCCGCCGTCTGCGAGCGCATCCAGTTGCGCGATCAGCGCGGCAGGATCGTCGGGATCGACCAGCAACCCGCCGCCGCCATGCTTGCGCACGCGCTCGGCGAGGGCGCCGCAGTCCGGTACCAGCACCGGCACACCGGCCGCCCAGACGTCCGAGAGCGCGTAGCTGAAACTCTCCGCGAGCAAGTTCGGGAACAGCACCAGGTCGACCGCGTAATGGCCTAGCCAGCGCACGGTGTCGGCGGCCTCGAAGGGGCCATGGACCTGCATGCGGCCATCGGCGATCCAGCCCGGCTGCAACTGGTCCTCGGTGTAGCCGACCAGGGTCCAGCGCCAGCGCGTGGCGTCCGCATGCGCGAGCCAGCTCAACAGGCGTTGCTTGCCCTTGTGTCCACCAAGCGCGCCGACCACGGCGACCGAGCGCAACGAGCCCGGCGCGCGGGCAGGCGGAGCTTCGGGAAGCTGTATGCCCGGCGCGACGATCCGCGCGCCCAGACCGGGACAGGCATGCGCGAACTCCTGCGCGAGAAAGGCCGAGGGCGCGGTCAGCACCGCCGCGCGCTGCAGCACCGCGCGCCAGCGCGCCACCCAGGCAGCGTCGGCGACTGGCAGGGCAGCAGTCGCGGCGAAGGCATCCGCGCGCAGGAAGCCGACGTCGTGCAGGCTCGCCAGCCACGTTCGACCACGCTCACTCCAGGATTCCAGCAGCGGCAGCGTCGGCGCCGCAAGGAAGTGCGCGTGCAGCGCATCCAGCGCGTGCGCCGCGAGCAGGTCGTCGAGCCAGTCGGCGGCGCTGTCCGCCGGCACCCGATAGGCGCGGAAGCGCGGCGCAGCGTCGCCGTCGCGGGTCTCCAGCACCCACAGCTCCTCGCCGGCGTGCAACATGGCGTCCCCGGGCGCCAGCAGGTCGCGCGCGAAACGGCACATCCCGCCGCCGCGCGCGGACACCAGGTGCAACAGCCGCGGCCGCGCGCTCATGCGCGCACCCGCAGCAGCCGGTTCATCCGGCGACTGCCGGGCGCTCCGGTCGGATCAACCCACCCTCTCCAAACACCCGATGACTCGCTGGTTTTCGGACAGCAGTTTGGGTCCTTTGCGGACAAGAAGCTCCTGTCGATCATCGCGATGCAGTTTGTTGCTCGACGTAGCGCACCGAAGCGGTGCGCGTGGATCTCCCACAAGACCCGCACCCACAACGCACGCCCCCACAACACCGGCTTGCGCGCCTCATTCCTCCAGGCGCTGCAGCAGTGCCGGCCCGCCGAGCTGCTGCATCTGGCGCACGATCCAGCTCGCGCGCTGGTGCAGGTAGGGCGTCGGGTGATCGGCACGGCGCCGGCGCGGATCCGGCAGGGTCGCCACCATGAGCGCGAGCTGGTAGGGCGCGAGCGCGTTGCAGGGTTTGCCGAAGCGGATCTCGCAGGCGGCGCAGAAACCGAAGATCCCATCACCGGTCTCGGCGATATTGAGATAGGTCTCCAGCAGACGCCGCTTCGGCCACGAGAGTTCCATCAGACCGGTGAACCACACTTCCAGACCCTTACGCAGCCAACTGCGGCCGCTCCACAGGAACAGGTTCTTGGCCACCTGCTGGCTGATGGTGCTGGCGCCGCGCAGGCGCCCACCGCCCTCGGCTGCGTCGAGCGCCTTGCCGATCTCGACCGTGTCGAAGCCCATGTGGTCGAGGAAGCGCTGGTCCTCGGAGGCGATCACCGCAAGCGGCAGGTAGGGCCCGAATTCCTCCAGCGGGCACCAGCGGCGGGCGATCCGGAAGCCCTCGTCGCCGGCGCGCCGTGCTTCGATGATACGTTCGGCCATCACCCCGCTGATCGGTGGCGCAAGGAAGCGCAGCAGCAGTACCAGCAGGATGCTGAGCAGCAGCGGCGTCAGCAGCAGCCACGCCAGCCAGCGCCGCCAGCGGCGACGCGGCTTGGGACTGGCAGCGGGTTTGCGCGGCATCGGCTCATGGCGCGGCGGACGGGTGCGGCGATGCTAACCGCTGCTCGCGCGCGTCTCTCAACGGGTCAGCCACACCAGCGCGTAGGCGATCACCGCGGTCACCGGGATGGTGAACACCCAGGCCCACAGGATGCGTTCGACCACGGTCCAGCGCAGCGCGTTGGCGCGCTTGGCGAAGCCGACGCCCATGATCGCGGTCGAGATGCTGTGGGTGGTCGAGACCGGCATGCCGAGGGTGGCCGCGGTCGACAGGATGGTCGCGCTCGCGGTCTCGGCGGCGAAGCCGTGGATCGGGTGCAGCTTGACCATCTTGTGACCGAGGGTCTTGATGATGCGCCAGCCGCCGGCGGCGGTACCGGCCGCCATCACCAGCGCGCAGGTGATCTTGATCCAGGTCTCGATGCCCTGCTGATCGCGGTCCGGATGCAGGAAGCCGAGCAGCGAGGGCAGTTCCCGCAGAGTGCCCGTGGCCTCGGCCCCGATCAGCGCCAGCGCGATGATGCCCATGGTCTTCTGCGCGTCGTTGAGGCCATGCGCGAAGCCCATGTAAGCCGCCGACGCCAGTTGCGCCTTGCCGAAGAAGGCATTCACCCAACGCGGCCGCGCGATCCGCGCAAGCAGGCCGCCGGAGCGCGCCAACCCCGCGATCAGCGCGAACAGCAGCCCCATGATCAGCACGCCGAGCAGGAAACCCGCGACCGGCGAGGACACCATCGGCACCACGACCTTGTAGAACAGGCCGCCACCCTTGTACCAGGGCTCGGCTTTCTGGGCCCACACCAGGGCGTCGGTATCGCCGGCTGCGGCCGCCAGCGCGGCGCCGACGAGGCCGCCGATCAGCGCGTGACTGGAACTGGAGGGCAAGCCCCACCACCAGGTGATGAGGTTCCAGATGATCGCCGCGAGCAAGGCGCACAGCAGCACGCCGGAGGTGACCGTGACCACGCTGGAGTCGATCAGGCCACCGGAGATGGTCTTGGCGACGGCCTCGCCGGCGAGCGCCCCGATCAGGTTCATGCTCGCCGCCAGCGCCACCGCCTGGCCGGGCGTCAGCACCTTGGTCGCGACCACCGTGGCGATCGAGTTGGCGGTGTCGTGGAAACCGTTGATGAACTCGAAGGTCAGCGCGACCACGATCAGCAACAGCAGCAGCGTCAGCTCCACGACGGCCTCAACTGTTCTTGAGGACGATCTGGTAGGCGACCACGCCGGCCTCGCGGCAGCGGTCGATCGCCTTCTCGAGGATCTCGTAGAAGTCGTGCACCATGAAGGTCTGGATCGGGTCGTACTTGCCGGCGTAGAGCTCGCGGTACAGCTCCAGCATCAGTCGGTCGGCCTCCACCTCGATCGCACGCAAGCGGTCGGACAATGCCTTCATCGGTTCGAGTTTCATCGCCTTGAGTTCGGCGACCATCTTCACGACCACTTCGGCGGCGTCGACGAGCATCCGCGCGCGCGGCGCAAAGTCCACGCCGTGGATGCGTTCGCCGGCCAGCGCATAGCGCTCGGCGAACTTCTCGACGGTCTTGGGAATGCGATACAACGCATTGCCGAGGGTTTCGATGTCCTCGCGCTCGAGCACGGTCACGAAGGTCTGCACGAGCTCAGCGCGGATCGCGTCGGCAACCTTGCGCTCGCGCTCGCGCGCCAGCCGGAACTCTTCCAGGGAGGGTTGATTGGACTTGCGCTCGACCAGCGCCAGCAGCGCGCGGGTGGCGTCCAGCGCCGCGGCGGCGCTGTCCCGCAGCAAGGCGAAGAAACGATCACCCTTGCCGAAGATGGTCTGCAGCGAAAACATGGCGGCTGCCGAAGTGGTTTCGGAGCGGCGGATACTCGCTCAGGCGGGGGCGTCGACGCCAGTGGGCAACTCGAGCCCCACCTCGATGAATTCGCGGATCAGGCTGGTGGCGTAGGCACCGGGCGGCAAGATGAAGCGCAGGCGCAGAACCGCAGGTTCAGGATCGCGGGCGGGGTCCACTCCCGCATTTGCTTCCGGGATCCCGTGGGAGCGGGCCCTGCCCGCGATCTCTTCTCCCCCCAGCCACTCCCAGCTCAGCGACTCCGGGATCATGCGCAGGGCGCGCCGTTCCGGTTCCATGCCCACGAACCCCAGACCAGCAACCAGGTCGGCAAATTCGGCCGCGCATGCCTGCTCCAGCGCCAGGCAATCGTCCGCGCACGGCGGCGCCGGCGCGCCCCACAGCGGGCCGGTCGGATGGATGTCGCCCTCGGCACAGCGTCGCGCCAGGGTCTCGTCTGGAACCACCGGCCCGAACCAGGCGCGCCTGCCGGCAAGGTTGCACAGATCGCCGGCGATCACCCGGTTCCAGTTGCCCTCGCGCACGCGGCGGTCGAGCACCGCATTGAAGATCGCGCTGCGCGCTGCCGACAGCGCGAAGGCGCGGTCGCTGCGGCCGAGCGGCTCGCCGGCGAACAACCGCCGCGCCAACGCGAGATTGCCGTCCGCGTGGCCGAAGCGCTGGATGCCGAAGTAGTTCGGCGCGCCGTGGGCCCGCAGCGTCGCAAACACGACTTCGGCACGCGCGGGATCGCCCTCGATGGCGCGCAGAGTCAGCTCGAAGCCATTGCCGACCAGTGCGCCGCGCTTGAGCTTGCGCGAGTGACGCGCGACGTCGAGCACACGCACCCCGGGCAAATCGAGCAGCGACCAGTCGACACTGCGTCCCGGCAACTGCACGGTGAAATGCTGGCGTGCGACCGCGTGGCGATCCTTGAGGCCGGCGAAGCCCACCGCCACCTGCGGCACCTTGGCGAAGCGTGCCAGCCCGCGCGCCACCCACTCGGTATTGGCGCCGCGCTTCTCGATGCGCACGAGGTCGTGCTCGCCCTGCCCGTCGGCCTGGAAACCGAGCGTTTCCTCGACGATGAAGTCTTCCGGCGCCGTCTTCAGCAGACCACGCAACGGCGGCCCACCGTGCGCGTAGGCGAGCGTCACGCCGGCACCAGCAGCACCGCCGCCTGTGCGGCGATGCCCTCTTCGCGACCGGTGAATCCGAGCGTCTCGCTGGTGGTCGCCTTGACGCTGACCGCGTCGATCACGCAGGCGAGGTCGGCGGCGATGCGCTCACGCATCGGCGGCACATGCGGCGCCAGTCGCGGACGTTCGCAGACCACCACCAGATCGCAGTTGCCGATCACGTAGCCACGTTCGCCGACCAGCGCGCGGCAGTGGCGCAGCAGCGCACGACTGTCCGCCCCGCGCCAGCGCTCATCCGACGGCGGGAAGTGCTTGCCGATATCGCCCAGCGCCAGCGCCCCGAGCAGCGCATCGCAGAGCGCGTGCAGGGCGACGTCGCCATCCGAATGCGCCAGCAGGCCGCGCGTGTGCGCGATGCGCACGCCGCCGAGCATCAGGTGATCGCCGGGTCCGAAGGCGTGGACGTCGTAGCCGATACCGATGCGGGGATGGGGGGGCATGTCGGGAGCGGGAAAAGTGGGGAAGGGAAAAAGGAAAAAGGAAAAAGGAAAGTCGCTGCCGCGGGCGGGTCGTGGGGCTCCCGCAGTAGCGACGCGTGCGTCGCGACCGCCCACACGATCGTTCCGCCTCCGCGCAATCCTCAACCGAGGGATGCCCTCACCGCCGCCACAGCGCGCCCACCCCGCTCTTCCATTTTCCTTTTTCCTTCTTCCTTTTTCCTAGCCCTTCAGTATCCACGCCGCGAGCGCGAGATCGCGCTCGGTGGTGACCTTGAGGTTGTCCTCGGCGCCCTCGACCAGTCGTGGGCGGCCGCCGGACCATTCGATCGCCTGGGCTTCGTCGGTCGGGTTGCGCCCGGCGGCACGCGCGGCTTCCAGTGCCGCGATCAATTCGCCCCGGCGAAAGCACTGCGGGGTCAGCGCGCGCCACAGGTCGCGGCGGTCGACGGTGTCGGCGACCACGCCGTCGACGGCACGCTTCAGGGTGTCGCGTACCGGCGTTGCGAGCAAGCCCCCGCAGGTGCCGCATTCGGCGAGCAGCCGGACGATGTCTTCACCGCGCACGCAGGGTCGGGCCGCGTCGTGCACGAGCACGAGGTCGGTATCAGCGACCGCCTTTGGCAGGGCACGCAAGCCGGCCAGCACCGAGTCGGCACGTTCGGATCCGCCAGGCGCCGTCAGCACCGGCTTGCCGGCGAACCCGGCCCAGCCCGGCCAGCGGGGATCGCCGGGGGCCAGCACCACCAGCAGTCCGGTAACCGGCGGCACCGCGGCCAGGCGGGCGAGCGTCCACCACAGCAGCGGCCGACCGTCGATGATGGCGTACTGCTTGGGCAGCGCGCGCCCGAAACGGCGGCCACTGCCGGCTGCGGGCACCACCACCCAGGTCATTCCACCGGCTCGACATCGCGCGCCGCCGCCGCGGCTGCGGCGCGACCGGGCTCGGCGATCTGGATCAGCCGTTCGCCTTCCTTGAGCATGCCCAGTTCCGAGCGCGCACGCTCCTCGATCGCGTCGCGCCCGCTCTTGAGGTCTTCCACTTCGGCCGCGAGCGCCTCGTTGCGCTCGCGCAGACGCGCGTTTTCCGCACGCTGCACATCCAATGCCTTCTCCAGTTCCCAGACATCGTCCATGCCGGAACGGAACCACAACTGGTATTGCAACGCGACCAACAGCAGCAAGAGCAGGAGCAGGAGCCAGCGCATGGCCGCAATGCGCTTCTCAACGCGCGAAATGGAAGGCGCCGCGACCGGCGTAACGCGCGCGTGCGCCGAGCGCTTCTTCGATGCGCAGCAACTGGTTGTACTTGGCGACGCGATCGGTGCGGCACAGCGAGCCGGTCTTGATCTGGGTGGCCGTGGTGGCGACCGCGAGATCGGCGATGGTGGTGTCCTCGGTCTCGCCCGAGCGATGCGACACGATCGCCGCATAGCCGGCACGGTCGGCGAGTTCGATCGCCGCGAGGGTCTCGCTGAGCGTGCCGATCTGGTTCAGCTTGATCAGGATCGCGTTGGCGATCCCCTGGTCGATGCCCTGCTGGAAGATTCGCGTATTGGTCACGTACAAGTCGTCGCCGACCAGTTGGCAGCGACCGCCGATGCGTTCGGTCAGCAGCTTCCAACCGGCCCAGTCGTCCTCGGCCATACCGTCTTCGATGGTGATGATCGGGTACTGGCGCACCCAGGCATCCAGGTAATCGACGAACTGCTCGCTGCCGAGCCAGCGGTTCTCCGACGCGAGATGGTAGCGGCCATCCTTGTGGAATTCGCTGGAAGCCACGTCGAGTCCGAGCAGCACGTCCTCTCCGGCGCGGTAGCCGGCTTTGCCGACCGCTTCGAGGATCACCTCGATGGCTTCCTCGTTGGAGCGCAGGTCGGGCGCAAAGCCGCCCTCGTCGCCGACCGCCGTCGCAAGTCCGCGTCCGCGCAACACGCCCTTCAGTGCGTGGAAGATCTCGGTGCCGGCGCGCAGCGCCTCGGAAAAGCTGCCCACGCCCACCGGCAGTACCATGAACTCCTGCATGTCGACGTTGTTGTCGGCGTGCGCGCCGCCATTGATGATGTTCATCATCGGCACCGGCAGCAGCGGCTCGCGTTCACCCGCCAGGGCCTGCCACAAGCCGAGGCCGCGGCTCGCCGCGTGCGCATGCGCGTTCGCCAGCGACACTCCGAGCAGCGCATTGGCGCCGAGCCGACCCTTGTTTTCGCTGCCGTCAAGCTCCACCAGCTTCGCGTCCAGCCCGGCCTGGTCGGCCGCATCGAAACCGGCGAGCGCCTGCGCGATCGGGCCGTTGACGTTGGCCACCGCCTTGCGCACGCCCTTGCCGAGGTAGCGCGTGCGGTCGCCGTCGCGCAGCTCGATCGCCTCGCGCGAGCCGGTGGAGGCGCCGCTCGGCACCGCCGCGCGGCCGCGATGGCCGCTGGCCAGCAGGATCTCGGCTTCGAGCGTGGGATTCCCGCGCGAGTCGAGGATCTCGCGGGCGTGGACGTGGGTAATCGTGCTCATGGGTGTCCGGCGAAGGAGAAGGCGCGGGGCCGCGAAGTGGCTCCGGTCGGGGACGCAAGGATAGCCCGACGCGCTCCCATGAGTTGCCTCATGGTGGCAGAGTCTTGCGCAAACCGTCCGCGACGCGTGCGTCAACCGGTCGCCCCTGCCCGCGTTGCCCGCCTCGTGCATCATTGCCCGGTCACGAAGTCGCCGCGAGGCCCGCATGCCCCGTTTCCCGTTGTTCGTCGCGCTGCTCGGCGCCTCGCTGTCGGCCGGCGCCGCCGTCGAATCCGGCCTGTGGTACGACCGCACCCGCGACGGCCATGGCCTGGACCTGCATCGCCAGGGTTCGGTGCTGTTCGGCACTTTCTACACCTACGATGCGCGCAACGCGGTCGAATGGCTGTGGATCCAGACCCAGGACACGGATGCGCCGGTCAGTGCGCTGTCGCGTTTCACGCGCGACGTCGCTGGTCAGGTCTCCGGCACCGAAGTCGGGTCGATCAGCCTGACCCCGGTGTCCGCCTGCCCAGACGGCATCGCTCGCCCCGGGGCCCGCACCTTGCTGCGCATGGACTTCGTGCTCGACGAACGACCTGCCACCTGGTGCGTGGAACCCCTGCTGCCGACCCTGCGGCCGCCGATGGCGCTGTTGTCCGGTGCCTGGTACGACCCGGCCGATCCCGGCTGGGGCCTGATGACGCATGCCTACAGCGGATCCGACGGCGGCACCCAGACGTTCCGCATCGTCTACTTTCACGACCGCGCCGGGCGTCCGCGCTGGGCCTTCTCGGTGACACCGGGGGACGCACTGACGCAGTCGCAAACCTTTTACACGCCCTACGTGGAATGCACCGACTGTTCGCTGTCGCCACCGCTGACGATCCCCATCGGCACTGCCACGTCGACCCTGAGCGAGCCGTTGGCGCAGGCCGACCGCGACCGCAACCACATCGAGCTCAGCCTGGCCTTCGAAGGCGAGTTGCCCTTCGTCAAGTCGGCGCCACTGGCGATGTTGTCGAATCCCCTGCGCGTGCCCGGCGCCGCGGCTACCGCGCAGGGTCCGGTGGCCGGCGCGGTGGTCGCCAGCACCGGCGTCGAGCGCTACATGAACATCCCCTACGCGCAGCCGCCGCTCGGCGACTTGCGCTGGCGTGCGCCGCAGCCGGCCGTGCTGCGCAGCCACCTCGCCAGCGCTCACCTCCCGGGTGTCGAATGCCCGCAGCCCGATCCCGGCGAGGAGGCGCAGTCCGAAGACTGCCTGCAACTCAACGTGTGGCGGCCGTCCACGCCTGGACCACATCCGGTGATGGTGTGGATCCACGGCGGCGGACTCACCAATGGTTCGAGCGTGCAGCGCGACAACGACGGTTTGCTCTACGACGGCAACTACTACGCCCAGCGCGGCATCGTGTTCGTGTCGATCAACTACCGGCTCGGCCTGCTCGGCTTCCTCGCCCAGCGCGATTTCGTCGGCGAGGCCGTCGATCATCCGCAGACCGGCAACTACGGCCTGCAGGACCAGGTCGCCGCGCTGCAGTGGGTGCAACGCAACATCACCAGTTTCGGCGGTGACCCCGCGCGCGTGACCATTTTCGGCGAGTCCGCGGGCGGCGTCAGCGCCTGCGCGCTGATGAGTGCGCCGTCCGCGCGCGGACTCTTCCATCGCGCCATCGTGCAGAGCGGCAATTGCCTGTGGAGTGCGCCCACCCTCGCCACCGGGCTGCAGCAGGGCGATCGCGTGACCAGCGCCGCCGGCTGCGCGAACGCGGCGGACCGCCGCGCCTGCCTGCGGGCACTGACCCCGGCGCAACTGATGGCCGCGGTGCCGCCGGTGGTCGACCCCGCCGGCTTCAGCGACGGCGAGAGCTTCGGGTTGGTGGTTGATGGCCATGTGCTGGCCGAATCGCCGGGGCGCTCGCTCGCCAACGGCAACGCGGCGGCGGTGCCGCTGATCATCGGCGTCAACGACGACGAGACCACCACGCTGGTCCCTGCGATCACGCTGCCGGGCACCGTGCCCGGCTACGAAGCTGCCATCCGCGCGCGCTTCCCGGCGATCGCCGAGGCAGTGCTGCAGCAATACCCGGCGAGCGCCTACCCGAGCCCGCAACGCGCCTACCAGGACCTGCTCGACGACCTGCTGTTCGTCTGCGCTGCGCGCCGCGCCGCCGCCGACCACGCCGACCGCGGCCATCCGACCTATCACTACGTGCTGACCGAGATTCTGCCGCAGCCGGGCTTGTCCGCGCTGGAGACCTTCCATGGCCTCGACATCGCGCTGCTGTTCGGCCCGCGCGGCGGTGCCGAATGGTCCGAACAGGCGCTGTCCGAGCGCATGCAGCGCACCTGGGTGGACTTCGCCAGCGGCATCGAACTGCCCGGCAGCAGCGATTTCATCACCTGGCCGCGCTACCGCCGCGAGACCCGCCGCTCGATCGAATTCAACGGCGCCGGCGTGGTGCCGATGGACGACTACCGCCGCAACCAGTGCGAGTTCTGGAGTCGCTATGTGACCCTGTGAGGCCGGTGCAAGCGGCCTCTGGAAGGAACTGCGGGCCCTGGTTCGCGCCACTTCTGCGCGCGGCGGATCTGATCACCATTCCAGCGCAAGACCCTCTCCACAACCGCGAGACGCGACGGCCACGGGGTGAATGCGCAAAGTCGCGCGGGACGGCACAGTCCCGCGCCCGACGTCAGCCGCGCCTGGACAGCCAGCTATGGATGGTCGGCGCCACTTCGCGTTGGGCGCGGCCGGAGACGTAGATGCCGATGTGGCCGCCCTTGAAGGCGAGCACGGTGTAGTCCTTGGTCCCGACCTTGTCCTTCAGCGGGATCGATGCGCTCGGCGGCACCAGGTGGTCCTGCTCGGCGTAGATGTTCAGCACCGGCATCGTGATCTGCTTCAGGTCGACCGGCTTGTCGCCGATCGTGAGGCCGCCCTGCATCAGCTTGTTGCCCTGGTAGAAGTCGCGGATGAACTCGCGGAAGGCCTGGCCCGCCTGATTCGGCGAGTCGAAGATCCACTTCTCCATGCGCAGGAAGTTCTCGAGTTCGGCCTTGTCGTCGAGGATGTCGACCAGACCCACGTACTTCTGGTGATTCAGCCGTAAAGGCTTCAGCGTCAGGTAGCACCAATTCATCAGATCGCCCGGCACATTGCCGAGGGTATCGACGAACAGATCGATGTCCATGCCCCGGGTCCAGTGCGAGAGCATGTTGTCGCGGGTATGAAAATCCACCGGCGTGACCATCGTGATCAGGTTCTTGACCCTCTCGGGGTAGATGGACGCGAAGCACAGCGAGAAGGCGCCGCCCTGACAGACGCCGAGCAGGTTGATCGCCTTGAGGCCGTGACGCCGCGCGACCGCGTCCACGCTGCGCCGGATGTACCCGTTGATGTAATCGTCCAGCGACAGGAAACGGTCGGCGGCGTCGGGGTACCCCCAGTCGATCAGGTACACGTCCTCGCCCTGCGCCAACAGGTTCCTGACCAGCGAGCGGTCGGCCTGCAGGTCGGTCATGTACGGGCGGTTGACCAGCGCGTACACGATCAGGATCGGCGTCTTGTTGCTGGGCTTGCGGTCGCCCTTGAAGTGGTAGACGACGAGCTTGTCCTCGCGATACACCGCTTCTTTCTCGGTGGCGCCGTAATCGACGTCATCGAGCTTGCGCAGCACCTCGGCGCCGGCGGTCAGCTTCTGGCTGTAGCGAGCGATTTCGTCGAGCGCCGACTTCGGATCGATTTTCAGCGGTCCCATGGCATCAGCTCCTGCGGCGACGGTTGGCGGATTTCGGGGCAGCGGCCGGGGCCGGCTTGCTGGCGCGCGGCTTGGCCGGCGCGCGCTCCACGACAGGCGTGGGCGCACTTTCCGTGGCTGCGGCTGATGCGGTCGGCGGGGCCAGGCTCGCGCCCTCCAGGCGTGCCAGGCGCTCTTCCAGGTCGGCGATGCGGCGGCGCATCTCGTTGCCACGCTTGAGCACGCTGTCGAGTTCCGTGCGGCCGGGCATGCCGAGGGCGCCGGTGGCGCGCTCGACTTCGCCTTGCACCAGTTGGCGCACGCGCATCTGTGCGTTGACGAGGTCGCCGTAGACCTGGCGGAATTCGTCCGCCAGCGCGACTTCGGCATAGCCTTCCTCGGCGGCATCGACGAACAGGTCGTAGAGGCCGCGCAGGCTGGTGATCTCGCGGCCCGGATCGCTGCGCTCGGCGAGCTTGGACTCGAATTTGTCGAGGCCCAACCGGCTCGCCTGGTACATCTGCGCGTTGTAGCGGTTCATCTGCTCCTGGTAGTCGAGCATCGCCTGCACCAGCGCCTGCTGGCGCTCCTGCGACTCGCGCGAGTAGCCGAAGGCCGGCAGGTTCAACAGGCCGCGCGCATCCGCCTCGAGCGGTTTGGCGACCTTCATGAACTCGCGGAACAGGTCCTCGAAGCCCTTGGCGCCCTCGCCGGTGACGGTACGCAGCGCGTCGATGACCGGATTCTTGTGCGCGTTCATGCCGCCGAAGGCCTTTTCCAGCGACTCGCGCAACGCCGCCGGCGAGTTCAGCTCCGAACGAGTGGTCGCAAGCTGGCCGATCACGCCCTGCATGAAGTCCGTGAACTGCCTGGCGCTGCCGATCACGCGGTCGAGGGTGTCGTTGCCCGTGTCGCGGCCACCGAAGAGCTTCAGCCACACGTCGAAACCTTCGTGCACCGGCATCGCCGGGGCGACACCGCCGCGCGCGGCGTCGGTCCACGCGGAGAAGAACTGCTTCTGCATCGATTGCCAGTCGGGCAACCAGGCTGCCTTGGGATCGGACACGGACGCGCTCGCTCGGAACGGAAAGGAGCGCGGATGCTAGCAGGATGCTGCGGTGCAGCAAACCACGGATGGAACGGAGTCGGACACCCGCCACGCTTGCCCGCGTGCACGACCATGCTGGCGCTGGAAGGCATGTACCAGACCACCCGGATCGGCGATCGCATCGCCTTCGAATACGGCACCAGCTTGTTCGTCAGCGTTAGCTCGACACCTGCCTCACGTGTCGTCGCGCGTTCGCGACACGCCCCGATGCTGCGCTATGCTCGGCGCCCTCCACGCCGAAGTGGCGGAATCGGTAGACGCAGCGGACTCAAAATCCGCCGGCCTGAAAACCGTGTGGGTTCGAGTCCCACCTTCGGCACCATTTGAGCATCCGGCGGCATCCATCACAGTCCGGAAGAAGTCGAAGAAACCGCGCTCCGGCGCGGTTTTTTCGTTTCAGGGCGTGCGGGTTCGTCCGATTGCATCCGGAGCCCGGCGGGGGCAAGATTGGGGGCAACCTTGGACCTGACATGGGTACCGCATCCGACAAGCTGACGGCCGTGAAGCTGCGCAATCCGGCACCCGGCCGGCATTGGGACGGTGACAGCGGGCTTTGCCCGGAAGTGAGCTCGATTGACCCGGCCAGTGACAAACGCCGAGCAACTGAGGGCGCCGCAGGCGTGGATCGGAAAGATGAAGTTGCCATAGCAAGTCCCTGTACCCAATCCACGATGGACATTGATGGCCGTCGGGCACAAAAAACCCCGCAGTTACGCGGGGTTCGTTGTCTTTCGGGCTTCGGTGGGAACCACCGGGAACCGCGATTGGCTGGGGGACTAGGATTCGAACCTAGATAAACGGAGTCAGAGTCCGTTGTCCTACCGTTGAACGATCCCCCAATTTCTCTGCAACACGGATCGTCGCAGCGATCAGCGCTTGCTGTACTGGGTGGCGCGGCGGGCCTTGTGCAGGCCGACCTTCTTGCGTTCGACCTCGCGGGCGTCGCGGGTGAGGAAACCGGCCTTGCGCAACTCGCTCTTCAGGTTCTCGTCGTACTCGACGAGGGCGCGCGAGAGGCCGAGGCGGATGGCGCCGGACTGGCCGGTCATGCCGCCACCCTCGACCGTGACCAGTACGTCGAAGCGCTCGCTCATCTTGGTCAGCTCGAGCGGCTGGCGCACGACCATGCGCGCGGTCTCGCGGCCGAAGAAGGCGTCGAGGGTCTTGTCGTTGACCGTGATCTGGCCCTTGCCGGGGCGCAGGAACACGCGGGCAGCGGAGGACTTGCGACGGCCGGTGCCGTAGTACTGCGGGATCGCCATGACGCTTCCTTGAATCAGATGTCGAGAACCGCGGGCTGCTGCGCCGCGTGCGGATGCTCGGATCCGCTGTAAACCTTGAGCTTGCGGAACATGTCGCGGCCCAGCGGGCCCTTCGGCAACATGCCCTTGACGGCGATCTCGATCGCGCGCTCGGGGTGACTGGCCAGCATGTTCTTCAGCGGGATGGTCTTGATGTTGCCGATGTAGCCGGTGACCCGGTGGTACAGTTTGTCGTTCCACTTGTTGCCGGTCACCGCGACCTTTTCGGCGTTGATCACGACGAGATAGTCGCCGGTGTCGACGTGCGGGGTGTAAATGGCCTTGTGCTTGCCGCGCAGACGACGCGCGAGTTCCGTGCACAGGCGGCCGAGCGTCTTGCCCGACGCATCCACCAGAAACCAATCACGCTTCACGGTTTCCGGCTTGGCGCTCACCGTCTTCATGGAGACCTTCCCTGGACCTTGCCTTACAAAGACCGACAAGTTTAGATGGCGGCCTGAAAGCGTGCAAGTCCCCGGCGATGAGCGCGAGGACCGACAGGTTCAGGCTGGAGTCGGGTGACGGCTCGCGGCAGTCGGATTCTGTCGCACCGCAGGCGGCGCTCCTACAGAATCGCGCGATGGTGGAGCATGCCGACATCGACCTGAACGTGATCGCGACGACGCTGCGGGTGCGTGCGGATGAGTGCGTGATGTGCGGGCTGTGCCTGCCGCATTGCCCGACTTTCCAGCTGAGCGGGCTGGAAACGCGTTCGCCGCGCGGGCGCATCGCGCTGGCGAAGTCGCTGCAGCCGGGCGCGACGGTGGACGCTTCCTTGCGCGAGGCACTGGAAAGCTGTCTGCAATGCCGTGCCTGCGAGGCGGCGTGCCCGGCGCAGGTGCGCTATGGCGAGATCATCGAGGGGGCGCGCGCGATCCTGGTTTCGGCAGCACGCTCGCGGGACGAATCCGCTGCCACGCCCGGGCCGGGTGAGCCCGCGACCTTGCCCAGCGGCGTATCGACCGGCGCTCGCCTGGCGGGTCTCGCGACTCGTCATCCGATGGCCGCCGCACACGCGCTGGGTTTGCTGGGCGCGATCGCGCGCGCGCTGCCGCAATGGACGCACCGGCTCGGACGGCGTACGCGCTGGCTGTTGCGCGCGCGGGCACCGCTCGCGGCGCCAGCGACGGCGGATGCTGCGCTGCTTTTCACCGGTTGTGTCGCGCGCAGTTTCGAGGCCGATGCACAGCGCGCGCTGCTCGCCATCGCCGCGGTGTGCGCCTTGCCGCTCGCACCGGCGGCGGCGGGCTGTTGCGGTGCATTCGCGCGCCACCTCGGCGACATCGACACGGCACGCTCCCGGGCGCGCGCCAATCGCAACGCGCTCGGCGCCGCACGCCTGGTGGTCGCGCTCGACAGCGGCTGCATCGGCGCGCTGCGCGAGTCGGGCGTCGCCGTGGTCGAGGCCTGCCGATGGCTGCTCGCACACCAGGAGGCCTGGCGAACGCGCCTGCGCAGGGTCGAAGCCCGGATCGGGGTGTTCGTCCCCTGCACCCACCGCAACGTCCTGCGCGATCCGGGCGCAGCGAGCGAGCTGCTGACGCTGCTGCCCGGCGTGGAATGCGTGCCGATCACCGCCGGCCACGGTTGCTGCGGCGCCGCCGGCCCGCAGCTGTTCGCCCACCCCCGGCAGGCCGACGCGCTTGCGGCAACCCTGGTGGACGCGATCGTGGCCGCGCGCCTGGACGCGCTGGCGACCACCAACGTCGGCTGCAGCCTGCACCTGTTCGAGCGCCTGCGTCTGCGCGGGATCAATCTGACGGTCGCGCACCCGGTGGCATGCTTGGCGCAACGCCTGTTACCCCGCCCGCCTGCATGAGCCGTCCGCTGCGCGAACCGTCCCTGATCGACCGCCTGCTGGCCGAGGCCGACCGCGCGCTGCGCACAGTGGCGGCGCCGGCCGAAGCGCCCGACCGCGCGAGCCCCGGTGCGGCGCACCCGCGCATCGAACTCGACGAGAACGAGCGTCGCCACGTCGCCGGCCTGATGCGCATCAACCACGCCGGCGAGGTCTGCGCACAGGCGCTCTACTATGGCCAGGCCGCGGTGGCGCGCGATCCGGCGGTGGCCGGGCACCTGATGCAGGCAGCGCGCGAGGAAGGCGACCACCTCGCGTGGTGCGAGCAGCGCCTGCACGAACTCGGCAGCCGGCCGAGCCTGCTGAATCCCTTCTGGTACGCGGGCGCGTTCGCGATCGGCGCCGGTGCGGGCCTGGTCGGGGATCGCCTGAGCCTGGGCTTCGTCGTGGAGACCGAACGCCAGGTCGAGAGCCATCTCGGCGAGCACCTGACGCGATTGCCGGAGGGCGACGAGCGCACGCGCGCGGTGCTCGAACGGATGCAGGCGGACGAGGTCGCGCATGGCGCCGATGCCCAGGCGCGCGGCGCGATGGCCTTGCCGTGGCCGCTGCCGCGCCTGATGCAGGCGGCGGCGGACGTGTTGCGGGCGATCGCGTACCGGGTGTGAGCGGGTGTGGGGGCGTAGTCGCCGCAGTCGGGGTTGGTGGTGATGTGGCCCGGCGGGATCGTGTCGCGGGTTGTCACGTAGCCCTGCGGGCAACGTGACCTACGGTTTGTCACTTGACGACGGTTGTCACGTAGCCCTGCGGGCAAGGTGATCTACGTCGGGGCGTGCGCGCGCAGCAGCCTTTCCGGCAGCGCGGGATCGGGCGGCGGGGTGGCGGCGCCGGGGTGCTCGGGGACGTAGCCGAGCGGCGCGAAGGTTTCCCACAGCCAGCTCGGGAGAGCGGCGTGCATCGCGGCGTCGAAGTGGCCGCGCCACTCCTCGCGCTGGCCGCCGGCCAGCAGTGCGACCGGTGCGACGCCACGCGCGAGCAGGCGGTCTTCGGCGGCGCGGACCTGGGTGTGCGTCGACGCCGCGACGGCGGTCTGCAGCTGCACGCCGTCGACGTCGATCGCGAGCATCGCGGCGACCTCCGCGGCCGCGGCCAGCGGCGCCTGCTTGAAGTCCTCGAAGCGCAGCGTGCGCCCGCCGTGGGTGGCGATCTGCTGCAGCCAGGCCCGGGTGTGCAGGGTGTAGCAGCCGGCCCAGGACAGTGGCCAGTCGCGGAAGGGACTGGCGACGAAGTGGGCGAAGTCGCCAGCGACCGCGCCGCGCGCGCGTTCGCGGCGCCAGGCCGAGTACAGCGCATCGCGCGGGTCGCGCACCACCAGCAGCACCGGCAGCGGCGGGTACTGGCACGGCCAGTGGTGGCCGAGGCGCGGCACCGGACCGGCGCGGAATCGGAATTCGCGACCGTGGCGCAGTCCCGGCAACAGCCGGGTCCAGCCTTCGTCGGCGCGCTCGTAGCGGAAACGATCGCCGCCGAGTGGCCGCCATTCGCCCACGGAATCCGCGCCCCAGGGATGCCACAGGCCGACGCCGAGTTCGAGCAGCACGTTGCCGATCCAGCTCGCGCCGCAGGGCAGCTCGGCCGAAGCGATGTCGACATCGTAGGCGCCAACGCCAGGCATCTGCGGATGCGTCTGGCAGCGCCAGCGCAGGCTGGCGGCGGCAGTCCCGGGATCCATGGCGATGGCGTTCACAGGGTGCCGTCCAGGCGCGCGAGCACGCGCTCCACCCAGTCGGCGACCGCCGCGGGCGCGAGCTGCAAGTCGACGCGGAAGGGCCACGGATCGGCGTCCATCGCCGCCAGTTCGCTGGCGTCGATCTGCGGACGGCGCGCCCGCAGTTCGGCGAGCGGTGCGCGCAGGCGCACGCGCAACTGGGCACCGCGGTGTTCGTCCAGCAACTCGCCGACCTGCGCGTGGCGCGAGATCGTCGAGACCATCACCGGCCTTCCTTGCGCGACCAGTTCCAGCGCGAGGCGCGCGAGCGCGCTGCCGATCGCGAGTCGATCCGGAGGAGTGTAGCCCTCGCCGAGCGGCCCCAGGATGGCCCTCCAGCGGTCGCCGTCCAGCCACAGCGGCGGCTGCGCCTGCGGCCAGCGGCGCAGCAGCGCCTGCGCGAGCGTGCTCTTGCCCGCCCCGGCGGCGCCGGTGATCCACAGCAGCAGGCTCATCGCGGCGGCTCTCGCCAGTCGTGGCCGAAGCCCTGCGCCAACGCGCGCTCGTAGAGTTCCAGGTCGCTGGCGTGGTCGAGCTCCAGCCAGGCACCGCCACCGACGATCGCTTCGAGCAGCCAGCCTTCGGCGAGCCAGCGCGCGAGCATCGCGGTGATGTCGAGTCGCTCGCGCTGCGCCGTCGGCAGCTCATCCAGCCAGGCGCGCAGGCGCGCGCAGCCGGCGGCATCGAAGCGCAGCAGGCCCATGAACTGGGCCTCGATCTGCTCGATGCGGGCCGCGCGCGCGCCGATCGCGAGCAGGCGCCGATGCCGGCATGCGGCGGCCGCGGGCGCCATCCGCAGCGATTCGGCGTCGGCCAGCGGATCCTGAAAGCGCAGCGTCCACAAGTCCGCCCACTCGCGATCGACGGTCAGCGCCACCGGTGCGCGCGCCGCGCGCAGCCAGCGCAGCCACTGCGGATGCCACAGGCAATCGCCATAGGCGACGATCAACTCGGCGTCTGCGACGTGCGCGAGCGCCGCGTGCAAGCTCGCGACCGGACCGGATTGCGCCCAGCGCGGCTGCAGCACCCGGCGCGCCACCCGCGGCCAGTGCTGGAGCGCGGCCGCGGCGTGGCCGCAGACCAGCAGCGGCGGACCCAGTCCCGCGGCGGCGAAGGTGTCCAGCTGGTGGTCGAGCCAGGGCCGGCCGAGCAGCGGCGTGAGGCACTTGGGCCGCGCATCGGCCTGCGCGCCGAGGCGACTGCCGCGACCGGCCGCGAGCACCACCAGGTTCATGTCGCGAGCTCCAGGCACCAGGCGCGGGTGTCGAAGGGCACTTCGATGTGGCCGTCCGCGCAGTCGGGCGCGAGCGCGGTGTGCAGTGCGGCCAGCAGTTCGTCCAGCGGACCGACCAGGTGCCGCAGCAGCGTCCCGTGCGCGCGGAAGCCCTCGACGAAACGCGCCAGCGGCTGGCGCACGCGCAGCCGCCCCTGCGCGCGGCGCACGCCGCGCAAGGCCCCGCTCGCACGCCAGTCCGGCAGCGGATCCTCGCGCCGGCGCCC
>JABAQR010000051.1 GCA_019187485.1 Lysobacterales bacterium | reverse complement strand
CGCCGGGTGGCGGTCCGGGCGCAGCCGGCTGGGCGCCTGCGGCAGCACCACCAGCAGCGCGGCCTCGGCGTCGCTGAGCGCGCGCGCCGGCTTGCCGAGGTAGGCGTGGCTGGCCGCCTGCACGCCCTCGATCGTACCGCCGAAAGGCGCGAGGTTCAGGTACATCTCCAGGATTTCGGTCTTGCTGTGGCGCAACTCCAGCTGCAGCGCGCGCGCCGCCTGCCACAGCTTGCCCAGCGGCGTGCGCGGAATCGGTTCGAGCATGCGCGCCACCTGCATCGTCAGCGTCGATCCGCCCGAGACCACGCGCCCGCTGAACGAGGCCTGCAACAAGGCCCGCACGAGGCCGGCCGGATTGATGCCCGGATGACGGAAGAACCAGCGATCCTCGTAGCGGATCAGGGTCGCGAGATAGGCGGGCGACACCTCTTCGATGCGTACCCGGTAGCGCCACACACCCTGCGCGTCCGCGAAAGCGCGCAGCGGCGTGCCATCGCGCGCCAGCACCAGGGTGCTGCCGGGCGCCTTGATGCGCGCCAGCGGCGGCGGGCACAGGCGGTCGAGGGCGAAGAGCAGGGCGCCGGCGAGCGCAAGGGTGCGCAGGGCAAAGGCGAAGCGGGGCATGGTGCACGGGGCACGGAGCACGCGAACAGCCTGCAAGTCCGAATCAGGGCGTGATCGCCCGCGGTCCTGCGTCGGCGCCGGGGCTTGCGCGCTTCTCCCGTGCTCCGTGCCCCGTGCCCCATACCCCGTGCTCACGGCCCCGGCGGCACCACCTTCAGCTTCGCCACCGGGGTGCTCGTGATCGCGCGGAATTCCGGGCGGTACATGTCCTCGACGAAGGTTGCCGGGATCAGGTATTCGCCAGGCGAGACCGCGCGCACCAGGTAATAAAGGTCCACCGCAGAACCCGCCTCCAGCGAAATCGCGGCCACGTAGCGGTCTTCACGGTATTCCTGGAAACGTACGTTGGCCGAATAACTGCGCCACTCGTCCAGATTGGTGCCAGCGATCACGAGGTCGGCGAGCTGGCGGCTATCCATCAGGTTGAGGTTCTCGATCTCCAATCCACCCGGCAGCGCGTCGATCACGAGCGCGTCGGCGAGACGCTCGCTGGCGTTGACGCGGATGTGCACCACCAGGCCTTCGCCCTCTTTGAGGGTGTCGCCCTGGAACTCGCTGCCATCGTGGCGGTGCCAGCTCACATCCAGGCGGACGCCGTTGGCGCTCGCCTGCGGCGGCCGCGCGGCGATGCCGACGGTGTCCTGCACCAGGAAGAAGGAGCCGCTGCTGGCGATGTCCAGGCGCGCGCCGGCGTTGAGGTCGGCGATGGCGAGGTCGCGGGTGAACCAGCCGCTGCTGTGGAAGCCCTCCTCGATGCCGCCGATCACGAGCTTGCCGGACAGCGCATCGGCCTTGCCGGCGAGCGCGCGCGCGAGCTTGACCAGCGCGATCGAGTCCTGAGTACCGATCCAGCGCGTGCCCTGCGCCTCCTGGCCGACCTTGAGCACGCGCGCGCGCGCGGCGTCGTCCAGGAAGCCATGTTGGGCAGCGAGCGCGAGCGTCGCCGCGCGATCGCCGAGACCGCTCAGGTAGTCGCCCCAGTAATCGTTGCCGCGTTCCCAGGGCTTGCCGAAGGCCATCCGCGCAGCCGCGGCGGCGCGCTCGCCATCGCCGGCCAGCCTCAGCGCCACCGCCAGTCGCATCAGCGGCAACGGGCCGCGGGCATGATCGGCGGCGTTGTCGTGGAGGTTGCGCAGGGTGCCGAGCGGGGCTTGGTCGACGCGCGCCAGAACCATGCCGGCGTGGGCGTTGAAGGCCAGCCGCACGTGGTCGGCGGGCTCGCCCCAGACGCGCTCCCAGGACACCACGCCGCCCGACAGCAGATCTTCGCGCAGGCGTTCCAGCGACTTTTGCAGCACCCGAGCGGGCACGCTGAAACCGGCCGCCTCGGCGTCCTGCAGGAACTCGACCACGTAGGGCGTGATCAGCGGATCGGAGTAGTCGCCGCTGCCCGGCCAGAAGCTGAAGTGACCGCTGTCCAGTTGCATCGAGGCGATGCGATCAATCGCGAATTGCACGTTCGTGCGGCGTTTGTCCGCATCTGGCTGTGGCAGCCCGAGGGCAGCGGCGCCGGTCTCGTCCAACAATACGTAGGGATAGCCCTTGCTGGTGGTCTGCTCGATGCAGCCGTAGGGGTACTCGAGTAGTTCGCCGAGCAGTCGGCCGACCGGCAGCGGCGCGCGCGTGGACGCGCTCACGCGTGAGCGCACGGTGGCCGGCAGCAGGCCCTCGGTGGCGACACCGAGGTCGACCGCGACGGGGCCGCTCAACTGTTCCAGGCGCGCGCGGCGCTCGCTCGGGTACGGCGAGCGCACGGTAATCTCCCAGTCGCGCTTCAGTTCCACGTCGCCGGCGCGTGCGTGCAGGCGGAAGCGGCCGATGCCGACATCGCCGAGCGCGCTCAGCGGGAAACGCAACGTGCTGCGCGCGTTGTCGGCGAGCTTCAGCTTGCGACTGGCGTCGCCGATGGCGATCGGCGCATCGGCCTCGAAGCGCAGTTCGATCTCGCTCGTCGCTCCCGATAGGTTCTGCAGATCCAGTGTGAGCGTGGCGCGGTCGCCCGGCGCCATCACCCGCGGGGTGCTGACCTCGGCCACCAGCGGCGCGCGCACCAGGGTCTCGGCGCTCGCCGAGCCATAACGGTCCGGCCCGAACACCAGGGCCGAGACCCGCAGCGCGCCGTTGAAATCCGGGACCGGCAGGCGCACGGTCGCCTGGCCCTGCGCGTCCAGTGCGACCCGGCCGCTGTAGAGATCGACGGTCAGCACCTTGGCGGTCGGCCGGCGCGCCTGCGGCAGGCCAGGCACGGCGAGGTCACCACCGAACTTGAGGCGCGCGCGCTCGCCGGCCAGCGCCTCGATGATGCGTCCGTAGAGGTCGTAAGCCTCGACCGCGTAGCGGCGCTGGCCGAAGAAATGCTTCACCGCATCCGGCAGTGGGAAACCGGTGATGTTGAGAATGCCCTGGTCGACCGCGGACACGGTCAGTTGCGCGTCCTGGCCGGCCAGCGCGGGTACCGACACGCGCACTTCCAGCGGCTGGTTCGGGCGCATCCTTTCGGGCGCTTCGAGTGCGACCGCCAGCGTGCGTTCGCGGCGGTCGATCGGCACGTGCACGATGCCGACCGCACGCGAGGGCGTGATCTTGTCCTTGCTGGTACCCGGGCGGAACACCAGCGCCGTGATGTAGACGTCGTGGCGTTCCCAGCGCTCGTCGACGGCCAGTTTCAGCACACCGCCGGCGCGTGCGTCGAAGGGCTGCCGCAGCAGCAACTGGTCGCTCTCGACCAGCAGCAGGCCGGGGCCGTCGTGCGGCGGCGTGACCGTCAGTTCCAGGGTGTCGCCGGCGCGGTACTGGCTCTTGTCGAGCGCCAGCTTGACCTTGTCCGGTCGCGCGTCGAGGCCGCGGTTGTCGTCCTCGTAGCTCCATCCCGCGGTGAAGGGCAGGCGGGTCACCAGGCCGGTGGCGGGGTCGCTGACTTCCAGCCGGTATGGTCCCCAGTTGACGTCGAAAGTGATCCGCGCGGGCGTCTCGCCCGGCAGGTCCAGCATGCGCTCCTCGATCTCGACGAAGCGCTGGGTGTAATCCACGCGCCAGCCGAGTGAATCGTCGTAGGTCCAGGTGTAGTCGCGGTCCTCGCGCACCAGTACCGCTTTCAGGCCGCTGGCGGCGACGCGCTGGCCCTGCGCGTCCACCTTCAGCACCTCGAAGGCAGCCTGCTGCTGGCTCGGCAGGTTCTCCGGATCGAACAGCGGGCGCACGCCCACCAGTTGCCCGGCCGGCCACAGCGTGCGCTTCAGGATCCGCGACACCGGGCGTCCGCCGGACTCGAACAGGCTGCCGATCACGCTGACCGCGATCGGCCCGTTGATGCTGCCGGGTTCCAGCGCGAGCGACTGCGTCAGTCGCCCGGCCTCATCCAGGCTGGCGTCGATCACGTCCACCGGCTCCGCCGACGGTGGGTTGACCGGATCACCGAAGCGATAGTCCTTGAGACCAGGCACCGGCGCGGCGTCCACCGCATAGGCGAGCTTGGCGGTGAAGCGGTTGCCGGCCGCCGGCGCGCCGTACAGGTAGGCGCCCTCGATCACCAGTTCCAGTGTTTCGCCCGGCGCCAGCCGCGTCTGCGCGCTGTCGAGGTTCAGCTTCATGCGCTCGGGCAGGAACTCCTCGATGCGCAAATCGTAGGCGTGCACCGCGCGCTGCCCGGCCGGATCCGGGCTGACTTCGAGCTTCCAGCGGCCGGTCGGCACGTCCGCCGGCATCGCCCGGTCGAACAGGTAGTAGCCGCCGTCCTCGGCGCGCAACTGCATGCTCGCATAGGTGCGGCCATCCGGCTGCTTGAGCGTGGCGAACAGCGGCTGCGCGCCGGCCAGCGGTTTGCCGTCGTAGTCGCGCAGCAGCGCGGCCACCCGCAGCGGCTCGCCCGGCCGGTAAAGATCGCGTCCGGACCACAGGAAGATGCTGAGTTCGCCGGCGGTGCTGCCGGCCACCGCGAATTCCGACAGATCCAGCGCCGGCTGGCTGAAGGCCAGCAGCGAAAGGTGCTCGCCGCGACGCCCGATCAACACGTGACGGCTGTCGATGCGGTAATCGAGCTTCAGCAACCCGTCGCCGTCGCTGCTGCCACTGGCGATCACGGCGCCGTTCTCGTCCAGCACTTCGAGTTCCACGCCGCCGAGTGCTTCGCCGCTGTCGAGCGCGCGCGTCAGCACCAGCAGGCCGTCGCGATGGGCGCGCGTGTGGATGCCGATGTTGCTGCGCACGAAATAGGTGGTCTGGTAGCCACCGTCGAACTTCGCGGTCGGCTTCAGCAGCGCGAAATACAGGCCGGGTGCCGTCAGTTCCTCGATCTGATGCACCGGCAGGTGCGAGGTCACGCGTTCGTTGGTCCCGGCGGAGACCACGAAACGGTTCAGGTAGACCGGGTCGGCGAGCGCACGCAACTCGTCCAGGCCCCAGTAGCCGCGCCGGCCGCCACCCTGGAACTCGGCGAAGAAGCGCGGCAGGCCGGCCGGGCGCACGCGGTAGAACTCGACATCGACCTCCGGCACGTTGACGGTGATGATCGGCAGGCCATCGGTGCCCTGGCTTGGCAGGATGCTGCCCTGACTGGCGAAGCCGGCTGCTGGCGGCAGGTCCACCGACTCGACTTCGCGCTTGAGGCCCTCCGCCAGCGTGCTGCCATCGCCCGCGACCACGCCGGCCAGCACCTCGACGGTGAACTTCTGCTCGGCCTTGACGTGCGGGAAACGCACCGCGCGCAAGCCGTCCTCGAAGACCCAGCCGCCGTCGACCGCCTTGCCCTGCGCGTCGGTCACCTTCAGCACCGCCGCCAGATCCTGCGCCGGCGCCAGCGGCTGCGAGAAGCGCACCGTCAGCGCCGGCCGCCCATCGCTGGCCTCGCCGGTGATCGCACTGACCACGAAACCCTGCGGAGCCTCGGTCGAAGTGGCCGACGGTTCCGCGGGTGGCGAAGAGGGCTGACAGGCCGCCAGCAGCAAGGCAGTCAGGCAGGCGAGCCAGACGCGATGCCCGAACCGGGGTGCGACGACGTTGCGGCGGGCATCGATCGACATGCGTGGGTCCAGTGACGGGGACTGCGCATTCTAGGCAAGCGACAGACAAGACTCACGGAAGTCGCCGCGGGAATGGTTTCTCGGTCCGCGTTCCGGTTTGCGGGAAATGAAAGGCGTTCGCGTTGAATCGGAGATCCGAGACTCGCTGGTGCGGCCGTGTGCGGCGACTGCATGCACCGGTTCGCTCGCAGGTCGCCGACTGTCCGTGTCGGGATCACGATATCCGGCCGTGCCGTGGGTGTTCGCATCCCGTGCACAATTGCTTGTACCGTGCTCTTGCGTCTGTGGGGATCCGTTTGCCGGGAGGCCGTTGCAGTCGCGACATGGCCCATGTGGGCGGCACGGACCGTTTGCCCACGGGTGGCTCGCCTTCCGCTTGCCACTGGCGCGCATTCGGCGTGAAATGCGGCTTGAGGCAATGGACCGCGCGAGGAAACCGTGAATCGACGTCGGCTGGGGATGGGTATGACGCGGATTGGGAGGTGGATCTGGGCTTTGCTGCTGCTGGCAGCGATGACGAGTACGCCGGCGCTGGCCCAGGTGGATCTGGTGGTGAGCACCAGCGACAGTCCGGATCCGGTGGTGGTCGGTCAGCAGGTGCAGTACAACATCAACGTCTCGAACGCGGGTTCGGCAACAGCGCTGAACGTCGCGGTGTCGGTATTCTACAGCCCGCAACTGTCGTCTTTGCCGCCCTCGACCCCGGGGTGGATCTGTTCGGTGTCGACGGTCATTTCCTGCGCACTCGCCAGCGGCGATCTGCCCCCAGGCAGCGCGCCGCCGCTGCCCTTGCGCTTCACCGCGCCGGGTTCGCCGCAGACCGTTCAGATCACGGTCTCGGCCAGCACCGATTCCACCGACATCAATCCCTCCAACAACAACAGTATCCAGCAATCCACCCAGGTGGTCGCCAGCAACGCCGACCTGACACTCGGGATCGTGCCGAGTTCGGCGTCCGCCACGGTCGGCAATCCGATCAGTTTCACCGCGAATGTAGGCAACAGCGGTCCCGCGGCGGCGCCCGGCGTGCAGGTGTCCGGCAATCTGAGCGGTGCCATCGTGTTCAGCAGTTTCTCGGTGTCTTCCGCCTGGAACTGCCTGCACAGCAACGGCGCGATCAGTTGCAGCTACCTCGGCGGTTCGCCCTCCGGAACCTTGCCGAGCGGCGTGAATGCGGCACCGATCGTGATCAACGGCGTTGCCGGACCCGCCGTAGGCACCGCGCAGCTGGCACTCAACGCCAACTCGCAGGTGCCCGATCCGACACCCGCAAATGCCAGTTCCAGCATCGTGGTCAGTGCGGCGCCTCCGACACAGGTGGACCTGTCATTGAGCAAGACCGTGATCGGTGCCCAACCGGTGCCGCGTGGTCAGCCCTTCACCTTCAGGCTGGTGGTCAGCAACTCCGGCGCCAGCACGCAGACGGCCAGCTCCATCCAGGTCAGCGACCCGCTGGCGGCCGGACTAACGCTGCAATCGGCCAGTGGTTCCGGCTGGAATTGCAGCGCCACGGTCAATTGCAGCTTCAGCGGCTCGCTCGGCATCGGCCAGTCGGCCCCGCCCATCGATCTGGTGGTGGTTTTCGACAACCCGGTCAACGGTACCTTTGCGGTCAACAACACCGCGACGGTCAGCGCCGCCGAGCCCGATCCGAATCCATCCAACAACAGTGGCAGCGCGGTCGCCAACATTCGCAGCAGTGCCGACATTGGTGTGGCCTGGAGCGGCCCGTCGACGGTCGGTGCCGGCGAGAGCTTCAGTGTGAGCCTGAACGCCAGCAACGCGGGGCCGGACGCCGCCACCAATGTCAATGTCGATGCCACGATCCCGACCGGCTTCGGCATCGGCGTGCTCTCGGGCGGCGCCGGCTGGACCTGCCTGCTGTCGGGCCAGACGGTCAGTTGCCAGCGTTCATCGCTCGGCAGTGGCAGCGGCAATGTGTTCGGTCTGACGTTGACCGCGCCGAACGCGCCCGGCGGGCCCTTCGCTTTCAACGCACTGGCGTCCGCGGCCAGCTTTGATCCGAGCAGCGCGAACAACACTGCCAATCTGGCGGTCGGTGTCAGCGCCGCGCTGACCGGCCTGATCCTGCTGAAGTCCGACAGCGTCGATCCGGTTGCGCGCGGCGCGACCTTCGATTACGTGTTGACCGTCACCAATTCCGGCAACGTCGGCCAGACCGGTGTGCGCATCGTCGATCCCTTGCCGTCGGCGATGAGTTTCCAGGGATTCACCGGCAGCGGGTGGTCCTGCACCGGGCCAGCAACGGCCGGAGCCACCATCACTTGTACGCTCATCGGCACGCTCGCGCCGTCGGCGTCCTCGGCGGTACGTATCCGCGTGAGCGCCGAGACCGCCGGCATCCATACCAACACCGCGCAGGTGTCCTCGTCGCAGAACTCCGCCGGCGCCGCCGGCACGGCGACCACCACGGTCGTCGAAGGGGGGGCGCTGACGCTCAGCAAGCGTGCGCGCAGCCCGAGTGTGACGCTCGGCAACAACGCGCTGTTCGACCTGACGGTGACCAATCCCAGTGAAGTCGATGCCGCCAACCTCGTGCTCATCGACGACCTGCCGGCGGGTCTCGATTTCGTCGCCGCCAGCGGCGAGGGCTGGACCTGCTCGGTCGAGGGCGCTCGCATCAGTTGCCGGCGCGATGCGCTGTCGCGTGGCGCCAGCAGCAGTGTGGTCGTGGAAACACGTCCGCAGTCGGCCGGCACGTACAGCAACCGCGCCGAAGCGAGCGCATCCGGGGTCGCGCCGGTTGCGGTCACCGAAAGTCTGACGGTCACTGGCGGCACGCCGCTGCCGACCGCCGACTTGTCGATCGACTTGTCCGACAGCGTCGATCCGGTCGTCTCCGACGCCGATTTCGAGTACCAGGCGCGGGTGCGCAACCTCGGACCGGACGTGGCCGCCGGCGTGCGCGTGAGTTTCGTGCTCCCGGCGACGGTGACTTCCCTGGGCAGCGGCAGTCAGGGTTGGGCCTGTCAGGGCAGCGGCACGGTCGAATGCAACCTCGGCGGCTCGCTGGCTGCGGGGACCGAATCGCTGCTGCGGCTGCGTGCGCGCGCCAGCGGCGGTGGCACGGTGAGCGCCACCGCCAGCGTCTTCGGCACCATCAGCGATCCCGTGCAGGCCAACAACAGCGACAGCGAGTCGACCACCATCCAGCCCGCTGCAAATCTTGCCGACCTCAGCATCAGCGCGACCGCGCCGGCCTCGGCGGCGGCCGGCACGCGCGTCGACATCAGTGCCACCATCCGCAACCTCGGCCCCGGGCCGGCGGCGGCGGTGCGTCTGCTGGCACAGCCGAATGGCGCGCTGGTCCTCGAGTCTGGCAGCGGTTCCGGCTTCACCTGCACCGCCAGCGGCGGCGCGCTCGACTGCCACGGTGGCTCGCTGCCCCCGGGCGTCGCGGTGACCTTGCAGTTGCAGGCGCTGATCGCGACCACCGCCAGCAACAGCGTGTCGGCCAGCCTGACAGCTTCGTCGACCACGCCCGATCCGGTGGCACCGAACAATGCGAGCACCGTCCATATCGGGGTGACGCCAGCGGCCCAGGGTGCCGATCTCAGCATCGCCAAGACCGACAGCACCGACCCGGTGTCCTTCGGCGCACAGTTCAGTTACACGCTGACGGTGCGCAACATCGGGCCGGCTGCGGCCAGCGGCGTCGTTGTGCGCGATCCGCTGCCTTCCGGGCTCGGCTTCGTCTCCGCCGCGGGCAGCGGTTTGGCCTGCGCCGGCGGCGCCAATGTCGTTTGCACCGCGGCTGCGCCACTGGCGGCCGGCCAGCAACTCAGCGTCGTCGTGACCGTGACCGCGCCGGACACGGCCGGTAGCGTGACCAACGAGGCCACGGTCGAATCGGCGACCAGCGATCCGGTGACGGCCAACAACCGCGCCTCGCAGAGCACGGCGGTGGAAACGCCGACTGGCACGATCGCCGAGGAACTGCTGGAGTCCGGCCTCGGCCGCGATCCGATCGCCGGCGATGCCGTCGGTCCGGTAGTGCGCCTGTGCGATGCCTCGTCCGGGCGGGTCTCAGCGCTCTGCGACGCCCTGCTCGGGGATGCCGCCAACCACAACGATGCGGCGGTCGCCGAGGCCCTGCGCGCGCTGTACCCCGAAGAAGTGCTGTCGCACCACGCTTCGCTGAACCAACTCGGCACGGCGCAGGCCTTCAACATCGATGCGCGCCTGGCGGAGCTGCGTGGCGGTGGTGGCGGCGTCAGCCTCTCCGGTTTGACCATCATCAACGGCCGCCAGGCGATCCCGCTCGGTCTGCTGCAGGGCTTGTTCGCCTCTGCGGACGAACCCGAGATCGGTGGCACGGGTGAGCTCATCAGCCCGTGGGGTTTCTTCGTGAATGGCAGCATCAGCCGTGGCGACCAGGAGATCGAGGGCAATGACCGCGAGGTCGTGCAGGACTTCGATTCGGTGGCCGTGACGGCCGGCATCGACTACCGGCGCAGTGCGCGCTGGGTGCTTGGCGGCGCGATCGGCTACAACCGTTTCGAGTCCTCGTTGACCGATGGCGGCGCGCTCGACACCAGCGGCTTCACGCTGACCGGCTTCAGTGCCTGGTACCTGAACGACAGCACCTACGTCGACACCCGGCTGTCGTGGGCCGACATCGACCTCGAACAATCGCGCCGCGTGCGCGTCAACCTGACCGGCTTCACCCTCGACGAACTCCTGGACGGCGACACCAGCGCCTCGCAGCTGACTTTCGCGGCCAGCGTGGGCCACCACATCAGCCGCGGTGCCTGGACGTTCACGCCGAGCGGATTCGTGCGCTACATGCACAGCAGCGTCGACGGCTTCTCGGAATCCGACAGCGATTTCGCGGTCCGCTACAGCGACCAGACGGTGAAGTCGATGGTGTTTGGCGCCGGCCTCCAGGTCTCGCGCGTGATCAGCCTGTCGAACGGCGTGCTGACGCCGCAGTTTGACCTCGCGTGGAACCAGGAAACCGGCAACGACGACACCGTCATCGATGCCAGCTATGTCGGGGGCGAGGCTGGCGACTTCTTCCGCCTGCGCCCGGAGGACCCCGACAAGAGCTATGGCAGCGTCGGTTTCGGTCTTGTGTACATTCTTGCCAACGGCAAGCAGGCCTATCTGCAACTGCGCCAGACCGTCGGTGTCGAAGGCCTCAGCCAGACCACCGTCAACGTCGGCGCGAGATTCGAGTTCTGAGAGGAGCACTGACATGCTGCAATGCACCCCACGACAATTCCGTATTGACCGGTTTGGCGCATCGGCGCGCGGCTGGCGGCGACTGGCGCTGGCGCTGGGCAGCGCGATTGCGGTGACCTTGCTCGGTAGCGGCTCGCTGCTGGCGGCGAAAAAAGTGGAGTTGCCGCAGGGTGCGGTCAGCGCCGAGGATCTGGCCATCGTCGACTGTCTGCTGCCCGGGCAGGTGCGCCAGTTGGGTGGCAACTTCACCTATCTGTCGGCGCGTCGGCCGATCCGGACTACCGCCAAGGACTGCGCCATCCGCGGCGGCGAGTATGTCGCTTTCGACCGCGCCAACTACGCGACCGCGCTGAAGGTCTGGTTGCCGGCCGCCAAGGAAGGCGACGTCAATGCGATGAACTATGTCGGCGAGATCTACGAACAGGGCCTCGGCGTCGCGCCCGACTACGCGACCGCCGCCGAATGGTTCCGCAAGGCCGCCGACAAGGGACACTCCGGGGCGATGATCAACCTCGGCAGCCTCTACGAAGCCGGTCGTGGCGTCGGCCAGGACATGACCCAGGCGATGAACTGGTACCGCAAGGCGTCCGGCCTCAAGGGTGGCGAACTCGAACTGGTCACCGAGGAAGAACAGGCACGCCGGCGCGCCGCCGCCGCGGAGACCGAACGCCTGCGCGGCGAGGTCGAGCGCCTGCGCGGCCAGCTCGAGCAATCGCGCGCCCAGTTGAGCCAGCAGAAGGCCGAACTCGAGCGCACCCGCGAGGACCTCTACGGCGCGCGGGCCGAACTGCGTTCCGCCGCCAGCGACCAGGCGCGCGCGGCAAAGGCGATGCAGCGCATCTCCGAGCTGGAGAAACAGGTCGCCGACAAGGAACGGGCGGTCGAGCTGTCGCGCGCGGAGTCCGAGAAAGTGCTGACGATGATGGGTGTGGACATGAGCCAGCGCGGCCCGGCGCCGGCTGGCACCCAGCCGAAGATTCAATTGATCGCACCCAAGCTGGTCACCACCCGCAGCGGCGTGCTCGCGGCGCCACTGCTGGCCGCGGTCCCGAGCTACCAGGTGATCGGCCGCGTCTATCCGGCGCAGAGCCTGAAGGCGCTCAAGATCAACGATCGCGACGTGCGCGAGCAGGTCGACGGCGACGGCTTGTTCCAGATCGACCTCGATCTCGCCGCCGGCGACACCCCGGTCGAGATCCAGGCGGTCACGGACGATGGCATGAGCGCCATCGAGAGTTTCCTGATCACCCGTGATCGCGGTGGCGCTGCGGCGGCCAAGCGCGTCACCAGCAAGCTCTTCCAGCGGCGCATGCGCGACGACCTCGGCAGTTTCCACGCATTGGTGATCGGCAATGACGCCTACACCGGTTTCCCAGCATTGAAGACCGCCGTGGCCGATGCGGATGCGGTCGCCGAGCAGTTGCAGACGCACTACGGCTACAAGGTCAGCAAGCTCACCAACGTCGGCCGCGAGGCGATCATCGCCAAGCTCGCCGAGATCACGATGGCGATGAAAAAGACCGACAACCTGTTGATCTACTACGCCGGCCATGGCCAGATCGACGCTCAGGGCAAGGGTTACTGGATCCCGGCCGACGGCCGCAGCGACGACCCGAAGAGCTGGATCGCGAATGACCAGATCAACGACTACCTCGGCGCCTCGGCGGCCAAGCATGTGATGGTGGTCGCCGATTCCTGCTACTCCGGCACGATGTCCGGCAACGCGATCCGGCCGATCCCGCTGGACGCCAAGGAAGAAGACCTGCTGTTCATCTCGCGCGTCAAGGCGCGCACGGTGATCACTTCCGGCGGGCTGCAACCGGTGCTCGACGACGGCGGCAGCGGGCACTCGATTTTCGCCCACGCCTTCCTGACTGCCTTGAAGCAGGCAGATGGACTCGCCGAGGGCTATCGCCTATACGAAGAGGTTTCCGAACTGGTGAGCCAGCGTTCCGCCATCGCCCGCCTGCCGCAGCGGCCGCAATACTCGGCACTGCGACATGCCGGCCACGAAGGCAGCGAGTTCTTTTTCCTGCCGCGTGAGGCTTGAACGGTCTTGAAACCGGTGGGTGCCGCCGTCATGACGGTGGTGCCTGCCGGTGCATGGCTCCCGGCGCAGATTCCGTTGCCACGCCTGGACCCATGAATACCCGGATCGCCCTGCCCAATGCCTTCGAATGGTTGCTCGGCCTGTATGGCGACAACTTCGAGCGCCTGCAGCGCCTGGTCGACGCACGCCGGTTGGTGCCCGGTCGCTACCTCAACGAGTCGCCGGGACAGCCGGCGCTGGTGCTCGACGTCCTCGAACAGCAGCCTTATACGACCCTGCTGCGTCTTAGTTTGCGCTTTGTCGAATCGGCGCCAGAGGAAGACCCGGAGTCCTACTGGCGCGTCTACCACGACGCCCGCCAGGCCGAGGTTACGCATTGCCGGTTCGACTCCCATCGCGTGCGCCTGTTCGCCCCGAACACGCCGGCGCGCCAGATCGCGCAGTACCGCCGACGCATGAACAGCTTCGCGAACAAATGGCTGGAACATCTATTGCAGGGCGGCTACGACCCGCAGCGCTGGGTACTTCAGGGACCGGTGCCCGAATGGGATCGTCGTCTGGTTGTGGCGCCGGGTGCGGGGGACGAGGCCGAGGAGCGGCCCGCTCGCCGTGGGGCAAGACGTACCCTGAGTTCTGTCTGAACCCGCGCGGCTCGGGGCATCCGCAAGTCGCGAGTCATCCGGGTGGACCGTCGAGCTCGTGGCTGTCGGGGGGCTTGCGCGGCAGTCCCGTGGGGCGTGTCCCGGCACCACACGGCGCCCCGTGTGGTGGGCGAGGCCAGCAGTGCGTTGCTGCCGGCGCTGGCGTATGGTCCTAAACTTCCCGTTCCGTTTGCCGCCGTGCTGGCGGTCAATTCCGAGGATGAATCGATGCGAGCAATCTGGTGGTGTGGTCTGGCGGTGATCGGTGGTCTGGCCTGTGCGCCCGACCTGGCTCTGGCGCGCGGCGACAAGCCGGTGCTCGCGGTAACGGAATTCGAAAACCAGTCCGGTGCCGGTTGGTGGCGTGGCGGGGTGGGCTGGGAACTCGCCGGCATGCTCAGCAATGAGCTGTCCGCGACTGGCGCCTTCAAGGTGCTCGAGCGCGAACAGATTCGCGCAGTGTTGGACGAGCAGAATCTCGCCGCATCCGGTCGCATCGCCGCCGGCACCGGTGCGCAGATCGGCAAGCTCACCGGTGCCCAGTATCTGGTGACCGGCACCGTGACCGCCTACGAGGAAGAGACCGCCAGCACCGGCGGCGGGATCAGTTTCGGCGGTGTCTCGCTTGGCGGCAAGAGCGAGAAGGCCTACCTCGCGGTGGATCTGCGCGTGATCAATGCCACTACCGGCGAAGTGGACTACACGCGCACCATCGAGGGCACCGCCAAGGGCGGCGGCATGAGCGTCGGTCTCTACCGCGGTGGTTTCGGGGGCTCACTGGCGAGTGAGAACAAGACTCCGGCCGGCAAGGCCATTCGTGCGGCGCTGGTGGAGATCACCGACTATCTCGAATGCGCGATGGTCGAGCAGGACCGCTGTCTCGACGAATACGACGCGAAGGAAAGCCGTCGTCGCGAAAAAACCCGCGGTGCACTAGACCTCGACGACTGAGCCCTGGGAAGAAACCAACTGGGTCTGGACGAGTCCATCCTGGTCTCGTCATTCTGCGGTCTCGTCGTTCCGCGCCGTGTCTGGCATGAGTCCGGACACGGTTTCGTAAAAATCGATCACTTGCGCGCCCGATTTGCGGGCCGGCCGTGCATGGCCGGCGTCCCATTCCGCGGATCGGGTCGCCCAGGTCCGCAACCCATTCCCGGCAATCTGGTCAGGGTCGCAACGCGAGCGCTGGGTCTTCCTTCTTCACCACCTGCAGGTCGGACTTCGATACGCCGAGCCAGAGCAGGAATGGATTGCAGAAGAAGATCGACGAGAAAGTGCCGATGACGATGCCGAAGATCGTCGTCAGCGCGAAGTTCTCGACCACCGGACCACCCAGGAAGTACAACGACCACAGGGCCATGAAGGTGGTCACGCCGGTGATCAGGGTGCGCGAGAGCGTGTTGTTGATCGCCTTGTTGATGGTCTCCTCGGCGCCGAGCTTGCGCGCGCTTCTGAAGATCTCGCGGACGCGGTCGAAAACCACCACCTTGTCGTTGATCGAGTAGCCGGCGACGGTCAGCAGCGCGGCCAGCACGGTCAGGTCGAACTCCATGCCGATCAGCGAGATGAAGCCGAGCGTGATGATGATGTCATGCACTTCGCCGGCGATGCCCGAAAGGCCGAAGCGCCATTCGAAGCGAAAAGCCACGTACAGCATGATGGTCAGCAGCACGAAGACCACCGCCACCGCACCGTCCTCGGCGAGTTCCTTGCCGACTTGCGGGCCGACGAATTCGCTGCGCTTGATCTTGACCTCCATGCCGGCGGCCGCCAGCGCCTGACGCACGCGCTCAGCGGTCGCTTTCTGCTCCTGGTCGCCGGGTTTGCTGCCTTCTTCCGGCGGCAAGCGCATCGCCACTTCCTTGGCACCGCCAATGCTCTGCACCGCGACGGTGCCGAAACCACCGGCCACCAGGGCTTCGCGCACCTTGCCGGTGTCCAGCACCTGTTCCGACTGCACTTCGACCAGGGTGCCACCGGTGAAGTCCAACGCGAGGTTGAAGCCGCGCGTGAAGACCAGTGTCAGGGAGGCCACGATCAGCAGCGCGGAGATCCCGATCGAGATCCGGCGCCAGCTCATGAACGGGATGTTCGCGTTCGGGTTGAACAATTCCATGTCTAGCTCCTAATGCGGTCAGAGTCAGACCGAGATGGCCTGGACCTTGCGCTGGCGGCCGTAGATCAGTGCCATGATCAGTTGGGTGACCGTGACCGCGCTGAACATGGAAGTCAGGATGCCAGCGAACATGGTGATCGCGAAGCCGCGGATCGGGCCGGATCCGAAGGCGAACATCGCCAGCGATGCGAACACGTGGGTCAGGTTGGCGTCCAGAATGGTACCCCAGGCTTTCTCGTAGCCCGCGCGCAAGGCGGTCAACGGCGAGTTGCCGGCACGGATTTCCTCGCGTATGCGTTCGGCGATCAGTACGTTGGCGTCGACCGCCATGCCGAGCGTCAGCACGATGCCGGCGATGCCGGGCATGGTCAGGGTGGCACCGAGAACGCTCAGGATCGCCACCAGCAGTAGCAGGTTGATGCCAAGGCCGAGGACCGTGACCACGCCGACCAGCTTGTAGTAGAACATCACGAACACGATGATGAAGGCGGTGCCGATCACCATCGCTTCGACACCGGCGCGGATGTTCTCGCGGCCGAGCGAGGGGCCGATGATGCGTTCCTCGATGATGTCCACCGGCACTGCGAGCGAGCCGGCGCGCAGCAGCAGTGCGAGGTCGCGCGCGTAAGTACTGCTTTCGAGGCCGGTGGTCTGGAAGGTGGGGCCGAACACACCACGGATCGAGGCGACGCTGATGACCGTCTGGGTCTCCTTGAAGCTGCGCACTTCCTTGCCGTCGATGGTGCGCGTTTCCGGCACCCGCTCGATGTAGACCACCGCCATCGGCCGGCCGACGTTCTCGCTGGTGAAATCGAGCATGCGCTTGCCACCGCTGGAATCCAGACGCACCGAGACGCTCGGCGTGCCGGACTGCTGGTCGAAGCCGCTGGTCGCGTCGATCAGTTGGTCACCGGTTGCGATCACTTCTTTCTTGAGCAGGTAGGGGCGGCCTTCCTTGTCGAAATACAGCTTGGAATCGGGCGGGATCTTGCCGCCGGTCTGCGCCTCGACCGCGTTTGCGGTGTCGTTGACCGCGCGGTATTCGAGGGTGGCGGTGGCGCCCAGGATGCGCTTGGCGAGCGCGGTGTCCTGCACGCCCGGCAACTGCACGACGATGCGCATCTTGCCTTGCTGCTGGATGATCGGCTCGGCCACGCCGAGCTCATTGACGCGGTTGCGCAAGGTGGTGATGTTCTGCGTGATCGTGTGGGTCTGCGCCTCGATCAGCTTCTCGGGCCGGATGCGCGCGAACAGCGAGGTGCTCGCCGGGTCGGGCTCGTCGAGCAGCAGGTCCGGCGACTTGGCGGCAATCGTCGCCTGCGCCTTGACACGGTCGTCCACCGTCGAGAGCTGGATCGACAGCCCGCCGACGGTGGCGGCGACCGAGCGGTAGGCGATCTTGTCTGCGCGCAGCAACTGGTAGAGCTCACTGACATAGCGCTCGACCAGCTTGTCGCGCGCAGCCTGCTCGTCGACTTCCATCAGGAAGTGCACGCCGCCCTGGAGGTCGAGGCCGAGCGTCATCGGCCGGGCGCCGATGGCAGTCAGCCAGCCGGGAACGGTCGATGCGAGGTTCAGCGCGACCGTGTACTTGTCCTGCAACTCGTCGTGCAGGACGTCCGCACCCTTGAGCTGCTCGTCCGGATCGCCGAAGCGCACCAGCAGGCTGGTGTCGGTGCGCTCCACCGCCAGGAAGGGAATCTGCTTGTCCTGGAGGATGTCCTCGACGCGTCCCTGCAGGGCCTCGTCGATGGTCGAACCGCGGTTGGCCGAGATCTGGATCGCCGGCTGCGACGGGAACAGATTGGGCAGCGAATACACCGCTGCCAGCAACACCAGCACGACCACCAGGCCGAGCTTCCACTTCGGAAAATCAAACATCGATCACCTCGATCGAGGCCGTTGCAACGTTGAGGGGCCTGCGGATCAGGCGGATTTGTAGGTACCCTTCGGCAGCACCGCGCCGAGCGCGTGCTTCTGCACCCGGATCTTGACGCCGGGCGCGATCTCCAGCGTGACGAAACTGTCGCCGACTTCCTCGACGCGGCCCAGCAGACCGCCCTGGGTGACGATTTCGTCGCCACGCGCAAGCGCGTCGACCATCTTCTTGTGCTCGGACATGCGCTTCTGCTGGGGGCGGATCAGCAGGAAGTAGAAGATCGCGAAGAACACCACGAGCATGATCAGACTGGGCCACATGCTGGGCTGCGGACCAGGCGCCTGCGCGTAGGCCGGGGAGATGAGGAAATCCATGGACGGGGACTCGAAGGGTTGGATCGGGCGCGAAGCGATCGCGGCTCAGCCGACTAGTATGCCACCTGGAACGACTGCCGGTCGCTGCGTGCTGGTCGACGGCGAGAAGCGAGGTGCGGGCGTTCATTCCGTTTGCAAGAGCGGGCCATGCGACGAAAGCCGCGCGGTCGGTCGATGCGGCGGCGCACAACGACGCCGCCTGCCTGCGCCACTATGCTCCGCGCACGCGGGCGCAGGGGCATCGACGGAGTGCGATTACGGACGCTGAGCGGCCTGGATGCCGGGTTCCTGTACCTCGAGGCCTCGGGTACGCCGATGCACGTCGGCAGCCTGATGTTGCTGCGACCGCCGAAACGTCGCGGCTACGAGTTACACCGCGCGCTGAAGGTGCTGATCGCCGAACGCCTGCCCAAGGCGCGCGCGCTCAAGCGCGTCCTGATCGATGCACCGCTGGAACTCGGCCACCCGATGTGGGGCGAGGCGGCACGGATCGACATCGACCACCATGTGCGCGCCGAGACTCTGCCGCGACCGGGATCGATGGCGCAACTGCTGCGACGCGTCGCCGAGTTGCACGCAGACCTGCTGCCGCGCGACCGCCCCTTGTGGCAACTGGTCGTCATCGCGGGGCTCGCCAGCGGCGAGACCGCGCTGTACTCGAAGATCCACCACGCGCTGTTGGACGGCCAGGGAGGCGTGGCGCTGGCGCAGGTGCTGCTCGATCTCGCACCGCGCATCCCGAAGCGACCGACAGTAGACGAGTCGGCGTCGGCCACGCGCCTCCCGGGCACCCGCGCCCGCGCCCAAACCGCGGTGCGGGCCACGACATCGCAGTTCGCGCGCTTGCTCCGCGCCCTGCCGGCCGCCTTCCGGCTTGCGCGCGTGGCGGTCACCGAGCCGGGGGCGCTCGGCAAGCTGCGCGAGAGCGTGCTGCTGGCGCCGAAGACCGCCTTCAACGTCCACATCGGCCGAGAACGTGCCCTGGCCGTCGCCAGCATCGACCTGGCGCGGGTCAAGCGCGTCGCCCGCGGCCACGGCGTCAGCCTCAACGACGTGGTGCTTGCGATGGTGGCGCATGCGCTGCGCGAATGGCTGACGCGTCGGGCCACCCTGCCCGATGAGGCGCTGGTGGTCGGCATGCCGGTCTCGCTGCGCGGTTCCGGCGACGGCGAGGCGAACAACCAGGTGTCGATGGCGCAGTGTCCGCTGCCCACGCATCTGGCCTGTCCGTTGGCGCGCCTGCGCGCGATCCACGCGGCGACCGCCGGCATCAAGCAGCGCGTCGGCGCGTTGCGCGAACTGATTCCGACCGATTTCCCCGGACTGGCGGCACCGCTCTGGGCCGCGGGTCTCAGCCGTCTGTGGGCGCGGGGTCGCATCGCCGAGCGCCTGCCGGCGCTGGCCAACCTGGTGGTCTCCAACGTACCCGGACCGCCCGTCGAGCTGTTCCTGGCGGGAGCACGTCTCCTGCATCACTTCCCGGTGTCGATCGTGACCCATGGGCTGGCGCTGAACGTGACTGCACAGAGCTACGGCGGATTTCTCGAGATCGGCGCGATCAGCGCCAAGGACGTCGTGGCCCGCCCGGACGCGATCGTGCGTGCACTCGAGCGCGGTCTGGCGACTCTGGAACGCAAACTGCCCGCATGAGCATCGGCAGCGAAACCCTGAGCCCGCCACCGCCCTCGCGACTGCTGTTCGCGCTGGAGTCGCGGGCGGTGCTGGAATGGGCGGCCTTGCCGCTGGCTTGGCCGCTGCTGAAGCGTGCGCCTCGCGGCGATGGCCACCCGGTGATGGTGCTGCCGGGCCTGGTCGCCGGCGACAGCTCCACTTGGCCGCTGCGACGCCTGCTCGAGGAACTCGGCTACGTATCCTACCCATGGCAACTCGGCGTCAACTTCGGCCCGCGTGGCGAAACCGTGCCCAAGCTGCTGGCGCGGGTACGTCGGATCGAGCGCAAGCACGGCCGCAAGCTCAGTCTCATCGGCTGGTCGCTCGGCGGGGCCATGGCGCGCGCGGTCGGCGCGCACCTGCCGGACTCCGTGCGCAACGTGATCACGCTGGGCTCGCCGGTGCAGCCGCACGGACGCGCCACCAACGCCTGGAAGATCTTCGAGGCGGTCAGCGGCTGGCGCACCGACGACCCGGAACTCCGGCGCATGGCGAGCGTGCAGCCGCCGATGCCGAACACCTCGATCTTCAGCAAGGCCGACGGCATCGTTTCCTGGAAGGTGTCCCTGGCGCCAGATGCCGATCGCAGCGAGAACATCGAGATCGCCGCCAGTCATCTCGGCATGGGGGTCAATCCGCTCGTGCTGTGGGCGGTCGCGGATCGTCTTGCGCAGCCCGAGGGCGGCTGGCAACCATTCCGGCGCGATGGCCTGCTGCGGCGCATGCTGTTCCGCAAACCGCATCACTTCCGGTTGGCGCAGTGGCTGTAGCAAGGCCTCGCGCTGGGGGGAATGCACCCACCATCGCGGCGGCGGCAGCACTGGTTGCGATCACGGCCGTATGTCCACGAAGCGCGGCCCGCAGCTCCGCGTCCTGCACCGTTCACGCATGCCTGCGATGCAAACCACCGGTTCCCCGATCTCTGCCCGCTTCCTGCAAATTTGCGCCACACTCTGGACGCAGGCTTGTCCCCGACCCGGCGATCGTCGCCGGAGCGGAGTGCCGCCGTGCCCAGGATCCTTTACCTGATCGTCCTGAACGTGTTGTCCAGCATCGTTTGCGCGCAGCCGATGCCACCGCCACCGCCGGAGCGCCTTGCGCCGCCGGTCGAGCACGTCCTGTCCCGACTCGAACTGGACAACGCTCGTCGCGAACAGGTACGCCAAGTCTTGCTGCGTCAACGTCGGGAACACCAGCAGGCCGACACGGCACTGCGCGAGCGCCACCGATCCGAACTGGCGGCGCTGCTGACGCCGGACCAGCTGGTCGCGCTCGAAGCGGCGCGTCCGAGCCCCGACGTGCGGCCGCCGTACGCGTCGGCGCAGCGAGCGCAGTGAGCCAAGGGCGCCCCGCGCGCCCTGCCGATTCCGGCAGCCCGCGGCGCCACGGGGGCGCGCCGGACAGGGTCTGCGTCGAACCCGACAATCGGTTTGCGCTGCGGTCGCGCCCATGCCGACGCCGGGCCCGCTGCTGCGGGCCGGTCGCCACGAGGCCGAGACCTTGCCGCTCGCCAGCCCGGTCGCTCATGCCGATGCCGGCATCGTCTCACCGAGCGCGCGGATGTGCGCGAGCACGCTGCACCCCAGCGCCGGCAGGTCGTAGCCCCCCTCGAGCGTGGACACGATGCGCCCGCGTGCGTGTCGGTGGGCGACGTCGACGATCTGCGTGGTCACCCAGGCGTAGTCGTCCTCACTCCAGCGCAGTTGCGACATGTCGTCGTCGCGGTGGGCATCGAAGCCGGCCGAGACCACGATCAGCTGCGGCCGGAAGGCGTCCAGCGCCGGCAGCCAGTCGCGAATGACGGCGCCGCGCAGGGCGCTGCCGTCGGTGTACGGGGCGAGCGGCACGTTGCACATGTTCGGCCCGAGCGGGTCGACGCCGCTGGCCGGATACAGCGGATGCTGGAAGGTCGAGACCATCAGCACGCGCTCCTCGCCGGCGAGGATGTCCTCGGAACCATTGCCGTGATGCACGTCGAAGTCGATCAGCGCGACGCGCGCGAGGCCGTGGTGGTCGAGCGCGTGCAACACGCCGATCGCGGCATTGTTGTAGAAACAGAAGCCCATCGCCGCCGCGCGCGTGGCGTGGTGGCCGGGCGGACGCACCGCGCAGAAGGCGCGCTCGAATTCGCCGGCGATCACGCCGTCGACCGCGCGCACCACCGCGCCGGCCGCGCGCCGCGCCGCGCGCAGCGACCAGGCGTTGGCCCAGGTATCGGGATCGACGTGCGCATAGCCGGCGCCGGGATCGAGCGCCGCGAGCTCCGCCAGGTAGAGCGCGTCGTGCGCGCGCCGCAGCGCCTCCGGCGCCACTTCCGGAGCTTCCACGTGCAGCAGCCAGTCGAGCACGCCGGCGGCACCGAGGCGGTCCTCGATCGCGCGCAGCCGCGCCGGAGATTCCGGATGGCCCGCGCCCATCTCGTGGCGCAGGCAATCGGGGTGGGACAGGTAGGCCAGCTTCAAGGCGCCCTCCGCGCACTGCTGCTCCGCCCGGGCAGCTTAACCCACGGCGGTGGGCCGGCCTTGCGCGCGCGCAAGCCACTTCGCCGCCATCCGCCGCAAGGAGGCATCGTCGCTCGCCAGCACCGTCGCCACCGGCACCCAGACCAGTGCGTGCGACTCGGCCGACACCACGCAGTCCTCGCTGCCGCGGCAATGCACCACGTAGCGCACGTCCCAATGCAGGTGCGCGGGCTCGGCGCCGTGCGCCGGGATGGTGTGCGCGTCGAGGTCGAAGATCGCGCCCTCGACCAGCAGGTCGGGCAAACCGGATTCCTCGGCCGCCTCGCGCCAGGCCACGCGCGCGAGGTCGGCATCGCCATCGGCGTGGCCGCCGGGCTGCAGCCAGCGATCGAGCTTGCGGTGGTGGGTCAGCAGCACGCGCTCGCCATCGTTGCAAAGCAGCCAGCAGGAGGCCGTGAAATGACCGTCCGGACGGCTGCGCAGGCAGACATCGTCGCCGCTGTGCGCGAAGGCGAGGAAGCGCTCCGCCGTGTCGCGCTCGTCCACATGCGCATCGCGATAGCGCAGCAGCTCCTGCACCAGCGCGTGGATGGTGGCTTGCGTCATGCGGCCTCCGCTGCTTGCCGCCCCATGGGGGCTGCCGTATGTTACCCGGCGCCTGGGTCCAGCCGCCGCTCAGGCGCGCGACCTCGGGTCCGCGCGCCGGCGTCTGCCGAGCCTCCACCTGGCCGGGGCGAAGCACCTCACCGGCCGCACACCGAGGGAATCCATCCGATGATTTTCTGGCGCGTCAAACCGCTCGACCAGATCCTGGAAACGGCGGCGAAGAAAAGCCTGAAGCGCCAGTTGGGCGCCCTGCAACTGACCATGCTCGGCATCGGCGCGATCATCGGCACCGGCATCTTCGTGCTGACCGCGGTGGCCGCCAACAAGGCCGGTCCCGGCATGATGTTTTCCTTTGTGATCGCCGCGATCGTGTGCGCACTGACCGCGCTGGTGTATGCCGAAATCGCGGCGATGGTGCCGGTCTCCGGTTCGGCCTACACCTATTCCTACGCGATCCTCGGGGAGTTCGTCGCCTGGCTGGTCGGTTGGGCGCTGATCCTGGAGTACGCGGTGGCAGCCGGCGCGGTCGCAGTCGGCTGGTCCGGCTACATCAACGGCGTGCTGCGCGAGATGGGCATGGGCCTGCCGTTGGCGCTGACCGCCGGCCCCAAGGACACCATCACGCTCGCCGATGGCACCGTCGCCAGCGGCGGCTTCAATCTGCTCGCCTTCCTGATTTCGCTGCTGGTCACCTGGCTGCTGGTGATCGGCACCAGCAAGAGCGCCCAGGTCAACGCGGTGCTGGTCGCGATCAAGGTGCTCGCGCTGACGGTGTTCGTGATCCTGGCGCTGCCGGCGGTCAAGGGCGTCCATTTCGAGCCGCTGCTGCCGAATGGATGGGGCACGCCGCTGTCTTCGGTCGGTGTGCTCGGTGCCGCCGCCTCGATCTTCTTCGCCTACGTTGGTTTCGATGCGGTATCGACCGCCGCCGAGGAAACCAGGAACCCCAACCGCAATGTCCCCATCGGCCTGATCGGTTCGCTTGCGGTGTGCACCGTCTTCTACCTGCTGGTCGCCTATGCCGCGACCGGTGCGGTTGGCGCACAGCCCGGCGGCGCGCTGGCGCAGTCGAAGGAACCGCTGGCCTTCGTGCTGCGCGAGATCGGCTATGGCCAGGTCGGTAACTGGGTAGCGGCGGCGGCCGTGATCGCGCTGCCGAGCGTGATCCTGATGATGATCTACGGCCAGACCCGCATCCTGTTCGTGATGTCGCGCGACGGCCTGATGCCGGAAGTTTTTTCGCGCGTGCACGAGAAGTATTCGACCCCGCACGTGGTCACGATCATCACCGGTGTCGCAGTCTCGCTGTTCGCAGCGATGTTCCCGGTCGGCGCGCTGGCCGACATCTCGAACTCTGGCACCCTGTTCGCCTTCTTCGTGGTCGCGATCGGCGTGATGGTGTTGCGCAAGTCGCAGCCGGACCGCTACCGTCCCTTCCGTACGCCCATGGTCTGGCTGGTCGGGCCGCTTGCAGTGATCGGCTGCACCATCTTGTTCTTCTCGCTGGGCTGGGAGACGATCCGGTTGTTCCTGATCTGGGGGGCGATCGGTATTGCCGTCTATCTCATGTACGGCATGAAGCGCAGCGCGCTGGCGAACGGGAAAGGCTGATCTCGGGGTCCGTAGCTCAGTTGGATAGAGCACCTGGCTTCGAACCAGGTGGTCGGGGGTTCGAGTCCCTCCGGGCCCGCCATTGCGGCGGATGACGTCCGCGCCGCGTGCATGCTAGAAACCGGGCATGCACGCGGATTCGCATTTCCTCGAGAGCCTGGCCATGGTGCTGTGCGTCGCCGCGGCGACCACGGTGCTGTGCCAGCGCGTGCACCTGCCGGTGGTGCTCGGCTACCTGCTCGCCGGCGTGCTGATCGGACCGCACGCGCCGCCGCTGCTGGTGGCCGATCCCGGCATCATCGTCACGCTGTCGGAACTCGGCGTGATCCTGCTGATGTTCTACATCGGCATGGAACTGTCGCTGCGCAAGCTCGTCGAGATTGGGCCGCGCGGCTTCGTCGTGGTGCTGGTCGAGATGGGCCTGATGCTGTTTCTGGGCTACCTCGCCGGGCGACTGGCCGGCTTCGCGCCGATCGAATGCGCCTTTCTGGCGGCGATGGTGGCGATTTCCTCGACCACGATCATCGCGCGCACCTTCGAGGAGCACCGGGTCTCGCCGCGCGTGCGCGAGCAGATCTTCGGCGCGCTGGTGATCGAGGACATCTTTGCGATCCTGCTGATCGCCTTGCTGACCACGCTCGCAACCACGCGCAGCCTGGATGTCGCGGGCCTGGCGACGGCGGCCGGCCGGCTCGGCATCTTCCTGACGGTGCTGATGCTGGTCGGCCTGCTGGTGGTGCCGCGGCTGATCCGTTTCGTGGTGTCGCTGAAGCGGCCGGAGACCACGCTGGTGACCTCGGTCGGCGTCTGCTTCGCAGCCGCGCTGGCCGCGCAGCGCTATGAGTACTCGGTGGCGCTCGGTGCCTTCCTCGCCGGCTGCCTGGTGGCCGAATCGGGCGAGGGCAAGCGCATCGCCGGCCAGATCCGGCCGCTGCGCGACATGTTCACCGCGGTGTTCTTCGTCTCGGTCGGCCTGTCCATCGATCCCGCCCAGATGTTCGCGCAGTGGCACTGGATCGCGCTGTTCTCGGCGCTGGTGGTGGTCGGCAAGTTCGTCGGCGTGGCGCTTGGCTTCTTCGCGACCGGCAGTCCGGTCAAGGCATCGGCCCAGGCGGGATTGGCAATGGGCCAGATCGGCGAGTTCTCCTTCATCATCGCCGGCCTCGGCGTGAGCCTCGGTGCGATCGATTCGCGCCTGTATCCGATCGCGGTCGGCGTGTCCTGCCTGACCACTTTGCTGACGCCCTTCGCGGTGCAGCACTCGGCGCGCCTGGGCGAGCGCATCGACCAAGTGCTGCCACGCGCGCTGCAGACCTTCGTCGCGCTCTACGGAAGCTGGATCGAACATCTTGGCGACGCACGCCGGCGCGGCACGCTGGGCGCGCGCGTACGCCGACTGGTGCGCCTGATCGTGCTTGATGCGGCACTGTTGGTGGCCCTGTTGATCGCCTCCAGCGCCGGTGCCGACGAGGTGGCCGGCTTCCTGCGCCGCAAGTTGCCGCTGGCCGCCGATGCGGTGCGCTGGATCGTCGCGATTGGTTTTGCGGCACTTGCGCTGCCGCTTGCGCTCGGGCTGTTCCGGCTGGTGCGTGCGCTCGGGCGCGCGCTCGCGCTGGCGGCGCTGCCGCCGGTGCCGGAGGGGGAAGTGGACTTCGCACAGGCGCCGCGCCGCGCCTTCGTGGTCGCGCTGCAATTGGGACTCATGGTGCTGATCGTCCTGCCTTGCAGCGCGTTGCTCCAGCCTTTCGTGCCTGGCGTGCGCGGCGTACTGCCGCTGTTGCTCTTGTTGGGCGTCGCGGGATTCGCCTTCTGGCGCAGCGCGACCCAGTTGCAGGGACATGTACGCGCCGGCGCCGAGGCGCTGGTCGCGGCGGTGGCGTTGCCCGGCGCCAGCGGGGTCGAGCAGGAACGGGCGCTCGACCAGATGGAGCATCTGCTGCCCGGCCTCGGCGACCTCGCACCCTTCGTGTTCGCCACCGGCAATCCCTGGGTGGGCCGCACGCTCGGCGAGATCAACCTGCGCGCGGTGACCGGCGCGACCGTGCTCGCCATCCGCCGTGGCGAGGGCTCGGTGCTGACCCCGGACGGCAAGCAGGCGCTCCAGAGCGACGACATCCTGGTCCTCGCCGGCACCCACGATGCGATCGCGCAGGCCCGCAGCCTGCTCGCGCAGGGACCGGCAAGCTGACTTCAGCAGTAGCAGCGCTGCGGCGGCTCGTACAGCGCGGCGTCGAGGATCGACCACAGGTGGATGATCCAGCCGAGGAAGACCAGCCACAGGATCGCCGCGAGCACGAACTGAACGATCGCGATCAGCAAGCGCCCCTGCAGCAACTGGCCGAGCCCGGCGATGAAGAAACTCGCGAGCGCGGCGATCACATTGCCCGCAGAACCACGACCTGCACTCATCGGAGCACCTCCACAACGGACCTGCACAAGGATCCGACGGGTTAACCCGCTGCAATCGGCGGGCCAGTCAGAAACGACGAACTTTCAAACACTTGTCGAGGAGCGGACGCATAGGGGCAGGCTCAGATCGCGCACCTTCGGCGATATTCGCGAAGAGTTGGTCAATCCAGTCCCAGGATTCGCGCCAGTCTGGACGTATCGAGCACACGCGCGAGCTCGTCGATGTCGGCGTGACGCCTCTGCACCAGATGGAACAGCACATCCAGGAATTGCCGGAAGGGGCCATCGGCGGTCGGCTTGATGTTCAGGCGGTTGCGGTAGGCCTGAGCGACGGCACGCACGAATCGCTCGGCGTCCGCGCAGGGCCCGGCCGCAGCCACGCCCTCGCGACGGGCGAGACTGGAAAGACGCGCCCCGAGGCGGTCCAGCGCATCGCCGGCGCTGTGCGCGAGCCGCGTCAGATCGATGGCCTGGTCGCCGCCGAAGCGGCCCAGCGCAGCCAGTTCCTGGGCGCGCTCCGGCAGCGCGTAGAGATCCTCGCGCAAGCAGCGCAGCTGCCCGAGCGTGTGCGCGAAGGCCGCGTCCAGTACCGCGGCAGAGTTCGCCCGGGCGACGGCATCGCCGCCGCCGTATGCGGACAGCGCCAGTTCCACGTCCCCGGTCAGGTGCCAGGCGCCGCTGTCGCTGCGCCCGAGTCCGTCGAAGAGCTGCTGGCGTTGCGAATCGCTGAAAGCGAAAGTCATGGCTGCTCCGCGCGGAATGAGGGGGACTGCGGGCAGCTTGCGCGCACGCCGCGCCGCCGGCCTGAATCCAGGTCAATCCGACTCGCCGGTTCTCGCGGAAAATGCCAAGCGCACGAATGCCATTGCCGGGGAGCACCAATGCGGGATCTGAACAGCTACCTGCAACTGATGGCGCGCCAGAAGGCCTCGGACTGTTTCTTCAGCGCCGGCGCGCCGCCGTCGATCAAGATCGAGGGCAACACCGTGCACCTCGGCGATGTCCCGCTCAGTGGCGAGCAGGTCCGCGCGATGGCCTTCGGGGTGATGAGCGAGCAGCAGCAACGCGACTACGAGGCCGCGCTCGAGATGAATCTGGCGCTGGCGCTGCCCAACATCGGGCGCTTTCGCATCAACATCTATCGCCAACGCGGCGAAGTCGCGATCGCGGTGCGCTACATCACCCAGGAGATTCCCTCACTGGAGCAACTGAACCTGCCGGAGAAGCTCAAGGATCTGATCATGCTGCCACGCGGGCTGGTGCTGGTGGTGGGCAGCACCGGCTCGGGCAAGTCGACCACGCTGGCGTCGATGATCGACTACCGCAACCAGATGCGCACCGGCCACATCCTGACCATCGAGGAACCGATCGAGTACCTGCACCGGCACCGCCGCTCGATCGTCGATCAGCGCGAGATCGGGCTCGACACCCTGTCTTACGAGAACGCCTTGAAAAACGCAATGCGCGAGGCGCCGGACGTGATCATGATCGGCGAGATCCGCGACCGCGAGATCATGAAGCATGCGATCGCCTACGCCGAAACCGGTCACCTGTGCCTGTCGACGCTGCACGCGAACAATGCGAATCAGGCCTTGGACCGCATCATCAACTTCTTCCCGGACAGCGCCCGCCGCCAGTTGCTGGTCGACCTCTCGCTCAACCTGCAGGCGGTGGTGTCGATGCGCCTGGTCCGCGGGGTCGATGGCAAGCGTCTGCCGGCGGTCGAGCTGATGCTACGCACGCCCTACGTCGCCGACCTGATTTCCAAGGGCGAGATTGACCTGCTCAAGGACGCGATGAAGCAAGGCATTGACCTCGGCATGCTCACCTTCGATGAGTCCCTGTACCGGCTCTATCGGGACGGCCGCATCGGCTACGACGAGGCCCTGGACAACGCCGATTCGCGCACCGACCTTGCCCTGCGCATCCGCCTGACGACTCCGACCGGCGAAGCCGGCGGTCTCGAAATGGAGGAGATCGAGGATCCGCCGACAGATACCGGTTTCATGTATGGGAAGGCCGGTTCGGAGCGCGGTCGATGACGGTGCGCGCCTGCCTGCCGGCCCGGACTGCGCCATCGGTGTCGATGGCAATCGCGATGCGTCGCGTGCGTTGCGACTGTAGCGTGACCTGGCGTTGGCCATCCGTCTCGTGCGCACGGGCCGGCAGGATCCCCGGCCACCTCTGAGCCGCGATGCCCGAACTGGTGTCGTCCGAGTCGAATGCACTCGTCGTGCAGGCACAGTCGACGGTCGGGTAGCAATCGCGTTGCAGCAGCGGCTTGACACTGCAACCATTCCGCAGATATTTTGGCGGACTCAGCCGTGGGGCCATAGCTCAGCTGGGAGAGCGCTACAATGGCATTGTAGAGGTCGTCGGTTCGATCCCGACTGGCTCCACCAAAGCACCCAGAGTCCCCATCGTCTAGAGGCCTAGGACACCGCCCTTTCACGGCAGTAACCGGGGTTCGAATCCCCGTGGGGACGCCAATAAAAACAATGACTTAGGCCTTCCGAAAGGGTGGCCTTTTTGTTTTATGGGGAATGTCCGGTCTGATTTCCTCACACCTTTTCGGCCGTCCAGGCGGCCGCAGCAGCGACCCAAGGTGCGCCCTTCTTGAAGGCGCCACATTGGTCGTCACGGCGTGATCGGTCAGGGTCGGATTGTGCCGGTTCGACCTGCCTTGCCGAATCTGCTCGGTGCTCAGGTTGTCGGGCAGATGATCTCGATGCGGTCGGCGAAGATCGGCAGGCGGATCGAGGCGCTGGTGAAGTAGTCGCGGTGGATCAGCGCGTTGACCAGCAACTCGATGATCGCCTGCTCGGGTACTTCGAGCACGCCGGGGAGTGGACGTTCTGGCCCGCCTGGACGGGGTGCAGGTTGCGCTTGATGCGACGAAACGATAGGTGCACGCTTCGCCCGTGTCGCTGCAACGTGATGCAGGCAGCGTTCGCTGATTCTCGTGCCCACAATCACGCCCGCGTCGCCATCGTCGGCGAATTGGTCCGCGTGGCGATCCGCCCCGAGGGATCCAGCGAGCAGGACCGCGTCGAATCGCGCTCGCACCACGGATGTCGCTGCGCCCCGTCTGCGCAGCGCGCATGATCCCGGCATGGAAACACTTCTGATCGCGGTCGTCGCCTTCGGCGCCTCGCTGCTCACCTTCTACTCGGGTTTCGGCCTCGGCACCCTGCTGATGCCGGCCTTCGCACTGTTCGTTCCGCTGCCACTGGCGATCGCGGCGACCGCGCTGGTGCATCTGGCGAACAACCTGTTCAAGGGTGCTCTGCTGGCACGCCACGCGGACCGTCGCGTGCTGCTGCATTTCCTGCCCACTGCGTTGCCCGCGGCCTTCGCCGGCGCCTGTCTGCTGAGCGAACTGGCGCACCTGCCGCCCTGGTTTCGATATACCCTGGCCGGGCGCGAGCTCGCGGTGGAACCGGTCAAGGCGGTGGTCGGCGCGCTGATCCTGGCCTTCGTGCTGATCGAGGGCCACCCGCGGATACGGGAGGCGCGTCTGTCGTCGCGCTGGATGCCGCTCGGCGGCCTGCTGAGCGGCTTCTTCGGTGGCCTGTGCGGCAACCAGGGGGCACTCCGTTCGATGTTCCTGGTCAAGTGCGGACTCGACGCCAGTGCCTTCGTCGCCACCGGCGTCGCGATCGCGGTCATGATCGACCTGACCCGGCTCGCGTGGTACGGACCTGCGCAATGGGTGGCGCTTGAAGGCGCGCCGGCGGGGATGCCGTTGCTGATCGTGATCGCCTGCATCAGCGCCATCGCCGGCGCATGGTTGGGTACCCACCGCTTGCGCAAGGTGCGCATGCCGCAGGTGCAGAAGCTGGTCGCGGCCTGCCTGATGCTGGTCGGCGGCGGACTGCTGCTCGGCTGGCTCTGAGCCATTCACTGCGAGCGCAGCCCACGATCCTTGAGGTCGATCCTGCGCGGATCACGAAGCTCCGAGCGCGCTCGTCTGTGCGCGAAACTGCTGCGCATCGTACGCCGGGAACGGACACGTCACCGTACCGGCACGCTGGCGGCGCCTGTGGTAGTACATGGACCGGGCCGCATGGACAGCCGAGATTGGGCAACCCAACAGAATTACGCACCGGACAGATTGGCACGCGCACGGTGGCGGTGGCGCTGCTGGCGGTGGGCGGTTGGCTGGCGTGGGCTGCGGCCACCGTCAACATCGAGTCCGAGGATGGCTATGGCACGCTCTCGAATGTCCCGTATTTCCTCGGGGAACGGACCGAGCATTCCTTCAACGGTGGCCCGTTGCCTGCGCTGCTGCTGATTCCCGCACAACTGCTGGTGCGTGCGCTGGAGCTGCATCCGCTGGATGTCCGTCCGGCGCACCTGACGATGGCCATCGCGGTGCTGTGCAGCCTGGCCGCGAGCTGGAGCCTGCTTGCGCGCATACACGGTCGCGACGGCGTCAGTGCGCTCGCCTGGTTGGCTGCGTTGCTGACGCCGGTGTTCGCCAGCTATGCCCCGTTCATCAGTTTCGACATCGCACCCGCGGTCCTGGTGCTGTGGATGCTGTACCTGGTGGATCGCCACATGCAGGTGCCCAGCGTGGGGCGTTGGGTCTTGCTGGCCCTCGTCGGCGCGATCTTGCCGATGTTGAAGCAGACCTATGCCCTGCTGTGGGTCGCCATCGTCCTGGCGATGCCGCTGGCGCTGCGCCTGGGCGGCGAATGGCGACTCTTGCGCAAGCGCTACTCCACGCTCTGCTCGGCCGCCGTCGTCAGCGGTGTACTGACTTGGCTGTGCTACGGCCTTGCGCTGGCGGTTCCGTACACCGATTCGCCGTGGTGGATCAGACCCTGGTTGCAGATCCAGGCGATATCCGGAATGTACGACAAGGAAGGCGGTGCGGCGGCGGTTTTCGCCATCGGAACCTATGCCCGCAACCTCTGGGCCTACGGTCCGCTGTGCGTCGCACTATTGTTGCCGGGGCTGGCGATGGCGTTGCGCCGTGGCAGTCGCTTGGAACGCCTGATCGCGCTGAGCTGGCTGTTTCTGGTTCTCGCCTTGCACTGGACCAGCTTCAAGGAAGTGCGTTACCTGGCCTTCCTCGCGCCTCTGAATGCGGTGCTGTGCGTGCGTCCGCTGCGCGGTCTCCTGGCGCTGGGAACTCCGCTACGCGCGCTGATGTTGGCAGGTCTGCTGGCTGGTCTGACATTGACCGTGCTGGAAGCGATGCGCCTGTCGCGGCCCTACTACCGGCACGCGGTGCTCGATTTCCTGGAGCCACTGCCTGTGCACGCGCAGTTCCAGGGCAGCATTTTTGGTGGAGATCCGCTGAGCTTCGTGGCGCCCGAACCCGGCGCATTCTTCGCCGACCGCTATCACCGGATCACGCACCTGATGCCGGCCACGATCGCCATCCTGTATGGCTATCGATCCGGCAGCGTCCGCCAGCTGCGAAGCACACTGGACTTCGGCCTCGGCTCGGTGCGAGCGGGTGATTTCTGGATGTTGACGAGCGGCCTGGTGGTTCGTCAAAAGCCATTCCGACGCGGCAATCTCGAAGGCCTGGACCGCAATTACTTCAAGATCCTGGCGCGTGCGGAATGGCTGGAGCTGCTCGCCGCGAACGGGGGCTATCGGCTGCAAGCGCCCGCGGATCAACCTTTCGTTCTGGTCGGGCGTCGGGCCGGGACCGCGCCGCGACTGGTCGAAGGCCACATCGACCAGTCCGTGGCCGCCGAACTGTGGGGCTGGCAGGCAACACCCGCCCGTCCGCGCGTGCTCGCATTTCGGGTACTGCGCCGCTGCGGCCTGCACGATTGCCGGCGCTTCGACTGAGCTTCGCAAGAGGAGCGAGCCGCGAGGGATGGGACGCGAACACCTCGCTCGGAACCGAAGCGGGCAAATCGAGGCGGATCCTTCCAACTCCCGCGCCTCTCCGGACGCGGCGGAATCGGACCGGCGCGGGCGAACGAGGTCCCGCCTGCGCGCTCAGGCTTCCCGATACTCCTCCGGCATCGGGCAGATGCACACGAGGTTGCGGTCGCCCCAGACGTTGTCGACGCGGCCGACCGGGCTCCAGTACTTGTCCATGCGGTCGACGCCGGCCGGGAACACGGCTTCCTCGCGGCTGTAGGGGCGGTTCCAGTCGCCGACGAGGTCGTGCACGGTGTGCGGGGCATGCCGCAGCGGCGAGGATTCGATCGGGTACTTGCCGGCCTGCACGTCGGCGATCTCGCGGCGGATCGCGATCATCGCGTCGCAGAAGCGGTCGAGTTCGACCTTGGCCTCGGATTCGGTGGGCTCGATCATCAGCGTGCCGGGCACCGGGAAGCTCATCGTCGGGGCGTGGAAGCCGTAGTCGATCAATCGCTTGGCGATGTCGTCGACGGTCACGCCGCACGCGTCCTTGAGCGGGCGCGGGTCGACGATGCACTCGTGGGCGACGCGGCCCTGGTCGTTCTTGTAGAGCACCGGGAAGTGCGCATCCAGGCGCGTCGCGATGTAGTTGGCGTTGAGGATGGCGATCTCGGTCGCGCGGGTCAGGCCGGGGCCGCCCATCATCAGGATGTAGGCGTAGCTGATCGGCAGGATCGACGCAGAGCCGTAGGGCGCCGCCGACACCGGCCCCACCGGTGCCTGGCCGCCGTCGATGACCGGATGGCCGGGCAGGAAGGGCGCGAGGTGGGCCTTGACGCCGATCGGGCCCATGCCCGGGCCGCCGCCGCCGTGCGGGATGCAGAAGGTCTTGTGCAGGTTGAGGTGGCTGACGTCGGCGCCGTACTCGCCGGGGCGCGACAGGCCGACCTGGGCGTTCAAGTTGGCGCCGTCGAGGTAGACCTGGCCGCCGTGCTGGTGGACGATGCTGCAGATCTCGCGGATGGCTTCCTCGAACACGCCGTGGGTGGACGGGTAGGTGACCATCAGCGCGGCGAGGTTGGCCGAGTGCTTCTCCGCCTTCGCGCGCAGGTCGGCGACGTCCACATTGCCCTGCGCGTCGCAGTTCACGACCACCACGTCCATGCCGACCATCTGCGCCGACGCCGGGTTGGTGCCGTGCGCGGAGGAGGGGATCAGGCAGACCTTGCGGTGGCCCTCGCCGCGCGCCGCGTGATACGCGCGGATCGCGAGCAGGCCGGCGTACTCGCCCTGGGCGCCGGAATTGGGCTGCAACGAGACCGCGTCGTAGCCGGTGATCGCGCACAGCCAGGCTTTCAGGTCCTCGAACATCTCCGCATAGCCGTGCGCCTGGTCGGCCGGCGCGAAGGGGTGCAGCTGACCGAATTCCGGCCAGGTCACCGGGATCATCTCGGCGGTCGCATTGAGCTTCATCGTGCACGAGCCGAGCGGGATCATCGCGCGGTCGAGCGCGAGGTCGCGGTCGGAGAGCTTGCGCAGGTAGCGCAGCAACTCGGTCTCCGAACGGTAGCGCGAGAACACCGGGTGGTGCAGGCAGGCGCCGGCGCGCTGCAGCGCGGGCGGGATCGCCTCCGCCACCGAGGCTTCGACGTCGGCATGCCGCAACTGGCCGCCGAAGGCCGCCCAGACTGCCTCGATGGTCTGCTCGGTGGTGGTTTCGTCGACATGGATGCCGAGCGCGCCGTCGGCGTGGATGCGCAGGTTGATGCGCGCCGCCAGCGCGTGTTCGACGATCGCCTTCTGGCGGCTGCCGGCGTCTACCGTGATGCAGTCGAACCAGGCGTCGCTGCGCGGCTTGAAGCCGAGCTTGGCGAGGCCCGCGGCCAGCGTCGCCGCGCGCCGGTGCACGCGTCCGGCGATCTCGCGCAGGCCTTCGGGACCGTGGTAGATCGCGTACATCGAGGCGATCACCGCGAGCAGCACCTGTGCGGTGCAGATGTTGGAGGTGGCCTTCTCGCGGCGGATGTGCTGTTCGCGCGTCTGCAGCGCGAGCCGGTAGGCAGGCTGGCCGCGACTGTCCACCGACACGCCGATCAGGCGCCCCGGGATCGCGCGCTTGAGGCCGTCGCGCACCGCCATGTAGGCCGCGTGCGGGCCGCCGTAGCCCATCGGCACGCCGAATCGCTGGGTCGAGCCGATCGCGATGTCGGCCCCGAGTTCGCCCGGCGGCGTCAGCAGCGCCAGCGCGAGCGGATCGGCGGCCATCACCGCGATCGCGCCGGCCGCCTTGAGCTTGCCGATCGCGCCGCGGTAGTCGCGCAACGCGCCGCTGGAGCCTGGGTACTGGAACAGCGCGCCGAAGACCTGGTTGGCATCGAGGTCGCGCTCCGGATCGCCGACGACCAGCGTCCAGCCGAGCGGCTCGGCACGCGTGCGCAGTACCGCGATCGTCTGCGGATGACAGTCGGCATCGACGAAAAAGGCGGTGTGCTTCGTCTTCACGCTGCGCTGGGCGACCGCCATCGCCTCGGCGGCGGCGGTGGCCTCGTCGAGCAACGAGGCATTCGCGACGTCGAGCCCGGTCAGCTCGGTGATCATCGTCTGGTAGTTCAGCAGCGCCTCCAGACGGCCCTGGCTGATCTCCGGCTGGTAGGGCGTGTAGGCGGTGTACCAGGCCGGGTTCTCGAGCACGTTGCGCAGGATGACCAGCGGCGTGTGCGTGCCGTGGTAGCCCTGGCCGATCAGCGAGGTCATCAGCTGGTTGCGCGCCGCGAGCTGGCGCAGGCGCGCGAGCGCCTCGGTCTCCGACAGCGCCGGGCCGACGTCCAGCGCCTCGCCTTGGCGGATCGCTGCCGGCACGGTCTGCGCGATCAGCGTGGAAAGCGAATCGACGCCGATCGCGGCAAGCATCTGCGCGGCCTCGTGCGTGGACGGGCCGATGTGGCGATGCTCGAACAGGGTGGCGGCAGGCGGCAGCGGGGTGCTCATGGGAACTCCGGCGGACAGGGCAGGGCGGGCGCGCAGCGCCTCGTTTCGGCCCCATCTGTCGCTGTGCCTGAGAGCGTGACCCCTTCGGCGGACGCCTTTTCCGCAGCGTCTCTTTCCAGATGTACCCGCAGCCGCGCGGTCCTTTGGCCTGAGAGTTTCCGGGGCGGTTGCTCCTTCGGCGCCGGACGAATCCGGTCTCTCCCACGCGGCGCGCGCAGGCTAGCACAGCGCGAGGCACGGACGTTTCGATCCGGTGCGCAAGAGCGGCGTGCCGCCCGCGGTCGTCGATTCGGCGTGCGCGGCGCTGTTGCACAATCGTGGTTCCGCACGACGGAGTCGATCCGATGGAAGCACAGGCCCAATACCGCATCGAAAAAGACAGCCTTGGCGAACTGCGCGTGCCTGCCGACGCGCTTTGGGGCGTGCAGACTCAGCGCGCGATCGACAACTTTCCGATCAGCGGCCGGCCGCTGCCGCGCGCCTTCATCCGCGCATTGGCTCTGGTCAAGGCCGCGGCGGCGACGGTCAACGCGCGCTTCGGGCATGTCGATGCCGAACGCGCCGGGGCGATCCGCGTTGCCGCGCTCGCGGTGGCGCGGGGGGCGTACGACGACGCCTTCCCGGTCGACGTGTTCCAGACCGGATCGGGCACGTCGAGCAACATGAACGCGAACGAGGTGATCGCGACGCTCGCCAGCCGCGCGAGCGGCCTTGTCGTGCATCCGAACGATCACGTCAACGCCAGCCAGTCCTCCAACGACGCGATCCCGACTGCGATTCAGGTGGGCGCGACACTGCTGGTCGAAGAGGAGCTGCTGCCGGGGCTGGACGAACTGAGCGAAGGCATCGAGCGGCGCGCCGACGAGTTCGCCGGCATCGCCAAGACCGGCCGCACCCACCTGATGGACGCCATGCCGCTGACCCTGGGCCAGGAGTTCGCTTGCTGGGCGTCGCAGTTGCGCAGTGCACGCGAGCGCATCGTGGACACGCTGAAGCGCGTGCGCCGTCTGCCAATCGGCGGTACCGCGATCGGCACCGGCATCAATGCCGACCCCGGCTTCACGCATGCCGTCTGCGCCGAACTTTCGGCACTCGCCGAGCGCCCATTCGAATCCGCGCGCAACCTGTTCGAGGGCATCGCGGCGAAGGACGAATGCGTCGAGCTGTCCGGCCAGTTGAAGACCCTCGCCTGCGCGCTGATGAAGATCGCCAACGATCTGCGCTGGATGAATTCAGGGCCGCTCGCCGGCCTCGGCGAGATCGAGTTGCCGGTCTTGCAGCCTGGCTCTTCGATCATGCCCGGCAAGGTCAATCCGGTGATCCCCGAGGCCGTCTGCATGGTCGCCGCACAGGTGATCGGAAACGATGCCGCGATCACCATCGCCGGCCAGTCCGGCAACTTCCAGCTGAACGTCATGCTGCCGCTCATCGCGCGCAATCTGCTGGAGTCCATCGCGCTGCTGGCCAAGACCATGCCGCTGCTTGGTGGCCGCTGCATCGCCAACCTGCGCGTGCGCCGCGAGCGCATCGACGAGACGCTTGCAGGCAACCCGATCCTGGTCACCGCGCTGAACCCGGTGATCGGCTACGAAGCCGGTGCGGCAATCGCCAAGCGCGCGTATGCCGAGGGTCGGCCGGTGCTGGACGTCGCGCGCGAGGTTACGCCGCTGCCGGAGGAGAGACTGCGCGAGCTGCTGGATCCGCTCGCGCTGACGTTCGGCGGCGTGCGCGGGAGTGTGATCGGCGGTGGCTGAAGGAGGTTGATCGCGGGTTCATCGAATTGGTACTATTTTCGTACTGTATCGATTTGCCGCCACCCTCGATGTTCCGTCTGTCCAAGCTCGCCGACTATGCGACCGTGCTGATGGCTTGCCTGGCCGAGGAGCCTGCGCGCCAGTTGTCGGCGCAGGCGCTCGCCGAGCGCACGCGGCTGGAGGGTCCGACGGTGTCCAAGTTGCTCAAGCAACTGGCACAGGTCGGCCTGGTCAGCTCGACACGCGGCGCCACCGGCGGTTACCGGCTGGCGCGGACGGCGGGTGCGATCAGCATCGCCGACATCGTGGTTGCCATCGAGGGCCCGCTCGGCATGACCGAGTGCAGCATCCACAGCGGCCTCTGCCAGCGCGAGAGCTACTGCACGGTGTCGAACAACTTGCGCAAGATCAGCGCCGCGGTCGAGGGCGCGCTGCGCGCGATCACGCTCGCCGACATGGCCGCCCCACCGCGCCAGTGGCAGCCGCGCGTCAGCGTCGAGCGGGTGGCTTCAAACGGACGACTCCCGGAAGCGAGTGGCCATGAACAGCACTGACACGCTCGAAGTCCCGGCGAGCACCGGCATGGCCGCGGTCGACGAGGCCGTGCGCAAGTCCTATGAGCACGGCTTCGTCACCGAGATCGAGACCGAGGTGGTGCCGCCGGGCCTCTCCGAGGACGTGATCCGGCTGATCTCGGCGAAGAAGGACGAGCCCGAGTGGATGACGCAGTGGCGCCTCAAGGCCTACCGCCACTGGCTGACGATGAGCCAACCGGACTGGGCGAAGCTGACCATCGCGCCGATCGACTTCCAGGCGATCAGCTATTTCGCGGCGCCGAAGAAGAACCAACCGAAGTCGCTCGACGAGGTCGACCCGAAGCTGCTGGAGACTTTCGACAGACTGGGCGTGCCGCTGCACGAGCGCGCGCGGCTGGCGGGCGTGGCGGTCGACGCGGTGTTCGACTCGGTGTCGGTGGGCACCACTTTCAAGAAGGAACTGGCCGACGCCGGCGTGATCTTCTGCTCTTTTTCCGAAGCGGTGCGCGAGCACCCGGAACTGGTACGCCAGTACCTCGGCAGCGTGGTGCCGGTCGGCGACAACTATTTCGCGGCGCTGAATTCGGCGGTGTTCTCCGACGGCAGCTTCGTGTTCGTCCCCAGGGGCGTACGCTGCCCGATGGAGCTCAGTACGTATTTCCGCATCAATGCGCGCGACACCGGTCAGTTCGAGCGCACCCTGATCATCGTCGAGGACGGCGCCTACGTCAGCTACCTCGAGGGCTGCACCGCGCCGATGCGCGACGAGAACCAGCTGCACGCGGCGGTGGTGGAGCTGGTCGCGCTTGCCGATGGCCAGATCAAGTACTCGACGGTGCAGAACTGGTATCCGGGCGACGAGAACGGCGTCGGCGGCATCTACAACTTCGTGACCAAGCGCGGCGACTGCCGCGGCGCGCGCAGCAAGATCAGCTGGACCCAGGTCGAGACTGGATCGGCGATCACCTGGAAATACCCGAGCTGCGTGCTGCGCGGCGAGGACGCGGTCGGCGAGTTCTATTCGGTGGCCTTGACCAACCACCGCCAGCAGGCCGACACCGGCACCAAGATGATCCACCTCGGGCCGCGCACCAAGAGCAAGATCATCAGCAAGGGTATCTCCGCCGGGCGCGGCCAGAACACCTACCGCGGCCTCGTCAAGGTGGAGAAGCACGCCGACGGCGCGCGCAACTACACCCAGTGCGACTCGCTGCTGATCGGCAAGCGCTGCGGCGCGCATACCTTCCCGTACATCGAGGTCAAGCATCCCGGCGCGATCGTCGAGCACGAGGCCACCACGTCCAAGATCTCGGACGACCAGTTGTACTACTGCCGCTCGCGCGGGATCAGCGAAGAGGACGCGGTGTCGATGATCGTCGATGGCTTCTGCAAACAGGTCTTCAAGGAACTGCCGATGGAATTCGCGGTGGAGGCCAAGAAGCTGCTGGAAGTGTGCCTGGAAGGGGCGATTGGGTGAGCCCCCACTGCTCGCGCCGCATGCGGTGCGTGGGGGCGAACGCCCGCAAGCTGCGCTTGCGGGCCGGACGCAGGCACCGAGCAACTGGAGAGCGTGACGGAGCCACGCTTCCAGGCACACAAGTTTAGTAAGGACATCGCAATGCTCGAAATCACCGACCTGCACGCGCGCGTGGCGGGCAAAACCATCCTCAAGGGCCTCACGCTGACCGTGAACGCCGGCGAGGTGCACGCGATCATGGGCCCGAATGGCTCGGGCAAGTCCACGCTCGGCCATGTACTCGCCGGGCGGGAAGGTTACGAGATCACCGCCGGCAGTGTGCGCTATCTCGGTGAGGACCTGCTGGCGCTGCCGCCGGAGGAGCGCGCGGCCAAGGGTGTGTTCCTCGCTTTCCAGTACCCGGTCGAGATTCCCGGGGTCAACAACACCTACTTCCTGAAGGCCGCGCTGAACGCGCAGCGGCGCTTCCGCGGCGAGCCCGAGGTGGATTCGATGCAGTTCCTGAAGCTGACGAGGGAAAAGCTCAAGGTGCTGTCGATCTCGGAAGACCTGCTGCACCGTGCGGTCAACGAAGGCTTCTCGGGCGGCGAAAAGAAGCGCAACGAGATCTTCCAGATGGCAATGCTGGAGCCGCGCCTCGGCATCCTCGACGAGACCGATTCCGGCCTCGACATCGACGCGTTGAAGCTGGTTGCCGACGGCGTCAACCGGCTGCGTTCGCCCGAGCGCGGCTTCCTCGTGATCACCCACTACCAACGCCTGCTCGACTACATCGTGCCGGATCGAGTGCACGTGCTCGCCGACGGACGCATCGTCGAGAGCGGCGGTCATGGGCTCGCGCTGCAACTCGAAGAGCATGGCTACGCCTGGGTACGCGAGCGCCGGATCGGGGGTGCGGCATGAGTGCCGCGCTCGCCGAACGCCTGCTCGCGGCGCTGCCGGCGCCCGCGGATGCGCAGGCGGCCGCGGCGCGCGCCACATTCGCGGCGGCGGGCCTGCCGGACCGGCGGGTCGAATCCTGGCGATATTCCGCGCTGAACGGATTGGAGGGACTGAACCCCGCAGCGGGCCACGTCGAGGCCTTGCCGCCGCCGGAACTCGCGGGAATCGCAGGGACGTTGGTGGAGCAGG
>JABAQR010000055.1 GCA_019187485.1 Lysobacterales bacterium | reverse complement strand
AGATCAAGGACGCGCTTAACCGACTGGCCAACGCTTCTCATATCGTCGCCGGCTTCTTCCGGCATCCAGACTGCAAATACGCCGCAGTGTAAACGGTGTGAACGCACTTTATTTACCGCTTAGTACTTGGAGCAGCCTCGATTCCTAGCATGAGCAGCGTTCACTACCCGAGCGCTCACCATGCTGCATCGCGAACCTTCCTCCGACCCTAACGGGCCGCGCCACCCGCATCAGGAGATCGCTGACCTCCTGGCCGCCGCCTTCTTGCGCCTGCGCCGACACGCTTCATCATCGACAACCACCGAGAGCGCAGTTGACCTTGGCTTCGGTGGCCAGCAGCGTGTTCATGCGAACCCCTCTCAACCGAAAGGAGTTCGCTGATGCCCAAGCTCGACAAGCACCCCGATGCCGCGACGGTCGCCGCCCGCGTCGCCCAATTGCCGCACATGTCGATGGACCAGCTCTGGGCGTTGTGGGATGACCACTTCGAAGAGCGGCCCGGCCATCATCAGCGCGTCTGGCTCGAATCGCGCCTCGCCTACCGAATGCAGGAGCGCGCCTTTGGCGGCCTGAAGCCTTCGGTGCGCAAGCAGCTGGAGGAGATCGGCCAGACCGGTTGGCTGCCACGGGCGATGCGGCGCGACGCCAACCGACTGCTGCCGGGCACGATGCTGACGCGCGTGTTCGACGACGTCGAGCACCGAGTCCTGGTACGTGGGCCGAATGACTTCGAGTACGACGGACGTCGCTATACCAGCCTGACGGCCATTGCCTGCCACATCGCCGGGACGCGTTGGTCCGGTCCTGCCTTCTTCGGGCTCACGACGAAGGAGCGCGCATGAAGCCGCAGCGCACTGCCTACACGCCGCCGGCGCCGGTCGTCACCAAGAAACGCTGTGCGATCTACACCCGCAAATCCAGCGACGAGGGACTCGACCAGGAGTACAACAGCCTCGAAGCCCAGCGCGATGCCGGCCTGGCGTTCGTCGCCAGCCAGCGCCACGAAGGCTGGGTGGCGCTGGACGATGGCTACGACGATGGTGGCTTCTCGGGCGGCAACATGGAGCGCCCGGGCCTGCGCCGCCTGCTCGCCGACATCGAGGCCAAGCGCGTCGACATCGTGGTCGTCTACAAGATCGACCGACTGACCCGCTCGCTCCCGGACTTCGCCAGGCTCGTCGATGTGTTCGACCGCAACAACGTGTCGTTCGTGTCGGTGACTCAGCAGTTCAACACCACAACGTCGATGGGACGCCTGACCCTGAACATCCTGCTCTCCTTCGCGCAGTTCGAGCGCGAGGTCACCGGCGAGCGCATCCGGGACAAGATCGCCGCCAGCAAGGCCAAGGGCATGTGGATGGGCGGCGTGCCGCCGCTTGGCTATGACGTGGTCGAGCGCAAGCTCGTGGTCAACGAGTCCGAGGCCGCGCTGGTGCGCGATCTCTTCCGCCGATATGGCGAGCACGGATCGGCGGCGCGCATGGTGTGGGAACTCGCCCAGGAGGGCGTGACCACCAAGGCATGGGTGACCCAGACCGGACGCCATCGGTCAGGCAGCCCCATCGACCAGAAATTCCTGTTCAAGATGCTGCGCAATCGGATCTACCTGGGCGAACTGACCCACCGCGGCCGCGCCTATCCCGGCCAGCATCAAGCCATCGTCGCGCGCGAGGCGTGGGACGCCGTGCAGTCCTACATGGAACGCCGCAAGCAAGGGCCACGCGATTCCTTGCAGAAGCATCCTGCTCTGCTCGCTGGGCTCCTGTTCGCGCCGGACGGCCAGCGCATGATCCACTCCTACACCCGCAAGAACTGGCCGGATTCAGAGGCTCTCGAAACCATCCCGGAAAACGGTGCTGTCGAGCGGATCGCAACTGGCCAGGGCGGATTTGAGGCCGAAGCGGCCGTCCGCCGAGGCCGCCTGCGCGGTTACGCGCGCATTGCCGGACAGCGTGAAACGTCCGTCGTCGCTGGACGCGCTGGGGCGCAACTCACCGCGCACGCCAAAGCGCGCGGCGTCGCCTCCCGCGGCATGCGCGAACAGCGGCAGCATCAACAGCAGCGCCCACAGCGGGCGCGATGGACAGATCGCACGCATGTCAGCGCTCCCCCTGCAGACGGCTTTCGACCAGCGCACGCAGCGCGGCCATTTCCTCGCGCAGCGCGGCGTTTTCGGCTTCAAGCTTCGCGTTCAGGCCCTGGATCGCCGCCAGCGCCACGCCGTCGGCGTCCACCGTGGCGATCCGCTGTTCGTTGTTGCCGAGGCCAAATGCAGCATGGAAATCCTCGGCCATCGGGCCGACGTGCTCGCCTTCGCCCGAGCCGATATAGCTCCAGCGGCTGATCCCGAGCGCCAGCACGCGATCCAGCACCTCCAGCGGGTCGATCGCTGCGAAGCCTTCCTTGAACGTACGCGAGGACGCGTTGGTCCAGGTGCCGCCGTTCGACAGCGTGGCTGCGCCGCCGGAGCCTCCGCCAAAGATCAGGCGATCGCTCCCTGACGTCAGATTGGCGGGTGTGATGTGGAGCGTACCGTTTACATCGTTCGCGTAGGCAACCACGCTGCGGCCATTGCGGCTGACCAGCCGCAAATCGGCATCCGCGTCGCCGCCGCTGGCGCCGGGGCGCGCGGCGATCACGAGATCATCGTTGACGCCGACCAGCGCATTGGTGTTGAACATCGCACCGCCGTTCGCGCGAACCAGAAACTGGTTCTGGCCTGTCGAGACAAAGGCTGAACCCTGCGAATCGGCCCAGACGAAAGTCCCGCTGTCCTGCGACACGCCACCGGTTGAATATCCGCTGCAACCGGCGAGGCCCGTATCGCTAAACGAGCGGACCTTTGCAGCGAATCCACCGGCCCAGGAATAGGCACCTCCCGCACAGTTGTCTTTGCCGCCAGAAACCGTGCTGTAATAGCCGACGGCAGCGTTATTGAATCCGCCACCCACCGTGGCGTGGGTCGCCGAGCCAAAGGTTTTGTTGCCGACGCCACCTCCAATAGCGCCGTGAGGACCTGCGGCGTTGTTCTTGCCGCCAGCGACCGTCGCTTCCGCGCCCGCGACGTTGCCTGTGCCCCCCGCCACGGTGCCGTCGGTCCCCGTGGTGACGTTATGGTCGCCACCACCGATCGTGGAAAATTGGTAGGCAGTATTCACATAGCCACCGCCGACCGTTGCCAACTGCCCCGCCTCGTTGCCGTAGCCGCCACCCACCGTGCCATAGTTCTCGTTGACGCTATTCGGCGCCTCGTTCGGATAGGTTGGATCGCTGTTCAACGGCGCGCCGCCACCCGCAATGGTGGCCCCGCGCACCCCGGCCGCGACGGAGTTGGCGAGACTGCCGCCGATGACATTGGCGGTGATCGGCAGACCCCCGGACAGGACGCTGCTGGGCTCCAGGCGCAGGCTCTGCGCATTGCGCGTGCGGATCACGAAGGGTTGCGCATCGGTGGTGCCGAGGAAGTTGGTCGCCGGGCTGCTTCCGGTGTCACCCGTCGTGCTCCAGCAGGCACCGATCAGCGGCGCGGCGATGGCCTTGCTGCGGCCGGGAATGGTTGTGTACGCAGCAGCGCCGGCATCGCGCACGGCAACTTCCAGCCAGGCCTCGCTGTCGCTGGCCAGCGGCGCGTCGAAGCGCAGCTCGAAATGGCCATCCTTGACCTCGACGGCGGGGAACTCGATCGGCGCCAGCAGAGTCTGCGGCGACTGCTCCCCGCCGAATGCGGCGATGCGCAGATCGAAACGGCCATTGGCCGGCACCCCGCGATCATCGAGCTGACCTTGGTAGACGAATTCGCCGGCGTGCGCGGCGGGGATCAAAGCGGCCAGCAGGGCGGCCAGCAGCAGAGGCGGGCGAGCAGTTGGGAGCGACATGGGTTCTTCTCCTTGGAGAACATTTGGAACTCCCGGTGAATGCACGTCCGGGGGCTGGCATGGCGCAGCGATCTCGATCGGCGGCGAACCCGCGGCGGGAGTCAGTTCATCGAGAATGACTGCCGGCCGGGGGTCAGCGCTTGCGCAGAAGGACTCGTCCACCACGCATCCATCGAATTCCGCAACGCCCTGGATTCCGTCGAATATTCGACTAAAGTCGTACCCAAACGGCCGTCGCAACCTTGATCCAGATCAAGTCAAATGCATTTTCTTCACATTTCGCTGATCAACTGCGGGTTCCCTTTGGCACCGCGTCGCGTCTGTTCGCGCCAGTTCGGCTTGGGAACCCGGCAGACCAAATGACCGCAGTTCTCGGCCAACGCAACGCCGCTGGGCGCGCGGCGGCGGTTCCAGCAGGCGGGCGATTTCGACTCAGGCCTCAGCCGCCGTCGCAGTCGTCGCACCCGGGCTCGGCGGTCGCGATGCCGTGCAGGTGCAGGATGCTGACCAGCGTCGCGGCGGGCAGCACCGAATCGATCTGCAAGGCGCCGTTGGCGTACTCCACAGTGGCGGAAGGGTTGTGCGAGCAGCACCAGGTTCCCTACCAGGGCGTGCCGGTCGGCACGATCAAGAAGCACGCCACCGGCAAAGGCAACGCATCCAAGGACGACGTGTTGAGCGCGATGCGCACACTCGGACATGCGCCCACCGACGACAACGAAGCCGATGCGCTGGCGCTGCTGCACTGGGCCATCGCCGGCCAGGAGGCGTGAGATGAAGATCCCGACGCCCACCTATCGCTGCCCCTTGGCCCGCATCCAGCCCGAGACCGCGGACCTCGAGGCGATGAAGGAACGTGGCTGGCGCGACCAGCACATCCTTGTCGTGCACGTGACCGACGACCGCCTCGACTACTTCGAGCGGGAGTTCGTGAAGGCCATCGGTGAGCGGCTCTACGGAGGCGCGCGTCGTGGCTGATCCCGTCTGGACCATCGATGCGGTCGCGGCCCGCTTTGAGGAAGCCGCCAGCACCAGTCGGCGCCTGCCACCCGTGCGGGTGCAGGGTTACTTCAACACCTGGCCGGTGATCGCCCGTAGCGCCTGGGAAGCCTTCTCGGCCGACGAGAAGGTCTATCGCCCGTTCCCGCCGTCACCCGCGGCCGTCGACCGCATGCTGGAGACGATGCACTGGGTGCAGTGGCTCGACGAGGAGCAGCGCCACCTGGTGTGGATGCGCGCCAAGCGCTACGGCTGGCGCGACATCACAATCCGCTTCGCTTGCGACCGCAGCACGGCGTGGCGGCGTTGGCAAAGGGCGCTGGAGATCGTGGTGGAGCGGCTCAATGCCAAGCTGATCTCAGCCTAGGCACCTTCTGGTGCAATTTGGGGCAAATATGGCGACAATGGACGCATGCATGCGACAATAGGCCGTCGAAGCCAGACCTGACGAGGCTCCCATGTCCGAACGCATCAATGCTCGCCTGTCCCAGCCGTTGGCCGATTTCGTGGGTCGAATGGTCGGTGACGACGGTCTTTACGAAACGCCCAGTGAATACGTCCGCGATCTGATTCGACGCGACATGGAGCGGCGCGAGATCCCGTTCCTGCAAGACGCCATCCTGGCTGGCTACCGCGATCTGGCCGCAGGGCGCGCGTTTGAGTCAACGGGCGACTTCAAGGCCGACATGGCCTTGCTGGACCAGAATGAAGCCAACGGCTGGCGATGAGTGTGCCAGCCGCGCGCTTCTTCCTGACGCGACGGGCCGCGCTCGACCTGCGTTCGATTCATGCCCGCTCGACTCGTCAATGGGGCGAAGCGGTCGCCACGCGCTACATCGCCGATATCTACGCCGCGATGCAAGAAGCGGCAGCGAATCCAAACGCTGGCCGCTTGCGTCAGCCTCGTTCCGCACCGTTCATGATGGCGCCGGCGCAGCGCCACTTCATCGTCTACGAGACCATTCCGCAAGGTATTGCGGTGCTGACCATCCAGCACCAGGTGCGCGACATCGAAACTCTGATCGCAGAACTCACGCCAGCGTTCCTCGCGGAAGTCGAACGGTTGAAGGGCAGGCGTTGAGTCGTCGATTACCACTGAGGAGATGGGCCATGCGAGAGATTCCATACCCGCATCCCGGCGAGATCCTGATGCACGAGTTCCTGGAGCCGATGGGCATCAGCCAGTACCGACTGGCCCTTGCGACCGGCGTTTCGCAGCAGAGCATCGCTGAGATCGTGGCGGGGGCCCACGCCGTTACCGTGGACACTGGGCTGCGCCTGTCGCGCTTCTTCGGCACGTCCGAAGATTTTTGGATTGGCCTGCAACTCGACCACGAAGCCGCGACCAACCGAGTTCATTTCACGCCGTAGGGTTTTGGCGCGTTTTGGCGCGCTGCACAGCGTGATTGCGGTGTTGGTGGGAAATGCACGGCGATCAGGCCGCGCAACAAATTCGGCGATCCGCAGTAGGATTTCATCCATGCTCGGGAGCAGTGGCGATGAAGCCACAGTGGCTTCGCCGCGACGCTCTCGGGGCAAAAGGGGTCCTTCCTGCCAGAAGGGCCATGCGGGGGGCGCGAGCGCGATGCTTCCCTAGCGTCAGGGTGCGAACCGAGGTTCGCAGGGTTCGCAGGTTCGCACCCGGTTCGCACTACCCCACCGATTCCACTCCACCCGCCACGGCGTTCGTCGGCGGGTTTTTCATTTTCAGGACCCGCATCCGCGTGAATCCGCTCCACGTCGAGTACCGCCAGGTCGAGACGCTGATCCCCTATGCCCGCAATCCGCGCACGCACAGCGATGCGCAGATCGCCAAGATCGCCGCGAGCATCGCCGAGTTCGGCTGGACCACGCCGATCCTGGTCGATGCCGACCACGGCATCATCGCCGGCCACGGGCGCTTGGCGGCGGCACGCAAGCTGGGACTGGCCGACGTCCCGGTGATCGAGCTGACCCATCTGTCGCCGGCGCAGAAGCGTGCCTATGTTATCGCCGATAACCGCCTGGCGCTCGATGCTGGCTGGGACGAGGAAATGCTGGCGCTGGAGCTGGCCGACCTCACCGAGGCCGGGTTTGACCTCGCCCTGACGGGTTTCGAAGACGCTGAGCTGCAGTTGATGCTCACCGACACCGAGGACGCGGCTCCCGAGGAAACCGAGGAAGCGCCACAAGAGGACGACGCGGCAGACGAGGTTCCCGATGCACCGATGGTTGCGGTGTCGCGCCCGGGCGATGTCTGGCTGCTCGGCGCGCATCGTCTGATCTGTGGCGACGCCAGCGACCGCGACGCGATTGCTGCGTTGATGCAGGACGACCGCGCGCACTTGTGCTTCACCTCGCCGCCCTACGGCAACCAGCGCGACTACACCACCGGTGGCATCGCCGATTGGGATGCACTAATGCGCGGCGTGTTCGCGCCGCTGCCGATGGCCGACGACGGTCAGGTCCTGGTCAACCTCGGCCTCATCCACCGCGACAACGAGTTCATCCCGTATTGGGATGCCTGGCTCGGCTGGATGCGCACCCAAGGTTGGCGGCGTTTCGCGTGGTACGTCTGGGACCAGGGCCCGGGCATGCCGGGCGACTGGGCCGGCCGGCTCGCGCCGAGCTTCGAGTTCGTCTTCCACTTCAACCGCGATACGCGCAAGCCGAACAAGATCGTGCCCTGCAAGTTCGCCGGGCAAGAAACGCATCTGCGCGCGGACGGATCGTCCACCGCACTGCGCGGCAAGGATGGCGACGTTGGGGGTTGGACCCATGCCGGCCAGCCCACACAGGACCACCGCATCCCCGACTCGGTCATCCGGGTCATGCGCCACAAGGGCAAGATCGGGGAAGGCATCGACCATCCTGCGGTGTTTCCCGTGGCGCTGCCGCAGTTCGTCATCGAGGCCTACTCGGCTGAGGGCGAGATTGTGTTCGAGCCGTTCTGTGGCTCCGGCACGACGATCCTGGCGGCGCAGCGCACGAACCGCGTGGCGCGAGCGGTCGAGATCGCGCCGGAGTACGTGGACGTGGCGATCCGGCGCTTTCGCCAGACCTTTCCAGACGTGCCGGTGCGCCTGCACGCGACCGGCGAGAGTTTCGATGCAGTGGCCGCGGCGCGCGCCGGAGCCAGCGCATGACGCGATCCTGGCTGGCCGAGAAGATCGAGCCCTGGCCGACCGCCAAGCTCATCCCCTACGCCCGCAACGCGCGCCAGCACTCGGACGCGCAGGTGGCGCAGATCGCCGCCAGCATCGCAGAGTTCGGGTTCACCAACCCGATTCTGGCGGGTAGCGACGGCGTGATCGTGGCCGGGCACGGGCGCCTTGCCGCGGCCCAGAAGCTTGGGCTCATCACGGTGCCGGTCGTGGTGCTGGACCATCTGACGCCGACGCAGCGCCGCGCGCTGGTGCTGGCCGACAACCGCATCGCCGAGAACGCGACTTGGGATGAGGATCTCCTTCGCGTCGAACTTGCTGATCTGCAGGACGCTGGCTTCGACCTCGACATCACCGGCTTCGACGCCGACGCGCTCGCAGAACTGATGGCTGGCGACGAGCCAGAGGTGTCCGGGCAGACCGATGAGGATGCCGTCCCGGAGGTGTCCGATGCGCCGGTGTCCCGCGCCGGCGACATTTGGCACATGGGCCCGCATCGCCTGCTGTGCGGCGACGCGACCCTGGCCGGCAGCTACGACGCGCTGCTCGGCGACGAGCGCGTGGCCATGGTCTTCACCGATCCGCCGTACAACGTGAACTACGCCAACAGCGCTAAGGACAAGCTGCGTGGCAAGGACCGCGCAATCCTCAACGACAACCTGGGTGACGGCTTCTACGACTTCCTGCTGGCCGCGCTGACGCCGATGCTCGCGCGCTGCGATGGCGCGATCTACGTCGCGATGTCGTCAAGCGAGTTGGATGCGCTGCAGGCCGCCTTCCGCGCCGCGGGCGGCCACTGGTCGACGTTCATCATCTGGGCCAAGCACACCTTCACGCTCGGCCGTGCCGACTACCAGCGCCAGTACGAGCCGATCCTCTACGGCTGGCCCGAGGGCGCCGAGCGGCACTGGTGCGGGGACCGCGACCAGAGCGACGTCTGGCAGATCAAGAAGCCGCAGAAGAACGACCTGCACCCGACCATGAAGCCGGTCGAACTGGTCGAGCGCGCGCTGCGCAATAGTTCGCGGCCGGGCGCTGTGGTGCTCGATCCATTTGGCGGCTCTGGCACCACGCTGATTGCCGCCGAGAAGTCCGGGCGCGTGGCGCGTGTGATGGAGTTGGATCCGAAATACGCCGACGTGATCGTGCGGCGTTGGGAGGACTTCACCGGCAAGAAGGCTATCCGCCAGGCGGCAGACCAGGAAGGATGCGCCAGTTGAATCGGTGCGAAGGCGCTTTGGCGTCTTCCTCCTCCGCGATGCGCCGCAGCAGTTGCATCGTGGTGAGATCGCGGGGCAGCACCGTGCACATCAAGCGCACGGCCTGTTCGATGGAGACGTCCGGACGCCGGTTGGCGATCAGCCAACGCAGCGCCTGCTCCCGTTCGGCAGCAGGCGTATTCATCAGGCGGCGCACGACTCGTCGATAATGCCGCAGTGGATCACGTAGCCCGTCAGGTAGGGCAACCCGCGTGGGATGCCGTAGTCCTTGCTGGCCTGGCGCCCAATCGTCCATCCCATCCACTTGCGCGTGGCGACGTTGATGGCGTCCGCCAGGGCGTTGCCTTCGTCGACGGCGTTGAGGACGTCGTCCGCGAAGTGGCGGCCAAATCGGCTGTCGAGGAAAACGCGCACGATGTCGAGGGACTCGCCGGTTGCGTTGGCGACCGCGGTCATCGCCAGGGGCCAGGCGGTCTCGGCGCGCTCGTTCATTGTGCCGTAGAAGCCCCAGCCCTCGTTGCGGGTGGCGGGGATCGTGTCGGTGGTCTGGCTCATGGTGGACTCCGTAGTGTGGGTGGCGACGCGTCCATGAACGCGCTGTTCCGCCCCGAAGCCAAGCGTTCTCGCGAAGAATCTTCGATCATTCGCACGCCGAGTCAGTCGACGATCTCGATGGCGCCGGGCCCATTGCCTTCCGGGTCGGACAAGATGAGCAGCGTTCGCTGCTGACCATCCGGCAAGGTCAGCACGAATCCGAAGAACTCCGGTTCGAACTCACCCTCGTCTGGCGCGGTTCGCGCCAGGGCGGTGATGGTCGCGCCCACCAAGGGGCGCAGTTGCTGCAGTTGGTAATCGACGTAGTTGGACATGGCTTTGGCCTTCAGTCGGCGCAGATGCCGACGTAACGCCCGTACTTCGAACCTGATGGATCGATGTAGAGCGTGGTGCGATTGGGCGCGGTGACTTCGACAACGCTGCGCCCGCCGCCCTCCAAAAATCCGCCGCGCCCCGCGAGCCAATCGCGGTCGGCCAGCAATGCGCCGGTGAACGCGTCGTACTCGGCCTCGGTCATGGCCTGGCGCGACTCGATGTCGACGTAGGTCGCCAGGTCGCCGTATCGCAGGCTGGCCAGGACGTCGGCCAGGTCGTTGGGCTTGCGTGCGAAACGGACTTTGATGCTCTCGATCATGGGGATCTCGGTGTTGTTCGGTGTGGATGCATGAACGCGCTGTTCGCGTGCGAAGCCAAGCAATTACTGCTTGGCTTGGCCCTCCTTCTTCGTCCGACCCGCCTTGCGGAGACCTTCCGCGACGCCCGCCTCAAAGGCGGCCTGCAGGGCGTCGCGCACGCACCACACGCCCACGTCGTGGAAGTCCAGGCTGTCGCGGTGGCGCGTCTCCAGGGTCTCGATGTGCAGATGCGTCTGGGCGATGCGGGTGAAGAGGTCGTTGATGCTCATGCGAGGTCTCCGGGTCGTGTGGCAACGACCCCATGAACGCGCTGTTCAAGCGAGAAGCCAAGCGTTTCCGCCTGGCTTCTCGATCATGTTCAAGCGACCCGGTACACCCGTTCCGCGCCCGTCGCTTTCTCGGAGGTCAGCACCAGGCCGAGCTTCTTCTTGAAGGCCCCGGCGAAGGTCCCGCGGACCGTGTGCGCCTGCCAACCGGTGCTCTCGCAGATCTGGCTGATCGTCGCGCCCTCAGGGCGACGCAGCATCCGCAGGACTTCTGCCTGCTTGCTGTTCTCGCGGGTGCGTGGCACGCGTGGCGCGTCGTTTGCCGCGAAGCTCGCCTCGGCGCTGGCGACGGCGTCTTCCATCGCCGCGTCGTCCACGGCGTCCGTTGTGGCGTCTGGTGTGGCCTGCGCCGCCGCCTCGGCGTTGGCGATGACCTGGTCGAGCTTGGCCTCGAAGGCCGACATGCGCTTCGGGTTGATGCCCGGGCGCGGGTAGTTCAGCGCGTCGTAGCCCTCGGCGGCCACGCGCCAGCCCTCGCCATCGGGCGTGATCAGCGCGCGATTGAAAAGGCCATCGAGCACCTTGGATCGCGCGCCGCCTTTGACGTTGTCCGGGAATTGTTCGATGCGCCCCTCGGTGCGCTTGATGGCGGCATCCAGGATGAAGTGCTGGGTCGAGGTCAGTTGGATCGTGCTCATGGTGTTGCTCCTGTCTTGATGTGGGCGTGCGCGTGATGAACGCGCTGTTCGTTGGTGAAGCCAAGCGGCATCGGCGGGGCTGGCCGGGCGGGATGACCCACCCGGCGCTGCGCTCAGTCGTCGTCGTTCTTGATCTCGTCGATGGTGTTCTGCAGGCTGACCATCGATCCGCCGAGGTAGTCGTGGTCGTTGCTCACTGCGGTGATGACATGCGCGACCCAGTAGGACTCGGCACGCATCAGCGCCCCCTGTAGTCCGTTGCGGCGCAATAGCGCGCGCGCCTGCTCGACCAGGTCCAGGATCTGGGATTGGATCTCGCCGAGTTCGTCGACGATCTCCTGGCGCTTGGCGGTTGTCGTGCTCATGGTGGTGCTCCGTGATGGTGTGGGTGTGCTCGTTGCGGGACACATGAACACGCTGTTCCGCAGTGAAGCCAAGCGTTGTTCGCCAGCAGATTCAGGCTTCAGAGGCCTTCAGCGCGGCGATGCCGGTCTGCGCCAATTCCAGGGCCGCAGCGGCGAAGGCCGCCTCGGCCACCCAGGGCGCCGCGCGGGCGTCGTCGAGCAGTCGGTCGAGCACCGGGCGCGCCTTGGCGCGCATCGCGGCGCAGGCCGCCTCCAGGCGCGCGTGGCTGGCGCCAGCAACTTCGTTGCGGCAGGAGCGCACCAGCACCGTCATCGCGGCGTTGGCCAGTGCTTTCGCCAGCGTGTCCATGTTCGAAGGGTTCATCGGCTTGTCCTCGTGATCGGGGACGGCGATGAACGCGCTGTACGGAGGTGAAGCCAAGCGCTTTTCGTCGCTTGTTCGAATTGATTGAAAAGGGCCGATGGGACTGTCGATTCGCGCCTACGCGCGGCACCGGGGTGTATCGGATGCCGCCGTTCGCAAAGCCATTGCTGCAGGCCGCATCACGCCCAACGCCGACGGCACGCTGGACCCGACGCAGGCCGATGCCCAGTGGTCGCGCAACACTGAAGCCCCGCGCGTGGGCTCGCGCACGCCGCCGCCGCGGGCGCCCGTTCCAGCCGACGTTGCCCCCGCAGGCGATGCGGGTTCCGCGCTCCCGGCGGGCGGCGCGTCCCTGTTGCAAGCGCGCACGGTCAACGAGGTGGTCAAGGCACAGACCAACAAGGTGCGCCTCGCCCGCCTCAAGGGCGAGCTGGTCGACCGCAACCAGGCCATCGCGCATGTATTCAAGCTGGCGCGCACCGAGCGCGATGCCTGGTTGAACTGGCCCGCGCGCGTTTCGGCGCAGATGGCCGCACGCCTCGGCGTTGATCCGCACACCTTGCACGTCGCCCTGGAGGCGGCTGTGCGCGAACACCTGCAGGAGCTGGGCGAGTTGCGCCCGCGCATCGAATGATCGACACGATCTACGAGGGCGCCGCCGAGCTCGAACGCGCCTGGCGCGAGGGCTTGCTCCCCGACCCGCTGCTGACCGTCTCGGAGTGGTCGGATCGGCATCGCATGCTATCGAGCAAGGCCTCGGCCGAGCCCGGGCGCTGGCGGACGAGCCGCACGCCGTACCTCAAAGCCATCATGGACTGCCTGTCGCCGACCTCACCGGTCGAGCGCGTGGTGTTTATGAAGGCGGCGCAGCTCGGTGCCACCGAGATGGGCTCGAACTGGATCGGTTACGTGATCCACCACGCGCCCGGTCCGATGATGGCAGTCTGGCCGACCGTCGAGATGGCCAAGCGCAACTCCAAGCAGCGCATCGACCCGCTGATCGAGGAGTCAGGCGTGCTGGCGGAACTGATCGCGCCGGCGCGCTCGCGCGATTCGGGCAACACGATTCTGGCCAAGGAGTTCCGCGGCGGCGTGCTGGTGATGACCGGCGCCAACAGCGCGGTCGGTCTGCGTTCGATGCCGGTGCGCTACCTGTTTCTGGACGAGGTCGATGGCTACCCGCTCGACGTCGAGGGCGAAGGCGATGCGATCTCGCTCGCCGAGGCGCGCACGCGCACCTTTGCGCGGCGCAAGATCTTCATCGTCTCGACGCCGACGATTGCCGGCGCCTCGGCCATCGAGCGCGAGTACGACGCCAGCGACCAGCGTCGGTACTTCGTGCCGTGCCCACATTGCGCGCACCGGCAATGGCTGCGCTTCGAGCAGCTGCGCTGGGACAAGGGTGCGCCAGAGACGGCCGCCTACATCTGCGAGGCCTGCGACACCGCCATCGCCGAGCACCACAAGACCTGGATGCTCGAACACGGCGAGTGGCGCGCGACCGTAGATGTCGTCGGCAAGACCGCGGGCTTCCACCTGTCCTCGCTCTACAGCCCGGTGGGCTGGCGTGCCTGGCGCGACATCGCCGCAGCCTGGGAGGCGGCGGTCAACAAAGAGTCCGGATCGGCCTCGGCGATCAAGACCTTCAAGAACACCGAGCTCGGCGAGACCTGGGTCGAAGAAGGCGAAGCGCCGGATTGGCAGCGTCTGGTCGAACGTCGCGAGGACTACCGCATCGGCACCGTGCCGCTCGGTGGCCTGCTGCTGGTCGGCGGCGCCGACGTGCAGAAGGACCGCATCGAAGTCTCGGTCTGGGCCTTCGGCCGCGGCAAGGAGTCCTGGCTGGTCGAGCATCGGGTGCTGATGGGTGATACCGCGCGCGAGGGCGTGTGGCGGGCGCTCTCAGCCCTGCTTGATGAGCACTGGACCCACGCCTCCGGTGCGCTGATGCCGCTGGTGCGCTTCGCGCTCGACACCGGCTTCGCCACGCAGGAGGCCTATGCCTTCGTGCGCGCCTGCCGCGATGCGCGCGTGATGGCGGTCAAGGGCGCTGCGCGCGGCGCAGCCCTGATCGGCACGCCGACTGCGGTCGATGTCTCGCGCGATGGCAAGCGCCTTCGCCGCGGCATCAAGGTGTTCTCCGTCGCGGTCGGGATCGCCAAGCTCGAGCTCTACAACAACCTGCGCAAGAGCGCGACGGTCGGCGACGACGACGTGAGCCTGACGTTCCCGTCCGGCTTCGTGCACCTGCCGCAGATCGATGCGGAGTTCGTGCAGCAGCTCTGCGCCGAGCAGCTGATCACGCGCCGCGACCGCAACGGGTTTCCGGTACGTGAGTGGCAGAAGGTGCGCGAGCGCAACGAAGCGCTCGATTGCTACATCTACGCCCGCGCCGCGGCGGCCGCGGCTGGCCTCGACCGATTCGAAGAGCGCCACTGGCGCGAGCTGGAGCGTTCACTCGGCGTCGAACGCGCGCCGGAGCCCGCCCTCGCACTACCGATCCACGACCCGGCCACCCCGCGCGGTGGCCAGGCCCACCCGGGCGCGCCCATCCGGCGGCGCGTCGTCAAAAGCCGATGGCTGTCGTAACCGATCCATCCCCATCTCAAGGAGTGCTTCATGAGTCTGGCTTCCCGTATCGAAAGCCTGGTCATCCGCGTCGCGCAGGAGTTCATCGACGTGCGCGCGAAGACCGGCAACCTGGCCCTGTTGGCCACCACCAACAAGACCAACCTCGTCGCCGCGATCAATGAGCTCAAGGACGCCGTCACCGCCACCAGCGGCATCAACGATGGCCAGGTCTCGACCAGCACGACCTACTCGTCGAGCAAGATCGTCGATCTGCTCGACACCCTGAAGGCGGAGATCCTCGGCGGTGCCGATGCCGCCTACGACACCCTGCTGGAGATCCAGGAACTGCTGACCTCGGGCAGCACCGGCCTCGATGCGCTGCTGGCGGCCGTCAACAACCGCGTCCGCTTCGACGCCGCGCAGGCGCTGACCAGTGTGGAGCAGGCGCAGGTCCGCAGCAACATCGGCGCCATCGCCAGCAGCGATGTCGGCGATCCCGAGACCGACTTCAGCGCGGTCTTCGAGGCGGCGCTGGCCTGACATGGCGCTGGTCGACCGCATCGCTGATCTCGCTATCCGCATCGGTCGGGTGCTGGCGTCGAAGATCGACGCCATGCATCCGGGTGTGGCGCGGGCATGGGTGTGCTTTGGCGTGATCGATGGCGAGGTCGTCATCCGCGCGGCCTACCAGGTTCTGGCGGTCGACCGCCTCGCGGCCGGGCGCTACCGCATCCACTTCGCCATGCGGCTGCCGGACACCCACTACTGCTGGACGGCGCTCGCGCGCAGTTCGGTGGATCGCGGACAGCAACGGTTCGCCGTCGTGCGCGCCGAGGACGATCTCAAGACCGCACGCTTCCTCGACGTCAGCTGCGCGACCGCCGCATCGACCTTCACCGATTCGGCCGAGATCAACATCGTGGTGTACCGCTGATGGCCTTCACATCCGACCACCTTGAGGCGCTGGAGGCTGCGCTGGCCAAGGGCGAGCGCCGCGTCACCTTCGGCGGCAACACGGTCGAGTACCGCTCGGTTGAGGAACTCCTCGCGGCGATCCGCGAGGTCAAGCGCGGCATCGCCGAACAGGCGGCCAGCACCGGCCTGTGGCCCGGTGCGCCGCGCCAGATCCGGGTCACGACCCGCAAGGGCTTCTGAGATGTCCTGGTTCGGAAAACTACGTAGCTTCTTTGGCAGCCCGGTGCATGAGGCCGCGGGTCGTGGCCGTCGTTCGCTGGCGTGGATGCCCGGCAATCCGGGCGCCGTGGCCGCGATGCTCGCGACCGGCGTCGATCTGCGCATCAAGAGCCGCGACCTGGTCCGCCGCAACGCCTGGGCGCAGGCCGCGCTGGAAGCCTTCGTAGCCAACGCCGTCGGCACCGGCATCAAGCCGCAGAGCCTATCGCCTGATGAGCGCTTCCGTGCTGACGTCCAAGCGCTGTGGCGCGACTGGACCGACGATGCTGACGCCGCGGGCCAGACCGATTTCTATGGCCTGCAGGCGCTCGCCTGCCGCGCCATGCTCGAAGGCGGCGAATGCTTGATCCGTCTGCGCCCGCGCCGTCCGGAAGATGGTCTGGCGGTGCCGCTGCAGATCCAGCTGCTCGAACCCGAGCACCTGCCGATGCACCTCAACACCGATCTGGCGAACGGCAACGTCGTGCGCGCCGGCATCGAGTTTGATGGGCTCGGGCGACGCGTCGCCTACCATCTCTACCGCGCGCATCCCGAGGACGGGCGCCTCGCGCCGATGTCCGGCCAAGGCGGTCTCGACACCGTGCGCGTCGATGCGCGCGAGATCGCGCACCTGTATCGCGTGCTGCGCCCCGGTCAGATTCGTGGCGAGCCCTGGCTGTCGCGTGCGTTGGTCAAACTCAACGAGCTCGATCAGTACGACGATGCCGAACTGGTGCGCAAGAAGACCGCGGCGATGTTCGCCGGTTTCGTAACCCGCCAGAACCCCGAGGACTCGCTGATGGGCGAAGGTGCGCCGGATGCCGAGGGCATCTCGGTGGCGAGCCTGGAGCCTGGCACGCTGCAGATCCTGGAGCCCGGCGAGGACATCAAGTTCTCCGATCCGGCCGATGTGGGCAGCGCCTACTCGGAGTTCCTGCGTACGCAATTTCGGGCGGTCGCCGCAGCGATCGGCATCACCTACGAGCAACTGACCGGTGACCTCACCGGCGTCAACTACTCCTCGATCCGCGCGGGCCTGCTGGAGTTTCGGCGCCGCTGCGAGATGGTGCAGCACGCCGTGCTGGTCCATCAGCTGTGCCGTCCCATCTGGGCCGCGTGGATGAAGCAAGCGGTGCTTTCCGGCGCGCTCGCGGCGCCCGGATTCGCGCACGGAGGGCCCGCGCGTCGCCGTCACTACCTGCAAGTGAAGTGGATTCCGCAGGGCTGGCAGTGGGTCGATCCCGAAAAGGAATACAAGGCGATGCTGCTGGCGATCCGCTCGGGCCTCATGAGCCGCTCGGAAGCGATTTCGGCGAACGGCTACGACGCCGAGGACATCGACCGCGAGATCGCTGCCGACAACCAGCGCGCCGATGACCTCGGCCTGATCTTCGATTCCGATCCGCGGCGCACCTCCAAGGACGGCGGCAGCACCCCACCGCCGCGACCGGCTTCGTCACCCGACGACGCCGACGCCTGATTCATCACGCAAGGAAATCCATGACCGTGCTGCCCCACCTGGCGGCGCGCCTCTTCGGCGTGCCCCTGGCCATCCATCGCGCCAAGCTCGACGTCATCGTCTCGGTTCTTGGCGCGCGCATCGGCGTCACCGACCACGACGCGCCGCTGCCTTCGGCACCGCCCGCGCGCGCCTATGGTGCGCATCCACCGCACATTGCGGTGATCCCGATCCACGGCACCCTGGTGCGGCGCACGGTCGGCCTGGAAGCGAGTTCGGGCCTGACCAGTTACCTCGCGCTGGCCGATCAACTGGACGCCGCGCTCGCCAATCCCCAGGTGCGGGCGATCCTGCTCGATGTCGACTCGCCCGGTGGTGAGTCCGGTGGCGTCTTCGATCTCGCGGACCGCGTGCGCGCCGCGACCCGGGCCAAGCCCGTGTGGGCCGTCGCCAATGATCAAGCCTTCTCCGCCGCCTACGCACTCGCCTCGGCGGCCGACCGTGTGTTCGTCGCGCGCACCGGCGGCGTCGGCTCGGTCGGGGTCATCGCCCTGCATGCCGATCACTCGGCCAAGGATGCCAAGGAGGGCGTTCGCTACACCCCGATCTTTGCCGGGGCGCGCAAGAACGACTTGTCGCCCCACGAACCGATCTCCGACGAGGCGCAGGCCGTCCTGACCCGTGAGGTCGAGCGGGTGTTCGGCCTGTTCGTCGAGACCGTGGCGATGCATCGCGGCCTCTCTGCCGACCAGGTGCGCGCCTGGGAGGCCGGCTTGTTCTTCGGCGCCGACGCGGTGTCGGCGGGCCTGGCCGACGCCGTCGGCAGCTTCGATGAAGCGCTCGCGCAACTGACCGCTTCGCTGTCCCTCCCGGCGCCCGCCATGCGTGCGCCGGGCCTCACTCGTTCCGCACTGCTGGAGTCTTCCATGTCCACCGAAACCGAACCCGTTGCCGCCCCCGTGGCGGACAGCGCCACCCCGCCTACGCCGGCCGTTTCGGCCAGTGCCTACGGCCTCGCCGAATCGCTGGAGATCGCCCAGATCTGCACGCTGGCGGGCCGTCCGCAGTTGATCGCCGGCTTTCTCGAAACCCAAACCGCACCAGACGCCGTGCGCCGGCATCTGCTCGCTGTTCTCGCTGAGGACAGCCCCGAGATCAGCAGTCGCATCGCGCCTGACGCGCAGGCGCCGAGTGCATCCGCCAGCAATCCGCTGATCGACGCCGCCCGCAAGCTCGCGGCGACCGCGAACGCCACCACCGGAGGTCACTGACATGGCCGAGATGATCGAATCGATGAACCTCGGCGACCTGCTCAAGTACGAGGCGCCGCACTTCTACTCGCGTGACCGCGTCACCATCGGTGCTGGCCAGAGCCTGCCGCTCGGCGCGGTCGTTGGCCTTGTGACGGCGACCGGCCAGTACGCGCGCATCGATCCGTCGGCGACCGATGGCCGCCAGGTCGCCGCTGGCGTCCTGCTGCAGGCCTGCGACGCCACCCTCATTGACCGCGACGACGCGTTGATCGTCGCGCGCCACGCCATCGTCGCCCAGCACGCGCTGCAGTGGCCCGAGGGCATCACCGCTGCCGAAACCCTGACTGCGCTCGCGCAGTTGAAGGCGCTCGGCGTGCTCGTTCGCCACGGAGCCTGAGCCATGAACAATCCCTTCGCCAATCCCGCGTTCTCGATGGCCTCGCTGACGGCGGCCATCAACCTGCTGCCCAACCGCTATGGCCGCCTCGAGCAGCTGAACCTGATGCCGGCCAAGCCGGTGCGTCAGCGCCAGATCCTGGTCGAGGAGCGCAACGGCGTGTTGAATCTGCTGCCGACCCAGCCGCCCGGCTCGCCGGGCACGGTCGGCATCCGCGGCAAGCGCACGCTGCGCTCCTTCGTCGTGCCGCACATCCCGCACGACGACGTGGTGCTCCCGGACGAAGTCCAGGGATTGCGTGCCTTCGGCTCGGAGACCGAAGCCGAGACCCTGGCCGGCGTCATCGCGCGGCACCTCGACACCATGCGCAACAAGCATGCGATCACGCTGGAGCATCTGCGCATGGGTGCGCTCAAGGGCGTGATCCTCGATGCCGATGGCTCGGTGCTCTACGACCTGTTCGCCGAGTTCAAGATCACGCCCAAGACCATCGCCTTCGATCTCGGCAACGCCAACACCAAGGTCAAGCCCAAGTGCATCGCCACCCTGGCCGCCATCGAGGAAGGTCTCAAGGGCGAGTACATGAACGGCGTTCACTGCCTGTGCTCGCCGGAGTTCTTCACCGCACTCACCAGCCACGGGAATGTCGAGAAGGCCTTCGAGAACTGGCAGAACGGCGCGATCCTGATCAACGACGTTCGCCGCGGCTTCACCTTCGGTGGCATCACCTTCGAGGAGTACCGCGGCCAGGCCAATGATCCCGAGACTGGCGACGCGCGTCGCTTCATCGCGGCCGGCGAAGCGCATGCGTTCCCGCTCGGCACCCTCGACACCTTCGGCACCTACTTCGCGCCGGCGGACTTCAACGAAACCGTCAACACGCTTGGCCAGCCGCTCTACGCCAAGCAGGAGCCGCGCAAGTTCGACCGCGGTACCGATCTGCACACGCAATCGAACCCGCTGCCGATGTGCCACCGCCCGGGCGTGCTGGTGAGGTTGACGCTCTGATGGGCTTCGTCGAACAGATCTTCGCCGCCGCCGCGCGCGCGGGGCTGCTCAAGACGGCCGTCTGGCAACCCGCCGACGGCAGCGCCCCGCAGAGTCGTCCGGTGGGCTTCTCGGCGCCGGACACGACGATGCTCGATGGACTCGCGCTCGGCACCGACTTCGAGATGACGTTTCCGGCTTCGGCGTTCGTCGGCATCGCTGTGCGCGATGGTGTCGCGATCGATGGGATCGCGTTCCAGGTCCGCGATCTGCGGTCGGTCGGCGATGGCTCCGAGCGCCGCGCGCGTCTCTCGCGGATCTGATTCATGGCGGCGAACTCTGTGCGCGAGCGAATCCTGCTCGCGGTGCTCGATGCCGTGCGTGGCCCGGCGCAGGCGCTCGGTGCCAGCGTGCATCGCTCGCCCGCGGTGGCGATCACCCGCGATGAGTCTCCAGCGCTCGTCGTCTTCCCCGAGGCCGATGCCATCACCGAGCGCGCCAATGACCGCGTCACCCGGCAGCTGACGATCCGCCTGGTGGCGCTCGCTCGCGCGGTGCCACCGGCCGTCCCCGAGTCCGAGGCCGATCGCCTGCTCACCGTTGCCCATGCCGCGCTGATGCGCGACGGCACGCTCGGCGATCTGGCGCTCGGCATCCGCGAGCAGGACGGCGAGTTCGAGATCGAGGAGGCCGACACGCTCGTGGTCGCGCTGCCGGCGCGCTACGCCATCACCTACCGAACCCTGGCCCAGGACCTGGCCATCCAAGGATGACCCCATGACCCCACTCGTTCTGCTGCGCCCCCATACCCATGCGGGCAAGGCGCATTGCCCTGGCGACCGCCTCACGGTGTCGCCCGCCACGGCCGACTGGCTGATCGCCCAAGGCATCGCGCAACGCGACGCTGCCGCACCGCGATCCCCTCTGGAGAAGGACTACGAGGAAGTCCGCGCCGATGCCGTCGCTGCCCCGACCAAGACCCCCCACCGCATCAAGGAACCCAAAGCATGAGTACCTACGCCAGTTTTCAGGGACGCGTTTACCTCGGCAAGCGCGATCTCGCCGGCAATCCGCTCGAGGTGCGTTCGCCCGGCAACGTCGCCGAGCTCAAGCTCTCGCTCAAGACCGATGTGCTCGAACACTTCGAGAGCCAGACCGGCCAGCGCTCGCTCGACCACCGCATGGTCAAGCAGAAGTCGGCCACCGTGAACCTGACCATCGAGGAGTTCACCAAGGAGAACCTCGCGCTCGCGCTGTACGGCAACCACGTCACCGGCGCCGGTGGCTCGGTCACCGACGAACCGGTCGGCGGCCCGCTGCCCATCGTCGGCGACCGCTACTTCCTCGCCCACCCCAAGGTGGCCGCGCTGGTCCTGACCGATTCGGCCGCGAGCCCCGCGACCCTGACGGCCGGCACGCACTACACGGCCGATACCGACTTCGGCGCCCTCCAGTTTCTGGACATCACCGGCTTCACGCCGCCGTTCAAGGCCAGCTACACCTTCGGCACCGCGACCGAGATCGGCATCTTCACGCAGGCACTGCCCGAGCGCTTCCTCCGCCTGGAGGGCATCAACACGGCGCAAGGCAACGCCAAGGTGCTGGTCGAGCTCTACCGGGTCGCGTTTGATCCGCTCAAGGAGATCTCGTTCATCTCGGACGAGTACAACAAGTTCGAGCTGGAAGGCTCGCTGCTCGCCGATACGACCAAGCCCTTCGACGCGTTGCTGGGTCAGTTCGGCCGGATCGTGCAGCTGTGAGCACAACGATGAGCGAACTGGAGAAACTCATCCCGCAAGGCGTGTCGCTGACCGTTGCGGGCGAGACCCTGACCGTCAAGCCACTCAAGGTCGGACAGCTGCCCGGCTTCCTGCGCGCGATCACCCCGGTGATGCAGCAGATCACCGGGGCGGGCATCGATTGGTGGGCGGTGATCGGTGAGCGTGGCGGTGACCTGCTGTCGGCCATCGCGATTGCGGTCGGCAAGCCGCGTGAGTGGGTCGATGACCTCGACGCCGACGAGGCGGTGCTGCTCGCCTCCACGGTCATCGAGGTCAACGCGGATTTTTTTACCCGCCAGGTGATGCCGCGCCTCACCGCGCTGTTCGCCCAAGTGGGCGACGCGACGACACCAGCTGGTTTGACGCCGCCCAGTCCCTGATCGGCCACGGCCACCGCCTCAGCGACATCCACGACTACACCCTGGCGCAGGTGCGCGGATTCCTTGCGGCGATCAGTCGGTTCGAGGCCGCGCATGACGCTCGGCTGCTGTCGCTGATCGCACTCGGTACCCGCGGCGATGGCCGCCACCTCGACCAGACCCTCGACCGGCTGACCACCCATGCGCATCTCGATCCGCCTCGATAGTGCCGCGGCCAAGGCGCAGTTGCGCCGCTGGGGCGGCGAATTCCGCGCCAAGGCGCACAAGGCGGTCGCACGAGGAATCGCCTCGCAAGCCAGCGAGGTGAAGCAAGCCGTGCGTGCGCATGTCGCCAGCAGTCTGACCGTGGTGAAAAAGTCCTTCGTCAAAGGCTTCAGCGCCAAGGTGCTCGACCGCGACAAGAACCGATTGCCGGCGCTGTACGTGGGCTCGGGCATCAGTTGGGCCGGCGTGCACGAGTACGGCACCCGGATCAACGGCCGGATGTTGATCCCTCTGCACGGACGCGTTGGGCGCAAGAAGTTCAAAGCTCAGATCGCCGCCCTCATGCGGGGCGGCAATGCCTACTTCATCAAGAACAAGCGAGGAAACATCGTGCTGATGGCCGAGAACATCAAGGACCACGACCGCACGCTCGCCGGGTTCAAGCGTCGATATCGAAAAGCCGAAGGCATCGGCAAGCTCAAGCGCGGCGACGACATCCCCATCGCCGTCCTGGTGCCGCGCGTGGCGCTGCGCAAGCGCCTGAACATCGAGCGCCTGGTCGCGGGCCACATCCCGCGACTGTCGGCAGCGATCCAGCAGCAGATCGAGACGCTGGACTAAGTCGTGGCCAAACGTATCTCGGTCCTCGTCGCGCTCGATGGCGCCGATGAGGGTCTCAAGCGCGCGATCACGTCGGCTGAGCGCAGCCTGGGTGAACTGGCGTCCAGCGCCAAGACCGCTGGCGACAAGGCCGCGGCCGGCATGGCCGAGGTCAAGGCCGGCATGTCCGCCTTCGGCGATCAGATCGCCCGTGCCAAGACCCAACTGCTCGCCTTCCTGACGATCAACTGGGCGGCTGGCCAAGTTCAGGAACTGATCCGGGTCGCCGATGCCTGGAACATGATGTCCGCGCGCCTGTCGCTGGCCACCGCGGGACAGCGCGAGTACGTGACCGCACAGCGCGAACTGTTCGCTGTCGCGCAGCGCATCGGCGTGCCGATCCAGGAAACGGCGACGCTCTACGGCAAGCTGCAGCAGGCCGTGCGCCAGTTGGGCGGCGAGCAGCAGCAGGCCATCGAGCTCACCGAGAGCATCTCCCAAGCGCTGCGGATCTCGGGCGCCTCGGCGGCCGAATCGCAGTCCTCCTTGCTGCAGTTCGGGCAAGCGCTCTCGGCCGGCGTGCTGCGCGGCGAGGAGTTCAACTCGGTCGTCGAGAACAGTCCGCGGCTGGCCAAGGCGTTGGCCGATGGCCTCGATGTGCCGATCGGTCGCCTGCGCAAGCTCGCCGAGGAAGGTCGGCTGACTGCCGATGTCGTCATCGATGCGCTGATGAGCCAGAAGGACGTGCTCGCGGCCGAGTACACGCAGCTGCCGCAGACGGTCAGCGCGGCGTTCACGCGCCTCACCAATGCCTTCGGCCAGTGGATCAGTCGCGTCGACGCGTCCACCGGATTCACCAAGAAGCTCGCCGAAGCGATGACCTGGCTCGCCGACAACCTCGATACCGTGATGCGCTGGCTGACGCGCGTGGCCGAGATCGGCCTCGGCGTCTTGATCTACCGGATGATCCCGGCACTCATCATCGCCTGGCAGACCGCGGGTGCCGCCGCCGTCACCGCGGCGACCACGACCAGCGCAGCGTGGGCGGTGGCAAACCTGTCGCTGACCAATGCCATCGCCACGGTCGGCAAGCTGCGGGCGGCGTTCGCGGTGCTGGCCGCCGCGATCATCGGCTGGGAGATCGGCACCTGGCTGCGTGAAAAGTTCGCCGTCGTCCGCGTGGCGGGGGTGGCGATGGTCGAGGTGCTCATGAGGAGCATCGAGTACCTGCAGTACCAATGGGAGTCCTTCGCCGCGATCTTCACCGGTGACACGATGGCCGAGGCCACCGCACGACACCAAGCGCGCCTCGCGGAAATGAACCAGATCTTCCGCGACATGTACGCCGACGCCCAGCAAGGCAGCGAAGCCGCCAAGGGCGCGATGAACACGGCGGCGAGCGCGGCCGAAGAGATCGCCAAGCGGCTCGAAGCCGTGCGCCAGGGCACGCAAGAGGCCGTTGGCCGCGGCATCGAAGCGGTCCACGGCGCAGTCGAGAAGCTGAAATCCCGCCTCGGTGAAATCGAACAGGCCGCAGGTGCGGCCTCCGGCACGGTCAACGATGCCACCGCGAAGATGGCCGAGGCCTACAAGGGCTTCACCGCGCTGGTCGAAGCCAACTTGCAGCAGCAGGTCGCCGCGGTGAAGGAACGCTTTGCGCAGGAACAGGCGGAGCTGCAGACCACCCGCACGACGGAGCGGGAACGCATCGTCGAATCGACGAAGAACCTGTCCGAGGCACTGACCCAGCAGGCGACGCTGCGCCAGCAGGCCGCGACCCAGGTCTTGCAGTTGATCGATGCCGAGTCCACCGCCCGCCGAGAGGCGGCGGCGCGCCAGGGGCAGACCGATGATGAGCGCCTCGCCAATGTCCAGCGCGTCGAGAACGACATTCTCGCGACCAAGCGCCAGACCCTCGTGCAGGCGCTCGGCGAGTACCGCCAGCACATCGATGCGCTGAACGCCGAGGTCAATCGACACCTCGCCGAAGTCCAGCGCATCGAGGAGGCCAAGCGCCAGTTGACGATGACGACGGAGGAGCGCATCCGCGAGATCCGTCGTCTGGGCATGAGCGAGTACGAGGCCACCGAGGACCGCAAGCGCCAGATCGCCGAACTGCAGCAGAAGGCGCGCGAAGCCCTGGCGCAAGGCGAGTTCGAGCAGGCGCGGCAGTTGGCGCAGAAGGCGATGGACCTGGCGGTCCAGGTCGCCAACACGCAATCGGCCGAGGCCAAGCGTGGCGAGCAGGCGCGCCAGCAGGCCGAGCAAACGGCGACGCAGATCGCGCAGCTGCAGTCACAGGCCCGCGAGGCCAGCGCCCGCAAGGAGTTCGACACTGCCAACAGCCTGATGCAGCAGGCCAACGAACTGCGTGCGCAGATGGCGGCCAAGGCGCGTGAAGCCGATCAGCAGATCGCCCAAGGCAAGGACGGCGTGCGCCAGTCCATCGACCGCATTCGCGAGGCCGAGGAGATTCTGAATCGAGCACTGGACGCCGAAGCGCAGGCGCATCGCAGCGCCGCCGATGCCGCCCGCTCGGCGCGCAGCGAAATCCAGCGCACCCTGGCCGATACCGAATCGCAGATTGATTCGCTCACGGCCAAGCTCCGCGATGGCCTCACCGTCACCGTTCGAGCCGACACCGAGCGTCTCGATGAAGCCCTGGAGCGACTGGATGCGGCGCTGGAGGAAAAGGAGTACCTGCTGAAGATTCAGGCGGATCTGCAGGAGGCCGAGCAGACCCTGCGCGACTACGAGCAGCGGCTCAAGGAAGGCCAGACCCTGCCGGTGAACGCCGATTTCAGCAAGGCGCAGGAAGCTCTTGACCGACTCAAGGCCTACGCCAACGAGTCTGCACAGTTCGAGCTCAAGGTGTCGACGGAGAAGGCCCAGGCCGCCGTCACCAACGTCGAGCGCCAGATCGGCGCGCTGGCACAGCTGCAGACCGAATCGCGCCATCTGGTCCAGCACAACGCCGATGCCGCCCGGGCCGAGGTCATGAGCCTTGCTGGCATGCACACCACCAGCACACACACGATCTACGTCACCAAGGTCGAGACCAACGCCACCGGCGGCGTGGTGGGTCGTGGGCTTCCGCGCTTCGCCAGCGGTGGCCAGGTTCGGCCCTTGTTCCCGCGCATGGCGGGCGGCAAGGTGCCGGGCTCTGGCGACCAGGACACCGTGCCGCGCACGCTCGATGCGGGCGCGTTCGTGATCCGCAAGGCGGCCGTGCGCAAGTACGGCATCGCGGCTCTGGCGCGTCTGACGAAGGTCGCGCGGTTTGCCAGTGGTGGCCCGGCCGGGATCTCGCCGGAGCCGCCGCCCTCCGCGCCGAACCGCGCGCCGAATCGCGAACCACCCGAGCGCCCCAAGCGAAATCGCTCGGTCGTCGAAGCCCTGAAGCTCGTCGAATTGGGCTACCAGGGAATGATGAGCTACGCCTCGGCCTTGGCCCGGTCAGGCGGCGCAGCGATCAGCCCCTTGTTCCGGTTCAACACCGAGCGCCACTACGGCAAGCAGGCCAGCGTGGACAAGCGCTACCTGGAGCCGCTGCTCGGCACCAAGACGCTGACCGGCCTCGAAGGCGGCATGGTCGAGGGCATCAAGCGCCGCTGGCGCTCGGCGATGGCGCAGGCGCTGCTCGTCGGCAAGGACCTCGAGCGTGACCTGATCACCTACATGGAGGGCCTGGAGGGCCAGTTCTTCGCGCGCGGCGGCATCGCCGCCTCGGACACCGTACCGGCGCTGCTGACGCCGGGCGAGTACGTGGTGAATCGGTCGACGGTGGCGAAGTTCGGCGCTGGCTTCTTCGAGGCCATCAACCGAATGTCTGCGCCGAGCCAGGCGCTCGCGGCACGAACCCTGCGCGGCGTACAGGGCTATGCGAGTGGCGGACTGGTAAAGCCGGTGGGCGCTCCTGTGACGCGCCCCGCCATGCTCGGCGAGGGCCGGCCCACGCGCACCGTGCGCGTGGAACTGGCAGTCGGAGCGCACAAGGTGGCCGCCAGCATCGATGAACACGACGAAGCTCGACTGCTCCACCTGCTGAACGCTGCGCGCACCCGGACGCGCTGATCCGATCCTCATGCAACTCGAACACCTCGCCAGCGGCGATGTCCTGGCGCTTTCCGATGATTTGCTCTGGGTCGACGAGCACTCGTGGACACCCGCTGTGGCGTCGACGAGCTACCTCATCACCGGCGCGTTGCTGGTGCAGTCGGGCACGCGGCAAGCCGGCAGGCCGATCACGCTGGAAGGCGCCTTCGACATGGCCTGGGTCACGCGCGCGACGGTGGCGACGTTGCATGCCTGGTCAGCGGTACCGCTGACCGCGGACGGCGGGCGCTTCGAGCTGCGCCTGCACGATGGCCGCAGTTTCGAGGTCGCCTTCCGCCATGACGAAGTCTGCGTCGAGGCCGAACCCGTGCTCGGCTTTCCGGCGCGATCCGATGCCGACCGGTACCGACTGACGCTGCGCTTGCTGCAGCTCTGACACCCATAGGACCCACATGCCCATTCTCGTCGGCGACGTGAAGCTCGTCGCCAGCCAGGTCATGGACGACGTCGCCGAAGGCGGCGGCGCGCCCACCTCGACCGTCATCGTCGATGGCACCAGCAACTCGCTGTTCAACGACATCTCGGAGATGGACCGCGCCGGCGGCCGCGTCAACCTGCGCAAGGTCTTCGCCAGCGTGCAGACCGACACCACCGACACCTACCTCGGTGGCAACGTCATCGTCGCCGAGGCACCGAGCGATCCGCGTGTGGCGGTCACGATCTTCTCGACGGAGGAAGTCTTCGACCGGCGCACCAATGCGCGCGACCGCATCGAGGCCTACCTCAACAAGGGTTCGCTCTGGAACGGCTATCTGCTGGAAAACCACATCACCGGCCAGCGCAGCATCCAGCTGTTCCAGCGCGTCGGCGCCGAACTGCCCGCCATCGGCAAGACGCTCTACCTGGTCGCCAATGAGGGCTTGGCGAACGAGTTCTCGCAGTACATCCGCATCACCCGGGTCGCCTCGGAAACGCGCACCTTCAGCTACGGCTCGGGCAGCGGCATCGTCGACTACGAGGCGGTCGTGGTCACCTGCGATTTGTCGGACGCGCTGCGCTTCGACTTTCCGGGCTCGCCGCCAGATCGCCTGTTCACGATGGCCGCGGGCAAGACCAAGACCCGCGACACCGTCGTCGCCGATGCCGCCAAGTACTGCGGTGTGGTCAAGACCACTCAGCCGATCGCCATCGGCGATGTGGCCGCCAGCGTCAGCAGCATCTTCACCCAGCTGGTGCCCTCGGCCCAGACCGAGACACCGCTGCTCGATCTGACCGCCGGCGGTACCTCCGAAGCCCTGGTCGAGTCGGCCAATGGCACGGTGAGCTACACCACCTCGGTCGGCTTCAACGCTTCCACCATCCTGTCGGTCGGCAATGCGATCCAACCCGGCACGCTGTCGATCAGCGTCAGTGGCGCCACGCTCACCGACAACGGCGGCCAGCTGATGGCCGGCGCCACGGTCATCGGTACGGTGAACTACGCCCGTGGTCAGATCGCGATGGCGACCAGTGCGCCGAACTACGGCGGCACCAAGACCATCACCTTCCAACCCGCCGCCGCACCGATCCGCGTCGCCGACACCGCGGGCGTGCGCGTCGACATCGAGAACCGCGCCTACAACTACGTGCTGACGATCCTGCCGAGCCCGGCGCCCGGCACGCTGCAGGTCAGCTATCGCGCCCAGGGCAAGTGGTACGACCTGCGCGACAACGGCGCGGGCGTGCTCAAGGGCTCTAGTCCCGAGTACGGCGTCGGCACCGTGAACTACGGCTCCGGCACGGTAGCCGTGACCGTGGGCGCGCTCCCCGACGTCGGCAGCGAGATCGTCTACGCGTGGGGCGGCAAGGCCAACTACTTCAACCGTTCCGACCAGACCATCGCGCCACCCACCGTGTCGCTGCAGTTGGCGCAATCCGGCATCACGCCCGAGTCGGTGACGATCACCTGGAATGATGGCGTCGCGCGCACCGCCTCCGACGATGGCGCTGGGCGCATCACCGGTGACGCGACCGGCACCATTCACTACCAGTCGGGCCTGATCCAGTTCACGCCCGCGGCGCTGCCGGCCGGTGGCCAAACCTACAACGTTGTCTATACCTGGGGCCCGCCGACCGAGGAGGAGTTCCACGCGCCGATGCGCGATGGCAACGGCTACATCGACGTCGAGGTGGAGTTCGATGGCCTGATTCCAGGCACGGTCGAGTTGGAGTGGAACCTGCTGATCGAGACCTTCGACTACATCTCGACCACGCCGGCCGAGCTGCAACTGGTGCGCCCGGTCGATCCGATCAAGATCGTCCGCGATGACCGCAACGGCAACCTCAAGGACACGCAGGGCTTCCTCTACGGCACCGTGAACTACGCCACCGGCGTCGTGCGCTTCCTGCCCGACACCACCGTGCGCATCCCCGTGGCGCGCTACCTGGTGACCCAGATCGGGATGACGCGCAACGCAGACGGCACGCTGGTGCCGGTCTATCGCAACGTGTTCTCGCACTGGGAGTACGTGACCGCGGGCGCCGCCATGCCCATCGACGACACGGCATGGGCCAAGGTGCGCTATCGTGCCGCCGGCACATCGAACTCGGTCACGGAGCCGTTCACGGCCAGCGGTCTGGCGCTCGAACTGACGCCAAGCTTCGCCGAAGCCATCGTGCCCGGCAGCGTCGGTTTCACGCTCGGTGGTAAGACCTATTTCGACCGCCTCGGCAGCCTCTACTACGACCTCAATCCCGTCACCGGCGCGGCAACCCTGGCCGGCGCCATCAACTACGCCACCGGCGCGGTGACCTTGAGCGCGTGGGTGCCGGGGCAGGGAACGGCAGTCCAACTGCGTTCGCTGCTGACCAGCCTCGATGGCACCCCGGTCGACGAGGTCACCTTCCGCATTCCGGCCTCGCCGGTAAGGCCATCGAGCCTGCAACTGCTGGCCACCCGGCTGACTGGCGGCACGATCAACGTCAGCGCCGACAACCACGGGATCATCGCCGGCGCAGGTATCACCGGCGCCATCGACTACGAGACCGGTGTGGTACGCGCGCGTTTCGGGTCGTGGGTCGTGGCGGCCGGCAACGAGGACGAGATCTGGTTCGATCCCGATGGCGTCGTCGTGCTCGACGGCGTGCCCAAGGTGTTCAAGCCGGCGCCGGTGTTCGCCGACACCATCAAGTACAACGCTGTCGCGTACTCCTACCTGCCGCTCGATGCGGACCTGATCGGGCTCGATCCGGTGCGCCTGCCACAGGACGGTCGCGTGCCGATCTTCCGCATGGGCGACTTCGCGGTGATCGGCCACACCGAGACGGTCGGCCCGCTGACCGCCAGCGCCGGCCAGGTGATCGACTGCCATCGCGTGCGCCTGTCGCGCGTGCGGGTGCTGGATTCCAACGGCGTTGTGGTCACTGCGGGCTACACCGTCGATCTGGAAGCGGGCCGCGTGACATTCACCGACATCGCCGGCATTGCCCAGCCGGTGACCGTCGAGCACCGCATCGAGGACATGGCTCAGGTCTCGGACGTGCAGATCTCCGGGCGCCTCGCGTTCACCCGCCAGATCACCCACGACTACCCCACCGGATCCTGCATCTCCTCGGCGCTGGTCTCCGGCGATCTGCGCGCCTACGTGTCGCGGCTGTTCGATCAGGCGACCTGGAACGGCGCGTTCACCGATGCGTTGGTCGGCAACGCTGCGACCGCCACGTTCAACGATGTCCTGGCGCCGATCACGGTCACCAACGCCGGCGCCATCACCGAGCGCTGGGCGATCCAGTTCACCAACACCACGGCCTTCCAGGTCATCGGCGAGCACGTCGGCGTGATTGCCACCGGCACGACGGCCAACGATCTCGCGCCGACCAACCCGGCGACCGGCAAACCCTATTTCACGCTGCGCGCGCTGGGCTGGGGCTCGGGCTGGGCGGCCGGCAACGTGCTGCGATTCAACACCATCGGTGCGCTGTTCCCGGTGTGGGTGGTTCGCACGATCCAGCAGGGCCCGGAAACCGTGACCCGCGATGCCTTCACCTTGCTGGTGCGCGGCGACGTGGATCGCCCGTGACCAACCACCCACTTCGAGGACTCTGACTTGTGAGCAACAAGGTCAAATGGATGCACAGCGGCATGACGGGCGCGCCGGTGCTGACCAACAACTGGGGCAGCCTGACGGCGCTGCTCGACGCGCTGCTCGTCAACGGCTTTCACCTGAAACCGGTGTCGGCGCTGACTCGGGAAGGCGGCATCGCGACCGCCGTTGTCGGTTCGGCGCATGGCTACCTGGTCGACCAGGTGGTCCGCATCGAAGGTGCAGAAGAACCCGAGTACAACGGCGAGTTCACCATCACCGCCACCACTCAGGACAGCATCCAGTTCGCCATTCCGGGTGAACCGGTCTCGCCGGCCACGACGGTGCTCGGCATCACCGCCAAGATCGCACCGCTCGGCTTCGAGATCGCCTTCACCGGCGAGAACAAGCGCGCGTACCGAAGTCCCAATCCGCTCTCGAATCGACCGTTCCTGCGCGTCGACGACAGCTTGCCCGAAGGTTTCGACACCAACTGGGCGAAGTTCGGGCGAGTGACGCTGGCCGAGGACATGGTCGACATCGAGACCTTCGTCGGTGCGCGTGCGCCGTTTGATCCGGCGGATCCCACCCGCAATGAACTGCCCTCGGGTAGCGGCGCCTCGATGTACTCGGGCTGGTTCAAGTGGTACTTCGCCCGCAACAACACGGCCGAGACCTATGGCGACAACGGCGACGACCCGCGCAGTTGGGTGCTGGTCGGTGACGACCGGGGGTTCTTCCTCGCCTGCGCCTCCGGCTGGGGTGGTGATCGCCGTGTGCTCTACACGTTCACCGACTTCGATAGCTACAAGCCAGGCGACAACTACGCATCGTTCCTGACCGCCTCCGACCGCTACCGCACTGTCAGCGAGTGGCCGAATAGCTACCCAAACCAGGACACGTACTCGACGCACTCGTTGGATACGACCGGCAAGATCTGCATGCGCGATTACACCCAGGTGGGCGGCAACGTGCGCCTTGGCCTGTTCTCGTTGAACGACGGCAACAACCAGAACGTCTCCGGGCGCTCGGGCAGCATTCCGTTCCCCAACGGACCCGACTACGGCCTGATCCTGCACCCGATCTACTTGCGCGAGAGCACCGGCCATCTGCGCGGGATTTTGCCCGGGATGTACTGGATTCATCAGAACCAGCCCTACGCACACCTGACGCTGATCGACCAGGTGCTCGGCTATCCCGGGCGCAAATTCCTCATCGTCACCCTGGACTACGCCCACGAGGGCAACACCAGCGGCTTCGCCTTCGACATCACTGGCCCTTGGAGGCCATGAGTCGTGGCCTACCCCCTGGACGAGGATTTCGTCGCTGGCATCCCCGCGGGATTCGCCAGCGCGGGTGGCGCGGGCGGCGTCACGCCGACTTGGAACGAGCCGGCACAAGCGGTCGATCTGGTTTTCTCGCAGGCGCAGAACTTCTGGCGCATCGACGCGGCCGAGGTCGCCGAGAACTTCTGGTTCGAGATCGATGCCGAAGTGATGGCCATCACCTACTCATCGGCCTGCTTCGGCTTCTGGCTCTGGACGGGCTCGGGGACCTATGAGGGCCACCGACTGATCGCGTGGCAGCAGCAGTGGCATCACAGCTTTTGGGATGCGGGCGGCCATCAGTACGAGCTGACCGCCCATGCCGCAGCGCCGTGGGCCGTGACCGGCGCTCGCCGCACCATCCGGGTCGATGCCAAGCGGGGCACCGACGGCATCTGGCAGTACCGGCTGAGCGACAACGACGGCATCGTGTGGGAAGGCTACAAGCGGCACTCCGCGCGCTTCCGGCCGTGCATCTACGGCTACGGTCTGACCCTACGCGTGCATCGGATCACTGGCGGCGTGCCGAGCGCCTTGCCGGACGCGCCGTCTCCCCATTACAGGGCGCTGCCGGCCGTCGTGGCGCGCACCCAGCCGGTACCGGATCTGGCCGCCATGCTGCGCTACTCGCACCGCGCCTTTCACCGCCTGGCCGGCACGCGCAATCACTACTACGCCGGCACCCACCAGATCACCGGCACGGTGAAAGAGAAGGGCATCCCCGACGACCGACCCGTAGCGCGCCGCGTGTTGCTGTTCGACGAACGCACCCATGTCGTCGTGGGCGAGACCTGGAGCGATCCGGCCACCGGCACCTACTGCTTCGACAAGATCAGCGCCGTGCCGCGCTACGTCGTGGTCGCCTACGACTACAAGCACAACTTTCGCGCCGTCATTGCCGACAACCTGCGCGCTCAACCGATGCAGGGGCCGGCGTGATCGAGATCTCGAACGCGCTCAACGGCTACCGGCTGCAGGGGGTCATCACCTTTCTGGCACTCGGCACCGAACAGGCGCGCGCCCATCTCTACGCGGGGCCTCGGCCAAGCTTCGGTGCGGCGCCGCAGGGGCCGCTGCTGGCTTCCATCGTACTCGCCGAGCCGCTCGGCACCGTGGTTGACGGCGTGCTCGAGGTAGCCGCGACCAACGAAGCGCTGATCCTCACCACTGGCGAGGCGACGTGGGCTCGCATCGTCAACGGTCAGGGCGCGCTGGCGTGGGATTGCGATGCATCAGACCTCGAAGGCACCGGCGAACTGCGCCTGCCGACGACCACGCTATACGCGGGCGGCTACACCCGCATCCTGACGGGACTGCTGGGGTGATCGCCGATGACGGCTGTCGATCTGCGCTTCGCCCATCCACCGGGCAGCGCGCATCTGGTGCTGGGCGGCGAACTGGCCGGGGCGACGCCGCCCTTCGATGCGCAACTCGTCGGCGCACTGCCGGCATTGCGCTTCGAAGCGCTCGCCATCCCCAATGCATCGGCGACACTCGTCGGCACCTTCCCGGCGATGGAGATGCTGGTCGAGGCGCGCTATGCGTCGCGGACCGCGCGTCCGCTGGTGGGCAGCACCTACTCGACCTGGCAGCGCGGTCGCGGGTTCGAGCACGGTGCCGAGCATCGAACGTCGTCGACTCAGCAGGCGCCCGTTCAAGCGCAAACCGGCTGGCAACCGGCGACAGGTCACGTTGCGGGTGTCGAGGCGCGTCGCAGGGCCAGGTTGGCGCGACTGCCTATCTCGGCCACGGTGCGGTTCAACATCGCGAAGCCGACATCGCCGGGCGCCATCGGTGTCGCGCACAGTGATGCGCTGCAACTGCGCACCGCAGGACCGTTCGTCCATGCCAACGCGGGGCGCATGGATGGCCTGCAGCGGCGCCTGCACCATCAAGACGGTCTGCGGGATCGCCACCGCCCTACGACCTCGCGCTTCGGCGTCGCCGCTCCGCTTCCGAGCCGACGCTTTTTCGAGGCGATCCAGGTCGCGGTCGCGCTTCGGCGCTGGACCAACGCCCGCTGGCAGAACGCCATGCGCCCGCCGCCTGGCCGACACCCGAAGCGTCCCGACGACGGCGATCCGCCGCCCATTCGTTGCTACACCCCGAACCCCAACCTGCGCTTCGCGGCGCTGGCGGCCACGGATGGCCACCTGGTCTTCGTGTGCGAGAACCATCCAGGGCCAGGTCAGGACGACCCGGTTGTCGTTCCGATTCGGAGGGTTTACGTCGTGCTGAACCACGTCACCCTGCATCGATGGCCGGATGGCGCGCCGGTGCCGGTGATCTCGCTGTCGCTGAGTCTCGACGTCGATTCCTGGGCGTGGGGCTTCGAGGCCACGCTACCCGGTATCGCCGAGGTGCTGGTTGTCCCTGAAGACGGCGCCTCGTCGGTAGAACTGGTGGCGCACGTCAACGGCACCAACTTCCGCGTGCTCGCCGAAAACCTGAGCCGTGAGCGCAGTTTCGGCGACACCAGCCTGCGTCTCTCCGGCCGAGGCCGCTCGGCAGCCTTGTCGGCGCCTTACGCGCCCGTCGTGAACTTCGCCAATGCGAACCCGCGCACCGCGCGGCAACTGATGGACGACGTGCTGACGGTCAACGGCGTGCCACTCGGCTGGACCGTCGACTGGGGCCTCAGCGACTGGAGCGTGCCTGCCGGCGTATTCGCGCAGCAGGGCACCTGGATCGATGCGTTGGCCACCATCGCTGGCGCTGCCGGTGGCTACCTGCTGCCGCATCCGTCCGAAGCGACGATGCGCGTGCGCCATCGCTACCCGGTCGCGCCGTGGGACTGGCACGCCGTCACGCCTGACCTGATCCTCCCCGTCGACGCCGTCTCGCGCGAATCGCTGCGCTGGCTGGAGAAGCCGGCCTACAACCGGGTGTTCGTCTCCGGCCAGAGCGCCGGGGTGTTGGGCCAGGTCACGCGCACCGGCACGGCCGGCAATCGGGTCGCACCGATGGTCGTCGATGCGCTGATCACCGAAGCCGTGGCGGCGCGCCAGCGTGGCACGGCAATCCTTGCTGACACCGGCGCGCAGTTCGAAGTGGGCTTGCGCCTGCCGGTGCTGCCCGAGACCGGCATCGTTGAGCCAGGCACGTTCGTCGAGTACCAGGACGGCCGCGTCGCGCGGCTCGGAATCGTGCGCTCCACGCGTATCGAAGCCGGCTTCCCCGAGGTCTGGCAAACACTGGGCGTCGAGTGCCATGCATAACCTCTACCGCCAGTTCCGGCAGTTGCTGCCAGAGCCACCGCTGCAAGCCGGCATCGTGATCGAGGCCGGCGCGAGCCGCGTCGTGATCGCCTTGCCGGGCGGTGGCCTGGTCCACGCCCGCGGCGAGGCCGTGCTAGGCCAGACCGTGTTCGTGCGCGATGGCGTCATCGAAGGCGAGGCGCCGTCCTTGCCGCTGGAAGTCATCGACATCTAATCCGCGCCCCTTCAACCGCTTCACCCCTGAAACCCGCTCCGGCTCGCGCTGGGCGGGTTTCGTCATTTCTGGAGACCGACGATGACCGAAGACACCGATGCACCGACCAACGACTCGACCCTGCTGCTGCGCCATGAGGACTTCAACGAACTGCTGAACCGCGCAGCCGAACGCGGCGCCGAGCGTTGCCTCGCGCACCTCGGCCTGGAGAACGGCCACGCCGCGCGCGACATCCGCGAACTGCGTGACCTGCTCGAAGCCTGGCGCGACGCGCGCCGCACCGCCTGGCAGACCACGATCAAGGTCGTGACCACCGGCATTCTGGCCGCGCTGCTGGTCGCCGCCGCCATCAAGTTGAAGCTGATGGGAGGCGCGCAATGACCGCACCGCCGAAGATCTGTCTGCTCGACGACTGGCGCCGCGTGTTGCGTCGTGCGTGGAGCATCCGGCTTTCCCTGCTGGCAGCCGTCTTCACAGCGGCGGAAGTGGTGGTGCCGCTGTTCGGTGACGTTCTGCCGCGTGGTGCGTTCGTGCTGCTGGCCTTTGCCGCCAGCATCGGCGCGACCGTTGCTCGCATCGTGGCGCAGCCGGAGATGCGCCGATGACCGGGGCACCATCTCCAGTGATACGTAGGACGGTGGCCGGATTGACGCTGTCCGCCGCCGCCCTGGTCGGCATCGTGCTGCACGAGGGCTACACCGACCACGCGGTGGTTCCGGCCAAAGGGGATGTGCCGACCATTGGCTTCGGCACAACCGCCGAGGTGAAGATCGGCGACATCACCACGCCGCCGGAGGCGCTGGCCCGCGCGCTCACGGATATCCAGCAGTTCGAGGGCGCGCTCAAGCAATGCGTGACCGTGCCGCTGGCCCAGCACGAGTACGACGCCTTTGTGAGCTTCTCCTACAACGTCGGCAGCCGCGCGTTCTGCAAGTCCACACTGGTCAGGAAGCTCAACGCCGAGGACTACGCCGGGGCCTGCGCCGAGCTGTTGCGATGGCGCTTCTTCCAGGGCAAGGACTGCGCGCTACCCGCCAACGCACGCCTGTGCGGTGGACTGGCGACGCGGCGCGAGGCCGAGTACCGACAGTGTGTTGGGGAGCGGCCATGAGCCTGATTCCGTGGCCGTACCGCTGGCTGGCCCTCATAGCGCTCGGCGTCGCCCTGTTCGTCTTCGGATGGATCAAGGGCGCGGGCCACGTTCAAGCCGACTGGGATGCCGTCGTCCAAGAGCGAAACCGGCAGGCGGCCGCCGTCCGCGAGCAGCAGGCGCAAGCCACCGTCAAGGTCGTCACGCAGTACGTCGACCGCGTCCGCGTCGTCCGTGAGAAGGGCGAAACCATCATCAAGGAGGTCCCTGTCTATGTGCCCGCTAAGGCCGATGCTGCTTGCGCTATCAACCGTGGCTTTGTGCGCTTGCACGACGCTGCCGCCGCCGGTGAGCTGCCCGAGCCCGCCCGAGATGCTGATGCGGCCGCCGAAGGACTTGCGCTCTCTACCGTCGCCGGAACCGTTACCACCAACTACCAGACCTGCCATGAGAACGCCGAGCAACTGAGGGCGTTGCAGGCGTAGTTCAGCGAGATGGCATCCACCAACAATTAGTCGACGCTGGAGCTGGCGTTCCTATCCTTGCCTCCTTCACTTGAACCATGGAAGTGTGAGAGACTACCACTAGTCCGTTTTCATGTAGTGAAAACGTCATGTACATCAATGTTTTGGCGGTCATATGGGCGAATTAACAGGTTTGAAGGCTGATTTAGCCCAGGTTGTACGGCTGGCGCTTGCTGAGCAAGCGGAGGACGTGCGTCTCTTCGCAGCGCGGCTGGTCAGAAAGTACCGAGGTACTGAGCCGGAATTGGCTGAGCAGGTGGACTTGTTTCTTCGCGCCAAGCCGCATCGAGCCGGGACACCGTTGCGCAAGGCGACCGCGCCGGCGCTGCCGGATCAGGTGCTGCCCGTGGATGACGAGTCGCGCCTGTCGCTTTTGAAGGTCTTCAAGGATTCCGCGGATCGGCAGGCTCCCTTGTTGTCGGCCGAGCTGGAAGAGTCCCTTGGGCAATTGATCCAGGAGCGCAAGCAGGCACAGCGTCTTGCCGCGCTGGGTTTGACCCCGACGCGTTCCGCCATCTTTGTTGGTCAACCGGGCGTGGGCAAGACATTGACAGCCCGCTGGCTGGCCGCCCAACTGGGCGTGCCGTTGTACGTGCTCGATCTGACTGCCGTGATGAGCAGCCTGCTTGGACGCAGTGGCAGCAACCTGCGCGCGGCGCTGGATTTCGCCAAACGAAGTCCCTGCGTCCTGTTGCTGGACGAGATCGATGCAATCGCCAAGCGTCGCAGCGATGACACGGACATCGGTGAACTCAAGCGGCTGGTGACCGTGATCTTGCAAGAGGTTGACGAGTGGCCAGCAACGGGATTGTTGCTTGCCGCCACCAATCACCCGGAATTGATCGATCCAGCACTGTGGCGACGTTTTGATCTGGTTGTGCAATTCAAGGTGCCAGCGACGGCGGCGGTCAAAGAAGCCATCAAGCGCTTTCTGGGGCCGGACTTTGCCCTGTTCGGTCGCTGGATCGAGATTCTGGCTTTCGCGTTTCGCGGACAGTCCTTCAGCGACATCGAACGCGAGATACAGCGCTTCCGGCGAGCCGTCGCGTTGGGGACAACGCCGGATGCCGACTTGATCGAAGAATTCATCAAAGCACGCGCCCTTTCGCTGGATCGGCAGGGCCGCATCGAGATGGCGGTGCTGCTGGCAAAGCAGACGCGCTTGTCCCAGCACAATATCTCGGACATCACCGGAGTAAGCCGGGACACCATTCGCAAATACACCACCGACAGTTCGATCGTGGTTCCAAGCAAGCGGAGACGTGAGGCATGAGCCAGACCAACTTTCTGATCGGGCGCGGCGAGCTGCTGACCCACGAAATCAAGGGCCCCAAACGTGGCATGGACAAGGCTGAGGTCTACACGTTGCAGCAAGCGAAGAGCCGGCTGATGCCTCAGTTCGCTGAGGTTGCCGCGAACCTCGATAGCCTGCCAGACAAAGCCTGCCCTGGAGACTTGGGTGTTGCTCGTCTCACGCTCAATCCGAGCTATATCGCGCGGTCCTTCTTCCCGGTCGCCATGCTACGGAGTGTGGGTTTTGAGTCGGTTGGCAGCAGAGCCGTCAAGCTTACCCCCGAGGGCTGGTCAAAGAAGGGTGCGCCGCGCGAATCGGCCACCACCGAGCTTTTCGTGGTGGGCCAGCGTCAAGCATTCCGCCAGTTGAAGGACTGGGCAGGGCAACTGGGCGAAGGGTCCAGCGAAGCAAAGGACCTGTCACATGTCGAGCGGTTTTCCGCCTTCGAGCCGAAGGATCGCATCGTATCGCTGGGTAAGCCGAAAGATCGCTTTTTCGAGGTTGGTATCCATCTGCTTCCTGGTGATAACGACCAGTTCGTGCAACGCGCGTTCACCAAGTACGCAGCCGATGTTGGTGTGACGATCCACACCGACTTGGCGTTCGGCGCGGGTAACCTATGGTTCCTACCGGCCGAGGGTACGCACCACAACATCAAGCGTTTGGCTGAGTTCACCCTTGTGCGCGTGATTCGTCCCATGCCGCAATTGCGTGGCATGCGCCCGGTGCAGCGCTCTGCGGGCGTGAAGGTGGCTTGCAGCTTGCCGACGGAGCAACCCCTTTCGTCCGAGCCCAAGGTGGCAATCCTCGACGGGGGGCTTCCCGAGCAGCACAGCATCTCTCCGTGGTTGCGAACCTATCGCGCACTGGATGAAAACGCGGCGGATGACCCGAGCGGATTGGAACATGGCCTCGGCGTGACCTCAGCATTCCTGTTCGGCCCAATCACCCCGAACAGCACTGCGGCACGCCCATACTCCTATGTCGACCACCTGCGCGTTCTGGATCGAGAGGCTGAATCGGAGGATCCGCTCGAGCTGTACCGCACGCTGGGACTGGTCGAAGAAGTGCTCCTTTCGCGCCAATACCAATTCCTCAACCTCAGTCTGTGTCACCGACCGGGTCAATGGAGCCACCGATGATCGCCGTAATGGAGCCACTTGCAGGCCCCTCAAAACGGGTCTCGAACGGGGTCGGATTTCAGGGCTTTTTGGGCTTGTTGGCAACCGTTGTTTTCGGGGTATCGGCGGGTGGTCTGGGAGCGCGGTAGCTCGGGCCGTCGAGGACGATCTTGTGGGCGCCGTGGCGTAGGCGGTCGATGGTGGCGGCGCCGAGCATCTTGTTGGGGAAGGCGTCGGCCCATTCGTCGAAGTCGAGGTTGCTGGTGACGATGGTGGCGGCGCGCTCGTAGCGCTCGGCGATGAGTTCGTGGAAGTCCTCGTCATGGGGTGTTCGCAGCGGCTTCAAGCCGAAGTCGTCGACGATCAGCAGGTCGACGCGGGCCAGTTGCATGAGCTTGCGGTCGAAGCCGCCGATGGCGCGGGCGGCGTTGAGGCTGGCAGTCAGCTGGCTCTGGCTGGTGAACAGGACTTCCTGACCCTGCCGCAGCGTATCCGTCCGACAGCGGCCATTCTTCCCCGCCGGTTTTTGCTTCGGCAGCCTGATCGGGTTCCCGTTGGCGGTCGTCTCGCACATTGGCTCGCCCTTCGCTCGGCTCCCTGATCTGGTTCA
>JABAQR010000044.1 GCA_019187485.1 Lysobacterales bacterium | reverse complement strand
CGCCGAGCGCGCGCGCGTGGCGGCGGCGCTCGCGGCGCATCCGGCGGTGCGCGAGCTGTGGCCGAGCGCGGCGAATTTCCTCGCCTTCCGGGTGGACGATGGACGCGCGACCTGGCTCCGGCTCGGCGAGCGCGGCGTGGTGGTGCGCGACGTCGGCCACTATCCCGGGCTCCAGCAGTGCCTGCGCGTGAGCATCGGCACGCCGGCAGAGAACGATGCTTTCCTTGCCGCCCTGTAAGTCGGGCAAAGGCCGCAGGCCGTGCCCGACCATCGCGATGCCCGCCATCGTTGCGCACGCTTCGCTTGGCACAACCTGCCCTTCGGATCCGATCTGCTGACATGCGCAAGATCCTCTTCATCGACCGCGACGGCACCCTGATCGAGGAGCCACCCGACGAGCAGATCGATTCGCTCGACAAGTTCCGCCTGCTGCCGGATGTGATCGTGCCGCTGAAGCGGCTGGTCGACGCCGGTTACGAGCTGGTCATGGTGTCCAACCAGGATGGCCTCGGCACCCCGAGCTTCCCGGAAGAGACCTTCTGGCCGCCGCAGAACCTGCTGCTGCAGATCCTGAAGTCGCAGGGCATCGGTTTCTCGTCGGTGCGCATCGACAACCACTTCCCGCATCAGCAGAGCGAGACCCGCAAACCGCGCGTCGGCATGATGCTCGACTACCTCGCCGATCCGGGCTGGGATCGCGCCCGCAGCGCGGTGATCGGGGATCGCGAAACCGACCTCGAGTTCGCCCGCAACCTCGGCGTGGCCGGCATCCGCTGCGGTCCGCAGGGGCTGTCCTGGCCCGAGATCGCGCACCGGCTGCTGAATGCACCGCGCCAGGCGACGGTCGAGCGCAACACGAAGGAGACCCGGATCCGGGCGACGGTCGACCTCGACAGCGAACGCTCCGCGCAGGTGGCGACCGGCCTCGGCTTCTTCGACCACATGCTGGAACAGCTCGGCCGCCACGGCGGCTTCGCGCTGGAGCTGCGCTGCGAGGGCGACCTGCACATCGACGAGCACCACACCGTCGAAGATTCCGCGCTGGCGCTCGGGCAGGCCTTGCGGCAGGCGCTCGGCGACAAGCGTGGCATCGCGCGCTACGGCTTCACGCTGCCGATGGACGAGACCCTGGCGCAGGCGGCGCTGGACCTGTCCGGACGCGCCTGGCTGGAGTTCGACGGCCGTTTCCCGCGCGAACGCGTCGGCGAGCTGCCGACCGAACTGGTGCCGCACTTCTTCCGCTCGCTGTGCGATGCGCTCGGCGCCAACCTGCACCTGACGGTCCGCGGCGACAACGCGCACCACATGGTCGAGGCCTGCTTCAAGGCGGTCGCGCGCACCCTGCGGCAGGCGCTGCGGCGCGAGGGCGAGTCGCTACCGAGCACCAAGGGCATGCTGTGAGCGCGATCGTCGTCGTCGACTCCGGAGTCGCCAACATCGGCTCGGTGGTCGCCGCGCTCGAACGCGCGGGCGCCGCGACCACGGTCAGTCGCGACTGGGACACGATCCGCGCTGCGCCGCGGGTGCTGCTGCCGGGTGTCGGCGCCGCCGCCGCCGCGATGCGCGAACTGCGCTCGCTCGGGCTCGCCGAGCGGCTGCCGACGCTGACCCAGCCGGTGCTCGGGATCTGCCTGGGGATGCAGTTGCTGTTCGAGGGGTCGGAAGAGGGCGCGGGCCAGGAGCGGGACTGGGTGCCGGGGGCTGGGGCAAGGGAACGGAGCGCCGTCGCCGTTCGTGAGCCTACGGACAAGGCCAGCGCGTCGGACATTGCGCCCCAGTCCCCAGCCCCCAGCCCCGCTCTCCTGCCCACCCCCTGCCTATCCATCCTGCCCGGCGCCATCCGCCGCCTGACCGCGGTTCCGGGCGTGCGCATTCCGCACATGGGCTGGAATGCGCTGCTTCCGCGGCGCGCGCATCCTTTGGTCGCGGGCCTGGATCCGCGCGACTACGCCTATTTCGTGCACAGCTATGCCGCCGCCGAGGATGCGCACACGCTGATGGCCTGCGAGCACGGGCAGCGATTTGCGGCGATCGTCGCACGCGCCAATTTCATGGGTGCACAATTCCACCCCGAGCGCTCGGCGGCGGTCGGCGCGCTGCTCTTGCGCAACTTCCTCGCCCTTTCCACGGAGACGCTGGCCACATGCTGATCTATCCCGCCATCGACCTGCGTGGAGGGCGCGTCGTGCGCCTGCTGCAGGGCGATTACGCGCAGGAACAGCGCTACGGCATGGACCCGCTGTCGCTGGCGCAAGCACACGCGGAAGCGGGCGCGCAGTGGCTGCACCTGGTCGACCTCGACGGTGCGCGTTCCGGCGATTGCGGCAACTTCGCGGCGATCGAACGCATCGCCCACAAGGCCAGCTTGCGCGTGCAGGCCGGTGGCGGCGTGCGCAGCGAGGACGATTTCCGGCGCTTCGTCGACGCCGGCGTCGCCCGCGTCGTGATCGGCAGCCTCGCGGTGCGCGACCCGGCGCTGGTGCGTCACCTGTTGTGGCGCTACGGCGCCGACAGCCTGACCCTGGCGCTGGATGCGCGCGCCGACGCCGCCGGTGTGTTCCGGGTGGCGATCGCCGGCTGGCAGGAACAGGAAGGCACGCCGCTGGATGGCTTGCTGGCCGGCTACGCTGCCGAAGGCTTTCGCCACTTTCTGGTCACCGACATCGCCCGCGACGGCATGCTCGCCGGGCCCAACGTCGAGCTCTACCGGCACCTGCGCGCGCTCGCACCGGAGGCCGTCCTGCTGGCTTCGGGCGGCGTGCACGCGCTCGAAGACCTGGCCGCGCTGCGCGCGCTCGGCGTCGCCGGCGTCATCATCGGCAAGGCCCTGCTCGATGGGCGCTTCACGCTGGCGCAGGCGCTCGCCCACGGAGCGGCGGCGTGATCGCGCGGCGCATCATTCCCTGCTTGGACGTGCGCGATGGCGTGGTCGTCAAGGGCGTGCGTTTCCGCGACCACGTCGTCATGGGCGGGATCCTCGACCTCGCGCTGCGCTACCGCGACCAGGGCGCCGACGAACTGGTGTTCTACGACATCACCGCGAGCCCGCAGGGGCGCAGCGTCGACCGCGACTGGGTGCAGCGCGTCGCGCGCAGCATCGACATCCCCTTCTGCGTCGCCGGCGGCATCCGCAGCGTCGCCGACGCGCGCGAGGTGCTGTTCGCCGGCGCCGACAAGATCTCGATCAACTCGCCGGCGCTGGAGAACCCCAAGCTGATCGACGCGCTGTCGGCCGAGTTCGGTGCGCAGTGCGTCGTCGTCGGCATCGACAGCCGGCAAGTCGACGGCGAGTACCGCGTCCACCAGTACACCGGCGATCCCGGCAAGTCGCGCGAACTCGCCCGGCGCACCCTCGACTGGGTGGTCGAGGCGCAACAGCGCGGCGCCGGCGAGATCGTGCTGAACTGCATGAACGCCGACGGCGTGCGCCAGGGGTACGACCTGCCGCAACTGCAGGCGGTGCGCGCGTGCTGCGAAGTGCCGCTGGTCGCATCCGGCGGCGCCGGCGCGGTCGCGCACTTCGCGGAGGTGTTCGCGCAGGCCGATGTCGACGGCGCCCTCGCGGCCAGCGTGTTCCATTCCGGCGAGATCGAGATCCCGGCGCTGAAGCGCGAGCTGGCAGCGTCCGGCGTGGTCGTGCGGCCTTGACGCGGCGGGCACCAGCGGGACCCGTCGACTTGGCCCGCGGTTGCTGCCGACAACCGACAACCGACAACCAACAACCCGTTCCCATGACTCCCGACTGGTCCAAAGGCCTCGTCCCCGCGATCGTCCAGGACGCCGACAGCGGCCTCGTGCTGATGCTCGGCTACATGAACGAGGAAGCCCTGGAACGCACGCAGCGCGAGCGACGCGTGACCTTCTACAGCCGCAGCAAGGGCCGCTTGTGGACCAAGGGCGAGAGCAGCGGGCATGTCCTCGAACTGGTGTCGCTCGCGCTCGACTGCGATGCCGACACCCTGCTGGTGCAGGCACGTCCGCGCGGTCCGACCTGTCACACCGGCACCAGCACCTGCTTCGGGGATTTCCCGGGGCCTGAGCTGGTTTTTCTCGGCGAGCTGTCGAAGCTGGTCGAGCAACGCCAGCGCGACCGGCCGCCCGGCAGCTACACGACGAAACTGTTCGAATCCGGCACTCGCCGGATCGCGCAGAAGGTCGGCGAGGAAGGCGTCGAGACCGCGCTGGCCGCGGTCGCGCAGGACGCCGATGCCTTGCTCGGCGAGGCCGCCGACCTCGTCTACCACCTGACCGTGCTGCTGCGCGACCGCGGCCTCGGTCTGGCCGATGTGGCGCGGGTGTTGCGTGGACGACACCGCTGAACATCATCGGGAGCGACTTCGATCGCGATTTTCCCCGAGCGCATGGAATGGTCGCGGCCGAAGCGTCGCGCGCATCGGTCCACTGTGGAGAATCGGAGGATTCACCCGTCGCGCACTTCGCGTACAGGGTCGCAGCGGCTAAGGTGGCGGCATGCTGCGCACCCGTTTGTGGCACCGCATGTTCGCACTCACCGCGCTGGCGACGCTGGCGGCGGTGGCCGTGATGCTGTTCGTGCAGCAGCAGGCCTTCCGCAGCGGGCTGCTCGATTACGTCAACCGCATGGATCGCGACCGCGCCGCGGGCCTGGTCGCGCTGCTGGTCGCCGAGCACCGGAAGGCCGGCGGTTGGGAGCGGTTGCGCCGCAATCCGATGCACTTTCGCCGGCTGATCGATCAGTCGCTGGGCGTGGCTCGCGGCGACGACCGGCCGCCCCCGCCCGAGGGGCCGCGGCTCCCGCCTTTGGATCCGGGGCCGCGCGAGCGCCCGCCGGAACTGGCCTTCGGTCCGCCCGGCATGCAGATCGGTCAGGCTGGACGTCGCTATGCGCTCTACGACGCGCAGGGCCGACCGGTCATCGGACCGCCGCAACGCTGGCCGGAGTTGCAGACGCTGGCGATCGTGATCGATGGCGTGGTGGTCGGTCAGCTCGCATTTCCGCCGCTGCCGCGACTGCAGGCGCAGTGGGACCTCGAGTTCGCACGCTCGCAACGGAAGACTGGGCTGCTCACCGCGGTACTGGTGCTGTTGCTGGCGACCCTCGCGTCCATGTGGTACGCGCGTCGCCTCGCGGCGCCGCTGCGAGAACTCGCGACGCGCGCGCGGGCGATCGCCGACGGCGATTACGCGGCGCGGCTGGCCAGCCAGCGTTCGGACGAGATCGGCGAACTGGCACGCGATTTCGACGCGATGGCGCGCGCACTGCAGTGCAACCGCGAGGCGCGCCAGCGCTGGACCGCCGAGATCAGCCACGAGCTGCGTACCCCGATCGCGGTGATGCGCGCCGAGATCGAGGCACTGGAGGACGGCGTGCGGCCCTTCGACCGCGGTGCGCTGCGATCACTCGGGGGTGAGACCGAGCGTTTGTCGCGACTGGTGGAGGATCTGTACCAACTTTCGCTCGCCGATGCCGGCGCGCTTGGCTATCGCTTCGAGCGCTGCGACCTCGCCGACATCGTTCGCGAGGTCGCGGCGGCGCACGCGGGGGCCCTGGAACGCGCCGGTCTGCAGTTGAAACTGGAGCTGGTGGCCGCGGCGCCGCTGCGTGCCGACGCGGGCCGGGTCGCTCAATGGCTTGGCAGCCTGCTCGCCAACAGCGAGCGCCATACCGACCGCGGTGGGCAGGTGCGCATCGGTCTGGAGGATGGCGGAGAGACCTGGCTGCTGGTGGTCGAAGACAGCGCCCCCGGGGTGCCGCCGGAGTCGCTGCCGCATCTGTTCGAGCCGCTTTACCGGGTCGACACTTCGCGCAGCCGTTCGGCCGGTGGTGCCGGTCTGGGACTTGCGATCGCGCGCCGCATCGCCGATGCGCATGGCGCGCAGATGCTCGCAAAAGCGTCCACACTGGGCGGGTTGCGGATCGAATCGAGGTGGCCCAGGGCATGAGCGCAATCCAGGGTCGCCGAGTCCTGATCGTCGAGGACGAACGCAAGCTCGCCGCGGTGCTGCGCGATTACCTGGTCGCGGACGGTGCCGAGGTCGACGTGCTGCATCACGGCGACGACGCCCTCGTCGCGCTGCGCCAGTCGCAGCCTGACCTCGTGCTGCTGGACCTGATGTTGCCCGGCACCGACGGGCTCGGCATCTGCCGCGACCTGCGCAGCTATTCGACCGTGCCGGTGATCATGGTCACCGCGCGGGTGGAGGAGATCGACCGCCTGCTCGGCCTCGAACTCGGCGCGGACGACTACATCTGCAAGCCCTTCAGCCCGCGCGAGGTGCTCGCCCGCGTGCGCGCATTGCTGCGCCGCGCGCACGTCTGGCAGGAAGTCCCGGGCGCCGCGCCGGCAGTCGCCAGCGGGCCGCTGCAGGTCGACGAGGAGCGTTTCGAGGCGCGCTGGCACGGCCAGCCGCTGGAACTGACGCCGGTCGAGTTCCGCTTGCTGAAGGCGCTGCTCGAACGCCCAGGTCGCGTGCTTTCTCGCGCGCGCCTGCTCGAACAGATCTACCTCGACCACCGCGTGGTCTCCGATCGCACCGTCGACAGCCACGTCAAGAACCTGCGTCGCAAGTTCGAGGACGCACGCCCGGGCAGCGACCCCATCCGCTCGATCTACGGGGTCGGCTACAAGTGGGAGCCGCCTGGCGCCTGAACGGACCCCCGTTCCACGCGGAGACGCGGAGAACGTGGAGAAGGGCAATTGCCAACCACTGGCCCGGCTTTCGAATCCCTCCGCGTCCTCCGCGTCTCCGCGTCTCCGCGTTTGATCGGTCCCGGTCAGCGATGCGTCCTCCGCGTCTCCGCGTTCGATCGGTCCCGGTCAGCAGGCGCCGCCGCCGAGCACGCCCATGTACTTGCGGTAGTGGCGCAGCTCGGCCACCGAGTCGCGGATGTCGGCGAGCGCGAGGTGGCTGCCTTCCTTGACCACGCCGGCGAGTACCTGCGGCGCCCAGCGGCGCGCCAGTTCCTTGAGCGTGCTGACGTCGAGGTTGCGGTAGTGGAAATAGGCCTCGAGGGTGGGCATCTCGCGATACAGGAAGCGCCGGTCCTGGCAGATGGTATTGCCGCAGATCGGCGAGGCCTTCTCCGGCACCCAGGCGCGCAGGAAGGCGAGGGTGTCTGCCTCGGCCTGCGCAAGCGTGGTGGTCGATTCCAGCACGCGCTGCCACAGCCCGCTCTTGCCATGCTGGTTGCGGTTCCAGTCGTCCATCGCCTGCAAGCGTTCGAGCGGCACGTGGATCGCGTGCACCGGCCCTTCTGCGAGGATCGCGAGATCCTTGTCGGTTACCAGCGTCGCGATCTCGATGATGGTGTCGCGGTCCGGGTCGAGCCCGGTCATCTCGAGGTCGATCCAGATCAGCCTGCTTGCCGCGTCCGCGATTTCAGCCACCGTTGCTGCGTCCTTGCGCCCTGCGTTCGCGGAAGAATGCCCGCAGAGCCTCCCCCGCTTCCAGCGCCAGCACGCCGCATACGACTTCGACGCGGTGGTTGTGGCGCGGGTCGGAGAGCACGTCGAACACGCTGCCGCAGGCGCCGGTCTTGGGATCGTCCGCGGCGTACACCACACGTGCGATGCGCGCGTGCACGATCGCGCCGGCGCACATCGGGCAGGGCTCGAGCGTGCAGTAGAGCGTGGTGTCGACCAGGCGATGGTTGTGCAGGCGCTGACCAGCCTCGCGCATCGCGACGATTTCCGCGTGGGCGGTCGGATCGCGATCGACGATGTTGCGGTTGTAGCCGCGGCCGACGATCTCGCCGTCCTTCACCAGCAACGCAGCCACCGGCACCTCGCCCTGCGCCTGCGCGTGCGCGGCGAGGGCGAGGGCCTGGTGCATCCAGTCGGTGTCGGTGGGCATCGAGGGCACCATGCTGAAGAGCGATGGACGCAAAGGGACGCGAAGAAAAACAAGCAAGGACGCAAAGAGAGCTGAACGCGCAAAATGCCCGATCTATCGCTTTGCTTCCTTTGCGTCCAACGCTCTTCAGTTCATGGCAGCGCAGGGCGTCGCACTCAGGGATCCTTGACCACGAACATGCGGATCTCGGTCATGTCCTCGATGGCGAAGCGCAGGCCTTCGCGGCCGATGCCGGAGTCCTTGACGCCGCCGTAGGGCATGTGGTCGACGCGCCAGGAGGGTACGTCGCCGATGACCACGCCGCCGACGTCGAGCACATCCCAGGCGTGCATCGCGCGCGACATCGAGTCGGTGAAGATGCCGGCCTGCAGGCCGAACATCGAGTCGTCGACGCGTTCCAGCGCCGCTTCGAAATCATCGAAGGGCTCGATCAGCGCCACCGGACCGAAGGCTTCCTGGCAAGCGACATCCAGCGACTTGTCGGCGCCTTCGATCAGGGTGGCGCGCAGCATCGCGCCTTCGCGCGTGCCGCCGCAGAGGATGTTCGCGCCGGCCGCACGCGCGGCTTCGATCCATCCATGCAGGCGCTTGGCCTCGCCCTCGGAGATCATCGGGCCGATGAAGGTGTCTTCGTTGCGCGGATCGCCGTGCACCAGCGCGGACACGCGCGCGACCAGCTTTTCCTTGAGCGCCGCATACAGCGAGCGATGGATCAGGATCCGCTGCACGCTGATGCAGCTCTGGCCGGACTGGTAGAAGGCACCGAAGACCAGGCGCTCGGCCACGTGGTCGAGGCGATGGCCCTGGTCTTCGTCGACGATGCAGCCGGCGTTGCCGCCGAGTTCCAGCACCACCTTCTTCTTGCCGGCGCGCGCCTTCAGGTCCCAGCCCACGCCTGGCGAGCCAGTGAAGGACAGCAGCTTGAAGCGCTCGTCGGTGGTGAAGAGATCCGCGCCGTCGCGGTGGCAGGGCAGGATCGAGAACGCGCCCTCCGGCAGATCGGTCTCGGCCAGGATCTCGCCGATGATGATCGCGCCGATCGGCGTGCGGCTGGCCGGCTTCATGACCCACGGACAGCCGGCGGCGATCGCCGGCGCGATCTTGTGCGCCGCCAGGTTCAGCGGGAAGTTGAACGGGCTGATCAGCGAGCAGGGACCGATCGGCACGCGCTTCCAGAAGCCGCGGTAGCCGCGCGCCCGGGCCGAGATCTCCAGGTCCAGCACCTCGCCGCCGATCCGCACCGCTTCTTCGGCACCGACCTGGAAAGTGTCGATCAGGCGCGAGACTTCGCCGCGCGAGTCCTTGATCGGCTTGCCGGCCTCGATGCACAGTGCGTAAGCGAGTTCGTCGAAGCGCTCCTTGAAGCGCTTGACGCAGTGTTCCAGCACGGCCTTGCGCTGGTACGGCCGGAACTTGTGCAGTGCAGCCTGCGAGCGCACTGCGGCATCGATCGCCGCGAGGATGGTCTTGGCGTCCGCCTGGGCGACGCGCGTGGCGACCTTGCCGGTGTACTTGTCGGTCACTTCCAGGTCGGTGTTGGCCTGGACCGCGCGGTTGGCGAGGAAATAGGGGTAGGCGTCGCGAAGCATGGGGGACTCCCTTCAGTTCGGAACGATGACCTGGATGCCGTCGAAGCGCGCGAAATCCCGGTCGAAACTGGCGACTCGGCCGCCGTGAGCGAGCGCGATGGCCGCCACGAGCGCATCGGTCGTGAGATTGCCGCCGACGCCCGCCTGGCGCAGCAGCCGCGAAAAAGCCGGATAGTGCTCGGGCCCGTCCGGCAGCAGGCGCAGGCCTTCCGCATTGCCGAGCAGTCGCTCGGCCGCTGCGAGTGCCTGGTCGATGCCGAGTGGGCGTGCCAACACACTCGGCAAGGTGCAGATCCGCACCAGCGCCAGCAGGCAGACCCAGGGCATCCCGAGCACCTCGCCCGCAGCGGCCTGGCGCTGCATCCAGCCGGTGGCGACGGCATGCCGCGGTGCGTCGCGATCGACGGCGCTGATCAGGACGTTTGCGTCGAGAACGATCATTTCCCGGCGAGCAGTTTCTGGCGCAGGTACTCGTTCTCGAGCTTGGCGTCGAGCTGCAGCGCCTTGTCGAGATCGATGCCGGGCAATGGACCGCCGCAACTGTACGAGGGCAGGTCGAGGGTACGACCTCCACTCGGCGCCAGCCCCTTGCGGATCGTGTCGTTCACAACCTGCTTGAAACTGACCCCGCGGCGCTGCGAGAGCTCCTCCAGCCGCGCCGCGAGGTCATCATCCAAGGTGAGCGTGGTGCGCATTTTTTGATGCTCCAGACATCAACGTTGGCGCATCGTAGCACGCGCCTCACATCGCCTTGCTCAACTCCTTGATTTCCTTGTTCAGGATGGCGTGGTTCTCGGAGTAGTCGATGGCCAGTTCAATCAGGTCCACGCCCGGTTCGGCCAGCGCCTGGCGCAGGTTCTGACGGAACTCCTCGGTGCTCTTCGGGCGCCAGCCGCGCGCGCCGAAGGCCTCGGCGAGCTTGACGAAGTCCGGGTTGCCCATGTCCATGCCGAAGGTCTCGAAGCCCATGCCGGACTGCTTCCACTTGATCATGCCGTAGGCGTTGTCGCGCAGCACGATCACCGCGATGTTGAGGTTGTAGCGGACCGCGGTTTCCAGTTCCTGCGAGTTCATCATGAAACCGCCGTCGCCAGCGACCGCGACCACCTTGCGGTCCGGGTAGACCATCTTCGCCGCCATCGCGCTCGGCAGGCCGGCGCCCATCGTCGCCAACGCATTGTCGAGCAGCATGGTGTTGGGCTCGTGGCAGCGGTAGTAGCGCGCGAACCACAGCTTGTACATGCCGTTGTCGAGGCAGACGATGCCGTTCTTGTCGACTTCGTCGCGAATGATGCCGACCATCTTGACCGGGTGGATCGGGAAGCGTTCGTCGTCCGAGCGCAGCGCGAGGTGCTTGTTCAGCGCGTCCCGCACCTGGTTGAAATAACCGAAGTCCCAGTGCGCCTGCGGTTCCAGGCGCTGCTTCAGACGCCAGATCGAGTTGGCCATGTCGCCGACCACCTCGATCTGCGGGAAGTAGACGGTGTCGACCTCGGCCGAGAAGAAGTTCAGGTGGATGACCGTGCGCAGGCCCTTGCGCATGAAGAAGGGCGGCTTCTCGATGACGTCGTGGCCGCAGTTGATGATGCAGTCGGCCTTCTCGATCGCACGATGGACGAAGTCGCCATCGGAGAGCGCGGCGTTGCCGAGCCACAGCGGATGGGCCTCGTCGATGACGCCCTTGCCCATCTGGGTGGTGAAGAAGGGGATGCCGAGCTTGTCGACGAACTCGGTCAGCATCTTCGACGTGGTCTTGCGGTTGGCACCGGCGCCGACCATCAGCAGCGGCCGCTTGGCGTTGGTGATCGCCTCCACCGCGTAGACGATCGACTTCTCGTCCGCGACCGGCCGGCGCACATGGCTGGCCTTCAGCACCTGGACTTCCGTTTCCTCGTCGGCGATGTCCTCCGGCAGTTCCAGGTGGACGGCGCCGGGGCGTTCCTCGTGGGCGCGGCGGAAGGCTTCGCGCACACGCGCCGGGATGTTGTCCGAGGCGACGATCTGGCGCGTGTACTTGGTCAGCGGCTTCATCATGTCGACGATGTCGACGATCTGGAAATGCCCCTGCTTGCTGGCCTTGACCGGCTTCTGCCCGGTGATCATCAGCATCGGCATGGCGCCGAGCTGGGCGTAGGCCGCCGGCGTGACGAAATTGGTGGCGCCGGGGCCGAGGGTGGCCAGGCACACGCCCGCCTCGCCGGTCAGGCGGCCCCAGGTGGCGGCCATGAAGCCGGCGCCCTGTTCGTGGCGCGTCAGGATCAGCTTGATGGTGCTGGTCCGCAGCGACTCCAGGAAGTCCAGGTTCTCCTCGCCGGGGATGCCGAAAACGTATTGGACGCCTTCCGCTTCCAGCGCTCGCACGAACAGATCCGAGGCTTTCATCCTGGGCGTCTCCTGGCGATGGAGGGGCGATTCTGGGCGTCGGTCGTGACCGTGGTCAATGCAGAAGGCAGCGATTCGTGTTCGCGACCAGACGTTCCCGGCGACGCTATGCTGCGCCCATTCTCGGATGCCGCCCGCGAGCCCCGTCGTGCCGACCGTTGAGGAAATCGCCATCGCGGTGCAGGTTCTGCGTCGCGGTGGCCTGGTGGCGATGCCTACCGAGACGGTCTACGGCCTCGCTGCGGATGCGCGCGACGTCGAGGCGGTACGTCGCATCTTTGCCGCCAAAGGTCGCCCTGCCGATCACCCCCTGATCGTGCACTTGCACGACGCCAGCGCGCTGGACCTGTGGGCGCGCGAGATTCCCGCATCGGCCCGGGTGCTTGCGGAGGCCTTCTGGCCGGGCCCGCTGACGCTGGTGCTGCGCAAGTCGGCCGTGGTCGATCCGGCGATCACCGGCGGTCAGGACACGGTCGGTCTGCGGGTGCCGGCGCATCCGGTCGCGCGCGCGCTGCTGGTCGCCTTCGGTGGGGCGTTGGCAGCGCCCTCGGCGAACCGTTTCGGGCGCATCAGCCCGACCACCGCGGCGCACGTGCGCGAGGAGTTTCCGGGTGGCGAGGTGTGGGTGCTCGACGGCGGGCCCAGCGAGGTTGGGCTCGAATCGACGATCATCGACCTGTCCGGGCCGCGGCCGCGGTTGCTGCGCCCGGGAGCGGTGGCAGCGAGCGCGATCGAAGCGCGGATCGGCCCACTCGAACGACCCGACGACCGCGCCGGCCCGCGTGCGAGCGGACGCCTTGTCGCGCATTACGCGCCCGGCAAGCCGCTCGAACTGGTCGATCAAGCCTCGGTGGCCGAACATCTGCACTTGCATCCCGCGGGCACGCACTGGATCGCTCCCGGGCCGCTGCCCGCCAACTGTGCCGGCGAGGCCCTGCCGGCGGACGCCGAAGGTTATGCGAAGACGCTGTACGCCGCGCTGCGACGCGCCGATGCCGGCGACGGCCTTCGCATCGCTGCGATCCGACCGCCGGACGACGAGGCGTGGGCCGCGGTTCAGGACCGGCTTGTGCGCGCCGCCGCCGGCAGCGGCGGCGATCATGCGCCTTGAGGCGTGGGAGGTCGCGAAGCGGGGGGCGCCGCGACCGCGCGGTTGGACCCAGTCGTTGGAGGATGATCGCCCCGAACCGCCGTTTCTGACTTCGGAACCTGCCGGGATCCGCTGCACGCCTTGTCCGGCGCCGCTTCCTATACTGCGGTGCAGGACCCTGTACCCAACCGAGGAGACCTCACGATGACCCGATTGCGCCCACTGCTGTGGTTGCTGGCCGCCGGCCTGGTGATTTCCCTGAGCGCTTGCAACACCGTCGAAGGCTTCGGCAAGGACGTCAAGAAGGCTGGTCAGAAAATCGAGGAAAAGGCCAAGTAGCGTTCAGGGCGTGCCCGAGGTCGATGAGTCCGGGCCTGGTCGCGCCAGGCTCCAGCGCACCGCGACGAAACAGATCGCCAGCGATGCCAACAGCCACAGGCCTCCCCACAGCCAGGTGCTGCCGCCGATCTCCTCGGCGAGCATGCGCGCGTCCGAACGCAGATGAGAGCGCTCGATGGTGTCGGAAAAGATGTCGCGCGGCACGTACAGCAGGCTCATGACACCGATCAGCCGCAGCGAATAGTCGCTCGCACTGGCCGGCAGCCAGCGCGCGATCGCCAGCAGCGCCAGCGCCATGCCGATGCCGTAGGCCAGGCCGAACAGGTTGCGCATGAACAGTACGGTCGCCAGCGCCATCAGCAGCGCCAGCGCGGCGAGGATCGCGCGGTCGTGGCGGCTGCGGCTGCCGGCGACCAGCAGTCCGGCGCCGATCAGCAGCGATCCCAGGTAACCGGCGCTCAGCGTCAGGAAGCGACTGCCGCCTGCCGACATCACTTCGCCGCCGCGATCGATCGTCACCTGCATCGACAGCACTTTGCCGCCGGTGATCCAGGTCATCAGCGCGTGCGCCGATTCGTGGAAGAAGACCACGAGGATTTCCAGCGGCGCGGTCCAGGCTGAGCCGCCGAAGTACATGAGTGCGGTCGCGACGGCGGTCACGCCGATGAGCGCGGCGAGCGGGTGGGGTTCGGGGGCAGGGATGGACATGCGCGGGCACCGACGCTGGGTTGGCGCATGTTCGCATGTGGCGCCGCGCGAGCGTCGCGCCCGTTGGCCACATGGAGGGTCGGCACCGCATCGGACTTATGGTGGCTGGTGGAGTGCGTAGACCACGTAAGTTGGCGTGCTGCCAATGATTTTGGCGCGTTCGAACAACCGTCGATAGCGTGCGTCGGTCTCGAAATACCGGCGCATGTCGGGGCCGGCCTCGGTTTCGCGTTCGACGATCAGCAACGCTGGCCGGCGTGCTTCCAGTGCCGCCCATACCCGCTCGAAGCTGGCGCGTTCGAGCCAGGCCCAACGCCGACGCTCCGCCTGCGGCATCTGTTGCAGCACATGGAGTGTCCACAGACAGGCATCGGGCAGCGCCCACTCCACACCGGCCTCGGCGGCCAGGGGAAAACCGGCCTGGATGTACCGACTCAAGGCCGCGATCGGTCTGCCGCCGGCATGCGCTTGCACCAGCGCCAGCATCGGACCCAGTTCGGTCGGCGGCTTCTGCAGCACATGCTCGACCCGCAGACGCTGTGCCGAAGCGAGCATGATCGTCACCGATGCCACCAGCGGGATCGCGAGCGCCGCATGCCGGTGCGCCCATCGACGCACACAAATGGCCAGCGAGAGTCCGGAACAGGCGACGATCGGATACCAGTGATAGCCCCAGCCCTTCTGCTGCAACAGCATCGCCAGATACATCGCCGCCCCGGCCAGACCGAGCAATCTTGCTGCGGCCACCCACTCGCGGGAATCCCGGAGCGCAAACGGGAGCAGGACGGCCGCCAGCAAGAGTGCGCCGCGGGCATCCCGGACGATCTGTGTCAACGGCGTCGGAAAGTACTTCGGATACAGCGCAGCCAGCCAGGGAAGGTTGTGGAAATACTCCGGATGCACGCCTGCGGCGATGAGCAGATAGCCCGCGAAGCTCGCGCCGATCAGCAGTCCCTCCAGTCGAAACACCGAGCGCCATCCGTGCCGACGCGCCCGGTACAACTCGGCAACCACCCAGACCAACGCGAAGTGAGGTTTCAGCGCAAGCCCGAGCGCGGCCATCAGCGCAACGACGATTCGCAGGCGACGCGGCAGCTCGGTTCCCGCATCTGCGGTGGCGAAGAGGTAGGGTAGCGCCCAGGTCACCGCAAGATGTTCGCCCTGACCGAAATAGGCGTCCGACAGCGGCAGCAGCAACATGGCGGCGACCATGAGTACCCAGACCGAGCGTGGGCCAACGCGCCAAATCAGGCACAACGAAGTCGCCACGCTCAGCGCAACGCAGACGGGCATCAGGTCCAGGCCCGATATGGCGAGCGCGCGCCCGACGATCACCAGCAGGGCGGCCAGCCAGGTCAGCAGCGGTGGGTGCATCTCGGAGGCAGCGACGTCCGAGTAGAGCACGGCACCCTCCAGCATCCGCTGCGCCATGTGAAACTGACTGGCGTGGTCGGGCACCGGCGGGAGGTCGTGGACGAACCAGCCGCAGACGAGCACCGTCAGGATGAGCGGGATCGGCCCACCGAGCATTCCGTCGCTGCGGGGATCGGGATGAGTGGTCCGGGAAGACGTGGCCGTGTTCATGTCCGAAATTGCCGACGAGTCATCCGGGTCATGTTCGACGGATCGCTCCACGGTCGGCGTTCGCCGCATCCGAGCTTCGAGAACCAGTCAAAGGGAGCGTGAAGTACGCAATGTCGAGGATCCACATCGGCGCCTTCGCGTGCACGGCGGCCTCGGGTGGATGGTAACGGCGCCGCATCGTCGGGCGCCCGCAGGGCAGCGCTTCCGCACCGTCGCGACGGCGGCCCCTCCCAGGGGGCGCGCTCACCAGCCGCAGCGCTGGCCCGCGTTCTCCTTCTCCAACCAGGCCGACAGCGGCGCGAAGTACTCGATGATGGCGTCTCCGTCCATGCGCTCGCTGCCGCTGAACTCCTTCATCGTCTGCTGCCAGGGCTGGCTTGCGCCGCGCTGCAGCATCGCCCAGAACTTCTCGCCGGCGGCCTTGCTGTCGTAGATCGAACAGGTATGCAGCGGGCCGGTGTGGCCGGCTGCGCGGCACAGTTCGCGGTGGAACTGGAACTGCAGGATGTGGGCGAGGAAATAGCGCGTGTACGGCGTGTTCGCCGGAACGTGATATTTGGCGGCGGGATCGAAGGCGCTCTCGTCGCGCGCCACCGGCGGCATCACACCCTGATAGCGCCGCTTCAGTTCCCACCACGCGGCGTTGTAGTGCTCGGGCTTGATCGAGCCGTCGAACACGCCCCAACGCCATTGGTCGATGAGCTTGCCGAAGGGCAGGAAAGCGATTTTCTCGAGCGCGAGCTTGAGCTGGGTGTTGATCAGCGCCTCTTCGGACTGCCTGGGCGCGTCGATCAGACCAATCTGCGCAAGGTAGCCTGGCGTCAGCGACAGCAGTACGGTGTCGCCGATCGCCTCGTGGAAGCCGTCGTGCGCGCCGGTCTGGAACAGCGGCTGTTGGCCGTGGTAGGCGAGGTAGTAATAGACGTGGCCGAGCTCGTGGTAGATCGTGCGCAGGTTGTCCTCATCCAACTCGATGCACATCTTGATGCGCACATCGCCCTGCATGTCCATGTCCCAGGCGCTCGCGTGGCACTGCACCTCGCGGTCGGCGGGCCGGGTCAGCATCGACTTGGTCCAGAAGCTGGCCGGCAGAGACGGCATTCCGAGGGAGGTGTAGAAGCCCTCGGCCGAACGCGTCAGCCGCGCGGCATCCCAGTTCGCCTTCTTGAGACCACCGTTGACGTCGAGGCTGGCCACGCCGGCGTAGGGCTCGACCAGCGGATAGACCGCCGACCAGTCCTGTTGCCACATGTTGCCGAGCACGTGTCCTGGGATCGGCCCGGTTTCCGGCACTTCGGTGTCGCCGTAGTGCTCGTTGAGGCGTTTGCGCACGTAGCACTGGAGCGAGGAATACAACGGTTGCACCTGACTCCACAGGCGTTCGGTCTCGAGCGCCAGATCCTGCGCCGACATGTCGTAGCCGGATCGCCACAACTCGCCGGTGTCCTTGAAGCCGTATTCGCGCGCTCCGCTGTTCATCAGTTCGGCCAGGCGCGCGAACGGCGTGCGCTGGACGCTCGCGGTGTCGTGCCAATCCACCCAGGCCTGGCGCAGCGCCGCCGGATCGCGGCTCTCGGCGAGCACCTTGGACAGCGCGAGCAGATCGCGACAGGTCTCCGGCTTGTTCGGGTCCGTGCAGGCCTTGGCCGAACCGTAGTGCGCCTCGAGCTTGGTCGACAACTGCGTCAGTTCAGCCTGTTCTTCGGCGCGTGCGGGCGGCAGCACGGTGTTGCCGTTGAGCATGGTGTCGAGCGCCCGGCGGGTCCCCTCGTCCAGTTTCGCGCCGGTGAAGCGACGCACCTCGGCCAGTACGCCGGCGCGGTAGCCGAGGTCGCGCTCCTGATTCTTGGCGGCCAGCAACTGGGTGTCGTCGTTGATGTAGGTGGCGGCCACCCAGGCCGCCGCCGCCGACTCGCGGCCGCGCACGCGCGCCTCGGCGTTGACCCGTTCGACCAGTGCCTGCGCATCCTGGGCGATTGCCTGCGCGTCGCCGTCGCGCGGTGCGGCCGAAGTGGACGGGGTGCAGCTATGCAGCAGGGCGATGCTGGCGGGCAACAGCAGCAGACGCAGCACTTGGAAGGTCATTGGCTTGTTCCGGTCGGCGGCGGACCCCAGACTCTAGCCCGGTTGAAGGAGGGGGTCACGGCGCGGTGCGTCCAGGCGGTGCGGCGGTGCAATGCGTTGCAGGGTTGTGCGGGGACGCGGCAGCCTGCGTGCGCGAAAGCTACAATCCTGGCGCGCCGGCCGGGCCGGCTTCCACCTGGTTCCGCGTCGACGGCGGCGCGACCTCCACACGCATCGCCGACGGGATTGCGGTCGGCCGCGAATGCCCCTTGCGAAGCCACATATGGATCTCCACGCCCTCCGCCAGCAGTTCCCGATCCTCGCGCGCGAAGTGCATGGCAATCCACTGATCTACTTCGACAACGCCAACACCGCGCAGAAGCCGGCGGCGGCGATCGCCGCAGTCGACGACTTCTACCGTCGCCACAACGCCAACGTCGCGCGCGCCGTGCACACCCTCAGCGAGGAGGCGACCACGCTCTACGAGGAGGCGCGCGCCAAGGTCGCGGCGCTGATCGGCGCCGCCAGCGCGAACGAGGTCGTGCTGACCACCGGCACCACGCTGGCGATCAACCTCGTCGCGCAGGGCTGGCTGCGCCCGCGGCTGCAGCCGGGCGACGAGATCGTCGTCAGCCACATGGAACACCACGCGAACATCGTGCCCTGGCAGTTGCTGTGCGCCGAGCGCGGCGCGCACCTGAAGGTGGCACCGATCCACGACGATGGCACGCTCGACCTGCCGGGACTGCTCGCGCTGCTCGGGCCGCGCACGCGCCTGGTCGGCCTCGCGCACGTGTCGAACGTGCTCGGCAGCATCAATCCGGTCGCCGAGGTCGCCCGCCACACGCGCGCCGCCGGCATCCCGCTGCTGGTCGACGGCTCGCAGGCACTGCCGCATTTTCCGGTGGACGTGCAGGCGCTGGGCTGCGATTTCTACGCCTTCACCGGCCACAAGCTGTTCGCGCCGACCGGCACCGGTGCGCTGTGGGGCCGCTACGAACTGCTCGACGCGATGAGCCCGGTGATCGGCGGCGGCGAGATGATCGAATCGGTCAGCTTCGAGGGCACGATCTACGCGGCGCCGCCACGTCGCTTCGAGGCCGGCACGCCGAATATCGCCGGATTCGTGGGCCTCGCGGCGGCGATCGACTGGCTGCGCGCCCAGGATCAGCCCGCGCTGCGCGCCCACGAGGATGCACTTGGCGAGCGTCTGCGCGCCGGCCTGCGCGGTTTCCCCGGCATCCGCTTCATCGGCGAGGCGGCGCAGCGCGTGTCGGTGGCGAGTTTCCTGCTCGAAGGCGCGCACGCCACGGATCTGGCGGTGCTGCTCGACCTCGAAGGGATCGCGGTGCGTTCCGGCCAGCACTGCGCCCATCCACTGCTGCAACGCTACGGCGTGGGCGCCACGCTGCGCGCCTCGCTGGCCTTCTACAACACCGCCGACGAAGTAGATCGATTCCTGGCGGCGCTGGAGAAGGTCCGCGGAATGTTGTGAGCTTCCTGCGTCCGCGGTCCCGGGTTCAGCGGCTCCGGCGGAACTGCATGTGGATCCGCTACACCAGCCCCATGTATCGAGACGCGGCACCGCGCATGGCGCGATGCGCGGATGCGGGAGGAACGGACGAGTGGATCGAGGCTGACCACGAGCGGAGCGCGGGACCTCGCTGGAGCGCCCAGGCTCGGTTCTCGTTGGAATCCGCATGCTGCCTTCAGGCCCATGTCCCATTGGAGGAGGCTGGGGATTGACGATGGAAGCGTCCACGGGCCTAATAACCGGCTCCGCGCGGGGTATCCGCCAGCGCGGTGCCAGTCTTCCTGGCCGGGTAGCTCAGTTGGTAGAGCAGGGGATTGAAAATCCCCGTGTCGGCGGTTCGATTCCGTCCCCGGCCACCACTTTTACAAGATAAATCAATCGTTTGTCGGATTGGCCACGAAGTCCCCAGCGGTACCCGTTTCGCTGGTGCCTGTTTGGTGCCCGTTTCTCGGGTGGTCTTTCCGTTGCAGCCCAGTCATCTGGCTGTTGGCGCTTGGGCAGGAGTGATCTGCGTGGCCATCGGAAACGACGAGCCCGGCACGCGGCCGGGCTCCGGCGGGTTTCGCGGGCGCATTCGCATGAACGCCCACCTCAGGCGACACAAGGGCGCCGCGCCGACCTGAGCTGGCACCGGTGCTGGGTGTTCGCGGTCTGTCGGTAACGGCGCTCTCAACGACCGAGTACATCGAACTGGTCGACATGACCGGCCGCGAGTGGCACCCCGCCAAGCGCGGGCGGATAACGGGGAAACCTCCAGCCGGCCTTGACCGCCTCGGCATGGACTCCAGCGAGCGGACCCACCGCGTGCGCGCGGTCAAGCCTGAGCAAGACTTCTGCCGCGTGATCGGCGGTGAGAGCGCGCTCCTCGACAAGGCAGCGGAAACCGGCCAGCGCTGGCTACGCGGCCTGGGCGTGGCTCGTTCGCTCTCGAACGGAGTGCGACAGCCATTCTTTTCGGCGCCGCGGGCGCCTGGGGCGTTGGCTTCGGCTGGCACAACCTGTTGAAACCACAAAGGATTCCGCCGCGATGGGCGCGTGCGCCTGCGTTCGTCGGCTGTGGAATCGATCGTGTCCTTGCTTTTTCTTGCTTTTCGCGTCGCCAGCAGCACCGCCACGTGCCAACCGAGGCGCTCGCGCAGTTGCGCGTAGGTGTCGCACTCCGCCATGCGTCCCCCTGCAGGATGCCGCGAGCATGCTACATGCAAGATCGGCGCGCGCCCGTTGACAGAGCGGGAACATGGTCCTAAGTTGCCATTCCGCGCGCCTCGCGGCGCCGCTGGAACACGGGAGGTGGGCCTTGTCGCGCGCGACTGTCCTGTTCCTGTCCGGGTTGCTGTTCCCTGCCCTCGCCATCGCCCAGGGTGCGCGCCCGCACGTCGGCGCTGGCAGCGACCACATGCTGGCCCTGCGCGACGACGGTGCGGTGTTCGCCTGGGGCGGCAACTTCTTCGGCCAGCTTGGCGTGGCCGACAACAACGACCGCGACGTCGCCACCATGGTGCCGATGCTCGGCCCGGGCTCCGGCGTCATCCAGGTGGTCGCCGGGCCGTTCTTTTCGCTGGCGCTGAAACGCAACGGCGAGGTGCTGAGCTGGGGTGCCAGCAACGATGGCCGCCTCGGCTTCCCGGGCGCGAGTTCGCGCAACCAGCCGGGACCGGTGCTGGGTCTTGCGGCGGGTAGCGGTGTCATCGCGATCGCCGCGGGCGGGCTCGGGTCGGCCTTTGCGCTGAAGTCGGACGGCAGCGTGTGGGCCTGGGGCGACAACTCCAATTTCCAGCTCGGCGACAACACCCAGACCGACCGCAACGCCCCGCAGCAGGTGCTGGGCGGGCTGCCGGCGGTGCGTGCGCTCGGCGCCGGCGATGCACACACGCTCGCGGTGTTGACCACCGGCGCTGTGTGGGGCTGGGGATTTCAGAGCGGCGGCCAACTCTGCAACAAGACCGGAGCGGTGGCCGACCCGCCCACGCCTGCTTTCGTCCAGCTGCCGGCACCCGTGTCCGGCGTCGGCGGCACGCCCGCCGGCGTGCGCGAGGCTTCTGCTTCGCAGGGGCGCAGCATGTTCCTGCTCGACAGCGGTGTGGTGCAGGTCTGTGGCGGCAGCGCGGTACAGGCCCGCTGCGAGGTCACCTCGCTGGGTGGCGGCCTTACTTACATCGGCCTCTCCAACGTACCGAACCTGCCGCCTGTGCGCACGCTCGCGGTCGGCAGCGACGCCAACTACTTCGTCACCCTGGCCGGCGCCACGCTCGCCTGCGGCGCCAACGACTTCGGCCAGCTCGGCAGCGGCACCGCGACGCCGTTGCCGGGCATCCTGACGCCGACCGCGATCGCTGGACTGCCGGCAATGGCGCAGGCAGCGATAGGCTCGCAGCGTTCGCAGGGCGGGGGCGTCGCGAACGACGGGCGCGTCTACACCTGGGGCTCCGGGCAACGCGTGCCGATGCTCGGCACCGGGCCAAGTCCGACCCTGCCGGCACCCGCGCGCCAGGTGCTGCTGCAGGGCGGAGGCACGCTCAGCCTGGGTGCAGGAGACCGCCTGTTCCAGGACGGCTTCGAGAGTTGAGGGTGCTCCCGCTATAACCCGCACTGCGCCAGACGCGCGCGGGAGTACCAGCTTGCTTGCCAACCTGACCGAAGCCCTCGGCACGCTCGTCGGCCACGCTTCGCGCCTGCTGTGGCGCGTGCTCTCGCGGGTCGCCGGCTTCCTGCTGCTGGCGCTGGCGATCAATGCCGGCGCGCTGCTGTGGGTCGGCGCGCAGTCCTGGATCGCGCTCGGTGCGCCGCTGGTGATCGCCGCGCTGTCGCTGCCGGCCTACCTCGTGGTCGGCTGGCGCACCGGCATCGGCGCGGCGATCGACGAGGTCTGGCGCACCCTCGGCGCGCCGCTGCGCGAGGAAGTGGCGAGCCGGGTGGTGGGCCAGTTGCAGCAGCGCAGCGCGGCGCCCGCGCAGAAGCTCGCAGCGATGGCCGACACCGTCGCCGAGGTGCGCGCACGCCTCGCCGGTCAGCGCTGGTGGCTGCGCAAGACCGTCGAACTGCTGCTCGCGCGGGTCCCGTGGGCGCAGGCGATCGACCTGCCGGCGCTGCAGCAGCGGCTCGCCGGCGCCGCCGATCCCGGCGCGCTGCAGCGCATCGTGCGCGAGCAACTGGACCGCGTCGAACTGCCCTCGCCGCTCGCCTGGGTGCCGTGGGCGCTGGTCTCGCTGCACCTCGCGGCGATGTCCGTCTGCGTGTGGGCAGCGGGCCGGTGAGCGCCGACGCGGCCGCGGGCGAGCGCGACGCCGGCAGGTGGAAGGCCGGGCTGATCTGCACCGCGCGGCGGGTGGCGAAGATCGCCACCGGCCCCCATTGTCAATGCCCAGCCTGGATGGGGCATGGAGGCGATTTTTCCGCATCTTCTTCGTTTCCGCGTTTAACCGGTCCGGAGCCGCCGCTTACCAGCGACCACTGGCGCCGCCGCCGCTGCTGCGGCCGCCGCCGAAGCTGCTGCCGGAGCTGGAAGAGCTGCTCGGTGGCGGCAGTACTGGCAGCACGCGCCGCTCCACCCGCACGTCCTTGCAGTGCTGGCAGGTGCTGGTGACTTCGGCCAGGCCGGTGCTGTAGCGGGTGGCAGGCGTGAGGGTTTTCGACACCGAGGACAGCGCGCGCGAGTGGCAGGCTTTGCAGTCGCTGTAGCGGGTGAACCAGGCGCGTCGCGAGAGCTTGTCGACCTGGCCGCAGGCGGGGCACAGGAACACCCGGTGGTCGACGCTGCGCAGCTTCTCCTCGGCAAGTTCGCCAGGCGAGAGGCGCGCATCGTCGGCTGTCTCGTCCAGTCGAGACATCCGGGCATTGCAGCGACTGCATTTGCGATGGCCGAAACCGGTGACCCACCAGATCAGGCGGACGAGCTTGTTCAGCAGCCACATCACCGCCGCCGCCAGCGTGCCGAGGATGCCGAGACCCACCGCGGTTTCGCCGTCGAATTCCCGTAGCGGCGCGGGTTGGGTGGAGATTGGCGCCGGTGCAGGCGCGGCGCGTGGGGCATTCGCCTCGAAGGTCGTGGACGCCAGCGCCGCGGGATCGTTCGCGGCCGCACCCGCGGCACTCCGGTCAACGGCGACCGGTGCCTCGACGAAGCCGGCGAAGGTGGCCGGCAGATCTCTGGTTGCAGGCAGTTCGGCCGGCCGCGACAGGTCCAGCGCATAGGCCGCGGCGAGCAGGTCGGTGGCACCGGCGAGCATCGCCTGATCGTAGTGGCCTTCGCGGAAGCGTGGCACCATCTGCTGCCGCATGACACGCTCGGCGTGCGTACGGTTGGCACTGTTGTCGATGCCCTCGCCTAGGATGATCTCGGCGGCGCGGTCGTCCAAGGCCAGCAGGATCAGCAAGCCGTCGTTGCGGCGGCGGTCGCCCACGCCCCAGCGGTTGAACAGATCGGTGGCGAAGCGCCGGTGGTCGGCACCGCCGGTGGTGTGGATCACGGCCACGCCGAGTTGCCCGCGGTCGCTGCGGTCGAGTGTCGCCGCCAGCCGGTCCAACTCGGCGCGGGTATCGGCCGCCAGCAGGTTGTGCCGGTCCGACACATAGCTCTGCGGCAGTGGCGGCGGCAGGTCGGACAGCGATTCGGTATGCGCCGCGAGTGCGAGGACGAGGAAGGCGATGGCGATCAGGTGGCGCATGGGGGATTGAGCAGTCCTGGACGGAGGGATTGTCCTTCGCGGACAAGTGGTTCTTGATTGGTCGTTTGACAAACGGATTGCGGCAAAGCCGATCGTTTCGTGCGGCAGGTCGACATCCGGCGCCTTCTCCGGCAGCGCGCGCAGGCCATGGTCTCGTTCGTCATCGGTGGTTCCTCGGATCCGGTTGGATCTGCAACCCAAGCCGGAACCAGAGGCCACCGGCGACGCTCCGGCCCTGCACTACGTCGCGGGACGCGACCTCAGAACGGAACCACTTCATGGAGCATCCGGGCTAGTGTCCTGTCCCGCAAATACCGTCGAATAGTTCCGGCGTCTTTCGCCGCGATACTGCGTTGCTCGTCGTCGCCATAGAACCACTATGGCTCCTCCTCCCGCCTTGTCTCGCGACGAAATCCATCCGGAACTTCTTCACGCTACTTGCGGGACAGGACACTAGAGTGCGTCGACGGCCTCCAGCGAGCGGATGCGGCGCTGTTCGGTTTCGCTGAAGTGGCGCGTCAGGTACTCGTCGAGCGCGCGTCGACGTGTGTGGGCTTCGAGCGATTGCAGTCGCTCGCGTTCGCTCAGGTAGGCGGCGATGCGCGCGTCCCAGGCGGCACGTTCGCGATCGAGTAGTTCCATGCGCGCGGCAGCTTCCTCGCCAAAGCGCTCGCGGCGCAACCGGCTGCGTTCGTCGGCGTCGCCGGCGAGATCGTCGATGGCGTTGGCATCGGCGAGATCGGTCTCCACGCGCTGCTGTGCCTGCAGCGGTTCGCGCACCGTCGGCGGCAGCCGCTCCAGCAGTTCACGCTCGCGTTCGGCGCGTGCCGATGCGTCGAGCTGCGTGTCGGCGGCGAGGTCCTGACGGTCGAGCGTGTAGCGCTGGTAGGCCTCCTCGTCGGCGAAGAAAGCCTGCGCCATGTCCGTACCGAGCAACTGACGGCGCAGGTCGGTCAGGCGCTGCAGGCGTTCGCGCAGCGGCAGCGCCGACAACTGCGCGGAGACCGCATCGATTTCGCGCAGGTAGCGCAGGTAGCGCTCGAAGGTCTCCAGGGCCTGGCGCTTGCCTTCGGCGCTGGTGATCGCATCGAGCCGTGCGGCCAGCAATGCGCGGATCTGCTCGATGTCGAGTTCGCCGATGCTGCTGAGATAGTGGTCGAACAGGCGCCGCAGCGCGAGGTCGGGAAGGAGCCGGCCGTCGGCATCGAGAGTCACGCCGCCGTCGCCCTCGCTGCCTTGCAGCGAAGGCGGCAGCGCCGGGGTGGCGACGAGCGCCGCCGCAGGCGCGGCCGCGCCGGCCATCGGGACGTCGCCGCCGGGGCGCGAGGAAGCGGGCGCGAGCAGCGGGAAAGCCGTTGCCGTCGCTTCGTCGCCATCGCGGATTGGTGTTCGCGACTCGCGCCAACCAAGCACGAGCGCGATCGCGACCAGCAAGATGCCGCCGGCGACCATCGCGAGAATGCGTTTCATCGATCACCCAGACGAAGAGCCCGGCGTGCGCCGGGCTCTTCGCAATCACAGGCCGGCGTTCTTCAGCCGGTTCGCCTGCGCCCGGTAGACCGAAGCCGGGTTGGACGCGAACAGGCCGCGCAGGCCGAGGATCTGGTTGACCTCGTCGAGGTGGTTCCAGCCGTAGTCGTCGCGCAGCACCACGCCCCAGTGACTGGAACACTTGCCGACCAGGCCGTCGTTCTGCTCCCAGCCGAAGAACAGACTACCGGCGCCCATCATGCCGTCGGAAATGTCGAAGACGTTGGTCAGCACGCTGGTGCCGCCCATCGAGTAGTAGCGGACGCCATTGACTACCGCCGCGCCCTGGCCGCAGGCGGATGTCGGCTTGCCCTGTGGGTGGCGGCTGTTGAAAGTGGCGGCACCGGCCGAGTTCAGCGAGGCGAGTGCGCCGAGGGCGTTCTGCGGATCGTCGTCGCCCGAGAGCAGTTCGATGAACAGACTCAGCGCGTCGACGAAGCCGGCGAGCAGAGTTTCCAGCGTGGAACCCGGAGGCGCCGCGCTGCGCAGGCCATCGGCGACCTTGCTGCCGGTGTGCGGCGATCCGATCGAGGTCATCGACGCCACCAGGTCCGGGCGCACCGAGGCGACGTAGCGTGCGGTGGGACCACCGTGGCTGTGGCCGATCAGGTTGAACTTGGTGTGGCCATAGGTGGCACGCAACTGGTCGAGATAGCGGATCAGCTGTTCTCCGCGGACCTCGCTGTAATTGCTGGACGAGACATTCGCGATGTACACGCGGGCGCCACCGGAACGCAGTTCCGCCGGCAGGCCGTAGAAATAGTCGTAGATGCCGAGCAGGCTGTCGAAGCCGAGCAGGCCGTGCACCAGCACGATCGGGTGGCGGGTCTGCGTGTACTGTGCCTGGACCGGTGCGGCGAGCGCGAGCGTCAGCGCGAGCAGGCTGGCGCGAATGAACGAGCGGATCATGTCGAGTTCTCCCCAAAAGTACGTGCGGCGGTGGATCTGCCCGCTCCCCAGCGGGCCTGGGCGCAAGACTATACGGTACCGTATGGAGTGCGCAATGGGGCCGAGTCGAGCCAAACTGCACCGTTTGTGACGTCGAGTCCGAGTCGTGCACGGGCGCACGTCCGGCTGGCTAACGCACCTGGAAGTAGCGCAATCCGGTTTCGGCCGAGTACAGGATCTCGCTCGGCAGCAGACTGACTGCAAGCATGCCGAGCGCATAGTGCGAGGTCAGGATCGGCAGCCAGGCGCGTGTCGACCGATAGCTCGCAAGCCAGGCCTGCGCGATCACGAAGCTCAGCAGCATCAGCGCGAAATTCGGCGCATGCGCGAGTGCGAACAGGCCCGCGGTCGCGAGGATCGCCCGCCGACCGACGAGCAGGTGCACGCGTGGCCACAGGAATCCGAGCAGCAGCGTCTGCTGCAATAGCACGAAGGGCAGGTAGCCGAGGGCGCGTTGCAGTCCGGGTGGCTGCCAGTGGCCGGCCAGTACGCCGATGGCGATCAGCATGATTGCCGCCGGCACGCTGTAGCGTGCGACCGCGCGCCAGGCGGTGGCTGCGCCCGGCCAATCGCCCCCGGATATCCGCAGCCCGCTCAGCTGGAACAGCAGCGCGCAGGCCAGCCAGGTGCGCGCATCGGACGTCGGCAGTTCGGACAGACCGAGGCCGACGCTCAGCGCCAGCAGCGGGCCATGACCGATCGCCAGTTCGGCCAGCGCGTGCAGGCGCCGCGGGCGCGCACGTGCGCGCAGCCACAGCGCCAGCAGGGCATAGGCTACGACCCCGCCCCAGCCCGGACTCCAGCCTGTCGGCGCCGCGGCGGGCCCCGGCGCATCCGGCAGTGCCTGCATGACCGGCCAGAACAGCGCGTCCGCATCCAGCGCGCGCACGTGATCGCGCAGCGTCAGCAGACGTTCGGGCGTGTCCATCCAGACCGGCAGGCGCACACCGATGCGCGTGTGTGCACTTTCCACGAGGGGCAATCCGGCGTCCAGGCGCGCGCGAACCCGCTCGATCCCCAGCCATTCGATCGTTGGTGTGGGGTCGCCTTCGCGGTGATGGACGCGCTCGCGAAAACGCAGGTGATCGAGTGCGACCCGCAAGCCCGCGGGGCCTGCCAGATGCAGCCGGAACTCGCCGACACGGCCGGCGTCGCCGCCCCAGCGCGCTGTCGCGGCATCCGCGTGCGCGCTCCAGGTGAACGCCGCAAGGTCCATGCGCAGCTCATTCCAGCCGGCCAGCAGCTCCAGACGTTGCTGCCATTGCCGCAGTTCGCCGGGTGCGTCGAAGATCAGATGCAGGGTCGCTGGCGCACTCACGTGCAGGCGCAGGTCGAGCGCGCGCAGACGGCGCGCGTCCAGCACCAGCCCTCGCAGGTTGAGGCGCACATTCGCGTCGCCCTGCGGCAGTTCGGCAGCCAGCAGGCCGTCGGCGACGAGCATCCTGCCGGCACCTTCGATGCGATCACCGATCAGATCGCGCGCGCTGTCGAACTCGAATCCGATGCGGCTCTCCCCGCGCGCCACGCGCGTCAGATCAAGCCGCCCCTGTGCGAGCAGGAAGCGGTCCAGTGCGGCATTCGCGAGTATCCAGGCGAGCACCAGCGCGGCCAGGGCGGTGGCGATGCGATGCGAGGCCGGCATCGGTCAGTGCGCATGTTGCGCCGCGTACAGGCGTTCGGCCTTGGCGGCGCAGATGAAATCGTTCAGCGACAATCCGCCGACATCGTGGGTGTTGTAGTGCACGCTGCAACGACCGTAGCCGAGTTCGAGATCGGGATGGTGATCCTGTGCCTCGGCCATGTCCGCCAATGCGTTGACATAGGCCAGCGCCGCGAGGAAGTCCTCGAAGCGCAGCGTGCGCACGATCGCGAGGCCATCCGCGCGCAGTGCCCAGCCCGGCAGCTCGGCCAGCAGACGGTGCACCTCGGGTGCGGACAGACGGTGCGCCTCGCCGCGGCGCGGCACGCAGTGCTGGTCGGCGAGCGCGGTCATGGTCGACTCCGGTATTCAGGGTGGCGCTGGCATGATATGGGCTGTGAGCTGCCGTGAACGGCAGGCCGGCTCACGCAAGCAAGGCCGGGACACAAGCAGGCGAATCCGATGATCGAAGTGGCGGACAACGCGCGCGACTATTTCAACAAGCTGATCTCCCAGCAGGGCGTGCCCGATCTGGGCATTCGCCTGCAGGTGGTCCAGCCGGGCACGCCGGCCGGCGACTGCCGCCTGGAGTTTTGCGAGGCCGCCGAGGCGCGCGAGGACGACTACGTGATCGATTGCGAGGGCTTCTCGATCTACGTCGATGCCGCCAGCGCGCCCTGGCTGGATGCGGCGCACATCAGCTTCGAGCATCAACGTGGAGGCGGTCAGTTGACGATCCGCGCGCCGCGACTGAAGGGCCAGGCACCTGGCGCCGACGCCAGCCTGGTCGAGCGTGTGCGCCATGTGCTCGACAGCGAGATCAATCCCCGCGTCGCCGGTCACGGTGGGCGCGTCGGCCTGGTGGAAGTGAGCGCCGATGGCGTGGTCGTATTGCAGTTCGGCGGCGGCTGCCACGGATGCAGCCAGGTCAACATGACCTTGAAGCACGGCGTCGAAAAAACCCTGCGCGAGCGCATCCCGGAAATCAGCGCGGTGCGCGACGCCACCGATCATGCCAGCGGAGCGGCACCGTATTACCGGCGCAGTTGAGGAAGAGCGGAAAGTGGTGAGTAACGACTGGCTGGCTCGCGCGCCCCGCAGTTCCTGAATCGGTCGCGCGCGCACCCTGGAAAGGCCGGATCCTACTCACCACTTCCGCACTCCGATCAACGCCGGTAAATGGGTACCGGCACCGCCGACCACGGCCACGGTCCGAAGAAGTAGGGATCGTGCAGCAGGTGCACGCGCGTCATGGGCTGGCGTTCCGGCCACAGGAACAGCGTGCCGATTCGTACCTGCGGCATGCGGTAGCGGTATTCGCCGATCTGCTCCTCGACTTGGGCCTCGACCTGTCCGGTGACGGTGACTTCGCGCCCGCCGACGAACACCGCCGGGTCGACGAAACCTGGCTGGCAGGCGCGGAAACGGCCGATGTCGGCATCGACGTCGCGCGGCCGGGCGCGCTCGTCGAGCGGCAGGCCGAGCACGTCGATGCAGGTTTGCGTCTGCGCCGGCTGCACGCCGATCACACGCCCGCCCCAGCGCACCCGCGCGTCGCGCGCGGCCTCGCGCGGTTCACTGTAGTCGTAGTCGCCCTGCAGCGGCGTGGGCATGCTCGCGCATCCGGCCAGCGAGGAAAGCGCGAGGACGAGTGCGGGAATCTTCATGAATGGCCTCCGCGAGACTGCCGGGACCATCCTAGCCCTTCCGATTCGACGCGTTGCGAAACGCCGCCAACGCCGTGCGCAGGCGCGGCAGACCGGCATCGCCGATGCGGCCATAGCGGGCGGCCTCGTAGGCGCCGACGACCTCGGCGATCGGCTGCGCCAGCGCGGGCAGCGCCGCGGCAGCGCGACGACCGAAGTCGTTCGCGCCTTCGCTGGCGCCTGGCTGCAACCCCTGCCTGCGCAACCGGCGCAGGAACTGGCGGTAGAGTGCCAGCGCCGGATCGCCGGGCATGCGTCGACGTTGCAGCCAGAACAGCGCCGCGGTCAGCAGACCGATCCCGGCGAGGCCGCCGGCGATGAAAACCCCGAGCTGCTTCCAGTCGCCGGTGTCGATTCCGAGCCCGGAGAAGAAATCCTGCTGGTGCAGGTGGTCGAAGCGCACCAGATGGTTGTTCCACCAGGCCTGCACGGCGTCCACGCGCTCGCGTAGTGAGCGCAGCCACTCCCAGTCGCGGCCAAGATCGCCGCCCGCGAAGGCTCCGGACTGGTCGATGCGCTCGGGTGCGATCGCACTGGTCGGATCCACGCGCACCCAGCCGCGGCCGTCGACGAGGACCTCGGCCCACGCGTGCGCATCGGAGTTGCGCACCACCCAGTAGGCGCCGATGCGGTTGTAGCTGCCGCCGAGGTAGCCGGTGACCACGCGTGCCGGTACGCCGGCGCCGCGCATCAACACCACGAAAGCCGCCGCGTAGTGCTCGCAGAAGCCCAGCCGGGTCTCGAACAGGAACTCGTCCATGCGATGCGCGCCGACCAGTGGTGGCGGGCTGAGCGAATAGCCGAATCCACCCTCGCGGATGTGGCGCAGCGCGCGCTCGACGAGCGCGCGCGGGTCATCGCCAAGCTCGCGGCGCCAGCTCTGGGCGAGTCGCAGACTGCGTGGATTCAGGCCTGGCGGCAGCTCCAGGCCGAAGCGTCGTTGGGTACTGGCGAAACGCTCCACCGGCACCGGTGCATCCGGGTGCGAACGCGCGGTGAATCGGTAGACACTGCTGATCGGACGCTCGCGCACCAGGCTGCCGTCGAGGGAGCGGTTGGCGCCCTGCGGGAAGCCGGTGACGAAGTCGAGCGTGAGCATCCAGCGGCGATCGCTGGGTTCGGCGGTGACTTCGTAGCGCAGATCGTCGGCCGCTCCGTCCTGCGGACCATCGACGCGGCCCTCGCGCATCTGCGGGTTGCCGAGGTAGGCGCGGCTCCAGGTGGTGCCGTCGAAGCGCCACAGCACCGGGCCACGCCAGTACATGGAGCTCCGCGCGGGAGGCCCGTCCGGGAAGCGGACGCGCATCACCGGCGTGTCGTCGGCGAGCAGTTCGGTGATGCTGCCCGGACTCATCGTGTCCGACAGGCCGGTGCGTGCCTCCCACTGGTTCTCGCGTGTGCCCCACAGCGGCTCCGACAGGCGTGGTACCGACACGAACAGGAACAGGGTCAGCGGCAACACCACCGCGAGCAGCAACAGGAGCTCGCGCCCGAGCGAGCCGATTTGCGAGGCGAGCCCGCCGCGCGTGCCCGGCGGCGCCGCGATCTCGTTCAACGCCAGAAATACCAGCAGCGTCGGCAGCAGCATGTACAGGGTGATGCCGATACCCTGGTTGAACAGGAACTGCACGCTGACCAGGAACAGCGTCACGGTCATGATGAGCAGACCATCGCGCCGGCGCTCGGATTCGATCAGCTTGAGCGTGCACAGGCCGATCAGCGCCGCCGTGCCGGCCTGGCGCGCGAAGGGGTTGCCGAACTCGAAGACCACCAGCGTGAGCACCACGCCGACCAGCGGCAGCTTGATCCACACCGGCCAGGCGCGTGCGTAGACCCGCCGTTGCAGCCAGCGCGCCACCAGCAGCCCCGCGAGGAAGGCGGCGAACCACGGCGGCAGCCACAGCAGGTGCGCCGCCAGGGTGGCCGTGAAGGCCGCCAGCGTCCAGTCGAACTGGCGCGGATCAAGGACCGGGGAGCGCATGCAGAGCGAGTGCCTTCAGCGCCCGCAGACGGTGCGCGACGCCCACGTCCGGCCCCAGCGAGGTCTCCGGCAACAGCAGGCGGTAACGGATGCCGGCGCGCTCGGCGTCGAGCACCCAGCGCGTCATCCGCGACAGCCTGCGTTCCACCTCCAGGCCCTCGATGTGATGGAAATCGAGCACGGTTTCGCGCGCCTGCGGCGCTTCCAGTTGCCGCACCAGCAGCTCGCCGGTGCGTGCGCTGGCCTTCCACGCGACCAGGCGCAGCGGATCGCCGCGCTGGTAATCGCGCAGCGAGCGCAGGTCTTCGTCGCCGGGGTCGGCGCCGCTGATACGGCCGGGATCGGGCAGTCGCGGCAGCGGCTGCGGCGGCGTCTCGGCGCGTGGGTAGACCAGCACGCGCGCATCCGAATGCAGCCAGCTCCAGGCGTGGAACAGTCCGAATGGCCAGGTGGTCGAGATCCGCACCGGCGCTGGCGTGTACCAGCCGCGGCCGCCGCTCGGCAGGGCGAAGGAGGCTTCGGTGGTCCGCCCCGGTGCGATTTCGACATGCCGCTGCTCGCCGGCCAGCGTGAGCGTCACCGCGAAGCGCGTGCGTGCATCCTCGCAGCGCAGATGAAATGCCAGATGCACCGGATCGCCGGCGTGCACCGGATCGGCGGCCACTTGCACCAGCGACAGGCGATCGAGGTTGCGAAAGGTCTGCAACATCGACACTGCGCCGAGGCTGACCGCCAACAGGCCGAACAACAACGCGCTGTTGTTGTTGTAGTTCAGCGCGCCGGCGAGGATCGCGAACATCATGGCTCCGAAAAACAAACCGAAGCCGCTCGGGACGATGTAGATGCGGCGTCGGTCGAGCGTGATCGGCAGGCGTTCGTGACGATGGCGGCGGGTCAGGCTGGGCAGGCGCTGGTCCAGCCAACGCCAGACGCGTTCGCGCCAGTTCGCGGGTACGGCGCTGGATGCGGCAACGGCCACTCCGGCTGCGCTCAGGGAATCGCAACCTGGGCGAGCAACTCGCGCGCCACCGAGCCGCCGTCGCCGTTGGCGTCGGCGTTCAGCACCAGCCGGTGGCGCGCGATCGCCACGAACAGCGCCTGCAGGTCTTCCGGCAGCACGTGGCCGCGCCCGGCCACCAGGGCATGCGCCCGTGCCGCGCGCAGCAGCGCGATGCCGGCGCGTGGCGATAGGCCGATGCGCACCCGGCGCTCGCTGCGGGTGGCGGCGATGAGCGCATAGGCGTAGTCGATCCCGGCGGCGCTCAGGTGCAGCGCCTGCGCCGCCTCACGCAGTCGCAGCAGGCCGTGCGCGTCGAGCAGCGGTTTCAGCTCGCCGATCAGCGTGCGGCGCTCGCGCGCGCCCAGCAGGGCTTTCTCGGCGCGCTCGTCCGGGTAGCCAAGCCTGAGCGAGCACATGAAACGGTCCAGCTGCGATTCCGGCAGCGGGAAGGTGCCGCTCTGTTCCAGCGGGTTCTGGGTGGCGATCACGACGAAGGGATCGGGCAGACGGTGGCTGGTGCCGTCGACCGTGACCTGCTGCTCGGCCATCGCCTCGAGCAGCGCACTCTGCAACTTCGGTGTGCCGCGGTTGATCTCGTCGGCCAGCAACAGTTGCGTGAAGATCGGCCCGGCGTGGAAATCGAAACGGCGCTGCCCGGGATCGAAGATCGACACCCCGATCAGGTCTGCCGGCAACAGATCCGAGGTGAACTGGACGCGCCCGAATTGGAGATCGAAGGTGGCCGCCAGCGCCTGCGCCAGCGTGGTCTTGCCGACGCCGGGCAGATCTTCCAGCAGCAGGTGACCGCCAGCCAGCAGGCAGACCAGCGCGAGGCGTATCTCGCGCGGCTTGCCGAGCACCACCGAGTTGAGCTGCGCTTCGACCGAGCGCAGTAGCACCGAAATGTCCCGCGTGACATCGTTCATCGTCGGGGCTCCTTGGCTTCAGGGTATGGCCACACCGAATTCGCCGAGCATCCGGCACAGCGCGATCAGCGGCAAACCGATCAGAGCGCTCGGATCCTCGCTGTGGATGCCTTCGAACAGTGCGATGCCACGACCTTCGACCCTGAAACCGCCGGCGCAGTCGAAAGCTGGTTCGGCGGCGACGTAGCGGGCAATGGCGACCGCGTCCAGTGATCGTAGCCGGCAGCGCGTGAGATCTACGTGCGTATGTCGACGACCGGATGCGGCATCGAGCACGCACAGCGCGGTGTGGAAGCGATACTCGTGGCCGCTGGCGGCCTGCAACTGCACGGCTTGGATGCGTGCGTCGCCCGGCTTGCCATGCACCCGCCCGTCGAGTTCGGCGACCTGGTCGGAGCCGATCAGCAGCGCGCCCGGCGCGCGCGCCGCGACCGCCGCGGCCTTGGCCTGCGCGAGGCGCAACGCAAGTTCCTGCGGCGCTTCGCCGGGGAGGGCACACTCGTCGATATCGGGCGCGATGCATTCGACCGCGAGACCGAGTCGCCTCAGTTGCTCGCGGCGATGACGCGATCCCGATGCCAGCACGATCCGGCGTGGCGCGCTCAATGCAGTGTCGGCGGCCTGGGATCGCCGCCGATGCCATAGGCGCTGGCGATCAGCGCCGACACCGGGTGCGATTCCGAGGATGCCGCGGCGAGCGCCTCCCCGGCGGACTCGAGCTTGCCCATATGCTCGGCCAGCGTCTGCCGCGAGCGCTCGATGTCGGCGCGCTTGCGTCGCAGTTGCGCCAGTGGCGCGGCGCCACCCTGGTCGCGCAACCACAGACGCTGCTGGAGCAGATCGCGCAGCGCCTTCTGCACCAGCGGATCCAGATTCAGCGAGGCCAGTGCTTCGCTGGTCAGAGTCGACGGCAGCGTGGACACCCAGCGATGCATGTTCTGCATGCGTTCGCGGCAGGCGTGCAACTCGCGCTCGAGCGCGTCGGCGCTGTCCATGAAGCTGCGCAAGCAATCCTGACGACGGCGCAGTTGCAGCAGCCGCCACAGCAGGCCGATCACCACCAGCGCGGCGAGCGTGAGTGCGGCGATCAGGAGCTTGGTGAGCATGGCTGTGGCTCCGGCAACGTGCGGGATTATGGCGCGGGTGCGGGAAAACCTGGCAGGGGATGCGGAGCGACATCGAAGCACCCGCATGCGGGTGGCCGTCGGCAGGACTGCAGATCGTGCGCGCAGGGCGAGCCGCGGCTTGCGCTCGCGAGGGTTCGCTCGGCGCATCGCTCGTGGTCCGATCAGCGCACAACGATTCTGGTTGACCGACCGACCATTCGGTCAGTACCATGAACGGGATGAGCGAGTCCGACGAACGCAGTGCCAACCAGCGCATTCTCGATGCCGGCCTGCGGTTGTTCGCGGCGCATGGGTACGATGGCGTGTCGATGACCGATCTGGCCGCCGACGCACAGGTCAGCAAGGCCAACATCTTTCATCACTACGCCAGCAAGGACGCGCTGTACGCCGCGGTGCTGAAACACGCGGTGGCGGATTTCGCGACCCGGCTGGCGCAGCTGAATCGCGACGAGCCGGAACTTGCCAGTCGCGTGCGCACCTTCGTCGGCTGGCACTCACGGCGCCTGCGCGAGCGTGAGGCACCCACGCGACTGCTGTTGCGTGAGTTGTTCGGACAGGGTGTGTCGCGACCGGAGTTGGCGCACGAGGTTTTCGCCGAAAGCCAGCGCCACTTGTTCGAGCTGGTCGAAGCCGGTCAACGAGCCGGGCAGTTGCGCGCCGATGTCGATCCGGCGGTGGTGGCGCTGACTCTGGTTTCGGTCGATGTGTTCAGCTTCCTTGCGACGCCCACGCTGCGCGCGATCCCGCAGCTGGCTTTTGCGGCCGATCAGGATGAACTGGCCCGGCGCCTCTCGGATCTGGTGCTGAATGGAGCGTTGGTGCGACGGGGGGAAAGGACATGAAGTTGGAGGGCACGAGGGCGCAAGGGCGCGAGGGCATGTGGAAGCGCCCCCGGGTGCACGCGATCGCCGGTACGGATTCCGGGTCCACGCGAGGCCCTGCTCTTTCCCACTGGTGTGCCCTCGTGCCCCCGCGCCCTCGTGTCCTCGTCTTTCTCGCCCTGGCCCTCGCGGCCTGTGGTAAGGAGGAAGCCAAGCCCACCGCACGCGGCATGCCGATCACCGTCTCCGTCCCGATGCTGCGCGAGGTGGCCGACATCGAACGCAGCGTCGGGGTGCTCACCAGCCCGGAGCTGCCACTGGTCAAGTCGGAAACCACCGGTCGCGTGATCCAACTGTTGGTCGACGCCGGCAGCGAGGTGCGAGTGGGCCAGGTGCTCGCACGCCTGGACGACGAGGTCCAGGGACTCGGACTCAAGTCCGCGCAGGCGACGCTCAAGCGTGCCCAGGTGCAGCAGGAGAATGCCGACAAGCAATATGCACGCTTGTCCGATCTGCGCAGCAGCGGTGCGGTCGCGCAGGGTGCACTCGACGACGCGCGCGCCGCGGCGGAGGCTGCCGCCGCGCAGGTGCGTGAGGCGCGCGTCGCGCTCGAGCAGGCGCGCTGGGCGCAGCGCATGACCGCGATCGTCGCGCCGATCGCGGGCGTCGTGCAGCAGCGGCGGGTCGCGGTCGGCGACCTCGTGCGCGTCGGCGATCCGGTGATCGAACTCGCCGCCGCCTCGGCGCTGCGTGCGGTGCTGCCCTTTCCGGAGACCTTCCTGGGCCGCATCCAGGTCGGCCAGAAAGTGCGCCTGATGCTGCCCGAACAGCCGCAGCAGGTGGTCGCGGGCGAGGTCAACGAGTTGCGGCCGATCGTCGGCCGCGACAACCGCGCGATCGAGGCGATCGTCGCCTTCGCCAACCCCGGCGGCTGGAAGCCGGGCGCCAGCGTGGTGGGCGAAGTGGTGATCGCCGCCCGCAGTGATGCACTGACGGTACCGGTGGAGTCGCTGGTGATCCGCCCGGCCGGGCAGGTGGTCTACGTGCTCGCCGGCGATATCGTGCGGGCCGCGCCGGTACAAGTCGGCGCGCGCAACGCCAGCTACGTCGAGATCCTCGCCGGCCTCGACGCGGCCCAGCAGGTGGCGGTCAAGGGCGCGGGCTTCCTGACCGATGGCGCGAAGGTGGAGGTGCGGAAGGAGCAGTGAGTAGTGAGTGGTGAGTAGTGAGTAGAAGCCGGTGTTTTCTGCTCGCTGCTCGCTGCTCGCTGCGAGGTGCGAGGTGCGATGCAAGCCATTGGGCCGATGAATTGCGTGGGCCCTCAGGCCGGTTTCCGATCGCCGGCTCCCGAGGATCTCCGTGTGCCGCACGGGCAGGCGGTCGGAAAGCTGCAACTCACGAAGCTCCTTTGACACCGTCTCCTGGCTGCCCCACAGCAAACACTGGCTCTTACTCACCACTCACCACTCACCACTCACTACTCACTACTCACTGCTCTCGACTCACCGCTCCGAAGTGTCCCTCCCCACGCTCTCGATCCGCCGTCACGTCTTCGCCGCGATGCTCAGCATCGTGCTGGTGCTGTTCGGCCTGATCGGTTACCAGCGCATCGGCGTCGACCGCTATCCGCAGGTCGAATTCCCGCTGGTCTCGGTGGTGACGGTGCTGCCCGGGGCGAATCCGGAGATCGTCGACACCAGCGTCACCGGAGTGATCGAGAGCGCGGTCAACGCGATCCCCGGCATCGATTTCGTCGCCTCGACCAGCCAGCCCGGCGTGTCCCAGGTGGTGATGCAGTTCGACCTGTCCAAGAACATCGACGTTGCCTTCAACGAGGTCCAGGCCAAGGTCAACACGGTGCTGCGGCAGTTGCCGGACGACGCCGACCCGCCGGTGGTGGCCAAGGTCGAGTTCGGCGCCGATCCGGTGCTGTGGCTGGCCTTGCAGGGCGACCGCACCATCGCGCAACTGAATCAGTACGCGCGCAACACCATCAAGAAGCGCCTGGAGACCATCGACGGGGTCGGCCAGGTGCTGCTCGGTGGGCGTCGCGACCGCAGCATCCGCGTCGACCTCGACCTCGAACGCATGGCCGCCTTCAAGGTCGACGCGCGCGATCTGCGTACGGCCTTCGCGCGCGAGCACCTGTCGCTGCCGGGCGGTTTCGTGGTCGGCGAGCGCACCGAGCAGTTGCTGGAACTCGACCTCGAGTACCACCAGCCGGAGGCGCTCGGCGAACTCGTGGTGCGCTACGCCGATCCGCTGCCGGTGCGCCTGAAGGACATCGCGACCATCCACGACGACCTCGCCGACTTCCGCCAGGTGGCGCGCGTCAACGGCGAGCCGGCGATCGGCATCGGCATCGTCAAGGTGTCCAATGGCAACACCGTGGCGATCGTCGACGATGTGCTCGCGCGCCTGGAGCGCGATATCCGCCCACAACTACCGGCGGGAATGACGCTCGAAGTCGTGGTCGACTCCTCGCAGCCGATCCGCGAGATCGTCGCCTCGCTGCAGGATCATCTGATCGAGGGCACGATCCTCGCGGCGCTGGTGGTCTGGCTGTTCCTGCAAAGCCTGCGCTCGACGCTGATCATCTCGCTGGCGATCCCGGTGTCGCTGCTCGGCGCCGTCGCGGTCATGTACTTCGCCGGCTACACCTTCAACACCATGACCCTGCTGGCGCTGCTGCTGCTGATCGGCGTGGTCGTCGACGACGCGATCGTGGTGCTGGAAAACGTGCACCGGCACCTGGAGTTTGATCGGGACGTGGGAAGGGAAGGGGAAGAAGCAGAGGCGGGGCTGGGGGCTGGGGGCTGCGGCGCAGGAGCGGAATCCCGTGCGAGCCCGCAGTCCGCGCAGGGAGCGCATGCAGCACCGCCCGGGGACACCCCGTTCTCCCGCGCACACGCCCCAGCCCCCAGTCCTCAGCCCCGCATTCCAGAGGCCACTTCGCCGCGCAGTTCAGCCGCCGCACGCACCGTCGCGGCCATCCGCGGATCCAACGAAGTCGTGTTCGCGGTCACCGCGGCCTCGCTGACGCTGGTCAGCATCTTCGCGGCGGTGATCTTCCTCGGCGGCATCATCGGCCGCTTCTTCGAGTCCTTCGCGGTGGTGGTGACGGTCGGCGTGGTCGTCTCGCTGCTGGTCTCGCTGACGCTGACGCCGATGCTGTGCTCGCGCTTCCTCACCGTTGGCGAGCACCACGGGCGCATCAGCGGGCCGGTGATGGCCTTTTTCGCGCGCATGGACGCGGTCTATGCGGCGCTGGTCGACTGGGCGCTGGCGCACCGCTGGAAGGTGGTTGCGATCGGTCTCGCGGTGGTCGCGGCCTCCGCGCTGGTGGTCGGTCGCCTCGGCGGCGAGTTCTCGCCGCAACCCGACGACGGTCGCTTCGTGGTCAGCTTCCGCACCCCGCTCGGTTCCTCGATCACGCAGACCGACGAGGCGCTGCGCGCGATCGAGCAGGCGCTCCAGGACACGCCGGAGGTGGCGCGCATGTTCACCGCGATCGGCCTCGGCGACCTCGGCCAGGTCAACCGCGGCATCGCGTCGGTGACCATGCACCCGCGCAGCGAACGTGCGCGCAGCCAGTCCGAGGTGATCGAAGACCTGCGCGGGCGCCTCGCCGCGATCCCCGGGATCAAGGCCTTCGTGTCGCCGCCGCCGACTGTCGGCGGCGGCAACAACCGCGGCGAGCCGCTGCAGTTCAACGTCAGCGGACCGGACCTCAACGAGGTCGCGCGCGCCGCGCAGGCCTTGTTCGCCAGGCTCGCCGAGCGCCCGGAACTCGGCCGCGTCGACCTCGACCTCAACCTCGACCTGCCGACGCTGCGATTGTCGGTCGACCGCACGCGCGCGGCCGCGGCGGGCCTCGGCAGCGTCGACATCGCGAGCGCGCTGAACGTGCTCGCCGGCGGCCTCGATGTCGCCAAGTACTCGGACGATCCCGGCGATGGTGAACGCTACGACATCCGCGTCAAGGCCGCGCCGGGCCAGATCGAGAGCGCCCAGGACCTCAAGCGCATCTACCTGCGCGCGAGCAGCGGCGCGATGGTGCGCCTGGACACCGTGGCGACGCTGACGGCGACCCTGGGGCCGGCAGCGATCAACCGCTACGACCTCAAGTACTCGGCGAACTTCTATGCGACACCGACCGGCGTGACCCTGTCGGAAGCGGTCGCGACGATGCGCGAGGTCGCGGCCGAGGTGCTGCCGGTCGGCATCGAGGTCAAGCTGATGGCGCAGGCGCGCGAGTTCGAGAAGACCCTGGGCTACATCCAGTTCTCCTTCATCCTTGCGGTTGCGCTGGTCTACATCGTGCTGGCGAGCCAGTTCAACTCGCTGATCCAGCCGCTGATCGTGATGGTCGCCCAGCCGCTCGCGATCATCGGCGGGCTGATCGCGCTGTGGGTCACCGGGCACACGCTGAACATCTATTCGATGATCGGCCTGGTGCTGCTGATGGGCCTGGTCGCCAAGAACTCGATCCTGCTGGTTGACCTCGCGAACCAGCTGCGCGAGCAGGGCAAAGCGATCGACGAAGCGCTCCGCGAGGCCTGCCCCAAGCGCCTGCGCCCGGTGCTGATGACCTCGCTGACGGTGATCCTCGCGCTGCTGCCGGCGGCCCTGGGCGTCGGTGCCGGCGCCGACGTCAATGCCCCGCTCGCGGTGGCGGTCATCGGCGGCATGATCAGTTCGACGCTACTCACGCTGGTCGTCGTGCCGAGCGTGTATTCGCTGGTGGAGCGGGCGCTGGCGCGACGGTCTGGTGCGTAGGTTGCGCAAACGGCCATGGGCCCGTGCGCAACGCTCATGGCCCGCATGGCCACCCGCAATGATGAATGTCGCTTGGGGGCCATGATCGTTGCCTGCGGCGGCGTTTGCCTACCCCCTCCCCAGCCCTCCCCGACATCGGGGAGGGAGCAACGCGCTTCGGACGACATTCACGGCAACGCTCATGGCCCGCATGGCCACCCGCAATGATGAATGTCGCTTGGGGGCCATGATCGTTGCCTGCTGTGAGCGCGCAGATGGAATGGGCCAATCAGGGAACTGACGAGGGGCGCAAAAAAATTACGACCAATTCCCGCCAGTAGCGACCAATACAGACCGCAGAAACCGCGTCAGGACGCGCTTTCCGGCTTCTTTGCGGCCTGGTGCGCTGCTGCACTTGCGACCGTCTGGACGGCTGAAATGGCGGGCGCGCTCGGCGCAAATGAAATGGGCCACCTGCGCAAAAACAGCGTTTTGGGACACATGATTTGCAATTTTTCGTTAAGGCGCGCAGAGCATTTAAAAGACGTTTAAGTCAGTGCAAACAACGGGTTGGGATGCGTGCTGCGGCGCGGCAAACCTGAACAAAAGTCGTATATTAGAATCGTCTAAAGGAACCGCGAAAGGAACTTTCGAGGGAACTAGGCCAGTTTTGCACGGCTTCGCCGCGCCGCTTTTCGGTGGGCAAAAGGGGGTCCGTGACGTGCCCGCGCCCGGCCTGCACCTGGTGAGCGGGGCCGGCCGCCGCTTACGTCCGAAACGCCCTCGGCGGTATGAGCGCCGCGCGAACATCCAGCCCCTTCCGACAGCATAGCCGCAGTGCGCGTGTGGCGACAGTGCGGCTATGCGCGAGCCGGCAGGCTGGCCGCTTGCTTGCAAAGGAGCCATGCGCCCGCGTACCGTGAAGTGTCACGGATAGCCCGACGGGGCGACAAGCGCGGACACCTTCACCGCGCTTCCGTGATCCTCTTTGAAGGACGCGGAGAAGGCCGCATGCACGACGTTGAAACGCTTGTTCGCCGCCTTGAGAGGCGGAGCGCGGAAAGTCCAGAAGTGGCGCGATATCTGGCTTTGGCTGAACACCTGGCCGAGTCAAACATTCGCCGAGAGGAAATGATCGGGGCCGAGAGGGCGCGCGTATGTCGGGAAGCGATAAGTCACGCGCCGGCAAACATGCGCGATAAGCTGGCGATTATTTCCAATCTGTCACTTCACGACGCATCCGCCGCCGCTGCCACTACTAAGCGGTAAATAAAGTGCGTTCACACCGTTTACACTGCGGCGTATTTGCAGTCTGGATGCCGGAAGAAGCCGGCGACGATATGAGAAGCGTTGGCCAGTCGGTTAAGCGCGTCCTTGATCT
>JABAQR010000040.1 GCA_019187485.1 Lysobacterales bacterium | reverse complement strand
AGCGGCGGCAGTTCGGCGCCGGCCTCGATCTCGATGCACGCGGGCACCGGCGTGGCGCTGGCGAGGGCGGGCGAGCGTTCGCGCGATACCAGCAGCCGCCAGCCCTGGTCGAGGCGCAGCAGCGCATATCCGGGCAGCGCTTCGAGCGCGGCGCCGGGCTCGCTGTGCGGGGCCAGCGTCGCGCCCAGGAAGCGACCCGTGGCCGCCTCGTCCTGCACGGCCAGGCGCGCGAGCGGATCGCCGTGCAGCAGGCTGCGCGCGGCGCGCAGGTCCTCGCAGGCGGGTTGCAGCGCCGCGCCGCGCTCGATCTCCTGCGCCTGCTCGCCAATCGCCGCGAGCAGCGCCTGGATGCGTGCGCGCAGCTCGTTGCCCTCGCGAGCGGGCGTGCGCAGCGCTTCGCCGGCGTGCCTGGCCATGCCGGCGCTCAGCGCACCCAGGCGTCGACCAGGTAGCCGACGCCCTCGGCGTAATCCTGGGGCCGGCAGTCGCGACAGCGCATCGCGCAGCCGGCGACGACGGTGCCGGACTCGGCCTCGATCGCGCGCAGGCCGACGTTGGCATCGGCGCCGACGGTCTCCATGTTGCCGATCACGAGGTAACGCGCATTGCCGAGCCGGCCGATATCAGCGACGACCTCCTCGGACGTGAGGCCGAGGCTCTGGAACTGCAACTCGCGCAGGATCTCGTCCATGCGCCTGCGCTCGACCAATGTGAGTCCCTTCGATGCGAGGCCGATGCTCGCGGCGGCCGACATCGAGTCGTCGAGCGTCGCTTCCGTGTTCTCGAAGCGCAGGAAGGCGAAGGCCTGCTGCGCGTAGTCGCCCGGCTTGAGCGGCGCCTCGCAGGCGACGATGTACTCGGCCATCGAGAACTGGTCGCGGCTGGCGTAGCGGGATTCGCCGCCGGGGCGGTCTTCGCTGAGCAGGCGAGCGCGTCCATCGACCGAGTAGCCATTCGCCGCGAGTTGCACCTCGCGCTCGTCCTCCACCGTCTCGCGGTGGACGACTTCACCCGATCGCGCGTTCAGCACCAGCACCTCGTGCTGCTTGAGGCTGAGGTTGAGCCCGGCGACCAGCAGCGACTCGCCGTGCCGGGTGGCGTGCAGGCGCGTCGGCTTGAACTGGCCGAGCTCGAATTCCTTGACCACCTGGCCGGACTTGGAATTGATCGCCTGGAACTTGAAGGCGCGGTGGATCGCGCGCGGATGCACCAAGCCGCCGCTGCCGAGCGCCGCCGAGACATTCGCACCCTGGGTGATCTTGCGTGCGCCGAGCACCGCGAACACGAGGTTGCGCGAGCCGGTGATCGCGGACATCTCGTAGGCCTCGGTGCGGCTCGGCGCGTCGATGCGGAACACCGACTGGCCGGCATCGATGCGTTCGATCCCGTCGCGTTCGACGATCACCTCGTCGCCGGGGCGGCCGAGCGGGTAGACGCAGCGTTCGGCGCTGCACGCCGACGCGGGATCGGCCTGCAGTTGTGCGGCGTCGCCGTCGACGACCTGCGCTGGCGCGGCGAGGGAAAGGCTGAGCAGGGCGATCAGGCAGGGCAGGCGGAGCATGCGGTGTCCCCGGAAAGAGGGAGGCGGGCCGCAGCGCCGCCTCCCGGAAGGTGGCGGGTCAGTCGAGGGCAACGATCAACTGCAGGCGGGTGAAGGGGCTGCCTTCCCAGTCGTACTCGGTTTCCGTCGAAGGAGAGTTGTTTTCCTGCGCGGTCTGACGCTGCTCATAGCCGATGATGTTCCAGCCGAGGGCAGCGCGATCGCTGAGATACCAGCGGTAGCCGACGCTGACTTCGTAGAAGGCCGAGTCGGAAAACTTGGACACGTCGAAGGTGCCGGCGCGGCCTTCGACGAAGCCGGTGTTGCCCTCGGGATTGAAGAGATAGGTGTACCCGCCGTTGAGACCGATGTTGAACTCCGCTTTAGTCTTTTCGGGGTCATCGCGTTTCGGGACTTTCACCACGAGCAGGCTCGTGCCAATCGTGAAGATGTTGTTGCCCGAACCCCAACCGTACTCGGCGCTGCCGAAACCCGACTCGTTGTCGCCGAAGCTTGCGGTGGCGAATACGCGGACCTCGTCGGCGCTCGCGGTGGACGACAGGCACGCCAGGGCGAGCGCGGCGGCGATGGTGGACAGTTGCTTGTTCATGGTTTTCCTCGCTGTCTCTGAAGGGCGCATCTCGGGGCTGTGCTTCGCCTGCGCCGATGGCGAAGCGGTTCTCACTCGACGATCCGCCGCGAGATCTCGCTGGCGAGTTGCTCGCCGGAGATGCGCACGCGGACGCGGTACTTGCTGGTGCCGGGGTCGTAGCCCTCGCTGGCGATCTGGTAGTTGCTGACCAGCGCGTTGACGTTGGTCTCGACGACGTCGCGCACGTCGCGGTTCTGGTAGATCGTGGTATTGGCGCGCACCTGGGTCTGGACCTTCGCGGCGAGGTCGCTGACCGCGAGGCTGATCGCGGTGCGCCGCGCGAGGCCTTCGTTGGCGTTCTCGAACATCCCGTCGCCGACCAGGTCGACGCCGCGGAACTCGCGCTGCAGATCCGACACCACGCGTCCGCGCACGCTGCTCTGCGAGCTGCGCACGCTGCCGTCGGGTTGGTATTCGGTGCGCGTTTCCTGGTAAGTGGATGCGCAGGCCGCGAGGGCCGCGCAGGCGATCGGCAAGAGGCCGGAACTGAGACGTCGGACGATGGGCATGGTGGGTTCCTCGGGAGTCAGTGGGGCTGTTCGTCGGCCAGCATTCGCGGCACCGCCCAGGCGAGCTCTTTCGCGAAATCGGTGGCGATCTGGGTCTTCACGGCGGCGGCGGCCTGCAGCAGATTGCTGCCGGCGCGCGTGGCGCTCTTGTGGAACACGCTGATGGTCTCGCCGCTCTTCATCGAGACGGCCTTCATCGCGGCCTCGCCGCTGGCCTGCTGGAAGTCGACGTCGTGGGTGGTGATCGCGCGGCCGCTGACCTGCAGGCTGCCGAGGATCACGAGGTCGGCGCCGACCGCACGGCCCACCTGGAGCGCCTCCTGGGTCTGCCCCTGACGGGCGCGCGAGAGCAGCAGCGGCGTGACCTGGGCCGAAGTCGCGACATCGTCCGAGGTCTTCAACAGGTAGCCGAAACGCGCGAGTTGCTGGGCCACCGCGGCCTCGGTGCCGCGCAGCATGCCGGGGGCGAGCGTCGTGGTGCCGGGTACGGCCTGATAGCCACTGCCGGGCAGCACGAAGGACTCTTCCGAACTCTCGCTCGCATGGTCCCCGGACTGGGTCTTGCGGGTCTTTCGACTGAAGGGTTGGGTCTCCGCCACTGCCGGTTGTGCGATCTCGCCGATGGTGTCGTACTGCGGGAACAGGATCAGCACGGTGGGCCTGCCGTAGACCTGCAGGTACAGACGCAGGCCAGCGAGGGTCTGCTCCTCGTCCGACAGTTCGCGCACCGCCACATGAGCGTTGATCCCGACGGTGTAGACGCCGCCTTCCGCGCCTTCGTGGGCGATGTCGTAGGCGGTGATGAAGCCGCTCGATCGCGAGCTGACCACGTCGATGACGTGGCGTACATCGCGCACCAGGGTCATCGAGTCGATCTGCAAACCGGCGCCTCGCGCGACCGCTTCGGCATAGGCCGCACGCAGCGCGGCGGTTCGCGCCACTTGGGTGCCCGCGGCGCCTATTTCGGCGGTGCCGACTGCGTAGATGGGGCGTGAACCGGTGTCGACTGGTAGTGATTGCACCGAGCCCGGAAGGTCGCGGGAGCCGGAAGGAAGCGACTGGACCTGTGCGTCGGCCTGCAGCGCAAAGGCAGCGAGCATCAGGCAGAGCGTCTGGCGAGCTCGATTGGGCAGGATCGAAGGTGCATGCCGGCACATTTCGGGCAACCTAGGCGTGTGATCCGTGGAGTGATGGAAGGCGCCGGTCCCCGGACGCGGCGCCATGGCGCTCAGGGTCTCTGGATGACCAGGCCGCTGAGGTTGTCGAGCACTCGCAGCCGCAGATCCCTCGCACCGGAAGCACCGTAAGTTGGTGCCGAGAACACCTGCGCGCTCGCCGAGTGACCGGACCCGAGGCAGAAAGCACCGAAGCCGGAGACTCCAGCGAAGGGGTGTACGTCGTGGTAACCGCCAACCACCACACCGGCTGAAAATCCACCACCCGGGCGGTTGACGAAGCGAGTCGCCAGCGAGACGTAGACCTCGCCGTCGGCGTTGCCTCCCGGCTGATAAGCACTGCCGATGGGCGCTACGGTGACTACATAGAATGCGGGCATCAGATCAATGCTTCTGATGAACTGCTGCGCCAACGTCAGGTTCGCCGTGGTCTCAAGCACGGTTTCGTTGATGCCCGGTGCCGGTTGACGAATGAGGCGGATCAGCACCGGCAACACGCCGTACTGCGACGACCGCGGATTGCCGGTGAGGACCAAATCGAGCCTTTGTGGTTCGTTGGCCGGGTTGTTGAAATTGAAGCCGGCGAATGCGGGCTGGCTGCCATCCAACAGGCCGCCAAAGTTGAGTCCGCCTTCCAGCCTCTGTGTCCCGGGCTGGTTGAGGAGCAACTCCAGTCCGAAAATCCCGCGAGTCAAACCAGGTCCGGCGCCATCGTCGACGGCGGCAACGAAATAGCCACCTGGGCAGGATGGGAACGGCGGGTTGGGCAGGGGCAGGCTGAAGTTGCTGAAACCTGGTTCGTCGACTGTGACGCCGGGGTTTGCGGTCTCCCAACTCGCGGTCAGGGTCAATCCGGAGTAAGCGGTATAGCCATGGATGAGCACGTGCCAGGTACCGGCCGAAGGCGTCGGGAAAAGGCAGCTTTCGGTGCTCGAGGTCGAGGCCGATCCACAGTCGTAGGAGCTACCGCTCACCGGCGCTCCGAAGCGCACGTAAAGGTCGGGATCGCCGCTGCCGCCGCTGGTGCGGAACTGCAGGTTGCGAGCGCCTGCGGGCACGGTTGCGGTAAAGGTCACCGAGGAGTTCAGGGCGCCGTTGATGCCGCCGACCGGCACGCCGTTTGCGAGCACGCCGCCGGTGGTTGGCGGTGGCGTCGGCGTCTCCCAACTCGCGGTCAGGGTCAATCCGGAGTAAGCGGTATAGCCATGGATGAGCACATGCCAGGTACCGGCCGAAGGCGTCGGGAAAAGGCAGCTTTCGGTGCTCGAGGTCGAGGCCGATCCACAGTCGTAGGAGCTACCGCTCACCGGCGCTCCGAAGCGCACGTAGAGGTCGGGATCGCCGCTGCCGCCGCTGGTGCGGAACTGCAGGTTGCGAGCGCCTGCGGGCACGGTTGCGGTAAAGGTCACCGAGGAGTTCAGGGCGCCGTTGATGCCGCCGACCGGCACGCCGTTTGCGAGCACGCCTCCGGTGGTTGGCGGTGGTGTGGTCCCAACTACCAGCGGCGAATTCGAGTTGCGGTAGTCCACCACGCCGAAGCCGTTGTTCGTCGTGATCGAGGAACTGTACTCGGTGAGCATGAGCACCACGTTCCAGGTGCCATTCGGTGGCAGCAGGGCCGACGTCGTGAAATCAATATTCGTGTACTGCATGCCGGCTGGCAGTGGACTGTATTGCTGCTGCCCGATCTTGTAGCCGGAGAAAGAAGTGGCACCGGCGTAGGGGTTGGCGAGTGCCCACAGTTCCAGACGCAGCGTGCCGGAGGAGCCTCCACTGCGGCCGTTCACGATGCGCTCGGCGGTGACGTGCAGGTTGCCGCCGGAGATCTGCCAAGACCAGGCTCCAGGGATCGTCAGCGACCCGCCCCCGGAGCCACCACCGATTACCAAGGTGTTGCTGAAATTTCCCCAGTCGACCGAGCCGTAACCGTTGTTCTGCGAAATGGACGACGAAAACTCGGTCAGCATCAGGACCACGTAGTAGGTGCCGGGTTGACTCGGTCGCGAATAGCTGCTGGTCAGACTGACGTTGGTGTACTGAAATCCCGCGGGCAATGGATTGAGGGATCCCTGTCCCATCTTGTAGCCGCTCCAGCTTCCACCATTGTAGGGAGCTGCCAATGCCCACAGCTCAAGCCGGAGCGACCCGGAGGTCCCGCCTGAGCGACGGTTGACTACTCTTTCAGCGGTAATCTGAACCTGTGTGTTGTTGTTGAAACTCTGATAGCCGAAGTTGCCCTCCAACGAGAGGTTGTTCTGTTGGGTTTTTTCGGTCGCGACAGCCTTGTCGCGCTGGAAGACGCTACCGTCCCCGCCATGGAGATCGATGATCTTGACCGCCGCACAGGACAAGCCTGGCAGCAGGCTGGTGAAAAGAAAGAACCAAGCAGCCAAGACGCGTCGCATGTTCATCGCCCCCTTCCCCAAAGAGTGGAGGCTGCACGCGCACCCGACTCATGGGTCGGCGGCACCCTCGAAGGGTGGGAGGAGCGGGGACGCGATTCCCCGCGCCAACTTGTGTGACGATGAGTAACCGAGCCGGCAACGACCAGCCGGGAACATGGGGGAAGAACTGGCGAGACGGCTCCAGGGAGCCGTCCACGGGGCTCGCTTCGTCCTCAGGGCGCCGCCGCGTCCACAGGATCGATGCGCACCAGCACGCCGAGCGCGGGGTGGTCGAGGTAGTGCAGTTCGCCTCTGCCGAGTACACGTCTGCTGTTGAGGCGGAAGCGCTGTACGCCAGCGGGACGACCGGCGCGGTCGGTCTCGGCCACCCGCAGCAGGGCATCGACATGCACCTCGATGCCGCGCCCGAAGCGCAGGCGCAGATCGCCGTCCAGTTCCGGGTGTTCGGCGCTGGACGTGGCGTTTCCGCTTCTCACCGATGCGCGCCCGCGCAGCCGGATCGCGCGCTCTCCGCCCTGGTCCTGCTGCCAGCCGAAGTGCGCCAGCGTGCGTGTGCGCGCATGCCGGGCGAGCGCATCGGCGGCGCCGTTCAGACGCAGGGCGGACGTGGGCTGGAGCAGGTAGGCATTGCCTTCGGCTCCGAGCAGCATGCCCTCGAAAGTGGGGTCCGGATCCTCCGGGGCCAAGGCTGCGCCGGCGTCCGGATTGGCGTAGGCGAACACGATCACTTCGACCTGGATGCGCTGGGCGAGGGCGAGGGTGGGAAGGAGGGAGAACAGGAGGATGAGCAGGAAAGCGAGAGCGGGGCCGGGGGTTGGGGGCTGGGGCGCATGCACGGTGGAGACCCGAGGCGGCCGCGATCCTCGCGCCCCAGCCCCCAGCCCCCGGCCTCGCATCTGCCTTCCCCGCTCGTTTCCGCTCATCCCCGTCCTCCCAGCGCCCCCAGCAGCTCCTGCGCCACGCGCACGCGCTCTTCGGGCAACGTCATATCACGTTTCAACTTCAGCTTGTCCTGGCCCTCGAAGGCATAGCGCTTCGGCTCGCGCTGGACCAGGCGGATCACGTTCATCGGGTCCACCTTGGTGCGGGCCGCGAACAGCACGCGGCCGCCGGCGGCGCCGAGTTCGAGCTTGCGGATGCCGAGCGCCTGCGCGCGCAGCTTCAGTTTCGCGCTCAGGAACAGGTGCTTGGCCGGATCCGGCAGCAGGCCGAAGCGGTCGATCATCTCGACCTGCAGTTCGTCCAGCGCTTCCTCGTCGCGTGCGCCGCTGATGCGCTTGTACAGCACCAGGCGCGCGTGCACGTCGGGCAGGTAGTCGTCCGGGATCAGCGCCGGGATGCCGAGCTGGATCTCGCTGCCGCGCTCGTGGACGCCGAGCGGGTCGTCCGGGATGCGGCCTTCCTTGAGCGCGCGCACCGCGCGTTCCAGCATTTCGGTGTAGAGCGTGAAGCCGACCGACTCGATCTCGCCCGACTGGCCCTCGCCGAGCAGCTCGCCGGCGCCGCGGATCTCGAGGTCATGCGTCGACAGCGTGAAGCCGGCGCCGAGTTCCTCGAGCGAGGCGAGCGCGTCCAGGCGCTTGACCGCGTCGCTGGTCATCGCCTTCTTCGGCGGCACCACGAGGTAGGCGAAGGCGCGGTGGTGCGAGCGCCCGACGCGTCCGCGCAACTGGTGCAACTGGGACAGGCCGAAGCGGTCGGCGCGGTTGATCACGATGGTGTTCGCGCTCGGCACGTCGATGCCGGACTCGATGATCGTGGTGCACACCAGCACGTTGAAGCGCTGGCGGTAGAAATCGAGCATCGCGATTTCGAGTTCGCGCTCGGCCATCTGCCCGTGGGCGATGCGGATGCGCGCCTGCGGGATCAGCGCTTCCAGTTCGCGCGCGGTCTTGTCGATGGTCTCGACCTCGTTGTGCAGGAAATAGACCTGGCCACCGCGCCCGAGTTCGCGCTCGAAGGCCTCGCGCAGCAGTTGCGGATCCCACTGCACGATGAAGGTCTTGACCGCGAGCCGGTGCTGCGGCGGGGTCGCGATGATCGACAGGTCGCGCAGCCCGGTCAGCGCCATGTTGAGCGTGCGCGGGATCGGCGTCGCCGTCAGCGTCAGCAAATCGACCTGCGCGCGCAGCTTCTTCAACTGCTCCTTCTGGCGCACGCCGAAGCGCTGTTCCTCGTCGACGATGACGAGGCCGAGTTGCTTGAAGCGCACATCGTCCTGGATCAGCCGGTGGGTGCCGACCATCACGTCGACCGTGCCCCTGGCCAGTTCGTCGAGCGCGGCCTTGATCTCCTTCGGCGTCTTGAAGCGCGACAACACCTCGACCCGGATCGGCCAGTCGGCGAACCGGTCCGCAAAGTTGCGGTAGTGCTGCTCGGCGAGCAGCGTCGTTGGCACCAGCACCGCGACCTGGCGTCCGGCCTGGGCGGCGACGAAGGCCGCGCGCAGCGCGACTTCGGTCTTGCCGAAACCGACGTCGCCGCAGACCACGCGGTCCATCGGCTCGGGCTTGACGAGGTCGGCGAGCACCGCCTCGATGGCGGCGAGCTGGTCGGGCGTCTCCTCGAAAGGGAAGCCGGCGGCGAACTGCTCGTACAGGCCGCGGTCGATGCCGATCGGCTCGGCGATGCGCGCGCGCCGCTTCGCGTACAGTTCCAGCAGTTCGGCGGCGACGTCGCGCACCTTCTCGGCGGCGCGTTTCCTGGCCTTCTCCCAGGCGTCCGAACCCAGCGAGTGCAGCGGCGCGTGCTCGGGCGCGCCGCCGGTGTAGCGGGAAATCAGGTCGAGCCCCGAGACCGGCACGTAGAGCTTGTCGTTGCCGCTGTATTCGATGGTCAGGAACTCGCCGGGCGCGCCGCCGATGTCGAGCGTGACGAGCCCGCGGTAGCGGCCGACGCCGTGGTCGATGTGCACCACCGGCGCGCCTTCGACCAGCTCGCCGAGGTCGCGGATGATCGATTCCGGATCGCGCTCGCTCTTGCGTCGGCGGCGCTCCTGGCGCGCGCGTTCGCCGTACAACTGGCGCTCGGTCAACACCGTCAGTGCGGGATCGCTCAGCGCGAAGCCGTCCGACAGCGGCGCGACCGCGATCGCCCAGCGCGCCTCGCCGGCGCGGAAGGCTTCCCACGAGTCCAGCACCTGCGGACGCAGGTTCGCGCCTGCCAGCAGGTCGATCAGGGCCTCGCGACGGCCTGGCGAATCGGCGGCCAGCAGCACGCGTCCCGGATAGGCCGCGAGGAAAGCGCGCAGCTCGCTGGCGGGCTCCTCGCCCTTCTTCAGCAGCGGCAGCGTCGGCGCCGGCTGCGAGCCGGTCTGCGCGGCATCCTCGAAGCCGCCGATCAGTACCCGCTCGCGCTGGTTCAGTTGCGCGCGCAGATCGGCCGGCGGCAGGTAGATCTCGCCCGGCGGCAGGATCGGGCGTTCGAGATCGTGGCTGCGCTGCAGCCAGCGTTCGTGGGTCGCGCCGAAGAACTGCTCGGCGGCATCGAGCACCACGTCCTCCAGCACCAGCAGCGACTCGCGCGGCAGGTAGTCGAACAGCGTCGCGGTGCTGTCGAAGAACAGCGGCAGGTAGTACTCGATGCCAGACGGCGCATTGCCGTTCTTCAGGTCCTGGTACAGCGCCGAGCGGCGCACGTCGAGGTCGAAGCGCTCGCGGATGACTTCGCGCACGCGTCGCTGGTCGGGCTCGTCGAAGGGGAACTCGCGCGCCGGCAGCAGCTCGATGCGTTCGACCGCACCGGCCGAGCGCTGGGTCTCCGGATCGAAGGCGCGCAGGGTGTCGATCTCGTCGTCGAGCAGCTCGATCCGGTAGGGCACCGGCGAACCGGCCGGATACAGGTCGAGCAGGCTGCCGCGCACCGCGAAATCGCCGGGCTCGATGACCTGGCCGACGCGCCGGTAGCCGGCGCGCTCCAGCCGCACCGACTCGCGTTCCAGATCGAGGCGGTCGCCGCGCTTGAGCAGCAGCACGCGATCGCCGATGTAGCGCGTCGGCGGCAGCCGCTGCATCAGCGTCGCCACTGGCACCACGAGCACGCCGCTGCGCACGTTCGGCAGCCGGTAGAGCGTCGCGATGCGCTGCGAGACGATGTCCGGGTGCGGCGCGAAGAGGTCGTAGGGCAGCGTCTCCCAGTCCGGGAAATGCAGCACCGGCACGCCGGGCTCGACCAGCGCGTTGAGATCGGCCTCCAACGCCAGCGCCGACGCCGAGTCGCGGGTCGCGCAGACGATCAGCCGGCCGGCGGTGCGCGCGGTCTCGGTCAGCGCCAGCGCCAGCGCCGCACCGTGCAGCGGCCGCCAGCGCTTCCACAACATCGGCGCGCGCGGCAGGGGCAGGGACAGCAGCTTGGACATCGGCAGGGCAGGGGAGCGCGCGGGGCGGGCGAGGATAGCAGCGGGTTGGTGCCGGCTTGATCGCGGATGCGTGCCGCAGGGATCCTCCAGGCGCCAGACGTCTGCATGGTGCGCGTCCACCCGACCGTTCGCGCCGGAGCGGCTGCGCCGCAGGGCCTGTGACTTCGATCAACACGTCCTGCGGTCGCTGCGGCTAGTCTTCCAAGGCTTCCGCAACGAGGGCATGCGTGTGACCGCAACCGGGGTGTCGCCAGAGGGCGGCGGCCTGCCGTGGAAGTGGCTGATCTGGTTGCCCGTGCTGGCTTCGGTGCTGGCCGGCACCGTCACCGTGGTGATCGCGATCCGACACGCCGACCAGCCGCTGCCGGAGACGGTTACACGCACCGGACCGGTGTTGTATGGCGAACACCTCGGGGTCGGTCGTGCGCGCGCGCTGGGTCTGCGTGGCGAGGCGCGCATCGATGCCGCGGCGCATGTGGTCACGCTGTCGCTCGAGGGCGACGAACGGCCGGCCAATCTGTCGCTGCGCCTGTGGCACCCGACACAGGCACGGCAGGATTTGCTGCTGACACTCACACGCGGCGACGACGGTATCTACCGCAGCGCCTGGCCGACGCGGGCGCAGGGTCTGCGACCGCTGCTGAGTGGTGCCGGCTGGGAGTTGCCGGGCGCCTTCGAGGCGCGCGGCGCCAGGATCGTGTTCCGGCCCTGAGGCGATGGCCGAGCGCTGCTATCACTGCCAGGAACCGCTGCCAGCGAACACGGTGGTGGCGGTCGTGGTCGCCGGTGTCGAACGGCCGGTCTGTTGCATCGGCTGCCGCGCCGCGGTCGAATGGATCCACGGCGAGGGCCTCGGCGATTTCTACCGGCTGCGACGCGAGGGTGCGGGACCGGGGCGCGCGACGGCGGCCGACTTCGGTGTGTTCGACCGACCTGCGGTGCTGCGCTATTACGCGGGCGCGACGGTCGACGGCGTCGCGACGATCTCGCTCGCGCTGACTGGCCTGCGCTGCGCCGCCTGCGTCTGGCTGATCGAACGCGCGCTGGGAAGCATCGGCGGCGTGGTCGGTGTGCGCGTGCAGCCGCTGACGCAGCGGCTGACCTTGCGCTGGCGGCCCGACGAGATCGCGCTGTCGGCGCTCGCGGCACGCTTGGTCGCGCTGGGCTACACGCCGCAACTGGTTGATCGCGAACAGCTTTCTGGGCGCATCCGCGGCGAACGTCGGGAGGCATTGAAGCGGCTGGCGGTTGCCGGGGTTGGCATGATGCAGGCGATGATGTACGGCGTCGCGTTGTACGCCGGCGCCTTCGAGGGCATGGATCCCACCGTCCGCGATTTCTTCCGATGGGTCAGCATGGCGGTGGCGGCCCCGGTGATCTTCTATGCCGGCCAGGGTTTCTTCATCGGCGCCGCGCGCGAATGGCGCGCGCGCCGGCTCGGCATGGACACGCCGGTGGCGCTGGCGCTGGCCTTTGCTTTCACCGCCAGCATGATCGAATCCGGCCGCGGCGGCGCCGAGGTGTATTTCGACTCGTTGACCATGTTCGTGTTTTTTCTGCTGCTCGGCCGTTACGCCGAGCAGGCGGTGCGCCATCGCGCGCAGATCGATCTGGGCCTGCTCTGCGGGGGATTGCCGCCGCTGGCGCGGCGCATCGAGAACGGGCACGAGGTGGAAGTGGCGACGCTGGAATTGTTGCCCGGCGACGAAGTCCTGGTCGCCGCCGGCGCTACCGTTCCAGTCGACGGTGTCTTGCTGGGGGCCGCTGCCGAAGTCGACGAGTCGATCCTGTCCGGCGAGTCGCGACCGCTGCCCAAGCGCGCCGGCGATGCACTGCTCGCCGGCAGCATTGCGCTGGCACGGCCACTGCGGCTGCGCGCGGAGCGCATCGGCGCAGAGACTCTGCTGTCGGCGCTGGCGCGCATGGCCGACAGCGCGCAGGCCGACAAGCCGGCCGGCCTGCGACTGGCCGAACGCGTGGCACAGCGGTTCATCGCGCGTGTGCTGGTACTGACCGTGCTGGTCGCGCTGGGCTGGGCCTGGTACGCGCCGGAACGCGCCTTCGAGGTTGCGCTCGCGGTGCTGGTGGTGTCCTGTCCCTGCGCCCTCTCGCTGGCCTTGCCGACCGCGCTCGCCGCGGCCAGCCAGGGTCTGGCGCGTCTGGGCGTGCTGGTGCTGCGCCCGGCGGCATTGGAAACCCTGGCGCAGGTGCGCCAGGTGTTGTTCGACAAGACCGGCACCCTGACCGACGGGTGCATCCGCATCGGAGCGATCACACCCGCGGCGGGCGTGGACGAGGCGCAGGCGCTGGCGCTGGCGGCGACCCTGGAGCGCGAGGCCAGTCATCCGATCGCGCGCGCCTTCGCCGTGCACGCGTCGCTGGACGTGCGCGTGGAGGATCGCCAGCAGTGCGCTGGTGCCGGCGTCGAGGCGCGCATCGACGGCCGCCACTGTCGGCTGGGGCGGCCCGACTTCGCGCTCGTCGATCCGTCCACGGCCCCGCCCGGCGACATTGTCCTCAGCGTGGACGGTCGCGCGTTCGCCGGATTCCACCTCGAAGACCAGCTGCGCGCGGACGCCGTACACAGTATTGCCGCGTTGCGCGCCGATGGTCTGGACTGCGCACTGCTGAGCGGGGACTCCGCGCCACGGGTGGCGGCGCTCGCCGCGCGGGTGGGCATCACCGACTGGCGCGCGGCACTGTCGCCGCAGGCCAAGCTCGACGAGTTGGAGTTGCGGCAGCGCGCGGGTGCAGCGTTGATGGTCGGCGACGGCGTCAACGACGCACCGGTGCTGGGCCACGCCGCGGTTTCGGTGGCGATGGGACAGGGCGCCGACCTCGCCAAGGCGCATGCCGACCTGGTGCTGTTCGGTCAGCGTCTCGGGGCGCTGCCGCAGTCGCTGGCGCTGGCGCGCCGCACGCTGGCGACGATCCGCCAGAACGTGCGCTGGTCCTATGCCTACAATGCGATCGCGATCCCAGCCGCTGCGCTCGGTCTGGTGCCGCCGTGGCTGGCGGCGATCGGCATGTCCGCCAGCTCCATCGTGGTCGTGCTGAACTCGATGCGGCTGCTGCGCACGATCAGCCCGCACACATCGGTGGGCACCACCGCGCAGCTCCCGTTCCCGGAGCATGCATGAACATCCTGCTGGTGCTGATTCCGCTCTCGCTGCTGCTGCTGATCGCGGCCATGTACGCCTTCTTCTGGGCGGTCGACAACGACCAGTTCGAGGATCTGGAGACGCCGGCGCTCGACGTCCTCGTCGACGAGGACGCGCCGCGCCCGAGGGCAGGCGATGATCGCTGAGCTCAGCCTCGGCGGCGCGTTGCTGCTGGGCCTCGTCGGCAGCGGCCATTGCCTGGCGATGTGCGGCGGCATCGCCGGCGCCTTCGGCGTGTCGGCGGCGCCGGGGCGTTTGATCCGCGTGCCGCTGGCGGCCAGCATCGGCCGCATCGGCGCCTATGCGACGCTGGGCGCGCTCGCCGGTGGCGTCGGACTGGGCTTCGGGGACTGGCTGCGAACGCCGGTCGGCCTGCACGCACTGCGCACGCTTGCCGCACTGACGCTGGTGCTGATCGGTCTGCAACTGGCGGGTGCGCTGCGCCTGCTGGACCGTGTCGCCATCGTCGCCGTGCCGCTGTGGCGGCGCCTGCAGCCACTGACGCGGCGGCTGCTGCCGCTCGACGGCGCGCGCAGGGCATTCGCCTTCGGCGCGTTCTGGGGCATGCTCCCCTGCGGTCTGGTGTATGGCATGCTGGCGCTCAGTCTGGGTACGGCGAGCCCGGTACAGGGCGCGCTGTTCATGGGCGCCTTCGGACTCGGCACGCTGCCGGCGCTGCTCGGTCTGGGGGTTGCCGCGGGACAGGGTCTGCAACTTGGTCGCGGCCCCGTCGCCCGACGCGTGGTCGGCTCGGCCCTGGCGCTCTTCGGCGGGTTGTTTTTCCTTGCGCCCTGGGTGCTGCCGGAGCGCGGGCCGCTGGCGGCACTGCGACCACTGTTCGACTGCCATTGACGGCATGCGCGGGCATTGCGCCCGCAAGCCTCAGTGAGCGGACGCCGCGCGCCTGCCGGACAGGCGCTTGCCGAGAGTGAACAGCGCCAGGCAGATCGTCCCGGCGACGATGCCGATCGCCGCCTCGACCACGATGGTCGCGAGCAGATTCGACACGCTGCCGGCGGCCGCGACCGCCGCTGCGCAGTGCGCCACAAAATGATGCAGCGCCGGCACACCGTGCACGACGATGCCGCCGCCCACCATGAACATGGCCGCCGTGCCGAGGATGGACAGGGACCTCATCAGCAGTGGCGCCAGCCGCAGGATCAACGCGCCGATCCGCCGCTGCAGTGCCCTGCCGGTACCCTGCATGCGGTGCAGGTGCAGGCCGAAATCATCCAGCTTGACGATGCCGCCGACCAGGCCGTAGACGCCAACCGTCATCAGCAGGGCGATCGCGCACAGCACCGCCACCTGCTTGCCGAAGGTCGCGGCAGCGACGGTGCCGAGCGAGATCACGATGATCTCCGCCGACAGGATGAAATCAGTGCGCACCGCGCCTTTGATCTTGTCTTTTTCCCAGGCGAGCATGTTCACCTGCGGATCGGTGATCGCCTCGATCAGTTCCTTGTGGTGCTGACGGTCTTCCTGCGCGCTGTGCAGGAACTTGTGCGCGAGTTTTTCCACGCCCTCGAAGCACAGGAACAAACCGCCGATCATCAGCAGCGGGATCACCGCCCACGGCATCAGCGCGCTGACCGCGAGCGCGGCCGGAACCAGGATCGCCTTGTTCCACAGCGAGCCCTTGGCGACCGCCCAGACCACCGGCAACTCGCGGTCGGCCGCGACGCCGGCCACTTGCTGTGCGTTCAGCGCGAGATCGTCGCCGAGCACGCCGGCGGTCTTCTGGGCCGCCACCTTGGTCATCACCGAGACGTCGTCCAGCAGCGTGGCGATGTCGTCGAGCAGTGCGAAGAAGCTGGAACCGGCCATGGCGTGGCTCGTGGGCCTGAGGGCGCGCAGCATAGCGATTGCGGCCGGGAAACGGCGATGGCCTCGTCATCGCGGCGCCGCGCTGGGATCCGCTCGACCCGCGCGCGCTCGATCCATCTTTCGAGAGCGGATGCACGGCGCGATGCCGGGCGGATCGCGGACGCGGCAGACTACCCCGGACATCCGTGGACTCATCGGCATGGCCCATTCGCGACAAACCGGTTTGCGCGCCAAGATCGGCCTGGCTTTCGTCTTGCAGGCTGCGGCGATCTCCTGCGGCACGGTGCTCGGCGTCTATGCCGCGGCGGCGGTCCTCGAAGACGTGCTGATCCGACGGGCGCTGCGCGAGGAGACCGCGCACTTCATGCAGTTGCTGGAACGCAATCCGGTGCATCCGACGCCGGATACGCACAACATGAAGGGTTTTCTGCAACGCCCGGGAGACACCGACGAGGTGATTCCGCTGTATCTGCGCGGCCTTGACCTCGGCTTCCACGCGCTCCGCCAGGGTGGCAGTCGCTCGCTCGTGTACGTCTCGGACAGTACGCCCGGACGGCTGTTCCTGGTGATCGACCAGGCGCACATCGGTCGCCTCGCACTGTTGTTCGGCCTGGTCCCGCTGACCCTGGTGCTGCTGTTCATCTATCTCGCGACCTGGCTCACCTACCGGCTGTCGCGGCGCGCGATCTCGCCGGTCATCTGGTTGGCCAACGAGGTGCGCGGCTGGGATCCCAAGAACCCCGGATTCAGCGCGCTCGCGCCCGGGCGTCTGCCGGCCGGGATCGAAGGCGAGACCCTGCTGCTGTCGGAAGCAATCTACGGCTACGCCAAGCGCATCGGCGAGTTCATCGAGCGTGAGCGCGTGTTCACGCGCGATGTCAGCCACGAACTGCGCACCCCGTTGACGGTGATCAAGATGGCCGCCGAAGTACTGATCGGTGATGGTCAACTGGACGACTACGGACAGCGCAATGCACGCCGCATCCTCGAATCCGCGCGCGAGATGGAGTCGCTGATCGAGGCCTTCCTGCTGATGGCGCGCGAGGCCGACAACGCGCTGCCGGCCGACGAGTTCGCGGTCAACGATGTGGTCCGCGAGGAGATCGAGCGCGCCGAATCGCTGGTCGGCAACAAGCCGGTGAAGCTGGAACTGGTCGAGCGCGCACAGTTCTGCCTGCACGCGCCCTCGAAGGTGGTCGCGGTGCTGATCGGCAACCTGATCCGCAACGCCGTCGCCTACACCGACCAGGGCCACGTGCGCGCCACCGTCGAGCACGGCGTGGTCAGCATCGAGGACACGGGTGTCGGCATGTCGGCCGACGACCTGAAACAGATCTTCCAGCCCTTCTTCCGTGCCCAGCACGGCCGCCGCGGCGGTCACGGTGTCGGCCTCACGATCGTCAAGCGTCTGTCCGACCGCTTCGGCTGGCCGGTCGAGTTCACCAGCGAGCCGGGCCGTGGAACCACGGTGCGGGTGCGCTTTCCGCGCTGCGAGGGAGTGCGGTGAGCTTCACACCGGGGCGCCCGACCCACGCGGGATGAAACGTGTCTGCTCCGTCCGGGACAGAAGAGCGTTGGACGCAAAGGACGCAAAGGGAAAAGAAAGGACGCAAAGGAGTGCGTAAGCAGAATGGGCCGCCCGCCCTTGCCCTTCTTTGCGTCCTTTGCGTCCTTTGCGTCCATGAACAAGCGCTGCAGCCAGAGCGGGAACTCGGGGACAGTTCTTGGTTTCTCTGAACAAGTCTCACGGCCGCGACGGCGGTCTCGCGGCGGGCGGGCGCTTGCTGCCGACAACCGACAACCGACCACCGGCACGCAACCCTCAGACCAGTTGCAGCCGCGCCAGCTCCGCATACAACCCGCCCTGCGCCAGCAGTTCCTCGTGGCGGCCCTGGGCGACGATACGACCGTGGTCGAGGACGACGATGCGGTCGGCCTTGCGCACGGTGGCGAGACGGTGAGCGATGACCAGGGTGGTGCGGCCCGCCATCAGCCGCTCCAGCGCCTGTTGCACGGCGCGCTCGCTGTGCGCGTCGAGCGCGCTGGTGGCCTCGTCGAGCAGCAGGATCGAGGCGTCGCGCAGCAGTGCGCGGGCGATCACGACGCGCTGCTGCTGGCCGCCGGAGAGGCGCACGCCGCGCTCGCCGAGGTAGCTGTCGTAGCCCTGCGGCAGCGCTTCGAGAAAGTCGTGCGCTTCGGCCGCGCGTGCGGCGGCGACCGCTTCCTCGCGGCTCGCCTGCGGACGACCGTAGCGGATGTTCTCGAGCGCCGAGGTACCGAAGATCACCGGATCCTGCGGCACCAGCGCACACAAGCCGCGCAGATCGGCGACGCGCAGTTCGCGGCTATCGACACCGTCGATCAGCACGCGGCCGCTCAACGGGTCGTGAAAACGCAGCAGCAACTGAAACAGCGTGCTCTTGCCGGCACCGGAAGGCCCGACCAGCGCGACCGTCTCGCCGGCCCGCACTTCGAGCTCGATGCCGTCGAGCGCCAGGCGATCCGGGCGCGAGGGATAGCGGAAACCGACCCCCTCGAAACGGATCGCGGTGCGCAAGGCCGCTGGCGCGGCCTTGGGCGTCTGCGGGTCGGCGATGCCGGGTCGCAGCGCCAGCAGTTCGGCCAGCCGACCCATCGCGCCCGAGGCGCGCTGCACATCGCCCCAGACCTCGCTGACGGCGCCCACCGAGCCCGCGGCGAACACCGCGTAGAGCACGAACTGTCCGAGCTCGCCGCCGGACAGCGTGCCGGCGAGCACCGCCTTGGCCCCGATCCAGAGCACCACGACGACCGCGCCGAAGGTCAGCAGGATCGCCGCCGCGGTCAGCGTGGCGCGCATGCGGATGCGCTTTTTCGCGGTCGCCAGCGTGCGCAGCACGGCATCACCGAAACGGTCGGACTCGCGCTCTTCGGCGACATTCGCCTGCACCGTGTGAATCGCATTCAAGGTCTCGCCGGCGATCGCCGAGGAGTCGGCGATGCGGTCCTGGCTTTCGCGCGAGAGCTTCTCGACGCGGCGTCCGAAGATCAGGATCGGCGCCACCACCAGCGGAATCCCGAGCACGATGAGCAAGGACAGCTTGGGGCTGGTGATGACCAGCATGACCAGTGCGCCGACCAGCATCACCAGGCTGCGCAGGGCCACCGATGCCGAGGATCCGACCACGGTCTGGATCAGCTCGGTGTCGGCGGTCAGGCGGCTCAGCAGCTCGCCGGTGCGGGTGGACTCGTAGAAGGACTGGTCGAGTCGCAGCAGGTGCCGGTAGACCGCGCGGCGCAGATCGGCCATCACCTGTTCGCCGATGCGCGTGACGAAGTAGAAGCGCGCCGCGGTGCCGATCGCAAGCACGCCGGCGACCGCCAGCAGCGCGACGAAATAGCGATCCACGTAGCCGGCGTTGGCGGTCGAGAAGCCGTGGTCGATCATTTGCCCGACCGCCGCCGGCAGCGTCAGCGAAGCCACCGAGGACAGCAGCAGGAAGCCGAGCGCACCGGCGATCAGGCCGCGGTAGGGGCGCAGGTAGGGCCGCAGTGCAGCCAGCGGTTTCAGGGATTGGGAGGGCGCTGGCACGGGCGGAAGGCGGCGACTGAATCTAAGTGCATGGGGGCGGCCCGTGGCGAGTGCAAGAGCCTCCGGACGATGCCCACAAACGCTCTGGCGGCAGCTCCGGGTCGGATCGGCGTTGCCCGCGGAGCGCCCCGCGAAGCTTTCGCTGCGAGGTTTCGAGCCTGTTCATCGGCGCCGTCCTGTTGCAGCATTGGCGCTTTGCAACGCCGCCGGACGCGCAATGCCCGAGATCCTGGTCGTCGAACGATCGGCCACGCTGTGCGACTTGCTCGCGCGCACGCTGGAGACGGCCGGTGTCGGCATCGCCAGGCACTTCGAGCGTTTCGGCGACGCGGTCGAGGAGATGCGCGAGCGGGTGGTGGCCTCGCGGTTGCCGGCCTTGCTGGTGATCGGCGTGCCCGAGCGCGAACCGGCCGAATGCCAGGCGCTGCTGAAGATCGTGCGCGAACTGCCCGGCGCCAGCCTGCCGCTGCTGATCCTGAGCCACACCGCGCTGCCCCGCCTGGACGCCTGGCTGGAGCGCCGCGGCGGCTCGATGCGCCTGCTCTGGAGCCAGTTCTGGCAGGTGCCGGGGGCGATCAGCGAACTCTCGCCGAGCCTGCTGTTCAGCACGCCGCCCGAGCGGGTCACACCGCAAAGCCCGATGCGCCTGCTGCTGGTGGACGACTCGGTCAGCGTGCGCCGCACCTACCACCAGTTGCTGACCCAGCAGGGCCTGCAGGTCGACCTCGCCGAGAGCATCGCCGACGGCTTCGCGCGCGCGCGCGCCGGCCGCTACGACCTGATCGTGGTCGACTACTACCTGCCGGACGGCACTGGCGACGCGCTGGTGCGCAAACTGAAGGCCGAGCCCGCCACCGAGAACGCGCTGGTGGCGCTGATCACCGCCACCTACAGCGAAGAGGTGATCCAGAAATGCCTGGACGCCGGCGCGGTCGAGTGCCTGTTCAAGAACGAGGTGGTGACGTTGACGCTGGCGCGCATCAAGGCGCTCGCGCGCTCGGTGCAGCATCGGCGCCGCATCGAGGCTGAACGGCGGCGCCTCGATGGCATCCTGCGATCGGTCGGCGACGGCGTCTACGGCCTCGACGAAACCGGTGTCGTCACCTTCGCCAATCCGACCGCCCTGCGCCTGCTCGGCGTCGCCGAAGAATCCGATCTGGTCGGCAAGGACGGTGGCCAGTTGAAGCTGCGTTTCGAGCGCGAGGATGTCGCCGGACGCCTGGAGACCGTGTTCAGCACCGCCGACGGGCGCGTGCTGCCGGTCGAGTGCAACATGGTGCCGATGCTGGTCGGCGGCGAGACCGAAGGCTCGGTGGTGGTGTTCCGCGACATCTCCGACCGCAAGTCGGTCGAGCGCGTGCGCTGGGAGCTGGACCACGACAAGCTCACCGGGCTGTCCAACCGCCGCCATTTCATCGCCTGTCTCGGCGAGTCGGTGGAGGCGCGCCGCAATGAAGGCGGTTATGGTGCGGTGTTGTTCGTGGACATCGATCGCTATACCCAGGTGCTCGAGAACGCCGGCGAGCTCGCCGGTCAGCAGTTGCTGGTCGAGGTCGGGCAGCGCTTGCAGGCGCGCTTGCGCGACCACGACGGCCTCGCGCGGCTGGAGCACGACCAGTTCGCACTACGCCTGGAGAACGTGCAGTTGGAACATCTGTACACGCTCGCCGACAGCCTGCGCGAGATGCTGCGCGAGGTCAGCTACACCGATCACGCCGGGCGCGCTCTGGCGGTCAGCGTATCCGTGGGGGTGGCCATCGTCAGCCGCGATTCGCCCTCGGCCGAATACGTGCTCGAGAACGCGCGCCACGCCTGCGCGCAGGCCAAGCGGCGTGGCCAGAACCAGACCCAGATTTTCGTCGTGGAGAGCGATTCGCGGGTGGCGCGCGAGCTGGAGGCGGGCTGGGCGCAGCGCATCCGCGAGGCGATGAACGAGGATCGGATGATCCTGCTCGGCCATCCGATTCTGCCGGTGCGCGGCCTGCACGAGCACGCCGGTCAGTGGCGCGTGCGCGGCGAGCATCCCGAGCAGGCCTACGAGGTGTTGATCCGGATGGTCAACCGCGACGGCCAGTGGGTCAGCCCAAGCGTGTTCGTGCCGCTCGCCGAACGCGCCAACCTGATGCCGAAAATCGATCTGTGGGTGCTCGCTCGTGCGGTACGCATCGCCGTGCGCGTGCCGGACGACCTGGCGGTCTCCTTCGCGATCAACCTGTCGAACCAGACCCTGCAGGATGCCGAAGCCCTGGGTCACATCGAGAACACCTTCCACAGCCACCGCGTGCGCCCGGAGCGTTTCATCTTCGAAATCTCCGAAACCGGCGAGATTAACCAGATGCATCAGGTGCGACGTTTCATCCTGCAACTGAAGCGGATCGGCTGCCGCTTCGCGCTGGACGATTTCGGCGCCGGCCACAACTCGCTTTCGCACTTGAAGTGGTTGCCGGTGGATCTGGTCAAGGTCAGCGGAGAATTCGTCGCCGAGCGCCAGGGCAGCGAGGTGGATCGTGCGATGGCGTTGTCGCTCACCCAGATGGCGCACGCGCTGAAGCTCAAGGTGATCGCCGAACGCGTGGATTCGCCGAAGGCGCTCACCTGGCTGCGCGCAGCCAGGGTCGATTACGTCCAGGGTCATCTGTTCGGCGAGCCCACGCGCCTCGACGAGATCGACTTCGAAGCGCTCTCGGAGGCCTGAGTCGTGTGGAAAAAGGCCTTCGGCATCCTCGCGCGGGTGCTCTGCTATCCGAGCCTGGTGATCGTCGTCGGCGCGCTCGTCACCATTCAGCTGCTGCTCGGCGGTGCGTGCCCGGTGATCCACACCGGCGCCGTGATCTGCAATGACCCGCAATCCCGGGAATGGGCCAACCTCGCGCTCAGCGTGATGTTGCTGACCTTTTTTACCGGCGTGCCGGCGCTGCTGGCCCTCGGCGGGCTGGTGTTCCTGGTCCGGGACGTGTGGCGCTTGCTCCGTGGCAAGCGCGCGTAGGAGCGCCGCGCCTACAAGCGCTCCAGGAACCGCGAAATCACCGGCGCGAAGCGCGGGATGTCCACCAGGAAGGCGTCGTGGCCCTGGATCGAGGGCAGTGCCTGGTAGTCGACATCGGCGCCGGCTGCGCGCAGCGATTCGGCGATTTCCTCCTGCTGTTCCGCCGGGAACAGGATGTCGGTGGCGACGCCGATCACGAGTGCGCGTTCGACCGCCATTTGCCGGCACGCCGCTTCGACGCTGCCGCCGTAATCGGACAGATCGAACCAGTCCATCGCGCGCGACAGGTACAAGTAGCAGAGCGGGTCGAAGCTGCCGGCCCAGCGGCGCGCGTGCGAATCGAGGTAGGACTCGATCTGGAACTCGCTGGCGAAGGGATCGGCGTCGTTGCGCTCCGCAAGCCGCCCGCGGCCGAAGCGCTCGCGCCATTCCTGCGGCGAGCGGTAGGTGGCCACGCCGAGCTTGCGCGCCAGGCCCATGCCGGTGGCGACGTCGATCGCATGCGCGTACTGACCGTTCGCGTAGCCGGGATCGGCGCGCACGATCTGCCGCTGCAGCGAGCGCAGTGCGATCGCAAAGGCGCTCGAACGAGCAGCGCAGGACATCACAATCAGGTTGGGGCAGAGCTGTGGATGACGCAGGGCCATCGCCTGGGCGGTCATGCCACCCATGCTCGGCCCGACCACCGCGCGCAGGCGCTCGATGCCGAGCGCGCCGACCACGGCGGCAGCGCCATCGGCGATGTCTTCGATGCTGACCGCCGGGAAGCGCAGCCGCCACGGCAGGCCATCGTCCGGGTGCGGCGAGGCCGGACCGCTGGAGCCGCGGCAACTGCCGAGCGAGTTCACGCAGACGATGAAATGGCGGTCGGTATCAAAGGTACGCTCGCTGCCGATCATCGGTTCCCACCAGCCCGGCGACGGATCCTCCGGGCCGGAGGCGGCGTGTGCGCTGGGGCTCATGCCGGTGACGATCAGGATCGCATTGTCGCGTGCGGCGCTGAGTTCACCCCAGGTCTCGTAGGCGATCGCGCCGGCGCGCAACTCGCCGCCGCGGTGCAGGCGCAGCGGCGAGGGCAGGGCGATGGTACGGGTGGCGCCGGGCATCGGATGCGCGGGTCGGGTGACGCCCGTGAACGGGTGCGGGGCGGGCATCATACAAGTCTCGCTCGCAGGGCCTGCCAGGGGCGCACGCGAGCCCCGGGTGAATCGGACTTCCGGCCGGGAGGCGCCGACGCGGGCGGCATGGCGGAGCGACGAGAGCGCTTCCGCATGGAAAGACCGGTCCACCGCAAGCGCGTCATGGCACTTCGCCATGCGGCCTACAGATCCAGCAGATAGAAGCGGTCGCAGCCGAAATGTCCGGTATGGCCGAGCGCACCGGGGATGCGCCGGAACCCATTGCGTTCGTACAGCGCCTGGGCGCGGTCCATGCCGGTCAGGGTTTCCAGGTAGCACTGGCGGAAGCCGGCCGCACGCGCGAACTCCAGACATTCACGCATCAGCGCGGCGCCAGCGCCGAGGCCGCGCAGCGAGGGCAGGAAGTACATTTTGCGCAGCTCGCAGACCTCGCCGGGATCCCCGGCCAGCGGTGCGATGCCACCGCCGCCCTCGATCCGGCCCGCACGCTCGACGACGAAGTAGCGGTGCCGCGGTGCCTGGTAGTTCGCGCTCATCGCCGCCACTTCCGGGTCGTGAATGGCGAATCCGGCACCGCCGGCGCCGAACTCCGGCATCACGCTGCGGATGATCGCCGCCATCGTTGCATCGTCGGCGGGTGCGATCGGGCGAATCGTGAAACTCAAGGATCGAGCACCTTGCGCGCGTCGATGTCGTAGCGCATGCCCGGGATCAGGATGTGCAGGCGCACGTTGGTGATGCTGACCGCCTCGCCGTGCTCGGCCTCGGCCATCGTCGAGTGGCGCACTTCGGAAGGGTCGAGCACCAGCACGGTGCTGCTGCCGACCACCTCGAGCACGTTGTCCGGGCCGATGAAGGCGGCGGTGTCCTCGTCGATGCCGAGTGCGAGCGCGAAGGGATTCAGCGCCAGCGCCGTCAGCAGGCGGCCGATGCGGTCGCGCTGGCGGAAATGCTGGTCGATCATGATCTTGTTCGACAGGCCGAGCCCCGGCGCCAGCGAGACCATGCCCGCGCGCGGAGTCGCGCCTTCCTCGCCGCCGGCGATCATGTGCGCCGGCATGATCGCCGCGCCCGCCGAGGTGCCCGCAATCGGCATGCCGTCGGCGTTGCGTCGCCGCAGCAGTTTCGCCACGGGCGTACCGCCGATCAGCGTCGACAGCCGCAACTGGTTGCCGCCGGTGATGAACACGCCGTCGCACTGGCTCAACACGCTGAGTGCGGATTCGTCCTCGCAATCCTCGCGGCGGCTGAATTGCAGCACGCGGGTGGCGCTGGCCTCGAAACCACTGAACAAGTCCTGGTAGACGCGGCCGGCATCGTCGCGGCGCGAGGCCGTCGGGATGATCGCGATCGAAGGTTTGCGCCCGCACAGACGCACGAAACGCTTCAGGATCTTGGTGTCGCCGACCTTGTCCTCGGCACCGCCGATGGGAATCAGGAATCCGCGCGTACGCTCGGACAGGCTGTGTGCCGGCACGGGGTCTCCGGGAAATGCATGCAATCCCGGCAGTATAGCGAGTTGCGTAAAGTCGACCTGAACCGATGCCGTTCAGCGCGTCGGGGCGTTCGACGCGGAGGGCGCCGGCGGCGGCCGGCGCAGCGCGTTGAAACGGCAGCGTCGATCCCCCAACATCGGGGCGTCCATGCCACAGGCCACGATGATGAGCAGCGAATCCATCCGCCTGGTCGAGGTCGGGCCGCGCGACGGCCTGCAGAACGAGGCGCGCCAGGTACCGACGGCGACCAAGGTCGAGTTGATCGAGCGCCTGGCGGCGGCTGGCCACCGCACGGTCGAGGCCACCAGTTTCGTCAGCCCGAAGTGGGTGCCGCAGATGGCCGATGCCGCCGAGGTCTATCCGTCGATCCGCCAGCGCCCCGGCGTGAGCTACCCGGTACTGACGCCGAACCTGCAGGGCTACCAGCGGGCGCGCGCGGTGGGCGTGGCCGAGGTCGCGGTGTTCGCGGCCGCTTCCGAGGCCTTCAGCCAGCGCAACATCAACGCCAGCATCGAGGAATCGATCGCGCGCTTCCTGCCGGTGCTGGAGCAGGCGCGCACCGATGGCGTGCGCGTGCGCGGCTATGTATCGACCGTGCTCGGCTGCCCTTACCAGGGCGCGGTGCCGCTGGCGGATGTCGTGCGCGTCGCGCGGCGCCTGCACGAACTCGGCTGCTACGAGGTCTCGCTCGGCGACACCATCGGCGTCGGCACTGCGGGCAAGGCGCGGCAGATGCTGCAGGCGGTCGCGGCGGAAGTGCCGATGGCGGCGCTCGCGGTGCACTTCCACGACACCTGGGGCCAGGCGCTGGCGAACGTGCACGCCTGCGTCGAGGCCGGCGTGCGCGTGGTCGATGCCTCGGTGGCCGGCCTCGGCGGCTGTCCGTATGCCGCCGGTGCGAGCGGCAACGTGGCCAGCGAGGACGTTGTCTACCTGTTGCACGGTCTCGGTTTCGACACCGGTGTCGACCTTTCCGCGCTGGTCGCGACCGGACGCTGGATCAGCGCCGGACTCGGCCGCGAGAACGGCAGCAAGGTCGGCAAGGCCTGGCGCGATCCGGCTTGAGGCTCTGCTAGGCTTGCGCCACCCAGCGCAGCAGGGCCGGCAACCGTGACAGGCACTTCAGGCGGGCCACTACCGGCGGAATGGCAGCCGTGACCGATGGTTCCTATGCGGCACGCCGCACCCAGGTCGACGGCATCGCTCGCGGGCTGCTCGACTGGCTCGCCGAACTGCGCCACAAGGCCGAACTCGGCGGCCTGGTCGCCGAAGATCTGGCCGAGATCGCACGTCGCATCGGCGAGTTGCTGCGCATCGGTCGCTCGGCGGTCTCACGCTACGGCGGCGTGTTCGATGCGGCACCGGATGCGATTACCCTGATCGATCGCCAGGGAGCCATCGTCGATGCCAACTACGCAGCCGAGCGGATGTACGGCTGGAGCCGCAGCGAACTGAGACAACGCACGGTCTACGACCTCAATCCCGAACTTCCGCGCGATCACATGGATCGCGTCTGGGAAGAGCTGGACATCGCACGCAGCACCACCGTGGAGACCACCAACACGCGCAGCAACGGCGAGCGCTTCCCGGTGGAAGTGCATTCGCGCGCCTACTACGAGGAGGATCGCAAGCTGATTGTCGCGCTTGCGCGCGACATCAGCGAACGCCTGCGTGCCGAGCGCGAGCTGCGCGCCAGCGAAGAGCGCTACGCGGCGCTGCTCGACGCCGTCGACAAGGGCGTCATCGTGCACGACGGCGACGGTCGCGTGCTGTCGATGAACGAAGCCGCTTCGCGCATTCTGGGGATCGAAACCGGGAGGCTCGATCTGAGCCAGAGTCTCGGTGTTTGGGATCTCTACGACGATGGCGGCCATCCCATCGAGTGGTCCGACAATCCGGTGCTGCGCGCGGTGCGCAGCGGTGAGCGCATCGAATCCACCGTGCTCGGCCTGGTGGATCGCCGCAGCGGGGCCGGGCGCTGGGTGTCGATCAGTGTGGTGCCGCAGTTTCGCGATGGCGAGTCGCGGCCATTCCAACTGATCTCGCTGTTCAGCGATGTCACCGAGCTCAAGCGCGCCGCCGAACTGTTCGACGAGGTCCAGGCGCTCGCGCGGATCGGCGGCTGGACCCTCGATCTCAAGCAACGCACGCTGTACTGGACCGAGGCCCTGTACCGGCTGCTCGGCCGCGACCCCACCCAGGCGGTCGCCGACGAAGGCTTGATCCCGATGCTGGTCGGCGCCGATCGCGCGCGGTTGGAGGCGGCGGTCGCGCGCACGGCGAACGACGGAACGCCACTGGATATCGAGGTGCGTGTGCCCTATCCCCAGGGGCGCACGATGTGGGTGCGGGTGCTCGGCTACGCGCAGAGCCGCCACGGCGTGCCCTACCAGTTGACCGGCACCATTCAGGAGATCACCGCGCGCAAGCTGGAGGAAGACCGTTTGCGTCGGCAGGCGCAGACCGATCCGCTGACCGGCTTGTTGAACCGCGACACCATCCTCGCCAACCTGGCGACCGCGCTCGCGGGCAACGAGGGCCATCCCGGCCCGGCGCTGCTGTACGTGGATCTCGACCGCTTCAAAGTGGTCAACGATCTGCTCGGTCACAGCGCCGGCGACCGCTTGCTGGTCGCCGCCGCACGGCGTCTGTCGGGGGTGCTGCCGTCCTCGGTGCAGGTCGCGCGTTTCAGCGGCGACGAGTTCCTGGTGTTGATGCCGGAGGCCTCCGGCGATGAGGCGGTCCAGCAGGTCGTGGAAATGATCCGCAGCGCCTTTGGCGAAGCCTTTCGCCACTCCGGCGAGGACTTCGTGATCACGCCCTCGATCGGCATCGCGCGCTACCCCGGCGACGGCCTCAACGCGCAACAGTTGCTGAATCACGCCGACGTCGCGATGTACGAGGCCAAGCGGCGCGGCGGCAACAACTGGCAGATGTTTTCGCCGGCGCTGGCGCTGCAACTGAAGGAGCGGCTGCTGATCGAGACCCAGTTGCGACGGGCGATCGAGAACGAGGAGTTCCACCTCGTCTACCAGCCGAAGATCGACCTGAGCGATGGCCGCGTGATCGGCGCCGAGGCCTTGCTGCGCTGGCGCTCACGCGTGCTCGGCGACCTGCCGCCCGACACCTTCATTCCGATCGCCGAGACCAGCGGCGACATCGTCCGCATCGGCGCCTGGGTGTTGGAGCAGGCCTGCCGGCAACTGCGCGAATGGCATGGGCTGGGCTTGCCGCTGGGCCACGTCGCCGTCAACGTCTCCTTCCGCCAGTTCCTCGGCGAGCACTTCGAGCGCAGCGTGCGCAACGCGCTCGAGGCCACGGGCCTGGCGCCCGAGTCGCTGGAACTGGAAATGACCGAGCGCGCGCTCATCGAGGACGCCCCGGCCACCGAACAGACCCTCGCGCGGCTGCGCGAGATGGGCGTGGCGATCAGCATCGACGACTTCGGCGAGGGCTACAGCGCCCTCGGCTACCTGCGCCGGCTGCCGATCGCCGGCATCAAGATCAGCCACAACTTCATGCACGGCGTGCCTTCGAATCCGACCGACGCCCATCTGTGCGAGGCGATCCTGCAGATGGCGCGCGCGCTCGGGCTGTCGGTGGTCGCCGAGGGCGTGGAAACCGCCGAACAGCGCGACTACCTGCTGCATCTCGGCGCACGCTACGCCCAGGGCTTCTATTTTGCGCGCCCACTGCCGGCGGTGGAGTTCGAGCGCTACGTGCGCGAACGCATGGGCTGAGTGCTGCGGCCGCATGCGCGCCGGGATGTGGCTGGCGTCGCGCGCGTCGGGATTGCGTCGAGCGGGCAGGAGTTCCTCGTTCCGTCGGCCCCGCGAAGCGGCTGGTCGATGCCGGGTCGCGCCTCAATTCCGGGGCGCGCCCGCCGGCAGCGGGCCGAACACCGGTCCCGCCTGCGCGGCGAGGTAGGCCATCGCGGCGTAGACGGCGACGTTGTAGTCCAGATCTTCGGGGTGCAGCTTGTCGAGGGTGTCCTGCGCGCTGTGGTGCCAGTCGAAGTAGCGGGTGCCGTCCTGGCCGAGCGCGATGATCGGCATGCCGAGATCGCGCATCGCGGACAGATCGGCGCCGCCGCTGGCGAGGTTGTCGCCGCGCTCGATGCCGAGCGGCCGCAGCACCTCGTACATTCGCTCGACGATGGGCAACGCGGATTCGGCCACGCGTGTCGACAAGCGCCAGATGCGCCCACCGCCGAAATCGGATTCGGCGCCGAGCACGTGCTGCGCGAGGTGTTCGGCCTGCTGACGCGCATAGGCCTTGCCGCCGTAGACGCCCTGCTCCTCGTTGGCGAAAGCGACCACCCGGATGCTGCGCCTGGGGCGTTGCGGCAAACGGCCGATCAGCGCACCCGCACTCATGGTGATCGCAACCCCGACGCCATTGTCGATGGCGCCGGTGCCGAGATCCCAGGAATCCAGATGGCCGCCGATCACGACCACCTCGTCGGAGAACTCGCTGCCGGGGATCTCGCCGATCACATTGGCAGAGGTGTATTCACCCTGGCGCTTGCGGCTGCCCAGCTCCAGCTTCACCTCCACCGTTCCCTGCGCGAGCGCGGCTTCGACCGCGTCGGCGTCGGCACTCGCCAGCGCGGCCGCCGGAATCCGTGTCAGCAGGTTGTCGTAGCGCATCTGGCCGGTGTGCGGCGTGCGCGACTGCTCGTCGGTGCCGATGGAGCGGATCAGTACCGCACTGGCGCCGGCGCGGGCGGCGTAGATCGCACCCTGGGCGCGCGCGATCACCGCAGCGCCGTAGCCCGAGCCGTCGCGTGCGCGCTGCATGCGGTTGGCCACGTAGGCGATCTTGCTGGCCAGCGAGCCGCGCGGCGCGGCCTCCAGGTCGGCGGCGGTCTCGAAGCGCACCACGGCGCCGCGCACGCCGCCCGGCGGCGTGCCGATGCTGCCGCCGAGCGCCGTGATGTTCAGCGGCTGCGGGCGCGGCGACAGGATTGCGGCATTCTCGAAGCCGCGCTCCCACACCGGGAAGCGAACCGGCTGCACCCAGACGCGCGAGTAGCCGAGCTCGCGGAACTTCGCGACGGCCCACGCGCGGCCCTTGGCGTCGTTCGCCGATCCCGCCATGCGGTGGCCGACCTCGGTGGTCAGCGACTCGACGATCGCGTAGGCCGACGAGCCGGCAAGCGCCTGTTCGCGCAATTGCACGGCGATCGCGAAATCGGCGTCGGTCAGTGGATCGGCACCGGCGACGCCGGCGAAGGCGAGCAGCAGGAAGAGACTACGCAGGGGCACGGGGAGGTCGCAGCGACGGAGGGAGCGCCGAAGGCTAGCGTCTCCACGGCTGCTGCGCTCAACGCCGCCACAACTCGTAAACATCCGGGCGGCGGTCGGCGAGGTTGCGCACGGTGCCGCGCTCGCGCGCCTGTCGGAGCCGTGCGAGGTCGAGATCGGCGAAAACCACGCATTCGCTGTCGGGCGCGGCTTCGACGGCGATCCCGTCGCGGGCGAAGAAGACGTGGTCGCAAGGCGTCAGGATGCAGCTCTGCGCGTACTGGATGTCCATGTTCAGCACCCGCGGGAGGTGGCCGACGGTGCCGGCGAGCACCGCATACATCTGGTTCTCGATGCAGCGCGCGGCGCTGCAGTGGCGCACGCGCAGGTAGCCCTGGCGCTCGTCGGTGCAGAAGGGCACGAACAGGATCGCGGCTCCGGCGAGCGCGAGGTGGCGCACCAGCTCCGGGAACTCGCTGTCATAGCAGATCGCGATCGCGACCGGGCCGCAGTCGCTGTCGATGACCGCCGCGTCGTCGCCGCCGACGACGCCCCAGGCCTCGCGCTCGCTCGGCGTCGCGTGGATCTTGCTGCGGTGGTCGATGCGGCCGTCGCGGTGGTAGCAGCCGGCGAGGTTGCGCACGCTGCCGTCGGCCAGTGCCCGCGGGAAGGCGCCGCCGATGAGGTTGACGCGGTGCTGGCAGGCGAGCTCGCTGAACAGCCGGTCGATCGCACCCGCGTGCGCCGCCAGCGCCTGCATGGCCTCGCCGGCGTCGAGCCGTCGCGGACCGATCGCCAGCAGCTCCAGCGCCATGAATTCGGGGAAGCAGACGAAATCGCAGCCGTAGTCGCCGGCGACGCCTGCGTAGTAGCCCACGCGCGCGGCGAAGTCCTCGAAGCTGGCACAGGCCTGCATGCGCCACTGCACGGCCATCGTGCGGACGCGTTCCTTGGGAGTTGGGTCGTTCATGACATCGGTCGTGCGGGGCTGCGATCCAGTCTAGCCGCGCTAGAGTCCGCGACTGCGATTCGGACGGAGCCATCGATGGCGCGTTACTGGTGGGTGTTCCTGGTCCTCGGCCTGGTGTTGGTGCTGCTGCTGCCGACACCGCGCAAGCCACCGGCGCCTGCGGCCACGGCGCCGACCACCGCGCCGGATCTCGCCAGCGAGCCGCTCGCTGCGCCGGAGGCGTCGCGCGCGGCAGCCTTCGAGCGTGCGCGACGCGGTTTCCGCACTGCGGCCGCAGTGCCCGAGGACTCCCCGAGCCCGCCAGCGACGCCGCCCGTGCACCTGTTCCAGCGCAGCGACTACGAAAACCCGCAGGGCTACACGCTCACCGGCTACGTGTCCGCGGACCCGGCGGACGGCCGCCGTCATCCGGCGATCCTGTGGCTGAAGGATGGCGACAGCAACTCGCTCGGAGAGTTCTGGGAGTCCGGCCAGACCAGCGCGTCCGCCTTCCGCGAGGCGGGCGTGGTGATGGCCTTCATCGCCTTGCGCGGTGGCAATGGCCAACGTGGCCGGCACGAGTACTTCCTCGGTGAAGTGGACGACGTCCTCGCGGCCGCGCGCCATTACGCCGGCATCCGCTACATCGATCCGGCCCGCATCTACCTCGGCGGCCACGGCAGCGGCGGCACCCTGGCGCTGCTGGTCGCGGCCGCCGGCGGGCCATTCGCCGGCGTGTTCGCCTTCGGTCCGGTGGCGAGCGCGGACCGCTACCCGCGCGATCGCGTGCCGGTCGATTTCGCCTCCCTCGATCCGCTGGAACTGCGCTTGCGCTCGCCGATCCACTGGCTCGCCGACATCGGTGTGCCGACCTGGATCATCGAAGGCGTGGACGCACCATCGAAGATTTCCGACCTGATCGAACTGTGCGAGGCGACATCGAACCCGCGCATCGTGTGCCTGCGCGTGCCCGGTGCGAACCATGCCAGCGTGATCCGGCCGGCGACACGCGCGATCGCAGCGCGGATCATGCAGGGCGGAGCGATCGAGCTGCGGGCAGCGGAGCTGTCGCCGTGATCGCGCCGCCATCCGACCATCCACCACCACCCAAGGGACTCGAAGGATGCGAATCACCCTGACCCGTGCCCGCCTGGACGATGCGATCGCTGCGGGTGCGATCGACGCCGCGGGCGCGCAATCCCTGTGGCAGTTCCTGAGCGCCGACCCGGCCAACCACGAGCCGGCGCGCTTCAAGATGGCGCACCTGCTGTACTACTTCGGCGGGCTGGTGGCGATCGGCGCGGTGTCGATCTTCATCACCGTCGCCTGGGATGCCTTCGGCGCCTGGCCGCTGCTGGTGCTCGGCGTGGCGGTGGCGATGCTGGCGTACGCATTGACCCGTCGCTTCATCGAGGTGCACCGCCAGCCGATCGCCGCCGGCACGATGGCGGCGCTGCTGATCGCCGCGGTGCCGATGGTGGTGTTTGCCGCGCAGCACGTGGCCGGCGCCTGGGAAGGCGATCTGAACTATCGCGACTACCACTACTGGATCGATTGGCGCTGGCTGATGATGGAGTTCGCGACGCTCGCCGCCGGCGCGGTGGTGCTGTGGCGCTTCCGGCTGCCCTTCGCGATGCTGCCGATCGCGGTCACGCTGTGGTACCTGTCGATGGACTTCGCGGCCTTCCTCGCGCAGGACACCCAAGGCTGGTTCAGCGATTCGGGTTGGAGACTGCGCGCGACCATCTCGATGGTTTTTGGCCTCGGCATGATCGGGCTCGCGCTGTGGATCGAGTTGCGCCAGTACGCGAGCGCCGCCTCGCGCGGCGATCGCCGCGACTTCGCCTTCTGGCTGTACCTGGTCGGCGTGCTGACCTTCTGGGGCGGCCTCAGCTCGCAGAACTCCGGTTCCGAGTTCGGCAAGCTGATCTATTGCGGCATCAACATCGGCCTGATCCTGGTCGGCACGATGATCGGCCGGCGGGTGTTCGTGGTCTTCGGCGCCTTCGGCGTGATCGGCTACCTCGGCTACCTGAGCTATTCGGTGTTCGCGGACAGCCTGCTGTTCACGGTCGCACTCGGCGGCCTCGGCATCGCCATCGTCTACGCCGGCCTGTGGTGGAGCCGCCGCGAGGCCGCGCTGCACGAGCGCCTGTCAAGGCTGCTGCCGGCGGCGCTGCGGCGGGCAGTCGAGGCGCGGGAAGGGTGAAAAGAGCGGTCACAGCGCGACCGCGAGTCGCACGCCCTGGTCGATCGCGCGTTTCGCGTCCAGTTCGCCGGCGGTGTGCGCGCCGCCGATGACCTGCGCCTTGATGCCGGCGGCTAGCAGCTCGTCGTACAGGGTGCGGTTGGATTCCTGACCGGCGCAGATGACGACGTTGTCGACTTCCAGCAGGCGCACGTCCTCGCCGCAGCGGATGCGCAGGCCGCGCGCGTCGATGCTCTCGTAGGACACACCGCCGATGGTCTCCACGCGCGCCATCTTGAGGGTGGCGCGGTGGACCCAGCCGGAGGTCTTGTTGAGGCGTTCGCCGAACTTGCCGGCGCTGCGTTGCAGCAGGTAGACCTGCCGCACCGGGGCCGGCGGCTGCGGTTTCGCGAGGCCGCCACGCGTGGTCAGCGTGGGGTCGATGCCCCACTGGCGATACCAGGCGGGCGGATCGATGGTCGACGAGTGCTCGTGGGTGAGGAACTCGGCCATGTCGTAGCCGATGCCACCGGCACCGATGATGGCGACGCGCTGGCCGACCGGCTTGCCCGCCGCGAGCACGTCGACGTAGCTCAGCACCATCGGGTGGTCGTCGCCGGGGATGCGCGGCGCGCGCGGGTGCACGCCGGTGGCGACGATCACCTCGTCGTAGGCTTTCAACGCGGCGACGTCGGCGCGCGTGCCGAGCTTGAGTTCGATGCCGAGCGCGCCGATGCGCACACCGAAGTAGCGCAGGGTCTCGTGGAACTCTTCCTTGCCGGGAATCCGCTTGGCCATGTTGAACTGGCCGCCGATTTCGCTGGCGGCCTCGAAGATGGTCACCGCGTGGCCGCGTTCGGCGAGCGTGGTCGCGGCCGACAGCCCGGCCGGGCCGGCGCCGACCACCGCGATGCGCTTCTTCTGCGTGGTCGACTTCACCACGATCTCGGTCTCGTGGCAGGCACGCGGGTTCACCAGGCAGGAGGCGCGCCGGTTCTCGAAGACATGGTCCAGGCAGGCCTGGTTGCAGGCGATGCAGGTGTTGATCTCCTGTGCCTTGCCGGCCGCGGCCTTGTTGACCCAGTCGGCATCCGCCAGCAGCGGACGTGCCATCGAGACCATGTCGGCCTGACCGCTGGCGATGATCCGCTCGGCGACGTCCGGCATGTTGATGCGGTTGGTGGTGACCAGCGGGATCGCCACCTCGCGCTTCATCTTCCCGGTGACGAAGGCGAAGGCCGCGCGCGGCACGCTGGTGACGATCGTTGGCACGCGCGCCTCGTGCCAGCCGATGCCGGTGTTGATCAGCGTCGCGCCCGCCTGCGCGATCGCCTTCGCCAGTTGCACGATCTCCTCCCAGCTCTGGCCGTCCTCGACCAGGTCCAGCATCGACAGCCGGTAGACGATGATGAAGTCGCGGCCCACCTTCGCGCGGATGCGGCGCACGATCTCGGTGGGAAAGCGCATGCGGTTTTCGTGGGAGCCGCCCCACTCGTCGCTGCGCTGGTTGGTGCGCGACACCAGGAACTGGTTGATCAGATAGCCTTCCGAGCCCATCACCTCGACGCCGTCGTAGCCGGCTTCCTGCGCGTAGGCGGCGGTGCGCACGAAGTCCTCGATGGTGTTCTCGATCCCGCTGCGGCTCAGTTCGCGCGGGCGGAAGGGCGTGATCGGCGATTTCACCGGCGAGGCCGACACCGACAGCGGGTGGTAGCCGTAGCGGCCCGCGTGCAGGATCTGCATCGCGATCTTGCCGCCGTGCGCGTGCACCGCCGCGGTGACCTTGCGATGGCGCTTGACCTCCCAGGGCCACGACAGCTTGGATGCGAAGGGCGCCAGCCAGCCCTGGATCGATGGCGCGATGCCGCCGGTGACGATCAGCGCGACGCCGCCCGCGGCGCGTTCTCCGAAGTAGGCCGCGAGCTTGTCGTAGTCCTTCGCGCGGTCTTCGAGGCCGGTGTGCATCGAGCCCATCAGCACGCGGTTGCGCAGGGTCGTGAAACCGAGGTCCAGCGGGGACAGCAGGTGCGGGTAGGTCAGGTTCATCGACGCAGCATCCGTACGCTTGGGTATGGCGAGGCTGCCGGCCTTCAAACGAGCAGACAAGCCCAATCGGGCGGTCGTCGGCAGGCACGCGACGGCATCCAGGCCGGGCAGCCCGGTATCGGCCAGACGATCCGACCGGCGGCCCCGTCGGTCCGTGCGTAAGCCGGGACGGCCTGCTCGAATCCGCGTGACGGCACGCTGGCGTGCCGCTACACCCGCGCCAGTCCGATCAGCAGCGCCAGCACCAGCAGCACCCACAGCGCCATGCTCGCGACCGGCTGGGTGCGCGCGAGAATGCCGTCGGGGGCGACCAGAGCGAGACCGCGGCGCAGCCACAGGCCCGCGCGACGCTGCCAGAGAGCCCGCGACGCGTCGCCGAGCGCGCGCCAGGCGCGGGCGATGCCCGCGGCCAACTCGACCATCGCCACCCGCCACAGCCAGTCGAAATCGAGGCTGATGGTCAGCGTGCGCTGCATCAACGGCAGCAACGCGAAGAAGGCGAGGCCGGCGAACAGCAGCAACTGGAACTGGGTGACCACGTGTGCGCCGGTGTACGGCAGGTAGTCGACCGGGTAGGGCAGCAGCTCGTAGAGCATCCACGGGAAGCAGCCGAGCGCGATGCAGGCGGCTGCGAGCAGGATCATCGCCGCACGCATGTTCCACGGCGGGTCCGGCGGGCGCAGGCCGGAGTCCTTCTGGAAGAACACGAACCACGGGAACTTGATGCCGGCGTGCAGGAACACGCCGGCCGACGCGGCGGTCAGCAGGAACCACACGAGCATCAGGTGCTGGTCGGCCGCGGCCTGGCCGATCATGGACTTGCTGATGAAGCCCGAGGTGAACGGGAAGGCCGAGATCGCGAGCGCGCCGACGATGCCGCAGGCGGTGGTCACCGGCATCGAATGCCACAGGCCGCCGAGGTCCGAGCACTTGCGCTTGCCGGTCTGGTGCAGCACCGCACCGGCGCTCATCAGCAGCAGCGCCTTGTACAGGATGTGTGCGAAGGCGTGCGCCGCCGCGCCGTTGAGCGCCATCCCGGTGCCGATGCCGACCCCGCAGACCATGAAGCCGACCTGGTTGACGATCGAGTACGCGAGGATCCGACGCATGTCGTTCTCGAGCAGCGCGTACAGGATTCCGTAGAAGATCATCCACAGGCCGATCCAGACCAGGATTTGCGCGCCCGGGAACAGCAGGATCAGCGCGAGTACCGCGGTCTTGGTGGTGAAGGCCGACAGGAACACCGCGCCGAAGGGGCTGCCTTCGGGGTAGGCGTCGGCGATCCAGGCGCTGACCGGCGGCGCAGCGGCATTGACCAGCACGCCGGCGAGCAGCACCCAGGCGTCGAAACTGTCGAGTGCGAGCGCGCGCACGTCGACCGAGCCGGTGTGCACCATCACGCCCTCGATGCCGATCTTCAGCAGCACGCCGCCGACCAGATGCATCAGCGCGTAGCGCAGTCCGGCGCGGCGCGCGTTCTCGCCCTCGCCGCACCAGATCACGACGGTCGAGAACAGCGCCATGAACTCCCAGAACAGGAACAGCGTGATCAAATCGCCGGCGAAGCAGACGCCGATCGCGCCGGCCGCGTAGGCGTAGGCGGCGGCGAGCTCGCGCGTGCGCGCCTGCAGCAGGCCGAACAGGCCGCCGGCGAAGGCCATCAGCGCGAACACCGTCGCGAACAGGCGCCGCAGGGCGTCCGCTTCGACGAGTTCAATGTCGTAGCCGAGGAAGGGCGCGGTCAGCAGCACGCCATCCGGGAGGCGCCAGATCGCCCACAAGGTCAGCAGCGGTGCGCCGAGCAGCACCAGCGGCCGCAGGCCAGGGCGCACCACCGCGACCAGCAGCGCGCCGAGGATCAGGACGAAGGCCGGCGGGAAGGCGAGTTCAAGCATCGTCCTGCTCCTCGCGTGCCGCGGCAATGCGCTCGTAGTAGTCGTCGGCGCGCTTGAGGACGAAACCCATCAGGCGCGCGACCAACACCAGCGCCACGCAGGCGAGGAAGCCGTAGACCGCGTGGAAGCCGAACCAGCCGTCGATGCCGAAGTGCAGGTGGATGTCGATCGCGAACTCGGCGAGCACCGAGAGCGCCAGCGCGATCGCGAACACCGTCCAGAGGGTCTTCTTGCTCATGGCATGCGCACCAGCGCTTTCTCCAGTTCGACCACCGGCGCGTTGAAGAAGAACAGCAGCAGGGTGAGTGCCGCGGTGACCAGCAGCGCCGCGACCATCGGCCACGGGGCCTCGCCATGGTCGATCCTGGGGGCGACCCGCTCCGGGCGGAAGAAGGCGCGGTGGATGATCGGCAGGAAATAGGCGGCGTTGAGCGCGGTCGAGACCACGAGCACCGCGAGCACGAAGTGGAAGTCGTTCTGGAAGGCGCCGGCGATCAGGTACCACTTGGACACGAAGCCCGCGGTCGGTGGCACCCCGACCATCGACAGCGCGCCGATGCTGAAGGCCGCCATCGTCCACGGCATGCGCCGGCCGATGCCGTCCAGCTCCGATACCTGGGTCTTGCTGGCGGCCACGTAGACCGCGCCGGCGACGAAGAACAGCGTGATCTTGCCGAAGGCGTGCGCGACCATGTGCAGCGCCGCGCCGATCTCGGCGAGCGGTGTCAGCAGCAGCGCTGCCAGCACCACATACGAGAGCTGGCCGATCGTCGAGTAGGCGAGCATGCGTTTGAGATTGTCCTGGCGCAGCGCGACCACCGAGGCGGCGATGATGGTGAAGCCTGCGAGGTAGACCAGCAGGCGTTCGGCCGGGATGCCGGCCAGGAAGTCGGTGCCGAAGATGTAGAGCACGACCTTGGTGATCGTGAACACGCCGGCCTTGACCACCGCGACCGCGTGCAGCAGCGCCGACACCGGCGTCGGCGCGACCATCGCCGCCGGCAGCCAGCGATGCACCGGCATCACCGCGGCCTTGCCGGTGCCGAGCACGAACAGCGCCAGCAGCAGCGTCGCTTCGAGGGGACCGGCCTTGCCGGCGAGCACGCCGCCCAAGGTGAACTCGACGGTGCCGGCGAGGACATGGGTCCACGCGATCGCCGGCAGCAGCAGACCGATCGAGGTCGCCAGCAGGATCGAGAGGTAGGTGCGCGCGCCGCGCAGCGCGTTCTGGTTGCCGGCGTGCGCGACCAGTGGGTAGGTCGACAGCGTCAGCGCCTCGTAGCACACGAACAGGGTCAGCAGGTTCGCCGCCAGCGCGACGCCCATCGCGCCGGCGAGCGCGATCGCGAAGCAGATGTGGAAGCGCGTCTGGTGGCTCTCGCGCCTGGCGCGCAGGTAGCCGATCGCGTACACCGAGGTGACCAGCCACAGGCCGCTCGCGAGCAGCGCGAACAGCACCCCGAGTGGTTCGGCGCGCAGCGCCAACGGGATGCCGGGGAAGGGTTCGGCGAGCCGCAGCAGCGGCGCATCGCCGGTGTTGAAATCGGCGAGCACCGCGAGCGCGCAGGCGAACAAGGCGGCGGCGGTCAGCACCACCACGCCATCGCGCAGCCGCGGCCAGCGGTGCAGGGCGACCATCGTGAGGCCACCGAGCAGCGGCACGACCAGGGTCAAAGCGAGGTGGGTGGCGGCGGTCATCGCGCCACCCCGTTGTTGCCGCGAGATCGCGCGGCGACCGCGCGTTCGAGGGCACGAACGTCCTCCATTTCGAGCAGGCTCACAACCCCGCCCCCGCCAGCGCCCGCGCCGCGGCCTCGGCCAGGCCCAGGGTCCAGCGCGTGTCGATTCCGAGCCAGAGGTTCGCGAGCACCAGCAGCCAGGTCGGCAGCAGCAGGCCGAGCGGTGCCTCGCAGCGCAGGTCGCGCGACTCGCTGGCCTCGAAGTAGGCCACTTCGACGACGCGCCAGACGTAGGCCAGCGCGAGCAGCGAGGCCAGCGCGATCGCGCCGACCAGCCACCACGCGCCGGCCGCGAGCGCCGCCTGCAGCAACGCCCACTTGCTGACGAAGCCCACCGTCAACGGCACGCCGACCAGCGACAGCCCGCCGGCGACGAAGGCCGCCATCGTCCACGGCATCGCGCGGCCGAGTCCGCGCAGGGTGGAAAGGCGGGTGTTGCCGAAGCGCCAGGCGATGTTGCCGAGCGCGAGGAACAGCGCGCCCTTCATCAGGCCGTGGTTGGCGAGGTGCAGCAGCGCCGCTGCGAGCCCGGCGCCGCTCGCGAGCGCGAGCCCGGCGAGCGCATAGCCGATCTGGGCGACGCTCGACCACGCGAGCAGGCGCTTGACCTCGTCCTGGCGCACCGCCACCGCCGAGGCGATGAGCATTCCGAGCACCGCGAGCACGCCGAGCAGCGCCGCGAGCGGGATCGCGCCGAAGGCGAATTCCGCGCCGAAGATCGTCCACACGAAGCGTACCAGCACGTACAGCGCCACCTTGGTCGCGGTCGCGGCGAGCAAGGCCGTCACCGCGGAAGGTGCGTACGCGTAGGCATTCGGCAGCCACGCGTGCAGCGGGAACATCGCCAGCTTGAGGCCGAGGCCGACGGTCACGAACACCACCGCGGTGTGCGCGGTGCGAGTGTCGGCCACCGCCGGCAGGCGCGCGGCGAGATCGGCCATGTTGAGGGTGCCGGTCAGTGCGTACAGCAGGCCGACGCCGATCAGGTAGAAGGTGGCGCCGAGGGTGCCGAGGATCAGGTAGCGGAAGGCCGCGGTCAGCGCGCGGCGGTCGCGGCCCATCGCGATCAGCGCATAGGTCGACAGCGAGGAGATCTCGAGGAACACGAACACGTTGAAGGCATCGCCGGTGGCGACGATGCCGAGCAGCCCGGCCTGCAGCAGCAGCAGTGCCGCGTAGAAGCCGGGCAGGCGCGCGCGCTCGAGCTCGCGCGCCGCACTCTGGCGCGTCCACGGCAGGATCGCCGCGGCGACCGCCGCCAGCAGCAGTTGCAGCAGCGCGCCGAGCGGATCCAGCCGGTACTCGATGCCCCAGGGCGCCGCCCAGCCGCCGATCGCGTAACTGAGCACGCCCTCGGCTTGCACCTGCAGCAGCAGCAACAGCGCCAGCGACAGCACCGACCACGCGATCGCGGTCGCCAGCGCCCACGCGGCATCCGGCGTGCGCATCAGCGCCGCCAGCGGTGCGGCGAGCAGCGGCAACAGCACGATCAGCAGTTGCGCGTGCGCACTCATGCGTCGCTGTCCATGCGCTCGAGTTCGTCCTCGTCGACGCTGCCATAGGCCTCACGGATGCGCACGACGAGCGCGAGGCCGAGCGCAGTGGTGGCAACCCCGACCACGATCGCGGTCAGGATCAGCACGTGCGGCAGCGGGTTCGAGTAGACCGCCACGCCCTCGCTCAGGATCGGCGCCGCACCGCCATGCACGAAACCCATGCTGATGTAGAGGAAGAAGACCGCGGTCTGGAACAGCGTCAGCCCGATCAGTTTCTTGACCAGGTGGCCACGCGCGATCACGGCGTACAGGCCGACCATCATCAGCGCAATCACGATCCAGTAGTTGTACAGGCCGAGGCTGCTCATCGACGTGCCACGCGCGCCGCGAACAGGTAGCACAGCAGCAGCATCGTCGACGATACCGTCAGCGCGACGCCGAGTTCGACCAGCAGGATGCCGAGGTGCTGGCCGCCCACCGGGGTGCGGCCGAGCGGGTGATAGTCGAGGTAGTTGCCACCGAGCAGCAGGCCGGCGACGCCGGTGCCGCCGTACAGGAGCACGCCGAGCGGTGCGAGCACGCGCAACAGCGACTCCGGCACGATCTGGCGCGTCTGGTCCGCACCGAAGACCTGCAGGTGCACGATCAGCGCCGAGGCCAGGATCACGCCGGCCTGGAATCCTCCGCCCGGGCCGAGTTCGCCATGGAACTGCACGTACAGGCCGAACAGCAGGATCACCGGAATCAGGAACTTGCTGACCACGCGCAGGATCAGGTTTGCGTGCGGTGCGCTCGCGAGCACAGGGGCGGCCGCGCCGCGGCGTTGCAGGCCCCCGATCAGCAGCCACACCCCGAGCCCGGCGGTGAACACCACGGCGGTTTCGCCGAGCGTGTCGTAGCCGCGATAGCTGGCGAGCACGCTGGTGACGACGTTCGGGATGCCGATCTCCGCGCCGGACTGCTGCAGGTAGCGTGGCGCCACGTGTTGATGCACCGGATTGCCCGGCGCCCCCACCGGCGGCAGGTCGAAGGTGCCCCAGACCAGCGCCGCACCGGTGGCGAGCACCACCAGCAGCGGCAGCCATTGCGGACGCGTCGGCGTGCGCTCGAAGCGGCCGCTGGCGACGAGCGCGTACAGCATCAGGATGGTCGACACGCCAGCGCCGACGGCGGCCTCGGTGAAGGCCACATCGACGGCATCCAGCACCATGAACATGCCGGCCGACAGCAGGCTGTAGGCGCCGAGCAGCATGGTTGCCGCCAGCAGGTCGCGGGTGCGCACCACGAACAGCGCGGTGACCAGCATGAAGGCCAGCAGCAGGATGTCGATCAGCTCGGCGATGGCGGTGGCTCTCCGGGCTGTGCGGGCTCGCGCAGCCCACTGACCCAGGCCGCGCGCGCCAGGGCATGGCAGGCGGTGGGGCTGGTGAACAGCAGGAACAACAGGATCAGCCCGAGCTTGACCGTGCCCAGCGTGGCTCCGAACAGACAGCCCAGTCCAGCGAGGAACAGCGCCGCCGCCAGCGTGTCGACCACCGCGGCCGCGTGCAGCCGCGCGTAGAAGTGCGGGAAGCGCAGCAGACCGATGCCGGCGAGCAGCAGCAGCAGCGAGCCTGCACCGAGCAGCAGCGTGGCAAGTAGCTGCAGCCAGGTCACGGGGATGGCTCCGCACTTTCCCCGGGTTCCGAGCCCCCGGTCCCGGGTTCCGGCGCTGTGCTCGCCTCGGCGCTCTCGCAGTAACGCATCATCGCCACCGTGCTGACGAAGTTGATCAATGCGTACAGCAGGGCGACATCGAAGTAGTCGGCGCGGCCGGCGACGGCACCGAGCAAGGCGATCAGCAGCACGGTCTTGGTGCCGAAGCTGTTGACCGCGAGGATGCGGTCGTAGACGGACGGTCCGAGCAGCGCGCGCGCGAGCGCGAGGCCCATCGCCACCAGCACCGCCACGCCGCAGGTCACGAGCGCACCGCTCACCGCGCCGGCTCCTCGACGTCGGTCGGGACCAGCGCATCGAGCTGGCCTTCGACGACGCCTTGCGCGGAAGCAAGCGTCAACGCATGCACCAGCAGTTCGTCGTCGCACAGGTCGACGGTCACCGTGCCCGGCGTCAGCGTGATCGCGTTGGCGAGCGTCGTCTTGCCCAGCGCGCTGGTCTGGCGTGTGCGCGTGCGCACGAAGTGCGGAGCGATCGCGTCGCGGCGTGGCGACAGGATCGCCGCCAGTACGTGCAGGTTGGAGATCGCGATTTCGCGCAGCAATCGTGCCCAGAAGTGCGGCAGACGCCAGGACCAGTGCAGCGGATGGCTCTCGTGGTCCACGAGGTCCATGCGCCGCGCCAGCCACACGGTGAACGCGACGCTGGCGGCGCCGAAGGCGAGCAGCAGCGGCTGCGGATATCCCGACAGCACCCACCAGAGCAGGGCCAGGGTCAGGGTCAGGCTGATCGTGTGCTTCATCGGCAACGACGGCGGCCGCGGGCGCACCAGGCGCCCGCATCGGGGCGGCGAAGGATAACAAAGGCGCATGCGAGCACCTCGTCGATCCGTCGATCGTCGGCCGTCGTGGGCAGGTCGATGGCGACCGCCCGCCGCGGTCTCCGGCCGCGATGCCGACGGACGCGGCATCGGCAACCGCGCAAGGTCCACCCGCGCTTTCAGCGCGCCGGTGCGTCCACGCGCATCAGCCCGGCATCGATGCGCGCACGCAGATCGGCGCTGCGGGTCTCCGCCGCGTTGATCGCGGCCGCATCGACCGCCACCGCGGGCGCTAGCGCGTGCAGGGCCGCGGCCAGCCGATGCGCCGGCCGTCCCTGCGCCGTCAGCACTGCCATTCCCACGCGTGCGTACTCGGCGGCAGCATCTCGATCGCTTCGCGCGTGGGCCCGCTGTGCCAGCCACAGGGCGCTCTGCGGCGCGGCGAGGTCGAGACGCGCGCGCTGACGCTCGAGGATCTGCGCCAGGCGTGAGTCGGTATCCTCGGCAGGATCCGCCGCCGCTGCCAGCGCAGCAGCCGCGAGCGCCGGGGGCGCGTCGGCGCCGCCATAGCCGGCGAACACCGCATGCGCATCGGCGGCCGCGCTGCGCGCCTGCGCCGGCTCACCCAGCGCGAGCGCCGCCAGGCCCTGCAGGTAGCGCGCCTCGGCCCAGTC
>JABAQR010000010.1 GCA_019187485.1 Lysobacterales bacterium | reverse complement strand
ACCGCCTCCAGCGCCAGCCCGAGCGCGGTCTCGACCGCCGCTTCCCAGCCGGGCTCCACCTGCAACAACGTGCCCAGGCGCGGCGCCTGTTGCAGGCCGTGGCGCGCCAGCCAGGTCGCGAGGTCGTGGCGGTCCTCGCCGAGCGCGGCGTGCTGCAGCGCCTCCAGCGAGGCCAGGCGCCCGCGCGCGGCCGACAACTGCTGGCGCTGCTGATTCAGCTCCGCCTGCTGCGCGCGCTGAGCCTGGTCCGCCGCCGCCACCGCCGCCTTGCGAGCGTCCAGCACCGCAGCAAGAGTGGATACCGTTTCCTCTTCGGCCGCCAGCGTTTCGCGCAGCGCGCCGAGTTCGTCGGCGCTGCCGCGCGCCGCCAGCATCGCGGTTTCGGAATCGAGGATCTCGCGGCGTTTCAGCGCCTGGTGCATCTGCTTGTCGAGGTAGTCGATGCGCGTGCGCTCGACCTCGGCGGCACGCGTCGCATCCGCGGCGGCGCGCGTCAGCGTGTCGGCGCGCGCATGCCCGTCGGCGAGCGCGCGCTCGGCGGCGGCGAGCGCATCGGCGCGTTCGGCGGCCGCGTCGACGAGTGCCTCCAGACGCGGTTCCTCGCGTTGCAGCGCCTGCTGCAGCAGCACGCCCTGCTCGCGGTCCAGCCGCAGTTGTTCGTCGAGGTGACCACGCTGGGTGCCGGCGTCGAGCAGTTCGCGCTTCAGGCGCGCGATGGTGTCGCGGCGGAAAGCCAGTTGCTGCTCGATGCGCGCGATCTCGGCGCCGACCTGGTAATGCTCGGCCTGGACCGCGCGGAAGGTCTCGGCGGCGGCCTGCTGCTGCGCGCGCGAGGCCTCGCCTTCGACTTCGTTGCGGGCGTGCTCGGCGGCCAGTTGCTCGACCAGCAGTTCAGCCTGCTTCAGCTTGCCGAGTTCGGCGGCCAGTTGTTCGGCCAGCGCACGCCAGCCGAGTGCCTTGGCCTGCGCGTCGACCTTGCGCTGCTCGGCGCGCAACTCGCTCCAGCGCTCGGCCTGCCTGGCCTGCCGGCGCAGGTGCTCGAGCTGCTTGTCGACCTCGTCGGAGACGTCCTTCAGGCGCTCCAGGTTCTCGCGCGTGGCGCGCATCCGCGACTCGGTCTCACGCCGCCGCTCCTTGTACTTGGAGATGCCGGCTGCCTCCTCGAGGTGCACGCGCAGGTCGTCCGGCGCCGCCTCGACGATCTGCGAGATCATGCCCTGCTCGATGATCGCGTACGAACGCGGCCCGAGGCCGGTACCGAGGAACAGGTCGGTGACGTCGCGCCGGCGACACTTGGTGCCGTTCAACCAGTACTGCGAGAGGCCGTCGCGGCCAACCACGCGACGCACCGAGATTTCGTTGTAAGCCGCGTACTCACCGAGCACGCTGGCGTCGGAGTTGTCGAAGATCAGCTCCACGGACGCCTGCCCGACCGGCTTGCGCTCGGTGGTGCCGTTGAAGATCACGTCGGTCATCGAGTCGCCGCGCAAGCGGCTCGCGGCGGATTCGCCGAGCACCCACTTGACCGCATCGATGATGTTCGACTTGCCGCACCCGTTCGGGCCGACGACCGCGGTCATGTTGGTCGGCAGGTGCAAGGTCGTCGGATCGACGAAGGACTTGAACCCGGCCAGTTTGACGGTGGCGAGGCGCATCTTGGGAGCTGGTCGCAAGGCGGATGCAGCCGCGCGGGCGGCGCGACGGGGTCGGCGAGCATAGCAAAGCCATGTCCGTGGCTTGCTCCACCTTGCCGCACGCGCCGACGCCGGCCATGCTTGGTCGGTCCAGACCCAGGAGCGCTCCGGTGGACCCCATGCTGATCGCAGGTGCCGGTGGCGTGCTGGCGACCTTCCTGACCGCGATTCTGCTTTGGCGGCGCCAGCGTCGACGCCATCTGCTCGGCGAACTCGCTCTGCTGCCGGCGCGCGTGCTCAACCCGCGCCAGTTCCAGGGACTCAAGCGCATCCGGGTGTGGGAGCTGGAAGTGGATGAACCTGGCAAGGCCTGCCAGTGGGCGCGTGAAGCCGATGGGCGGCGCTTCCCTTGTGACAGCGCGGTGCCGCTGCCGATCGCCGGCTGCGGCACGCGCTGCACCTGTCACTACCGACCGATCACCGAGAACCGCAAGCGTCGGCGCCGACGCGACCCGATCGAGCAACCGAGCATCGATTTCGAGGCCGCCGGGGGGGATCGCCGGCGCCACGACGGCAGGCGCAAGGAGGACCACTGGCACCAGGGCCAGAGATAGCGACGACCCGCGGCCGACTCCGTTGCGAAAAATTCGATGCGGCGACCAGCCGTCGTGATCGCGTCGGCACCCGATGGTCATTCGTCCGCAATATCGACCCTGCGCCACGGGACCGGCTGGCGGCATTCGCCGATGCGCGCCGCTGCTCGGCTGGAAGAACCAACCCTGCCGCATGCGCCAGCCCGGATGGATCGGCTCAGAGTCGCGGCGCGCAGGCGGTGATCGGGTCGAGGCTGGCGTCGTAGACCGCGGTGTGCAGATCGAGCAGACCGAGCACCAGCGGGAACAGGGCGTCGTGCGATGTGTGCGTGCCACCGCGGACGTTCACGCAATTCCGATCCAGCTTGCGCCGGGCCAGGTATTCGGGCGCCAGCCACAGCAGCATCGGCACGCGCGTCTGTTCCTCGGGAGCGATCAGCGCCGGTGCCCCGTGCAGGTAGTAGCCGTGCTCACCGGTGGACTCACCGTGATCGGACACATACAAGAACAGGCCATCGACGCGGTCGCGCGCAGCCGCGAGGACGTCGATCATCTCCGAGAGCTCGTGGTCGCTGTAGAGAACGGTGTTGTCGTAGCTGTTGACCAACTGCTCATGGCTGCAGTCCTGCAGTGCGTTGCTGCGGCAGTCTGGACGGAAACGCCTGAAAGCCTCTGGATAGCGCTCGAAGTAGGCCGGCCCGTGGCTGCCTTTCTGGTGCAGCACCAGTACGGTGTCGCGCTCGATCTTCGCCAGCCGCTCCTCCAGTTCGCTGACCAGGACATGGTCGAAGCAGCCGCGCTCGTTGCAGATGCGCGGGCGCGTCGCCGCGGCGACATCGACCTCGACGACGCGATCAGCGACGTGTTTGCTGCCCGTGTTGTTGTCGATCCAGACCACGTCGAATCCGGCACGTCGGAGCACGTCGAGCAGATTCTCCCGGCTGCGTGCGCGGCCCTCGTCATAGTCGGCCGCACCGAGCCCGGAAAACATGCACGGCACCGAAGTCGCGGTGTTGGTGCCGCAGGCATGCACCTCGCCGAAGGCAACGACATCGCGGCGCGCCAACTCTGGCGTAGTGTCCCGCGCATAGCCGAGCAGACCGAGGCTCGCCGACCGCAAGGACTCGCCGACCACGAGCACCAGCACCAGCGGGCGCTTCCCGGCCGCTGGCCAGGTCTCGCCACGCTGCACATCGCCGCCGACCACGGCCGGGGCGCCGGCCTGCGGTGCACGCGCGTGCTTCAGGTACGAGCGCGTGGCGTTGACCAGGTTGATCGGGTTGGCCAGGTCGCGCAGTTCGGCGTGGTTACGCGCCACCGAAGCCATGGTGCGGTAATCGAGTGCGATCGCCACCGCCACCAGTCCGAAGCACACGCCGAGCAGCACGGCGCGCGCCTTCAGCGCCTGCGGCCACGAGCGCGCATGTACGCGCACCCAGGCCAATGCCGCCAGTGGCGGCAGCGCGACTGCGAGCACTCCGCGCAACATCGCCGGGGACAGCCACTCGATGCCCTCGCGCGCATCGGTTTCCAGCACGCTCTGCAAGGCGTGACGGTCGATGACCGCACCGTAGTGGTCCATGAAGAAGGCCAGTACCGCCGCAATCACCACCACCACCGCGAGCACACTGCGCGCGAAGCGGCTGGGTGTGATCAATGCCAGCAGTGCCGCGATCAATCCGACCAACACGCTGCCGAACACCAGTGCCTGGGTTGCAAAATCCACTCCTGCGAGCACCGCGTTCAGGTGACGCAGGAACGACCCATTTGCGGCCAGCACCAGGTACAGGGCAGTGGCCAGAATCAACCACTCGCTGGAGAGGATGGGACGACGCATTGCAAGGATCCGGCCGACAGTGCAGCGCGCAGGCTACGCCCCCAAGCCCTCCATGAGGAGGCCGCTCGCCGTCTTTCGCTTGATTCGATGCAGAATTTCACTCGGGGGCGTACTGGTTCGACACGCACTGCGCGTCATGATCGCCATGGTGGATCGCGCGCACTCGACGCATCGGCGCACGCGCGAGCGATCAATGGATTGCGCTTCGTTGTTGGCGGAGAGGGTGGGATTCGAACCCACGTTACGGTAGAACCGTAAACCGGATTTCGAATCCGGCGCATTCGACCACTCTGCCACCTCTCCGAAGATGTGCGGCGCGGCACCGGAAGGGTGCCGTGGCGAAGGGGGCGCAGCATACGGATCGGCGTGCAGGTCGACAAGCTGCGAGTGCCGATGGGCGATGCAATGACCCCGGTCGGCGCGTCGCTCCGTTTGCCCGCCCGCACGCGCAATCGGCGTGTTGCAAGCCGTGGAGGCGCACGGCATCCTATCGGCGAGGGAGGCCTCGCTTGCATACTCAGTTCGCACCGTTAACCGCTTCGTACCGTGCCCGGCCACTGGCCGCGGGCATGATTGCCGATTGACCGGCGTTCTTGCGCAACCGAGCCCCATGATCGAATTCGGACACGGCACTCATACCGGCTTGCGGCGCGAGCACAACGAAGACACCTATTGCGCCGATCCCGACATGGGCTTGTGGTTGGTCGCCGACGGCATGGGCGGTCATGAGCACGGCGAGGTCGCCAGCGCCCTTGCACGGGACGTCGTCATCCGCGAAGTCACCAAAGGCCTGGCATTGGCGCCGGCGATCCAGTCGGCCGACGAGGAAATCATCCGCCACTCGAACGAGAAGCGCAGCGAGCGGCCGATGGGTACCACTGTGGTCGCGGTCCGTGTGCGCGGCCACGACTACGAGGTCGCCTGGGTCGGCGACAGCCGCGTCTATCTGTGGAAGGAAGGTGGACTGCGTCAGATCTCTCAGGACCACTCCTATGTGCAGGAACTGATCGACCAGGGCGCGATCAGCCCGGCACAGGCGCGCACGCATCCGCATCGCAATGTGGTCACCCAGGCGCTCGGCGTGACCATGCCGGACCAGTTGAAAATCGAAACCCTGCGCGGCACGCTGCAGAGCGGTCAGTGCCTGCTGCTTTGCTCCGACGGCCTTACTGAGGAAGTCGACGATGCGCTGATCAGCGAGATCCTGGGCCGCGGACTGTCCGCGCAGGAAACCGTGGATCACTTGATCCTCGCGGCGCTCGATCACGGCGGCTCGGACAACATCACCGTGCTGCTGGTCAAGTGCGTTTGAGTTCGATGGCGGACCGGCCAGAGTCCTGAGAGATGCGAGACCGGCTGGCCATCGACGGTCGGCCCGTGCCCAAGACACGCGAACGCTCGATCCGGCACGACCGGGCACAGAGTGGAACTCGTTCAGACCTGATCGATATCGGCACCGGCCACCGGGCGCAAATCCGCACGGGGCGGCGGCCCACGATCCGAGGATCCCGGGCTCGTCAGACGCACCGACCGTTCACGGCCATGCCTACAGCGAAGCCAGCGTCGAATCTCCCGGCAGGCGCGCGCGCGCCTCCTTGAGCAAGGCGTCGGCGCTGCCTTTGTCGCCCTGCTTGCGCAGCGCCAGCACCCGCTCGGCAACGCGCTGACCCAGGCGCAGGCGAATCTTGTTCAGGCGCGCCCCGGACGCCTGTGCGGCGCTCGCCGCCTCGATGCGTTTCCAGGCGTTGTCGGCGGCGGGAGCGAAGAAGGCCCCGGCCTCGATCAGAGCTTCTGCAGCCTTCAGCTCGGTTTCTGCCATCGACTGGGTACCGCCCAGCTGCGCGGCGATGGCGGGCGCGGTCGACTGCGGCGGCTGTGCCTCACTGGAGAACAGGCGCACGAGACCGTAGATGATCGCCACCAGCACCGCCAATACCAGCCCGATGCGCAACACCGCCTTCAACGGATTGCTCTTGCGTGCAACCGCCACGGGAACCGTCGCGGGAATGGGTTTGGCTCGCGGCTGTTCGGCGACAGGATCCGGCGCGGTGGCCTTGATCGGCGCGACTACAGCCGGCTGGACCACGGTCGCCGGCCCGGTCAGGTCGAGCGTCTCCATCGGTGCGAAAACTGGCTTGGTTGCCGAACGCAAGCTCTCCAGCCGTGGTTCGCGAATCGTTTTGGGCTCGATGTAGTTGTCCAGCGCAAGCACCAGCTCGCGCGCGGTGGCGAAACGTGCTTCCGGCTTCTTCGCGAGGGTGCGGTCGATCAACGACTGATAGAGCGCGAGCGCTTCGGGTAGCTTCGGCACCTTCTCGCTGAGGTGTTTGCCGATCACGACGAAGGGGTCTTCGGCGTCGAAAGGTGGCCGCCCCGTGAGCATCTCGTAGAGCACGATGCCGAGGCTGTAGAGGTCCGCGCGGCCGTCGCCGATTTCGCCCTCGATCTGCTCCGGGCTCATGTAGTGCGGGCTGCCGATCTGCATCGACGCCCCCCCCGATTGAGCCTTGAGGATCCCGAGATCGCCAAGCACCGCCGCGCCGTCGGCGCGGAACATGATGTTGGAGGGTTTGATGTCGCGGTGGATCACGCCCTGCGAGTGCGCGTACTCGAGCGCACTCGCGAGATCGCGGACAATGCGCAGTGCCTCCACCGGCGCCATCGGCTGCTGCATGCGCTCGCGCAGGGTGCCGCCGGGCACGAACTCGGTGGCGATGAAGGGGAAGCCACCGGCGGAACCGATATCGAACACGGCCAGTACATGCGGATGGTTGAGCCTCGCGGCGCTCTTGCCTTCGTCGACGAAGCGCTGGCGCAGCGCCGGATCGTCGAAGAACTCCTCGCTCAGCACCTTGAGCGCGACCTGGCGCGCGAGCGACTGCTGCTCGGCCAGGAAGGTGCGCGAGCGCTTGCTCTGTTTGAGCACCTTCAGCAGCTTGTAGCCCGGGACTTGCGGCAGTTCGGCCATCGGCAGGAATTCGTCGGCAGTGCCTGCGATTAGACTCGCCCGCGGCGGTCGGCCGCAAGGACGGCGTGCGCGGGAGACGTTGTCAGCACCGCGCCGGCACCGCCAAGCCGGGGGTTCAGGGAGCGGCGGCGCGCAGCGAGCGCAGTGCCTCGACGAAACGAGTCCGGTCGAAGGCGTCTTCCTTCTCGACCGCCGCGTAGACCCGGTCGACCCCGGCATTGAGTGCTGGCACGTCGGACTCGCTCAATTGCTTTGCCGCCTGGAAGGCAGCCACCACCGACTGCGCCGCCAGCGCCGCCTGCTCGGCCGCCGCGAAGTCGCGGAACTCGCCCTTCTCGGCATCGCGAAGCAGGCTGGCAAGCACCTGACCGAGGGTCTCGGGACCGAAGGCGTGCGCGGCCACCTTGTCGAGTTGCGCCTCGACCTTGGCCTTCAGCGCACGCGCAGCGCCGAAAGTCTGTTCGCGCGAGATCAGCGTGGCCTGATGCAGGGCGCGGGTGGCGGCGAGCACATCGTTCGCCGCAGCCTGATCGACGATACCCAGCACGTGCCGGAACATCACCAGATTGGCGTCGTTGAGACGGACCACGCCCGGGCCAAGCCCGGTGCCGGGTCGAGTTCCCCAGGTGCGACCGCTCATCGGCTTGTGGCAGGCGTGACAGTCGAACAGCACCAGTTCCGGAAAGATGCCGGCCCAGCCCTTGCCTTCGTCGGTCAGGATGTCGAGCAGATTGATCGCGGACACGCCCTGCCCGATCGCCCAGTCGCGGGCGCCGTTGAATTCGCCCTTGCGCTGCACGTAGTCGGCATCGATGGTGTAGTGCGGATTGAGCCAGGTGAAGGTATCGAGTTCGAAGGAGAGCCGCGGGTGACCTGCGCCCATGATGCGGTGGGTGATCATGCGCTCGCGTGTACCCATGTGACAGGACAGGCACAGGCGCGCACGCGCCACCGGTCGTTCGGTCGGGTACAGACCCTCGGCGAGCGTCTCGGTGCGCTTGCGCTGGTCGTCGTCGTGAGTGGCGATCCAGCGCTCGGCGCCGCCATGGCAGGCTTCGCAGCCGACGCCATCGGAGAACATGAACTTCTCGCCGCGCTGCGCCTCGGGCGGGTGGTCGATGTGGCAGTCCAGGCAGATGCCCGCTTCACGCGGATCGCCAATGCCGAGCTTGGCGCCGATCTTCCGGGATTCGGCGCTGCCGAGCGTGACCCAGGAACTCGCATGTGGATCCTTCTGCTGCCACAGGCTGTATTCGTTCATTTCGATGCGCGCCTTGCTCGCGCGCTGGTTCGCACCGTGACAGGTGGAACTGGCACAACTCGCAGGACCCAGATGCTTGTGCGCGAAAATTTCGCCGACCGCACCGGCCGCTCCCACCGGTGCCTGCACGGCCAGCATCGCCAGCACTGCCCAGAGAACCGGTGCGCGAAGGTGCGTGCCCAGCCTGGAGTTCCACAACCGCCCGACGAACTGCGTTGGCACCATCTCAGGAACTCCCCGGTCGGCGATCAGGCTTTCGGCATTCTGCCATCGGCGTTTGTGCGGAGTCACGCCCGGTGCGACGCTACCCGATCTCGCTCCGCTCGATCCACTGGCGCCACAGCGAAGGCGCGCCGGACTTGCGTTCGAGCGCGGCCACCCGCTCGTCGTGCAGTGCGCATTCGGCGGCGTTGGCGATGCGACGCGGGATCCGCGCCGCGCCCAGATCCTCGCACGCGGGACCGTGGGCGACGCCGGCGGCGACGTCTAGCGCCAGACTGCCCTGGCCCGCAGTCATTGCCAGGTAGACCTCGGCGAGCAGGCGCGCATCCAGCAAGGCGCCGTGGTAACTGCGCGCCGAGTGATCGACCTGGTAACGCTTGCACAGCGCGTCCAGCGAATTGCGCTGGCCAGGATGCAGCTCGCGCGCAAGCTTGAGCGTGTCGATCACCGCGCGACCCTGATCGAGCGGATACGCACGCCCGGCCAGACACAACTCGTGGTCGAGGAAACCGAGGTCGAAGCTGGCGTTGTGGATGAGCAGCTCGGCGCCATCCACGAAGTCCAGGAACTCGTCGGCGATATCGGCGAACAAGGGCTTGTCGGCGAGGAAGTCCTGGGTCAGCCCGTGAACTTGGAGCGCACCGGTCTCGCTCTCGCGCTGTGGGTTCAGATAGCTGTGGAAACGGCGGCCGGTGAGCGTACGCTGGACGATCTCCACGCAGCCGATCTCGATGACGCGGTGGCCGCAGGTGACGTCCATGCCGGTGGTCTCGGTATCGAGCGCAACCTGCCTCACGCAGCACCCCCGCACCCGTCACCGCGATGGCGCGCAATGCAGGCGCGCGCCAACTGATCGACGCGCTCGTTCAACACGACCCCGCTGTGGCCGCGCACCCAACGCCAATGCACCCGGTGGCGTGCGCACTGCGCCGCCAGACGTTCCCACAAGTCGCGATTCAGCACCGGCTTGCCTGCGGCGGTCTTCCAGTCGCGTCGAAGCCACTGCGGCAGCCACTGTTCGACGCCCTTGCAGACGTACTGGGAATCGGTGTGCAGCACGACATCGCAGGCGCGCGTCAGCGCTTCGAGCGCGGCGATCGCGCCCATCAGTTCCATGCGGTTGTTGGTGGTCTGCGGATCGTAGCCGCACAGCTCGCGCTCGCGCCCGCGGAACAACAGCAACGCGCCCCATGCACCCGGCCCAGGATTGCCCGAACAAGCGCCGTCGGTCCAGACCACCACCTCCTCAGCCGGCACGTCGCATGCCCTCGGGCGCCGCAACCAGTGTGCGCCGGCGATCACGCGCGCAGGGAATCGCGATCACGTTGCTGCTGCGTTTGCGCGCGCCGACCGCTTGCACGCTGACCGGCCAGGGCCACCCGGCGCCGCGCTTCATGATCCCGGGAAAGTGTTGCAAGAAAGCATGCGGCAGCGGCGGCAAACGCAGGGCGCCTACGGTTTCGATGTCCTCGAAACCGACGTGGCGCAGGCAGCGCGCCACAGGTGTGCCGGCAAGCGCGAGGCGTTCTCCTCCCCAACGCCGCCGCCAGCCGATCCAGCCCCAGGGGTTGTAGTCGAGCAGCAGCACGCGACCGTCTTCGGCGAGCACCCGCAGCACCTCGCGCAGCAGCGCGTGCAGCTCGCTCGCCGACAGGGCGAGCCGATCCAGCAACACCAGAGCGAGCGCGCCATCGACGATCGGCAAATGTGGAGTGCGCGCGCGCAACGGTCCGCTGCAATCGCCGCTGCAGGGATCGCGGAACAGATCGAAACGTGTGCGTCCGGGCCGCTCGATGGTTCCCGTCGCACCGCTTCCAATGCACAGGGCCAGCCCCGGATGGGCACGCCAGTACTCCTCCACCAGCGTCGCGCAGACGCGTTCGACCGCAGGCATCCAGAGGTCTTGCTTACGCAGGACAGACGTATCGGACATCACGGCGGACGGGCAGACGGAGCCACAGCATAACGACCGGAGCCTCGACCCGCACGCACGGGCTGGCAATTCCGTGACCGCACAATCCGGAGCAACCGCGTATCCGCCGGGGCGCTCAGCCAACGTCGCGACGGACGCACGTCGCGTACTGCGCAACTCGAAAAACAACGCCGACCCGATGACTGCCCGCGAATTGACCGATTGTGCCTCCTCTGCGACCATTTCCCGCCCCGCCATCGCCTGCTGCGATACGGCGCGGTCCGTTTCATCGCACCCAATCGTCCGTCGCCGCGCCATCGATGCAAGTCAGTCTGCTGCCCGCTTTCGTCGACAACTACATCTTCGCGCTCGACAGCACCGAGGGCACGGTTGTCGTCGACCCGGGCGACTCCACCGTCGTGGAGCGCCACCTGGCGACGCGTGGCAGCCGTCTGCTGGCGATGCTGGTCACACACCACCACCCGGATCACATCGGCGGGCTCGCCGCACTATCCGCGCGCCATCCGCAGGCGCGTCGGATCGGCCCGCGGGATCCACGCATCGCCTGCGTGAACGAGGTTGTCGGCGAAGGCGATCACCTGTCCATCGGAGGCTGCAATTTCGAGGTGATGGCGACACCTGGCCATACGCGCTCGCACATCGTCTACCGCTGCGGCAAACAACTGTATTGCGGCGACGTGCTATTCGGTCTGGGCTGTGGACGCGTGTTCGAGGGCTCACCTGCGCAGATGTTGGTCGCACTCGACCGCATGGCCGCGCTGCCGGAGGACACCGAGGTCTATTGTGCGCACGAGTACACGCTCGCCAACGCACGCTTCGCGCGCATGGTCGATCCGGAAAACGCCGCGCTTGCGGCGCGCGTGGCGGTCGTGCGCGCCTTGCGGGATCTGGGTCAGCCGAGCGTGCCGACGCGCATCGGGCTGGAGCGGATGTGCAACCCATTCCTGCGCTGCGATGCACCCGAGGTGGTGGCGGCGGCGCGCCGCCAAACCGGATCCGACTTGGTGCGGCGCGCTGATGTATTCGCCGCGCTACGCTCGTGGAAGAACACGTGCTGAGCCGCTTGCGACTAGGAAGGATCCTGTTGGGTCTGGACGAGTCCATCCTGGACTCGCCAGCCCACGCCGAGTCCGGCGCGTGTCCAGACTCGGCTTCGCCAAATCGAGCGCATGCGCGCTCGATTTGCGGGCCGGTCATCCATGTTCGGCGTTTTGCCCTTCGCGGGTCGGATCGTCCCGACGCGCAGCCCACTCGACGCATGCTGTGCGCGCTGGCGACTCTGCTCTCGGGTTGCGCCATGCAACCGCCGGTGTCGACGCACGTCGCGGCGCTGCCGCCGGCGCCACCGCCGGCTCGCCGGATCAGCCTGGTACCCGTACCACCGGCGCCCACGTTGTTGCCGGTGCCGGATCTCTGGCAGCGTTTCACGGCCGGCCGCCATTGGCAGCCGTGCCAACCAACCGCCAATGTGGAGCGCTGGATCCGACGCTACGCACCGAAGCCCGGGCGCTTCGGCGCCACGCTGCAGCCGATGCTGCCGGCAATGGACTATGTGCTGACGCATGCCGAACAGCGAGGCCTGCCGTCGGAAATCATGCTCGTTCCCTATGTGGAGAGCCACTACCGTGCCGATGCGCGCGGCCCCGCCGGCGCGCTGGGCATGTGGCAACTGATGCCGGATACCGCACGCCGTTTCGGGCTCGTCGCGCGCGGCGCCGGCGACGACCGCGTCGATTTGCAGCGCTCCACCGATGCGGCGCTGAGCCTGTTGAAGCTACACAGCGAAGCCTTCTCGGCACGCCCCAAGTTGATGTTCGCGGCCTACAACGCCGGCGCCTACCGCTTGCGCAAGGCGCTCGCAGGACACGAGCATGAACGTCTGGACGACCTCGATGCCCTTGGCCTGCCGCGGATCACGCGCGAGTACGTCGACAAGATCAAGGCACTGAGCTGCTTGCTCGGTGAGCCGGCGCGCTTCGGTGTGCAACTGCCACCGCTCTCGGCAGACGCTCGCTTGGTCGCGGTGACGACTCCGCACCCGGTGAACCCGCGCACGCTCGCCGCCACCATAGGCATTGCCGAGACCGACCTGCGCCATTGGAACCAGCGCGCCTATACGCGCGGCGCCAGCGACGCCGGAAGCAGCCTGCTGCTGCCGCGCTCCGCGGCCCTGGTCGCCAACCATCTACTCGCGAGCGGCGCATTGCCGGTGGCGCAGGCGCGTGCGCACGCCCACCAGATGCCGGCCGCGGTCGTGGACGCGCGTATCCACCGGGTGAGCTCCGGCGACTCGCTTTGGACCATCAGCCGGCGCTATCGTGTCGGGCTGGCAGACCTGATGCGCTGGAACAAACTCAACAAGCACAGCGTGCTGCGCATCGGTCAAACTGTACAGTTGCGGGGCAGCAGTTCCTGAGTGCGCGCTTCCTGCGGCGCGGTACACGAAAACCATCACCGGAGCCACACTGCATGGGATTCCTCGCCGGCAAGCGCGCCCTCATCACCGGCATTGCCTCTCAGCGATCGATCGCCTGGGGCATCGCTGCGGCGATGTACCGTGAAGGCGCCGCGCTCGCCTTCAGCTACCAGAACGAGCGCCTGAGAGAACGCGTCGATGCCGCCGCGGCGGAGTTCGGTGGTGGCCCGGTGCTCGCCTGCGACGTCGCCGTCGACGGCGACGTCGATCGCATGTACGCGCAACTCGGTGAGTCCTGGGATGGGCTCGACATCCTCGTGCACTCGATCGCCTACGCGCCGAGAGAGCAGATCCAGGGGCGCTTCGTCGACGCGATCACACGCGATGGTTTCAACACCGCGCACGAGATCAGCAGCTACAGTCTGGCCGCATTGGCCAAGGGTGGGCGCGCACTGATGCAGGGTAGACACGGCGCCTTGCTGACTCTGAGTTATCTGGGTGCGGTACGCTCGATGCCGCACTACAACGTAATGGGTCTCGCCAAGGCCTCGCTCGAAGCTTGCGTGCGCTACTTGGCGCAGGACTTGGGTCCCGAGGGCACGCGCGTCAACGCCATCTCGGCGGGACCGATCAAAACCCTCGCCGCCGCCGGCATCGGCAACTTCCGCAAGATGCTCGATCACGTCGAGAAAGTCGCACCGCTGCGCCGCAGCGTCAGCACCGAAGACGTCGGCAACGCCGCCGCCTTCCTGTGCTCGGACCTCGCGGCCGGCATCACCGGCGAAGTGTTGTACGTGGACGGCGGCTACAGCCACGTCGGCATGGGTGAGCTGGCGGGCTGAGGCACGGGTACGGAGTACGCAAGGGGTTTGCCTGCGGCCTGCGCGGCCGCAAGCGGGTCGGTTCGTGGTCCTGCGCACAAGCAGACGGGGACCGCTTCTCCGTACCCCGTGTTCCGTTTCGCGTACCCCTGCTCCTGTTCCTACAGCCGATCCTCGGCCACCGTGACCTGCGCCTGCTTGCGCAGTGCGGCCACGTAGGCGCGAGTCTCGGATTCGCGCCACTGCGCGACCAATTGGGTGCGCGCGGCATCTCGGGCTTCCTTCTCGGCTGCCTTGGGATCGCCGTCGACGACCGCGCTCAACTCCACCAGCGCGCGTTCATCGCCAACCAGTTCGAGGGCCTTGCGCAATGGCGCGCCGACCGCCGGACGCGGCAGTTTGAAGACCTGGTCCAACACGCGCGGATCCTGGTTGCCGGCGGTTCGCACCACTGCATCGGCCAACTCTGGCGTCTTGCCCAATTCCTTGGCGATCACCTCCAGCGACTCACCGGCGAGCATGCGCGCCTCCAGCGCACCGACCTTTTCGGCGAGTTGCTTGCGCTGCGCTTCCAGGCGCAGCTTCGCCTCGACCTCCGGTCGCACCTGCTCGAGTGTGCGCGGCTCCGGTGCGATACGCTCGGCAACACGGATCGCGACCACATGGTTCTTGGCGATGTCGATCAGGTCGCTGGTCTGACCACGCTCCAACACCATCTCCGAGAACGCCTGCTCGAGCACGCCCGGGTTGGCTGCGATGTCGGCACCACCGGTGCGTGCGAACGGAGCACTGCGCTTGAGTTCGATACCAAGTTTCTCTGCCGGGCCTGCGAGCGACTGCGGATCGCGGTGGATTTCGTCGACCAGGCGGCCGGCGAGATCGTTGTAGCGGCTTTCCTGCTCGTCGCGGCGGTATTCGCTTTCGATCTCCGCACGCACCTCTTCGAAAGGACGTCGGCTCTCGGGCCGTACCTCGCGCAACTGAATCAGGTGGTAGCCGCTCGCACCGAGCACGGGCTCACCGATCTGCCCCACCCCCAACTTGAACAGTGCCTCATCGAAGGCCGGGTCATTCGCGCCCTTTTCCACCCAGCCAAGGTCGCCGCCCTGCTCCTTCGAACCAATATCGTCCGAATTTGCCTTCGCGACTTCGGCAAAATCCTTACCGTCCCTGATCTGCTTGAGCAACTGCTCGGCTTTCGTCAGCGCCGCCTTCTGCGCATCGGCATCGGCATCCGCGGAAACTTCGACCAAGATGTGGCTGGCCAGTCGTTGTTCCGGAACCACGTAGCGGTCCTTCAAATCCTCATAGCGTACCTTGAGATCTTCCTCGGAAGGCGTTGCAACCTCAATCGCGTCGGCCTTCAGCTCGACATATTCAAGCGTCACCATCTCCGGCGTTTTCAACGCGTCCTTGCGCGCCTCGTAGTCCTTGACGATCTCATCCTCACTCGGCGCCGGCACCGTTTCATCCGCCGCACGCAAACGTACCGTGGCGTAACTGCGCGTCTGGTTCTGCAGGCGTAGCCAGGCATCGATCTCGCCCTCGGTAACGAAAGCGCTGTCGTTGAGCCGCATCACGATCTCGCGCGCGGAGAGATCACGCAGCACGCGCTGCTGGAACATCGCAGGCGTCATGCTCATGTTGCGCAGCACCGCGACGTAGGTATCCTGATCAAAGCTGCCGCCGGGTTTGAAGGCGTCGATCGCGAGGATCTCCGCTTGCAGCTTGGCGGCCGGCACCTCGATGCCGGCGGCGCGCGCATCCTGATAACGCAGTTCTTCGTCGATCAACGCATCGAGCACGCGCCGTTTGTTGTCGACGGTATCGACGAAACCGATGTCGGCGTCCTCGCCCAGCATCTGACGCATCTGCCGACGCTGGAGGTCCAGTCGCTCCTGCAACTGCTGCTGCGTGATCTCCGTCTCGTTGACTTTGGCGACGAAGTTCTCGACCTGCGCCTGGAAATAGTTGTTGATGCCGAACAGGGCGAATGGCACCAACAGCATGCCCATGATGAGAATAAGTATCCAGCCGGAGAGCTTCTCGCGGATCGTCTGCAGCATGTTCCGAATCCGATGTGACGGTGATGGGCCAGCAGACGAACATGCTGCCCGGAAACGACACGGGCGCCGCGAGGGCGCCCGTGTCGGAATTGGCGGAGCGGACGGGGCTCGAACCCGCGACCCCCGGCGTGACAGGCCGGTATTCTAACCGACTGAACTACCGCTCCAGTGAAACTTGGTGGGTGCTGAGGGTTTCGAACCCCCGACCCTCGCCTTGTAAGGGCGACGCTCTACCGCTGAGCTAAGCACCCAGCAGACGAGCCCGTCAGTTTACCGCATCCTTGAGGGCCTTTCCAGCCTTGAACCCGGGGTTTTTCGAGGCCTTGATCTTGATGGTCGCGCCGGTCTGCGGATTGCGGCCCTGGCGCGCGGCGCGCTTGCGCACGGCGAAGGTGCCGAAACCAGTCAGCGTCACGCTGTCGCCGGACTTCAGCGCCTTGGTGACGACGTTGATGAACGCGTCGAGCGCACGGCCAGCGTCAGTCTTGCTGAGATCGGCGGCGTCAGCGACCGCGTTGATGACGTCAGTCTTCTTCATACGGTGAAACTCCCTTGGACATCGGTAGCCGACAGTGGCTGCCGATCATGGTGTTGAGGTGTGGTCGTTCGGCTGATCCGACCGCCCGTACCGGCGCGCAGACCCGGCGCGGGAAGGGGTGCAGCAGTCGGCGCTGGCGCTTTATATCAGGCGAGAAATGGCCACGCAACAAAGCGAAACGCAACTCCAGGCCTGGTTCAATGACGAACCACGCCAGGGGTCTTGGCGACCTCTGGAACCGCTGCCTGGGAGGCTTCGTCCGCCTTCGGCAGGACCGCTTCGGAAGCCGGCAGCGGCGAACGTACCAGTGCGATATCGAGCACCTCGTCGATCCACTTGACCGGGCGGATGTCGAGATCGCCGGTGACGTTGTGTGGAATGTCCGCGAGATCCTTGCGATTGTCGTCCGGGATGATCACCGTGCGGATGCCGCCACGATGTGCCGCCAGCAGTTTTTCCTTCAGGCCGCCGATCGGCAGCACCCGTCCGCGCAACGTGATTTCCCCGGTCATCGCCACCGCCGAGCGCACCGGGATCTTCGTCAGCGCCGAGACCAGCGCGGTGCACATGCCAATACCAGCGCTCGGCCCGTCTTTCGGCGTGGCGCCCTCGGGTACATGCACGTGGATATCCCATTTTTGATGGAACTCGGGATCGATGCCGAGCGACTGACTGCGGCTGCGCACCACCGAGAGCGCGGCCTGCACCGATTCCTGCATCACCTCGCCCAACTGTCCGGTCTGGATCAGCTTGCCCTTGCCCGGAACGATGGTCGCTTCGATGCTGAGGATGTCGCCGCCAACCTCGGTCCATGCCAGGCCAGTGACCAAGGCGACCTCGTCCTTTTCTTCAGCCTGGCCATACTGGAAGCGACGCACGCCAAGGAACTTGTCGAGGTTGCGAGGGGTGATCGCAACCGCGCGCGAGGCCTTGCCGGACTCGGAGGCACGCATAGACGCAACTCCCAGAGGCTTGCCGGCCTTCTTCGCCTTCGTCCGCGCCCTACCCTGCTTGAGCGCCAGTTCCTTGACCACCTTGCGGCAGATCTTGCTGATCTCGCGCTCGAGGTTGCGCACGCCGGCTTCGCGCGTGTAGTAGCGGATCATGTCGACGATCACGCCCTCGGCCACCGAGATCTCCTCGGACTTCAGGCCATTCGCCTTGATCTGCTTGGGCAGCAGGTATTTCTTCGCGATCGCGACCTTCTCGTCCTCGGTGTACCCAGGGATGCGGATCACCTCCATGCGATCGAGCAGCGGCGCCGGAATATTGAGCGAATTCGCGGTGCCGATGAACATGGTCTCCGACAGGTCGAGGTCGACCTCCAGATAGTGATCGTTGAAGCTGTGGTTCTGCTCGGGATCGAGCACTTCGAGCAGTGCAGAGGACGGGTCACCGCGGAAGTCCATCGACATCTTGTCGAGTTCGTCGAGCATGAACAGCGGATTCTTGGTCTTCACCTTCGAGAGGTTCTGGACGATGCGACCAGGCAGGGATCCGATGTACGTGCGTCGATGACCACGGATCTCGGCCTCGTCGCGCACGCCGCCGAGCGACATGCGCACGAACTTGCGTCCGGTGGCGCGCGCGATCGACTGCCCGAGCGAGGTCTTGCCGACACCCGGCGGCCCCACCAGACACAGGATCGGCGCCTTCATCTGCTTCACACGCTGTTGCACCGCCAGATATTCCAGGATGCGCTCCTTGACCTTCTCGAGGCCGTAGTGGTCCTCATCGAGCACGCGCTTGGCCTCAATCAGATTCTTGCGGATGCGCGAGCGCTCGCTCCACGGCACATTGGTCAGCCAGTCGATGTAGTTGCGCACGACCGTGGCCTCAGCCGACATCGGCGACATCATCTTCAACCTGTTGAGCTCGGTGCGCGCCTTGGCGACGACCTCCTTGGGCATCCCGGCCTTCTCGATGCGGCGCGCCAGCTCGTCCATCTCGCTGGGCGCCTCGTCGAGCTCCCCGAGTTCCTTCTGGATCGCCTTCATCTGCTCATTCAGGTAGTACTCGCGCTGGCTCTTCTCCATCTGCGTCTTGACGCGCCCGCGAATGCGCTTCTCGATCTGCAACACGTCAATCTCGCCATCGACAGCGGCGATCAGCTTCTCCAGGCGCACGCCCACACCGGCGGTTTCCAGCAACTCCTGCTTGTCGGCCAGTTTGATCGTCAGGTGCGCGGCGATGGTGTCGGCGAAACGGCTGGGATCGTCGATGGCGCCCAGTGTGGACAGCAACTCGGGCGGGATCTTGCGATTGAGCTTGACCAGTTGCTCGAACTGCGCAAGCAGGGTGCGCGAGAGCACCTCGACCTCGCGCGGATCGCGATCCAACGTGGACTCGATCTCCACGGGCACCGCGCGGAACACGCCTTCGCTCTCGGAGACCCGGGTGACGGCGACGCGCCGCTGACCTTCGACCAGCAGCTTGATGGTGCCGTCCGGCAGTTTCAACAGTTGCAAGACCGAAGCCTGAGTGCCGACCTCGTACATCTCGGCAGGCTTCGGGTCGTCGGTCTCCGGCGCCCGCTGACTGACCAGCAGAATCTGCTTGTCTACATCCATCGCGAATTCCAGCGCCCGCATCGAGCGCTCGCGACCGACGAACAGCGGAATCACCATGTGTGGATACACGACCACGTCGCGCAACGGCAGGATCGGTAGCGAGCGCTCGCCAAGACCGAATTCCAGTCGCGTGGATGCGGACATCATGAACTCCAGTTCGGACGGCTGCGGTCCGCTATGGGGGCGAGAATTGGGGTGGAGGTTGGCGATTGCAAGCGTGGCGGCGGACGTGCGATTGCAGCGGGGACGGCCGACGAACTGCTGATCGTCGACCCGGCCGGCATGCGCGGCGGGCTTCTTCCAGTGGTCAGGAAAGTCGTTCGCGCCCCGCACCCCGTCCGGGGCAAGCGATCAGCCTACTGATGCGCCGCCCGTGCCTGGACGTTGCCTTCGTAGATCAGGTAGGGCTCGGCATTGCCATTGATGACCGCCTCATCGACGACGATCTTCGAAACGTTGGTCATCGAGGGCAGGTCGTACATGGTGTCGAGCAGCACCTGCTCGACGATGGTGCGCAGGCCACGCGCACCGGTGCGGCGTTCGAGCGCCTTGCGGGCGATCGCGGCGAGCGCGTCCGGGCGGAACTCGAGGTCCACGCCCTCCATGTCGAACAGCCGCTTGAACTGCTTGACCAGCGCGTTCTTGGGCTCGGACAGGATCCGCACCAGGGCCGACTCGTCGAGTTCCTCGAGGGTGGCGACCACCGGCAGGCGGCCGACGAACTCGGGGATCAGGCCGAAGCGGATCAGGTCCTCGGGCTCGACGTCGAGCAGCACCTGGCCGACGTTGCGCTTGGCCTGGGCGGACTTGATATCGGCCGAAAAACCGATGCCGGTGGACGTAGAGCGCGCCTGGATGATCTTCTCGAGGCCGGCAAAAGCACCGCCGCAGATGAACAGGATGTTGCGCGTGTCGACCTGCAGGAATTCCTGCTGCGGGTGCTTGCGACCACCCTGCGGCGGCACCGAGGCGATCGTGCCTTCGATCAGCTTGAGCAGCGCCTGCTGCACGCCCTCGCCCGACACGTCGCGGGTGATCGACGGGTTCTCGCTCTTGCGCGAGATCTTGTCGATCTCGTCGATGTAGACGATGCCGGTCTGGGCCTTGTCGACCTCGTAATCGCACTTCTGGAGCAGCTTCTGGATGATGTTCTCGACGTCCTCGCCCACATAACCGGCTTCGGTCAGGGTGGTCGCGTCGGCGATCGTGAACGGCACGTTGAGCAGCCGCGCGAGGGTCTCGGCGAGCAGGGTCTTGCCGGATCCGGTGGGGCCGATCAGCAAGATGTTGCTCTTCGCGAGTTCGACATCGTCGCCGCGCTGGCGTGACTCCAGTCGCTTGTAGTGGTTGTGCACCGCGACCGACAGAATCTTCTTGGCGCGCTGCTGGCCGATCACGTACTGGTCGAGGACTTCGAGGATCTCGCGCGGCTTCGGCAAGCTGCTGCGGCCGGACTGCGCCTTGTCCTCGAGTTCCTCGCGAATGATGTCGTTGCACAGCTCGACGCACTCGTCGCAGATGAACACGCTCGGGCCGGCGATCAGCTTGCGGACTTCGTGCTGGCTCTTTCCGCAGAAGGAGCAGTACAGCACCTTGCCGCCATCTCCGGAGCGGTGCTGGCGATCATCGGACATGCGTGAACCTCAACAATGAAGCACCCTCGGGACGCGGTTCGACCCGAGCATAACACAGGGTTTTCGGAGCACTTTTGGCGCTCCTTGCGACGTTACGATCCGCCTCGGAAAGCACGTCAGACGGACTTGATCGTGGCCTCGGTACGGCGGTCGAGCACCTGGTCGACGAGTCCGTAGGCCTTCGAATCCTCGGCCGACAGGAAATAGTCGCGATCGGTGTCGCGGGCGATCCGGTCCAGCGGTTGACCGGTGTGGGTGGCGAGGATGCGATTCAGTTTCTCGCGCATCATCAGGATCTCACGGGCATGAATATCGATGTCCGAGGCCTGCCCCTGGAAGCCGCCCAGGGGCTGGTGGATCATCACCCGCGAGTTCGGCAGGCAGTGACGCTTGCCGGGAGCGCCTGCGGCCAGCAGCACCGCACCCATGCTCGCCGCCTGACCGATGCACATGGTGCTGATCGCTGGCCGCACGAACTGCATGGTGTCGTAGATCGCCATGCCGGCAGTGACGATGCCGCCCGGACTGTTGATGTAGAGGTTGATGTCCTTGTCCGGATTTTCGGATTCCAGGAACAGCAACTGGGCGACGATCACATTCGCCATGTAGTCGTCGATCGGACCGACGCAGAAGATCACCCGTTCCTTCAACAATCGCGAGTAGATGTCGTAGGCACGCTCGCCGCGCGCGCTCTGCTCGACAACGATGGGAACGAGGTTCAGGGCACGGACATCGGCGGTCATGGGGTACTCCGGAGGCGGCGTCTGGGGATGAGGGCGGTGATAGCGGAATTCAATGCGACGCGCCATGAAGAGCGAGGCACGGGGGAATGGGGGCACGGAAGACCCCCGCGCGAGTTTGACCGTGGCGCTTCGGTCGTGGCGCGTGCGCGAACGCCAGGGCACGCGAGTTTTCCCGCGCCCCGTGCCCCTTTCCCCGGAAACGACGAAGGCGCGGAGCCGGCTCCGCGCCTTCGTCTGCGGCACGCTGGCAAGGGTCTCAGGTCACCGGCTTTGCGCCCGGCTGCAGCACTTCCTGGAAGCTGCGCGACTGTTCGGTCACCTGGCAGTGGCCGGCGACCCATTCGGCCACCTGCTCGTCCATGACGCGCGCGCGCAGGCCATTCATCAGGCGCTGGTCCTGCTGGTACATCTGCACGACTTCGCTCGGATCCTCGTAGGTCGAGGCGATCGCCGCGAGCGCGGTGCGGACACGGCCCTCATCCAGGCGCAGCCCGTTCTTCGTCGCGATCTCGTTCAGTAGCATTGCGGCGAGCACACGGCGGCGCGCCATTTCGCGCAGGCTCTCCAGCGCCGGCTCCGGCGGCACCGGCTGGCCCGCGCGCTTGGCGCGTTCGGTCATCTCGGCGACCGCCTGGCGTTGCAGTGTGCGCGCTTCTTCGGTCACCAGTGAGTTCGGCACGCCGAGTTCGCCATATTTGGTCAGCAACTGCTCGACGACGACTCCACGCAGTCGCGCAGAGAGCGCCTGGCCCAGCTCGCGTTCCAGATTCGCGCGTACTTCGCGACGGAAGGAGTCGATACCGCCGGGAATGTTGAAACTGCCTGCGAAGGCATCGTCGACCTCCGGCAACCGGGCCTCGTTTACACGCAACACCTTGATTTCTATGCTGGTGCTCTTGCCGGCCAAACGTTCGTCGCGATAGTCCGCCGGGAAGTCCGCCTGCACGCTGCGCGACTGTTCGGCGCAGAGGCCAACCAGGCCTTCTTCGATTTGCGGCAACACCTGCTTCTGACCGATGGCCGTGAGGCCGCGCTCAGCGCCCTCTTCGGGAATGCGCAGATCCCCGGCAGCGATCACGAATTCGAAAGCGACGTAGTCGCCGGCGCCAGCGGCACGCTCGACCGGGTGGAAGCTCATGCGCTGGCGACGCAGGGTGTCGATCATGCGCTCGACGTCCGCATCGGTGACTTCGGCCACTTCGCGCACGACACGCAGGTCCGCCACTTCGATCACCGGGAACTCCGGCATTACGTCGAAGGTCGCGGTGTAAGCGAACTCATTCGTGACATCGCTGTCGCGGACCACGTTCGGAACGTGCGCCGGGCGCAGCTTCTGCTCACGCACGGCCTCGGCGAGGGTCTCGCGGATCAGGTTCTGAGTGACCTCGTCGCGAATCTGAGCACCGAAGCGCTTTTCGATCACCAGTGCCGGCACCTTGCCATGGCGAAAACCATTCAGATGGACCGTCTTCGACAACTCACGGATACGCGCATGAATGCCCTGTCGGAATCGCTCGCCGGACACGCTGATCTTCAGCCGACGCGCGAAATCGTCCAGCTTCTCAACCGAAACCTGCATGAAACCTCCAAAGGATCACGAACATGCGCAGCGGCTCCGGGCGGCTGCCGTGCGACTGGTGCGAAAGGAGAGACTCGAACTCTCACGGGTCGCCCCACTGGATTCTAAGTCCAGCGCGTCTACCATTCCGCCACTTTCGCCCGGAGGACCTGCGAGATTTGGTGGGCTGTCAGGGACTCGAACCCCGAACCTACTGATTAAGAGTCAGCTGCTCTACCATTGAGCTAACAGCCCACAGGAAACACCGTGGCTGGGGTGGAAGACGGGGCTCGAACCCGCGACACTCGGAATCACAATCCGATGCTCTACCGACTGAGCTACATCCACCACCGTAACCAACTGGCGCGCCCGACAGGAATCGAACCTGCAACCGTCGGCTTAGAAGGCCGATGCTCTATCCGGTTGAGCTACGGGCGCATACGCTCCGCAACTACTCCGTCGGCGTGCACCACTGCGTGCCTGGGAACTGCCGGGAGGCTGGTCGGGGCAGAGGGATTCGAACCCCCGACTTCCAGCGCCCAAGGCTGGCGCGCTACCAGACTGCGCTATACCCCGAGTGCGTCCTGCAGCCCCACACACGCTCGAACACTCTAGAACGCGACTCGCATGCGGTCAAACCAAGGCCGCCGCGATCATGCCTGAACACCGACGTCCGTATCCGGTCCGTTCATCGCTGTCAGAATTGGCGCGCCCGGAAGGATTCGAACCTCCGACCACCTGGTTCGTAGCCAGGTACTCTATCCAACTGAGCTACGGGCGCGCAGACTCGAAAGTATGTCGGGCACTTCCCGGCACGTCAAGGCCTCGCCTCTTCCGATGCGACATGAGTCTGGAGGAGACCGAATGATTCCAGCGAGTTGCGCACCGGGGCGATCCGACCCACGAGGGATGAAACGCCGGCCATGACTGGTCGGCCCGCGAATCGAGCGCGCAAGCGATCGGGCCCGGACATGCGTCGGCATCGACGCGGGCCGGCAAGTCCGGGGTGAATTCGCCCGAACCCAATTGCTTTTTCCTCGCCTGGACGGTCAGTCAGGGGCCCGGATCCGTGACCAGGCAACCCGAAATCTCCGCAACCATATTCGCAAGTGTTTGATTTTACGACACACTGATCACAAATTTTTTCACTCCATCGGATCGGCGTCTGCCGGAGATTCCCGTCGGGCTCATCGGGGCGATTCCCGACTGGGTTCGCGCGGTCCTGTCGCCGCGGACGGCGGTCAAGGACTGGCGGATCGAACTGCCACTCTACGCCGAACTCGGTGTCGCCCACGCCCGGCTGGGCGATCCGGTGGCAAAGACTGGGCGAGAGATCCTGTGGCGCAAAGGCAGATCCCGGCCGCCGACCGCCATCTTCGCCGACGATGGCGCGATGCGCACCAAGCCCTTCGCTGCCGTCGCGATTTCGTGTTCTCGTGGGCCTGGTGATCCGCGACGGAAACGGGCGACCCGGATCGGGGCGTCCACGCAGCCAGCCACGTCACGATGGTCCATCGCCGCCCGGGCCGAGGCGGACCCGGTGAGCTGCACAACGGCGACCCTCACAGGTCGAAGCGGATCCCCTGCGCCAGCGGCAGCGCGTCGGAGTAGTTGATCGTGTTGGTCTGGCGGCGCATGTAGATTTTCCACGAGTCCGACCCGGACTCGCGGCCGCCGCCGGTTTCCTTCTCGCCGCCGAAGGCGCCACCGATCTCGGCGCCGCTGGTGCCGATGTTGACGTTGGCGATGCCGCAGTCCGAACCGGCCGCCGACAGGAAGCGCTCGGCGTGGCGCAGATCGGTGGTGAAGATCGACGACGACAAGCCCTGCGGCACACCGTTCTGGATCGCGATGGCCTCATCCAGGGTGTCGAAGGGCATCACGTACAGGATCGGCGCGAAGGTCTCCGTCTGCACCGCCTCGCAGTCCGGCGAGACACCCGAGATGATCGTCGGCAGCACGTAGTTGCCGCTGCGCTCGACCACCGCGCCGCCGGTCAGCACGCTGCCGCCGGCGGCCTTGGCGGATTCGATCGCCTTCAGGTAGCGCGCCACCGAAGCCTGGTCGATCAGCGGGCCCATCAGCGTGCCGCTCTCCAGCGGATTGCCGATGCGCGACTCGACCTGCTGGTAGGCCTTGACCAGCGAGGCGGTCAGGTCAGCCACGAGCGAGCGGTGCACGATCAGCCGGCGCGTGGTGGTGCAGCGCTGGCCGGCGGTGCCGACCGCGCCGAACACGATGGCCGGAATCGCCAGCTTCAGGTCGGCCGACGCATCGACGATGATCGCGTTGTTGCCGCCGAGTTCCAGCAGGGAGCGACCCATGCGGCGCGCGACGCGCTCGCCTACGGTGCGGCCGACCGCGGTCGAACCGGTGAAGCTCATCAGCGGGATGCGGTGGTCGTCGACGAAGGCCTGCGACAGCTCGATGCCGCTGTCGTTGAACAGGAAGAAGATGTCCGGGAAGCCGGCCGCGCGCAGCGCCTCATTGCAGATCTTCATCGAGGCGATCGCGCACAGTGGAGTCTTCGGCGAGGGCTTCCAGATGGTGATATCGCCGCACACCGCCGCGAGGAAGGCGTTCCAGCTCCACACCGCGACCGGGAAGTTGAAGGCGCTGATCACGCCGACGATGCCGAGCGGATGCCACTGCTCGTACATGCGGTGGCCGGGGCGCTCGGAGTGCATGGTCAGGCCGTAGAGCTGGCGCGACAGGCCGACCGCGAAGTCGGCGATGTCGATCATCTCCTGCACTTCGCCGTCGCCTTCCGGCTTGATCTTGCCCATTTCCAGCGTGACCAGCGAGCCGAGGGCGTCCTTGTGCGCCCGCAGCGCCTCGCCGCACAGGCGGATCGCCTCGCCGCGACGCGGTGCCGGCGTGGTCCGCCAGATTTTGAACGCGGCTTCGGCACGCGCCATGATCACGTCGTAATCGGCGCGGCTGGACACGTAGGTGTGCGCGATCACTTCGCCGGTGGCCGGGTTCACGGAGGTCAGGGTGCCGGCATCGGTGGTCGTCGACCATTCGCCGTTGCCGAGGTAAGTGCCGCTGTTGTCGGCCGACAGGCCGAGCGCGGAGAGGACTGCGTGAGACATGGTGGGGCTCCTGCGTGGTGCAGGAGGGCACGAGAGCACGAGGGCACGAGGGCACGGAAAAGCGCGAGCTCGCCAGCTCCTGCTCTACCGTGCCCTCGTGCCCTCGTGCCCTCGTGCCCTCGTCAAAAGGGCGCGCCCCCGACACGATTCGAACGTGCGACCTTCCCCTTAGGAGGGGGACGCTCTATCCAACTGAGCTACGGGGGCAGTGGACCCGCCATTATAGCGGTTGGATTTCCGGCTCACCGGCGCAGCCGTCGGGCGTTCAGCCGGGCGCGCGCATGGCGCGCAAGCATCCTCATGGCGACGGTGCTGTTCCGCGACGTCGCGCGGTCTCCAGATGAACCGGCTTCCACGAGAGCAACATCAGAACCCCAGAGTTTTCTCCCACACCCGACCAAGCTTGCGGCGATCACTGCGACGACGAACAGTCTTGCTCAGGTCGAAGCGCAACGCCGCACGGCGATCATCGTCGGTGCGCCGCAGCCGGCGTCGCTGGTCGGACAGCGGGCGGTAGTAGCAGCGACAGGCATGCTGGCCTGCGTGCATCAACGCGGGCACTTCCTCGAGCGCGAGGCGACGACCGCCGAGGGTGCGCGCGCGGGCGCACGGCAGCCGTTGTCCTGCGACTGTCAGGCCGGGCTCAGGCGCGCGGCTTGGGAGCGCGCCATCGGCCTGTCGTGATCGCGATGGATGGCGCGCGAAAGAATCGGCGCTCCGCTGCGACCCATCCTCTGCAGGCAACCGCGAATTCCCCCATGAGCATCCCAGCGGACGAGCAGGCTTTCATCGAGTTGCTGCGCGTCAACCACGGCACGCTGCAGCGACTCGCGCGGCACTACGCGCAGCCCGCCGAGGTGCGCGACCTGCTGCAGGAGATGCACCTGCAACTGTGGCGCGGATTCCGCGGTTTCGAGGGCCGCAGCGGCGCGGCGACCTGGGTGTATCGCGTGGCGCTGAACACCGCGCTCAGTCACCGGCGCAGGCCGCGACCGCAGCAGCAAACGCTGGACGGCCTCCCCGAGGCGGGCGACGCCGGCGCGGCACACGGCGAACTGCAGGTGCTGGAGACCTTCCTGGCCGAGCTGGACCCCTTGCAGCGCGCGCTGCTGCTGCTCGACCTGGAAGGCCTGGATCGCGAACAGGTTGCGGAGGTGCTCGGCCTCAGCGTCAACGCGGTGGCGATCCGCATGACCCGCCTGCGGCAACTCTTCGAGGCACGCTTCCTGGAGCACGTTTGATGGACTGGCATTCAATCCGGCAACAGTGGCAGCAGGGCATGGCGCCGCCAGCCTTCGAGGTCGCGCTCGCGGAAGTGTGCAAGCGCGAAAGCGAGATGCATGCCCAGGTGTGGCGACGCGACCTGCTGGAGACCCTGTGCGCGGCGCTGGTGGCGCCTTTCTTCGCCTTCGTCGCGGTGCGCTACGGGCTCAAGGCGCAGTGGCTGACGGCCGCGTGGGCCGGCCTGATCGCCGTGTGGGCAGCGTGGGTGCCGCTGCGGCTGTGGCGCACGCGCCGCCTGCGGCCGCGACCCGACCCCACGCGGTCGCTGCGCGAGTACCTGCAGGCCGAGCGTGCAGCGCTGCTGGAGCAGGCGCACATGCTCGAAGCGATCTGGCTCTGGTACCTCGCGCCGTGCGCGATCGGGGTGCTCGGGCTGACCTTTTCCACCGGCCCGATCACGACCGGCAAGTGCATCTACGCCGCCATCGTGATCGCCTTCTGCGGGCTGATCGGCTGGGTCAACCGCTATGCCGCTCGTACCCAGTTCCGCTCGCAAGCAGATCTGATCCAGGTTCGATTGACCCAACTCAGCGAGGAGCAGGACACATGAACCCGATCGCCATACTCGCCACCGCCTGCGGCCTCGGGCTTGCAGCAGAGAGTCCCGCAGGCGTGCCCGATACGCGGTCGCTCGAAACCTGGATCGAGGCCGAACGCACCAGCGGCCGGCTCGCGGCCGCCAGCCTCGCCCGCATCGACGGCGCGAAGCTCGATGTCAGCGGATTCGGCAGTCTCGATGGCAGCGCGGATGCCAGGCCGGATGCCGACAGCCAGTTCCAGATCGGCTCGATCACCAAGGTCTACACCCACCTGCTGCTGGCCGAATCGGTGGCCGCGGACGAGCTGCGCTACGACTCGACGCTTGCAGACCTGTTGCCGGAAGGTGCGCGACTCGGCAACCCGGCGCTCGCAGGGATCACGCTCGAAGCGCTGGCCAGCCATCGCAGCGGCCTGCCACGGGTGCCGCCGAACCTGGACCTCGGCAACACCGTCGATCCCTACGCCGGTTACGACGAATCGAAGCTGCTCGAGGGCCTCGCGATGGCGCGCGCGCAACAGCCACTGGGCAGCTTCTACACTTACTCGAACTTCGGCGTCGGCCTGCTCGGCTATGTGCTCGGTCGCCGTGATGGCGCGGGCTACCGGGCTGCGCTCGAAGAGCGCGTGATTGCGCCGATGCGACTGGTCCACACCGGTTTTCGGCCAGGCAAGAACGCGGCCCGCGCGATCCAGGGCGGCAAGCCGGTGTCTGCCTGGGGCTTCGACGACGCGCTCGCCGGCGCTGGATCGTTGTGGGGCAGTGCCGGCGACCTCGGTCGCCTGGTGCAGGCCTACCTCGGCCACCACGAGCACGGGCTCAAGCACACGTTGGCCGAGGACCTGCGTGTGCTCGGCGCCGCCGGCGATTTCGAGATCACCCGCGTCTGGCATGTCGCACGCGCCGACGGCCAGCCGGTGTACTGGCACAACGGCGGCACCGCCGGTTTCCACAGCGTGGTCGGCTTCCGTCCCGACCTCGGCGCGGGCGTCGCCGTGCTCGTCAGTGGCGACTCCGATCCGACCGATGTCGCGCTGCGCGCGCTCGGGGTTGCACCGATCGAGCCACGCGAAGTCGCGGTCGATGAATCGGTCTTCGGCCAGTACCAGCTCGGTCCGCAGTTCGGCATCGGCGTCTACCGCGAGCGCGGCCTGCTGGTGGCGCAGGCCAGCGGCCAGCCGGCCTTCGAGTTGCATGCGCTCGGCGAGGACTGGTACGCGCTCGGCGAGGTCGATGCCGCGCTGCATTTTCTGCGCGAGGACGGCCAGGTTCAGGCGCTCGAGCTGGCGCAGGGCGGCCAGTTGCAGCAGGCCCCGCGCACGCATCCGGTGGCGCTCAGCCAGCAGCGCCAGGAGATCCAAGTGGATGCGACGGTGCTCGCCGCGCTGGCCGGCAAGTACCGCTTCGCGCCCGGTGTGGAGCTCGAGGTCAGCGTCGATGGTCAGCAGTTGCTGGCGAGGCTGGCGAGGCTGGCGAGGCTGGCGGGGCAGCCGACGTTCCCGGTCTACCCGCGCAGCGCCGACCGGTATTTCTACAAGGTCGTGGACGCTGAACTGGCGTTCGAACGCGATGCGCAAGGCGAGGTGACCGCGGTCGTCCTGCACCAGGGCGGCATCGAGCAGCGCGCGACGCGGGTACGCTGAGCCGCCCCGGCGAACCCGCGCCATACCTTTCGGCGGTCCGCGGCAGCGCCATCGCCTGATCCACCCGTATGCTCGGCCTGCGTGGCTTCGACGGAGGCTGGACATGGGCGAGCAGGACGACAAGGTGGCGGCACTGTTGAAAGCCGCGGTGGGCGGGAACTCCGGTGGCGGCGGCAAGGGCGCCGCCAGCGGCAGCGGCTGGCCAGGCTACGGTCTGATGGCGGTGGTGGTCTTCGGTTTCTTCGTGTGGGGCGCGCTGAGCTCCTACTACACGGTCCAGCCCGAGGAGCGCGCGGTGGTCAAGCGCTTCGGCAAGGTGGTCGCGATCAACGAGCCCGGCCTGCACTTCAAGCTGCCTTTCGGCGTCGACAGCGTGCAGAAGGTCGCCACCGAGCGGGTCATGAAGCAGGAGTTCGGCTTCCGCACCGTCGGCAGCGAAGACGAGCGCTCCTCGTATTCCACCGAGGATTTCCCGGATGAGTCGCTGATGCTCTCGGGTGACCTCAACATCATCGACGTCGAGTGGGTGGTGCAGTACCGCATTGCCGATCCGATGAAATACCTCTACCAGCAGCGCGATCCGGACCGGACACTGCGAGACATTTCCGAATCGGTGATGCGCCGGGTGGTGGGCAACCGCCTGGGCAGCGAAGTGCTGACCACCGCGCGTGTGGCGATCGCCGCGACCGCTCGAGCGGAGATCCAGGAAGCGATGTCCAGTTACGACAACGGCATCCATGTGGTCACCGTGGAATTGCAGGACGTGGTGCCGCCGGCAGCGGTGCAACCGGCCTTCAACGAGGTCAACGAGGCGCGCCAGGAGCGCGAGCGGATGATCAACGAGGCCACCAAGCAGGCCAACCAGGAGATCCCGAAGGCGCATGGCGAAGCCAACCGGGTACTCTCCGAGGCGCAGGGCTACGCCACCGAACGCATCAACTACGCGAAGGGCGAGACTGCGCGCTTCAACGCGATCCTTGCCGAGTACCGCAGCGCCCCCGAGGTGACCCGCACGCGCATGTATCTGGAATCGCTGTACAACGTGCTGCCGAAGATCGGCAGCGTACTGGTGGTGCAGGAGGGCCAGACCGGGCCATTGCCGATCATGCCGGTGCAGGCCGGTCGCAAGCAGGAGGCCGCGCAATGAAACGCCTGTTCCTGATCATCGTGCTCGCCGCCGTCGGCTTCCTCGTGATCAAGCCGGCCGCCTTCGTGGTCGACCAGGCCGAACAGGCGATCATCGTGCAGTTCGGGCAGCCGGTCGGCGAGGTCATCGCGGAGCCCGGCCTGCACTGGAAGATGCCTTTCATCCAGGACGTGCGCCGTTTCGACAAGCGCATCCTGCCCTGGGACGGCGACGTCTCGCAGGTGCCGACGCTGGGGCGCGAGTTCATCCTGGTCGACACCACCGCGCGCTGGCGAATCACCGACCCGCTGAAGTTCATGCAATCCGTGCGCGACGAGTCGGGCGCGCGCACGCGTCTGGACGACGTGATCGATTCGGCGGTGCGCGACATCATCTCCGGCACCGACCTCGAGGAAATCGTGCGCTCGGCCGATTGGGCAGTAGACGCCAAGGCACTCAACGAGGAAGGCGTGACCCCCGAGGTCGATCTGACCAAGCCGAAGAAAGGCCGCGAGAAGCTGGAGCAGGAGATCCTCGCCGCCGCCGCCAAGCAGACACCGGAACTCGGCATCAAGCTGGAGGACGTGCGCTTGAAGCGCATCAACTACATCGACAGCGTGCGCGCGCAGGTGGAGAACCGCATGGTCTCCGAGCGCCAGTCCATCGCCGAGCGTTTCCGCTCCGAGGGCCAGGGCCGCAGCCAGGAGATCCTCGGCGAGATGCAGCGCGAGTTGCGCACGATCCGCTCCGAAGCCGAGCGCCAGGCCGCCGAGATCCGCGGCAAGGCCGACGCCGAAGCCACCCGCATCTACGGCGAATCCTATGGCGCCGACCCCGAGTTCTACGCCTTCCTGCGCACGCTCGAGAGCTACCAGGCGATGGGCGCGAACACCACGTTGGTGCTCGGCGCGGACTCGGAATTCTTCAAGTACCTGGAGTCGACCCGGCGCAAGCCCTGACGGGCCACCCGGTGTGGGTTGTCGGCGCCGATGCGGAGGAAGCGCGTGCGGGTGTGGTCGCCAGCGCCGTGCCTGTATGGTCACCGGCTTCCGAACCAGTGCCACGCCGTGATCGTGAGCGACCGACAACAGCAGCTGCGAGCCTTCGGCCGCAGCCGCTATCCTCCGCCCATCGACGCCCCCCGCGAGCCCTCCATGCCCCGTCCCGATCCCAGTCAGGCCCGCCTGATCCAGCCAAATGTCGAGAACCGCTACGAGGTGAGCGCGGCCGACCTGCCGTTGTCCTGCCCGATGCCGGGCATGCACCTGTGGAACTCGCATCCGCGCGTCTACCTGCCGGTGGAGACCGAGGGCAGCAGCCAGTGTCCCTATTGCGGCGCGCACTACACGCTCAAGGGCGGCGCCGGGCGCGGGCACTGATGCGCCGGCGCCGTTCCGGCAGCCGCGGCGGTTCCTCGGCGCGGCGCCACGGCTGGACCGTGGTGCAACTGATCCCGACGCTCGGGCCGGGTGGCGCCGAGCGCTCGACGATGGAGGTGGCGCGCGCGCTGGTGGCGGCGCAGCACCGTTCGGTGGTCATCTCCGGCGGCGGTCGCTGGGTCACGCGCCTGAAGGCGGAAGGCAGCGAGCACATCAAGCTCGCGATCGGCTCGAAGTCGCTCGCGCTGCTGGCCACCTTGTTCCGCCTGCGCAGCCAGTTGCGTCGGATCGAACCCGACGTGGTTCACGTGCGCTCGCGGCTGCCGGCCTGGCTGCTGCGCTTCGCGCTGGTGGGCCTGAAGCCGCGCCCGGCGGTGGTCAGCACCGTGCACGGGCTGAACTCGGTGTCCGCCTACAGCCGCATCATGACCCACGCCGAACGGGTGATCGCGGTCTCGCGCACGGCCGCCGAATTCCTGCTGCAGCACTATCCCGGCCTGGATCCGGCGCGCCTGCGGGTGATCTCGCGAGGCGCCGATCCCGCCGAATTCCCGCCGCAGCACCGCGCCACGGAGTCCTGGCGGCGGGCCTTCTTCGACGAGCTGCCGGCGCTCGCCGGCGGCCGCCTGCTGACCCTGCCCGGGCGCGGCACGCGCCTGAAGGGACACGCGGACGCGATCGAACTGCTGGCGCGCGTGCGCCAGGCGGGCGTGGACGCGCGCCTGCTGCTGCTCGGCGTCGCCGAGGGCAAGCGTGCGGGCTATCTCGACGAGTTGCGCCAAGTCGCGCGCGAGCATGGAGTGTTCCCCTACGTGGCGCTGACCGCCACGCGCGGCGACGTGCGCGATGTCTACGCGGCGAGCGACCTCGTGCTGCAACTGTCGACGCGCCAGGAGAGTTTCGGCCGGGTGGTCGCCGAAGCACTGCTGGTGGGGCGACCGGTGCTCGGCTACGACCACGGCGGCGTCGGCGAACTGCTGCGCCAGCTCTACCCGGCGGGCCTGGTGCCGGTGCGCGACCTCGATGCCGCCACCGCGCGCACCCTGGCGCTGCTGCGCGCGGCGCCACCGGTGCCGGTCGAGCGGGTGCCGCAAGTCAAGGACCTGCAACGGCTGACCCTGTCGGTCTATTCCGAACTGGTGGTCGGTACACCGCCCGACCCGGCCTTCGCGCAGGGCGTCTGAACGTGGACGCCCGCGCCGCGCGCCGGCCGGTGCTCGCGCTGCTCGGCCTGCTGCTGGCGGTGCCGCTGCTGTTGCCCTTCTCGCGCGCCGCCGAGTTGCCGGTGCTCGCGGGTGCCCTCTGCGCCTTGCTGTTCGTGCGTGATCGCGCCGCGCTCGCCGGCGCGCCCGCCCACGCCCTGCTGGCCGGGCTCGGTGCCTACGCGCTCGCCGCGCTGCTGTCGGCGTTCGACGCGGCAGCACCCGGCAAGAGCTGGGCGACCACGCTCGCCAGCCTGCGCCTGCTGGCTTTCGGACTGGGTACGCTCGCGCTGGTCGAACTGGCGCTCGCGCAAGGCGCATCGCGACACTGGTTGCGAACGCGAGTCGCGTGGATGGCGGCGCTGCCAGTGGCATTGTGGACGCTCGACGCGCTGGTGCAGGGTCTGACCGGCCATTCGCTGGGCGGCACGCTGGACGCGGATCGCCTGAGCGGCATCTTCGGTGCCGACGACCTGAAACTCGGCCCGCTGCTGCCGACGCTCGCGCCGCTGCTGTTGTGGCCGTTGCTGGCGGCGCCGCGCTGGCTGCTGGCGCTCGCCTGGCTGGCGTTGCTGGCGGTGGTGCTGCTGGCGGGTGCGCGCGCCGGCTGGGTCAGCTACGCGCTGGTCGGTGCGGCGCTGGCCTGGCGCCTGGCCGGCGGTTCGAAGCGCCGCTTCCTCGCCTGGACCGGGGCCGCACTGCTGTTGATGGCGGTGGGCATGGGCGCCGCCTACCAGGCTTCCGGACAGTTCCGCGCGCGCGTCGACCGCACGCTCGCGGCCTTCGGCGGCGACTACGATCTCGCGCTCGCCGGGCGCGTGCCGATCTGGCGCACCGCCCTGCGCATGGCCGCCGACCATCCCGTCAACGGCGTCGGCGTGCGCGGCTTTCGTCACGCCTATCCGGCCTATGCCGATGCCGACGATCCCTGGGTGGATCCGGTGACCGGTACCGGCGCGGCGCATGGTCACCAGATCGTGCTGGAGCTGTTGACCGAAACCGGCACGCTCGGCCTGCTGCTGTGGAGCTGGGCCGCGCTGCGGCTGTGGCGGCTGGCGCGCGCCGGCGATGTCGACCCCGCCGCCCAGGCGCCGTGGATCGCGCTCGGCGTGCTGTTGTTCCCGCTGAACACGCATCTGGCCTTCTATTCGAGCTTCATGGGCATCGTGCTCGCCTGGCTGCTCGCGCTGGCCTGCGTGCAGGCACGCTTGGGCGAGGTGAAGGCATGAACGCGCGTGAGCCACTGTCGGTGGTCGTGACCACGCTGAACAACGCGGCGACGCTGGAGCGCTGCCTGGCCAGCGTGACCTTCGCCGACGAGCGCCTGCTGGTCGATTCGGGCAGCAGCGACGACACGCTCGCGATCGCCGCCGCGCACGGCTGCCGCATCCTGCACAAACCCTTCACCGGCTACGGGCCGCAGAAGCAATGGGCGATCGAACAGGCGACGCATCGCTACGCGCTGCTGCTGGACGCGGACGAGTGGCTGCCGGACGACTGCCAGGCCGAGATCGTGGCGCTGATGGCCAGCGCACCCAGCCTTGCCGGCTGGCGGATCCCGCGGCGAGAGCTGATCTTCTGGCAGTACCAGCATCGCTGGGCGCGCCTCAACACCTTCCTGCGCATCGTCGATCGCGCGCGTTTTCGCATGAGCGCATCGGCCGTGCACGCGGCGCCTGAAGTGGACGGCCCGACCGCGACCCTGCGCTGCGCCTTCCACCACGACGGCGAGCCGGACATCGCCACCAAGGTCGCGAAGGTCAACGCCTATTCGAGCGGCCTGGTTGCCGACAAGCTCGCCGCCGGCGCGCGCCTGCCGCTGCTGCGCGCGATCGTCTACCCGCCGTGGTTCTTCCTGCGCCAGTATCTGTTCAAGCGCCAGTTCCTGGACGGCAGCGCCGGCTTCGTGCAGAGCGTGGTCGGCGCCTTCTACGTGTTCCTGAAGTACGCCAAGCTGCATGAAGTCCGACGCCGACATCGCCGCTGAGCGACTGCGCTGGCGCTGGCGCCTGCTGTTCGCGTGCGCGCGGCTGTACGCGCGGCTGCCGTATCGCGTACAGATGCGCATCGCGTGGACCCTGGCGTGGCCGCTCGCCTGGCTCGCCGGCAGCCGGCGTGCGATCGTCGCCGCAAACATCGCGCTGTGCTTCCCGGAACTCGATGCGCGCGCGCAACGGCGCCTGGTCGCGCGCAACCTGCGGTCGACCGCGGTCAGCGTCTTCGAGACCGCGCTGACCTGGTTCGCGCCGCCGCGGGTCACCCGCGGCATCGTCGAGGTGGAGGGGCTGGAGCACTTGCAGCGCGCGCTCGCCGGCGGCAAGGGTGCGCTCTGCCTGTACAGCCACTTCACGATGATCGAACTCGGCGGGCGCCTGCTCTCGGAGGCGCTCGGGCGGCCGATGCACCAGATGGTCCGGCGCAACAACGATGCCGCGGTCGAGGCAGTGATCGACCGCGCCCGGCGCGGCTACTGCGGGCGCACGCTCGAGAAGAAGGACCTGGGCGAGCTGCTGCGCTCGCTGCGCGAGGGCCATCCGGTGGGCTACGCACCCGACCAGAACTTCAACCTGCACATGGCTTTTGTGCCCTTCTTCGGGCAGCCCGCGGCGACCCTGACGATGACCAGCCGGATCGCGCGGCTGTCGCGTGCGCCGGTGCTGTGCGTGTGGATCAGGCGCAGACCGGAAGGCCACGGCTACCACATGCGCATCGAGCCGCCGCTCGCGAACTTCCCCGGCGCCGACCCGGTCGCCGACACCGCGCGCATCATCGCGCTGCTCGAGGCCGAAGTGCGCAAGGCGCCCGAGCAGTACCTGTGGGCGCACCGCCGCTTCAAGACCCGCCCGGACGGGGCACCGATGGTCTATGCGGGCGAGTTGTTGAAGGAACGCCATCGACGATGAAGCGGGCTCCGGCTCGTCGGGTGCCGGTTCCCGACAGATGCGCGCAATCCTGCGGGTTGCGCCCAGGGAACCTCCAAAGTGCACCTTTGCACGGCGCACTTCAGACCTTCCCTGGTCCCACAAATGGCAAGCAACCACCAACCACCGACTCGAACGCCATGACCGATGCAAGTCGCACGCTTCTGATCAGCACCGACGTACCGCTCCGCTGGCGCGATCTCGACGCCTACAACCACGTCAACAACTCGGTGTTCCTCACTTTCCTGGAGCAGGCACGAATCGAGTGGTTCGACCGCCTGCCGGAACCCTGGCGGACGCCGCTCTCCGAACCGGTCCTGGCCGCCGCCACAGTCAATTTCCGGCGGCCGATCCAGTATCCGGAAACACTGCGGGTGTCTCTGCTGACCGAGCGCATCGGCAACCGCAGCCTGACGATCGCGCATCGCATCGCGGCCGCCGGCGATGACTCCGCGCTGTATGCGGATGGCCATACCGTCATCGTGTGGGTGAGCCCGGTCGATGGTCGTCCGGTGCCCCTGCCGGAGGTCGTGCGACGGGTGGCGACGGGCGACGCTTAGAATCGCAGCATCCTCGACCTCACTGCGCGCAGGCATGGCTCCGGCGGACCACAACGACCTCTCGCTGCTCGGCTCCTCGCCAGCCTTCGTCGCGGTCATGGAACAGGTTTCACGCGTGGCGCCGCTGGACCGGCCGGTGCTGGTGATCGGCGAGCGCGGCACCGGCAAGGAGCTGGTGTCGGCGCGCCTGCACTATCTGTCGCGGCGCTGGGACCGGCCCTTCGTCAAGCTCAATTGCGCGACGCTCGCCGAGAGTCTGCTCGAGACCGAGCTGTTCGGGCACGAAGCGGGCTCTTTCACCGGCGCAACACGTCGCCACCTCGGGCGCTTCGAGATCGCCCACGAGGGCAGTCTGTTCCTCGACGAGCTCGCGAACGCCTCGGCACGCGTGCAGGAAAAGATCCTGCGGGTGATCGAGTACGGCGAATTCGAGCGCGTCGGCGGCCGCGAAACCATCCGCACGAACGTGCGCCTGGTCGCGGCGACCAACCTCGACCTGCCGGCCGAGGCGCGCGCCGGCCGCTTCCGCGAGGACCTGCTCGATCGCCTCGCCTTCGACGTGATCACCCTGCCGCCGCTGCGCGCACGACCCGAAGACATCCTCGACCTGGCCGACCACTTCGCCACGCGCATGAGCCAGGAGTTGCGGCGCGAACTATTTCCGGGCTTCGCGCCGCGGGCACAACGACAGTTGCTGGAACATCCCTGGCCCGGCAATGTGCGCGAGTTGCGCAATGTGATCGAGCGCGCGGTCTACCGCATGGAAGACCCGGACGAGGAGATCGAAGACATTCTCTTCGATCCTTTCGCCTCGCCGTGGCGACCACGTGCGGCACCTGGCGAGTCGGTACCGTCTGCGAGTGCGCCCTCGCCCACGCCCGCGTCGGCAGGCATCGCGGCCGTGCCGCGCCTGCCCTGCGATCTGCGCGCGGAGGTGGAGCGCATCGAGATCGAATGGCTGCAGACGGCGATGCGGCAGGCGCGCTTCAACCAGCGCAAGGCCGCCGAACTGCTGCAACTGAGCTATCACCAGTTGCGCGGCTACCTGCGCAAGTACCGACTGGTCGGCGCCGAAAGCGAGGACGAGGGCTAGTGTCCTGGCGTTCCACGCGGAGGCAGTGGCTGTGCCGGCGGTTGTCGCAGCGGCTGCTCGCGCATGCGCTGTTGCAGCCAGGTGATCGCGGCATCGAGCTGGGCATCGCCGCCCATGGCGGTGGCGAAGGGAGGATTGTCGATCTCGATGTCCGGAGCCACTCCGCGTCCTTCGATCAGCCAGCGACCCAGAGCGTCGAACTGGGCAAACTCGGCGATGCGCGCGAGGCCGCGGTCGGCGAGTGTATTGCGGTCCGACAGCCAGATCCCGGCGCCGGCGGTGCGCATGCCGATCACCGGTGCCAGACCGAGCGCCTTGACCCCGGCCGCGAAGGTCTCGCCGTCGGAATACGTCATCTGGTCGGCGAGCACCACGACATGGCCACGGAAGCTCTGCTGCTGGTTCCAGGCGGGCGAGGTGCCGGGAGCTTGCCAGAAGGCCCAGGCACGTCGCAGCAGACGATCGATCACCCAGGAGTCGATGTTGCCGCCACGGTTGCGGCGGGCGTCTACGATCAAACCCTCTCGGTCGATCTGGGCGTACAACTCGCGCACGAAACCAGCCATGTCGGCGGGTCCCATCGCGCGCAGGTGCAGGTAGCCGATGCGCCCCGCGCCGGCCCGTTCGACCGCGGCCCGGCGTCCCTGGACCCAGTCGCCATAGCGCAGCGCCGCCTCGCGGTCGGCACTGACCGGCAACACCACGCTTCGATGTGCAGGTGCGGTGCCGCGCTGCACGGTCAACAGCACCTGCTGGCCGGCCTGCTGCCGCAGCGCGCGCGTCAGATCGGCGAAGCTGCGCACCGCGCGACCGTTGACCGCGAGCAGACGATCGCCAACGCGCACGTCGACACCGGGCTGCGCCAGCGGCGCGCGTTCGCCCGGCAGTTCCGGATCGCTGCGGAAGATGTGATCGACGCGTAGTCCGCTGGCGTCGGCGGTAAAGCGCGCGCCCAGTGCGGACGCCTGCGGTGCATCGGCATCGCGACGCAACTCGGCGCCGCGCACCTGCGAGTGCAGAACTCCGAGCTCGGCGATCATCTGCGCGAGCAGGTCGTTCAAGTCGGCGCGGTCGGCCAGACGTTGTAGCAGCGGCTCGTAGCGCGCACGCACGGCCTGCCAGTCCTGACCACGCATCGTCGGGTCGAAGGAGAACTCGCGGTGCATCCGCCAGGCATCGAAGAACATTCCGCGCCACTCGGACGGTGGGTCGATCTCGAGTGCCCAATCGCCGGTACGCACGCGGATCGGATCGAGCGCCTCCGGCAGTTTCGCGCCGGCGTCCAGCAGCAGGATCTCGCCGATCCCGCCGTTGTCGCCCTTGGCCTTGACCAGCATCAGGCGCTTGCGGTCGGGCGTCAGTTCAAAGCCGAGCACCCCCTCCGCCAGCGTCTCCGGCTTCGCCTCGGCGTCGAGTGCCAGCACCAGCAAACGTGGCTGGCTGCCGGGTTTCGCGTCGCGTTGCAGCAGGTACAGGCGCTCGGCGTGCGCCGCCAGGCCCTCGTAATTGCCGGGATCGACAGGCAGCTCGAAGAGGCGTTCGACCAGACCCTCGGTCACGATGGCCGGCACGTCGGCGACGGCCTTCGCGGCGTCCTTGGCGGACGCCGGCGTGAGTTCGTCGCCGGGCGCGTAGGGGAAGCGGGTGCCGGGCTGCAATGCGAGGGCGTACATGCGCACGCGGCGGTCGAACATCGGTCCGACGTTGCGGTCGCCCCAGGGCGCGCCGGGAGTCGCCTCGAAATGCCGGCTGGACAGGAAGTAGAGCCATCGGCCGTCGGGCGAGAAGGCGGGCGCGAAGGACTCGTAGCGATCCGAAGTCAGCACCTGCGCGCGGCCACTGGCGAGTTCCAGCAGCACGATCTGCCGGCGGTCGAGCGCGCTGTCCGGTCGCGCGTAGGCGATCCACTTTCCATCGGCGGAAAACACCATCCCACCATAGGCGTCGTCGAGTCCGTGGTGCGCCTGTTCGAGCAGCCGACTCAGGCGCTTCTCCAGATCGTAGGCCTGCAGGCGGCCCTGCTTGTCCTCGTGCACCAACCAGCGACCATCCGGCGAGGCGTGCAGGCGCCAGCGATGGGCGCCGCCGTCGCCGACCAGGCGCTCACCGGGCCCGCTGCCGTCGGCCGGATACGACCAAATCTCGCTGTCGCCGGCGCGTTCCTGCAGGACGTAGACGCGCCGGCCGTCGTGGCTGGCGATGGCACCGCGCAGGCGCGCATCGGCCGGCGCGGCGAGATCGACGCGGCGACGCTTGCCGGTGCTGGCCAGTGCGACCCGCCCGCGCGCCGTCAGCAGCACCTGATCGCCTTGCGGCGACAGGCTCACGCTCTCGGCGTAGTCCAGCGGCGATTTCAGCCAGCGCGGCTGGCGCTGCTCGAAGTCGGAGACGAGTTCGATCGGGATCGCGCGGTCCTCGCCGCTGGCGAGATCGAGCAGACGCAGATCGGCGCCGAGCTGGTAGACGATGCGCCCGCCATCCAGGCTGGGCCAGCGCACGTCGAAATCGGCGTGGCGCGTGAGCGCGTGGCGCTCGCTGCCGTCGGCCGAAAGCGCGTACAGATTGGGCCGGCCATCGGCGTCCGCGAGCACGACCAACCGGTCCTGCCAGACCATCGGCCAGGAAACGTTGGCATTCCAGTCGGATGCGAGGCGCGTCGCCTCGGCGCCACCGTCGAGCTCGAAACACCACAGTTGCGCCATCGCACCGCCACGGTAGTCGAGCGCGTTGTCGCCGCTCACATGCAGGCCCCAGCGGGTGAACCACAGCCGCTTGCCGGACGCGTCCAACGCCGCCTGGTTGGCGTCGGCGAGCGGCAGGTCGCGACTGGTGCCGTTGTCCGGATCGACCACACGCAGCACGCGCGAGGTCGGCGGCCCCACCAGTGCGTCGGTGGCGTAGATCAGCTCGCCGGTGGGCGTGAAGGCCTGTGGGCTCGGATTGCCGCCATCGAAGCTGATCTGGCGGGGCTGGCCACCCGCCACCGGCATCAGGTAGACCTCATTCATGCCGTCGTAGCTGGCGACGAAGGCGACCATCGTGCCATCCGCCGACAGCACCGGCTGTCGCTCCTGCGCCGGATGTGTGCTCAGCCGCCGCGCGCGCCCTCCCATTGCCGGTACCGACCACAGATCGCCCTCGGCGACGAACACCACGGTGTCCCCGCGTAGTGCGGGCTCGCGGTACCATGCCTGCGCTGCGTGCGCGCCGGATAGGTTGCCGAACAGCAAGAGGGCGAGAGCGGTGCGCTGCATGGCTGGACCTCGTCGTGGGCAGGCGCGCGAGTCTGCCGCGCGCGGCGTGCGCGACAAGTGCCGAAGGTCGCGGCCGGCGACGCGGGCGCCTTCCGCCTCGACATCCTCACGCTCAGTCTCGGCGGGCTGGCAGCGTGCCCTTGCCGCATGCGGCGGGGCGAGGTACGACGTGTGCCAGTTGGACGATCCTTCGGGCAGGCGTGCCGGCGGCTCCCGGGGAGGCTGCCGACCATCGGACATCGGCTGACGTAGCATCGCGCTGCCACCGTCATCCGGAGCCTGGCCATGGGCGAACGCAACCCTCGCGTGGATGCCTACATCGCGGCCGCACAGCCTTTCGCGCAGCCGATCCTGCGCCACCTGCGCGAGCTCGTGCACACGCATTGCGAGGACGTATTCGAAACCATCAAGTGGGGTGTGCCGCATTTCGAGCGGCGGGGCGTGCTCTGCCACATGGCCGCCTTCAAGCGCCACTGTGCCTTCGGCTTCCGGATGGGCGAGCTGGTGCTGGGCAAGGTCGGCGCCGGCGACGCGATGGGCCAGTTCGGGCGCGTTGGCGCGCTTTCCGACCTGCCACCCGATGTCCAGATCGGCGCCTGGGTGCGCAAGGCCATCGAGCTCGACATCGCGGGCGTGAAGGCGCCGAAGCGGGTCTCGACCATGCGCAAGCCGCCCAGCGACACGGTGCCGGAGGATCTCGCCACCGCGCTCGCCGGCCACGCCGCCGCCGCCTCCACCTTCGCCGCCCTCCCGCCGAGCCACCGCCGCGAGTACGTCGAGTGGATCATCGAGGCGAAGAAAGCGGAGACCCGCCAGCGTCGCCTCGCACAGACCATCGAATGGCTGGCCAAAGGCAAGTCGCGTAACTGGAAGTACCGGGACCGCTGACGCCGTCGCGGGCGGCGCGCCGTATCATCCGCGCCTTTTCCGCGGAGCCTCTCATGAACGAACTGCTGGCGCCGGTGTCCTGCGGCGAGCTGATCGACAAGATCAGCATCCTCGAGATCAAGGCCGAGCGCATCGCCGATCCGGCCAAACTCGCGAACGTGCGCAAGGAGCTGGAGGCCTTGCTCGCCGCCTGGCATGCGCATCCGGCCTCGCGCGCGCAACCGATCGACGATCTCTGGGCCGGCCTGCGCAAGGTCAACGGAGCCTTGTGGGACATCGAGGATCGCATCCGCGACAAGGAACAGGCCGGGACTTTCGACGCCGGGTTCATCGAACTCGCGCGCGCCGTCTATTTCACCAACGACGAGCGCGCCCGTCTCAAGCGCGAACTCAACGCGCGCCTGGGATCGGCGCTGGTCGAGGAGAAGTCCTACGCGAGCTATAGGCGCGCGGACGGCCAGGCGCCAACGGTATAGCGGGCGCCGTCGCGACGGGTCGCCGACCGCGATCCTGGATGAACGACGGCCTGGCCCTGGCCGGTGTCGCCCAACCGACCTCAGCGCCGCTCGAGCGCCGATCCCAGGTCGCCGCCCTGCTCCGCATCCGGGATGGCGGTCGGTGAGCCCGTGATGGAGCCACGCCGGGTTGCACCCGTTGCACTCGCCGCGCCCACCGGGGCGCGCGGCAGCGGCGGCGGCGTGCGCAGGTGCGGATCGACGCGCACCGACTGCGTGATCGCCGGCTGCTGATCGGGCTGGGCGCGCTCGATGCCGAACACGAATTCCGGACCCTGGGCGCCGAGACGCACGTGGTCGCCGTCGCGGATCTCGACGGTGCCGCGCACGCGCTCACCGTTGAGGTAGCTGCCGTTGCTGCTGAGCAGGTCGGTCAGCAAGTAGCTGCGCTGGCCTTCCTCGTCGTCCAGCCATTCGACGACCGCGTGGCTGCGCGAGACCATGGGCTCGCGTTCGGGGTCCACGCGCACGTCGCAGCCGGGATCGCGGCCGATGTACAGCGACTCGAAGCGCGCCACCGGATAGACCTCGGTGTGCCCGGCGCGCGCGCCGCTGATGAAGTGCACGATGATCCTGTCCAACTCCGACCCCCTTCCGGTCCCGCGCAAGGGTAGCGACATGCCGCAGTCCCGCCAAGCCGCGCGCGTCGAACCCCGATCCGCCCCCGCCTGCGTTGCAGCGGGCATGCACACGAACACTCCCGCGCCGCTTCCGCTATCGTCGCGCCCAGCCGATGCTGCGCGCCGCCGTGGACGAGAACGACAGCGACGAAAACCTGATGCTGCGCTATGCCGCCGGCGAAGCATCGGCTTTCGACACGCTGTATGGCCGCTACCGGGTCCGCTTGTTGCGCTATCTGGTACGACTGACCGGACAAGCGGCCGTGGCTGAGGAGCTCTACCAGGAAACCTGGAGCCGCGTGATCGACGCGCGGGCGCGCTACGCGCCGAGTGCGCGCTTCGCCGCCTGGCTGTTCCGCATCGGCCACCACCTCGCGATCGACCACCTGCGGCGCACCCGACCCAGCCTGGATGCCGACGAAGTGCTGGTGGCTTTTCCCGGCGCCGCCGCGGACGATCCGGCCTGGGCGATCGACAACGCCGAGCAGATGCAGCGGCTCGCGAGCCTGGTCGAGGCGCTGCCGCCGGAGCAGAAATCGGTGCTGTTGCTGCGCGCCGAGGGCGAACTGACGCTGGAGGAGATCGCCGCGAACACCGGCACCGGCAGGGAAACCATCAAGTCGCGGCTGCGCTACGCGCTCGCGAAGCTGCGCGAAGGATTGCGCGCCTCATGAACGGACGCCAGGAAGCATTCGAACAGCAGGTGATCGCGGCCTTGCGGCAAGCGCCAGGCGCGGAACCCTCGGCCGAGCTCGACGCCCGCATCCGCGCCCGCGCGCACGCGGCGCTGCGCCCGGCGCGCCGCCCGCAGCCGCGCTGGTT
>JABAQR010000027.1 GCA_019187485.1 Lysobacterales bacterium | reverse complement strand
AGCGCCTGCCGACGACGCTCAACCGGGACGTCGACAGCCTGCTGCCGATGAACTGGAAACTACGCGACGGGTAGCCCATAGCAGGTACGCCGTCGCGTTGCATCAATGGGGAACGTCGGACGGATACGTACGGCCGCGAACTCGAAGCCCGACAGCCGCTTGTCCGGGCTCAAGCCAGACTCTGCGCGGTGGCGCTCGATGCGCCGGATCTCGCGCTCGGCGATCTCATGTTCCAGCAGCGTCTCCAGCAGGCGATGGCCGGGCCAGCCCTCGCGGTCGGATTGCGCGCACAGGTCCGCGGCCAGCCGCTTGATGCTGGGCAGGCGCAACTCGGTCAGCATCAGCCCCAGGCGCCCTTCGTTGGTGCGCGTGGCGGCGCTCATGCCGTCACCTCGCCGGCAACGGCTTGCAGCAGGGCGTCGTAGCCATCCAGCGGCGGCAGCTCCACCGCCACCGCCGGCACCTCGCCCCGGGGTGGCGCCAGCAGCGTTGTCAGCGTCAGCAGATCGGGCAACTGGTCCAGATCCATCAGGTGTTCCAACTCGTTGGCCAGTTGCGCCTCGTGGCCTTCGGCGGCCAGCGACAACAGCCCCACCATCGTCGTGCACGCCTGGCGCTCGGGCACCGCCGCAGCCAGACGCTCCCAGGTGCGGCGATAGACCTCGCGCGGGAACGCCGCGTCGCGCAGCACCCAACGCGCGAAGGCCCCCGGCTTGCGCTTGAGCGCAGCCACCAGGTGCCGGTAGTCGATGTTGCGCGGATGCCGGCAGCCATCGGCATGCGTGGCGCGCGTGCGCTCCAGCACGCGCTGGCCGCCGAGCCAGCACTCGATCCGCTGTGCGTGGACGCGCACCATCAGGCGGTGTCCGATCAGCCGACTGGGCGCGCTGTACTGCGCCCCCTGGACGGTGAAGATGCCGAACTTGCTGACCCGCGCCGGCACCTCCTCGTACTCGGCGGTGCGCCGGCTCGGCAAGGCCTTGAGCATCGGCCGCTCCACGCAAAGGCGCTTGGCGACACGCGCATTCATGCGCTGGACGATGGCATCGACGAAGCGTTCGTAGTCGCCCACGCCCTCGAACGACCGCGACCCGCGCAGGCGCAGGGCCTGGTCGATGGCGGTCTTGAGCGAGCCATGGCGCGTCTCGATGGCTCCGTTCTCGTGCGACTGGCCCGGGTTGCAGCGGCTGGCGCGCATGCCGTAGTGGCGACACAGCTCGGCGTAGCGCGCCGTCAGCTCGGTCTGTTCGGCGAGGTTATTGAAGGCAGCCGACAGACTGTCCGTGCGGTGCTCCTCGGGCACCCCGCCCAGCCGCCACAGCGCCGCCTGCAGCCCGCTGGACAGCGCGATGAAGCTCTCGCCACCTGGGTGCACCTGCGCATGACGCCAGCCCGAATGCGCCAGCGCGAACTGGTACAGACGATGCGGAAAGTCGACGCCATCGATCCGCACACCCAACTCGTCGCACACGGTGAAGTCCGACAACCCCAGTCGAGCCGGCGGGTGTTCCTGCGCGAAGTAGACCTCGCGCTCGGCGCCATGCAGCGCCCGCCATTGCCGAACGCGTCGTTGCAGCGTGCGCAGCACCGCGCCGTCGTAAGCGCCGGGGTGGCGTCGCTGCATCTCCTCCAGCAAGGTGACCGCGTTGAGTTCGCTGTCCGACTGCAACAGCGGCACCACCTCGCTGTCCCAGACCGCATTCAGAGGGTCCTGCCGCGTCCGCCAGTTCCGCAGCGGCCTCTGCGAGGGCAGATGGTCCGACCGCTCGATGCGACGCGCACTGCGTTCGCTGATTCCAACCTTGGCCGCCGACGCCAACTGCGTCAGCCGCTTGCGATGTTCCTTGTACTTGTGCACTTGATGGTCCGTGAGTCTCTTGCCGGGCATCCCGATGGCCTTCGATCAGGTCGTCGAAGAACCCTAACCCCGCCTCCCGGACCTGTCCGGCTTCAGCCCTCAACCGGCCAAGATAGTTGTCGTCGACCGGCCAGGGTAATTGTCGTCGGACAGGCGCACGAGGCGCTGGAGCGGATCGGCGAGTTGTTCGAGATCGAGCGCGAAGGCAAGGAACTGTCGGCGCAAGCGCGACGGGCTTTGAGGGAGGAGCGTGCCAGACCCAGGCTCGACGCACTCCAGGTGTGGCTGAAGGAAAAGCTCGGCGAACTGCTGCCGAAGTCGCCGACCGCCGGCGCGATCGGCTACATGCTCAGGCGCTGGCCGGTGTTCACCCGCTATCTGGACGACGGTCGTATCGCGATCGACAACAACGCGGCCGAGCGCGCGCTCAGAGAAATTGCCGTCGGAAGAAAGAACTGGCTGTTCGCCGGCAGCGAGCGCGGCGGCGAGGCCTGCGCCATCGTCACCAGCCTGATCGAGACCGCCAAGGCCCATGGGCACGACCCGCTCGCCTACCTGACGGACGTCCTCGAGCGCCTGCCGACGACGCTCAACCGGGACGTCGACAGCCTGCTGCCGATGAACTGGAAACTACGCGACGGGTAGCCCATAGCAGGTACGCCGTCGCGTTGCATCAATGGGGAACGTCGGACGGATACAATCGCCGACGCGGATGTCCGAAGGTCACGCTGTTATCTTCCCGCGCACCAGTCCTTTCGAGATCCGCCGTCGATGCTGGAACCGCTCGCACGCACCGCGCTGCTCGGCTTCGCCCACCTGTTGACCGGTGTGCGCGCGATCTACGATGCGCCACTGCCGGATCGCCCCTGCGTGTACTACGGCAACCACGTCAGCCACGGCGATTTCGCGCTGATCTGGGCGGTGTTGCCGGCTGATCGCCGTCGCCGCACGCGACCTGTGGCCGGCGCCGACTATTGGGAAAAGGGCATCGTCCGGACCTACGTCGGTCGGCGTGTGGTGCGCGCGGTGCTGATCGAGCGCGAGCGCGACAAGCGCGCGCAGGATCCGATCGCCCAGATGTCCGCGGTGCTGACCGCCGGTGAGAGTCTGATCCTGTTCCCGGAGGGCACGCGTAACCTGACCGATGCCGAGCTGCTGCGCTTCAGGAGCGGCCTGTACCACCTCGGGCGCACGAACCCCGGGCTGCCGCTGGTACCGGCCTGGATCGACAACCTGCACCGCGTGCTGCCCAAGGGCGAGTTACTGCCGATCCCGCTGTTGTGCACCGTGCACTTCGGGGCGCCGCTCGCGGTCGCCGATGACGAAGACAAGGACGCTTTCCTCGAACGCGCGCGAGCGGCGCTGCTGGCGCGCCGGCCGGCGCACCTGGAACACGCATGAGCACGACCGCCACGCTTTTCCTCGGCATTTTCGGCGTGCTGCTGTTCGCGAGCGCGGTTGCCCACACGCTGCACCTGACGGTGGCTGGGCGCCGGCCGCACGGCGTCATCGACAACCTCAGGGACCGCATCAACGCCTGGTGGGCGATGGTGGGCCTGGTCGCGCTCGCCTTCGCCTTCGGCAAGACCGGCGTGATCGTGCTCTTCGGTCTGCTGTCCTTGCTCGCGCTGCGCGAGTTCGTGACCCTGACGCATACCCGTCGCAGCGATTACCTCGCGCTCGCGCTGGCCTTCTACGTCGCCCTGCCGATGCAGTATCTGCTGGTATGGATCGAGTGGTACGGGTTGTATTCCATCTTCATCCCGGTCTACGGCTTCCTGCTGCTGCCCATCGTCGCCGCACTGCGCGCCGACGCCACGCATTTCCTCGATCGCATCGCCTGCGTGCAATGGGCGCTGATGCTCGCGGTGTTCTGTCTCTCGCACGTGCCGGCGCTGGTGACGCTGGACATCCCGGGCTACGAAGGCCAGGGAATCCTGCTGATCGCCTTCCTCGTCATCGTCGTGCAGTCCTCCGACGTGCTGCAATACGTCTGGGGCAAGCTTTTCGGCAAGCGCAAGGTGGCGCCGACTCTGTCGCCGTCGAAAACCTGGGAGGGCCTGCTCGGTGGCGTGCTCTCGTCGACCGCGCTCGGCGCCGGCTTGTGGTGGATCACCCCGTTCACTCCGCTGCAGGCGGCCGTCATTGCGTTCACGGTCAACGTCATGGGTTTTTTCGGCGGCCTCGTCATGAGCGCGATCAAGCGCGACCACGGGGTCAAGGACTGGGGTCATCTGATCGCCGGCCATGGCGGTGTGCTCGATCGGCTCGACTCGGTGCTGTTCTCGGCGCCGGTGTTCTTCCACATGGTGCGCTACCTGTTCGGGGCGCAGTCGACGCAGTAGTGGGCGGTTGTACCTGACACCGCCGCGTCGGTTGTGGCCGGAGCGAGCCAGCGGCGGCGCGGGAGCGCCGCCCTCCACGACCGCATTCCACCCGCTTCGGAGGGCCGCCGTTCCGGCGTGCTCACCTGGGCGCGGCGCTCGTCGTCGCTCTGTAGTACCCTGCGCGCATTCATTTCCGTCAGCCGAGACCACCGATGAATGCCGTCCGCAGCATCGTTCCCGCATCCGAACCACAGTGGATCCCGCACCATATGGCCGGCGCGCGCGTTCCTGCCGGCGACGGCCCTACGTGCCCGGTCTACAACCCGGCCACCGGCACGCAGACCGGCGTGCTGCCACTGGCGGATCGCGCCCAGGTGGACGCGGTTGTCGCAGCAGCTTCGGCCGCGCTGCCGGGCTGGGCGAGCATGTCACCGCTGAAGCGTGCGCGCGTGCTGTTCAAGTTCCGCGAGATCCTGGACCAGCGCGCCGACACCCTCGCTGCGCAGATCACCGCCGAGCACGGCAAGACCCACAGCGATGCGCTCGGCGAGGTCGCGCGCGGCCTGGAAGTGGTCGAGTTCGCCTGCGGCATCCCGCATCTGCTGAAGGGCGAGACCACCGAGAACGTGGCCAACGGCGTGGATGCCTATTCGCTGCGCCAGCCGCTCGGGGTGGTCGCCGGGATCACGCCGTTCAATTTCCCGGCGATGGTGCCGATGTGGATGTTCCCGATCGCGATCGCCTGCGGCAACACCTTCGTGCTGAAACCCTCCGAGCGCGATCCTTCCTCCTCGCTGCTGCTGGCCGACTGGCTGGTCGAGGCCGGGTTGCCGGCCGGTGTGTTCAACGTGGTTCACGGCGACAAGCGCGCGGTGGATGCGCTGCTGGAGCATCCGGATGTGCGTGCGATCAGTTTCGTCGGCTCCACACCGATCGCCAAGTACATCTACGAGACCGGCGCGCGCCACGGCAAACGCGTGCAGGCGCTCGGTGGCGCCAAGAACCACATGGTGGTGATGCCGGACGCGGACATGGACCAGGTCGCCGATGCGCTGATGGGCGCCGGCTACGGCTCGGCCGGCGAGCGTTGCATGGCGATCTCGGTGGCGGTGGCGGTCGGCGACGAAACCGCCGACGCGCTGATCAAGCGGCTCGCACCGCGCGTGCACGCGCTCAAGATCGGCCCCGGCGACCTGTCCGGCATGGACATGGGCCCGCTGATCACCGCGCAGCACCGCGACCGCGTGCGCGGCTATGTCGACACCGGCGTCGCCGAGGGTGCGGAACTGGTGGTCGATGGCCGCGGCCGCGAGATCCCGCAGGCCGGCGAGGGCTACTTCCTCGGCGGCTGCCTGTTCGACCACGTCAAGCCCGGTATGCGCATCTACCGCGAGGAGATCTTCGGGCCGGTGCTGGTGGTGGTGCGCGTGTCCAGCTACGAGGAAGCCCTCGCGCTGGTCAATAACCACGAATACGGCAACGGCACCGCGATCTTCACGCGCGACGGCGACGCCGCGCGCGACTACGTCAACCGCGTCCAGGTGGGCATGGTCGGCGTCAACGTGCCGATCCCGGTTCCGAGCGCCTTCCACAGCTTCGGCGGCTGGAAAGCCAGCCTGTTCGGCGACACCCACGTCTATGGCCCCGAGGGCGTGCGCTTCTACACCCGCCTCAAGGCCGTGACCACGCGCTGGCCGACCAGCATCCGGGCCGGGGCCCAGTTCGTGATGCCGCACTAGATTTCACGTCCGCCGGCGCCGGCCGGGAGCTGTAATGGGGCACGCAAAAGGACGCAAAGGAGCGCAAAGGACGCAAAGACAGCAAGAGCAGAATGCCTGGATCGAGATTCCTGATGATTGTGGCGTTCGAATGACGCCCAACCTCAGGCTGATTCCAATCGCTTTCCTTTGCGCCCTTTGCGCCCCTTTGCGTCCTTTGCGCCCACCGTTCAAGGGTAGGTCAAGGCGTAACCGGAGGAGAGGCCATGAACGCCGTATTGAAGCCGCAAGCCCCGCTCGCCATCAACGGCAAGCGGCTGTGGGACAGTCTGATGGAGATGGCGCAGATCGGCGCGACGCCCAAGGGCGGCGTCTGTCGCCTTGCGCTGACCGACCTCGACCAGCAGGGTCGCGATCTGTTCGTGCGCTGGGCGAAGGAGGCCGGGTGCACGATCACGGTCGACCAGATGGGCAATGTGTTCGCGCGGCGCGCCGGCAAGGACGATTCGCTGCCGCCGGTGGTCACCGGCTCGCACGCGGACTCGCAGCCCACCGGCGGCAAGTTCGACGGCATCTACGGTGTGCTCGGCGGTCTGGAGGTCATCCGCAGCCTCAACGACCACGGGATCCAGACCGACCGCGCGGTCGAAGTGGTGATCTGGACCAACGAGGAAGGCTCGCGTTTCGCCCCGGCGATGGTGGCATCGGGCGTGTTCGCCGGCGTGTTCACCCTCGACTATGGCCTGTCGCGCGCGGATGTGGACGGCAAGACCATGGGCGAGGAACTCGCGCGCATCGGTTATGCCGGCGGGGCGCCGATGGGCAAGCCCATCCATGCCGCCTTCGAGTTGCACATCGAGCAGGGTCCGATCCTCGAGACCGAGGGCGTGACCATCGGTGTGGTCACCCACGCGCAGGGCCAGCGCTGGTACGAGGTGGTGTTCACCGGCCAGGAATCGCATGCGGGCCCGACCCCGATGCCGCGCCGCCGCGACGCGCTGCTCGGCGCTGCCCGCGTCATCGACCTGGTGAACAAGATCGGCCACGCGCACGCGCCCTTCGCCTGCGCGACCGTCGGCATGGTCCAGGTGCACCCGAACTCGCGCAACGTGATCCCGGGCCGGGTGTTCTTCACCGTCGACCTGCGCCACCCGGAAGACGAGACCCTGCTGAAGATGGATGCCGACCTGCGCGCCGGGATCGCGCGCATCGCCGAGGAAACCAAGCTCGAAGTCACCAGGCTGGAACAGATCTTTTACTACAAGCCAGTCACCTTCGATCCCGACTGCGTCGCCAGCGTGCGCGCCGGCGCGGAGCTGTTCGGCTACAGCCACCGCAACATCGTCTCCGGCGCCGGCCACGACGCCTGCTACCTCGCCCAAGTGGCGCCGACCTCGATGGTCTTCGTGCCTTGCGTCGGCGGCATCAGCCACAACGAGATCGAGGACGCCACGCCGGAGTGGATCGAAGCCGGCTGCAACGTGCTGCTGCACGCCATCCTCGGACGTGCCGGGCGCTGACGTATGCCGCGTTTCCGGAACTGTGATTGGGCACGCAAAGGACGCGAAGGGACGCAAAGGACGCAAAGGAAAGCAAGGCAATCTTGAGTGCTGGTGCGGCTGCAGGTGGGGCCCGCGGGAACTCCTGGATTCTCAAGGCCACCCGCGCGTCGCTCTTTTTGCGTCCTTTGCGTCCCTTCGCGTCCTTTGCGTTCACCATTTCAGTCAACAAGAATGCGGAAGAACCGCACCACGGAGCCAAGATGACCCGACTCGCCCACGCCGACATCCAGGCCGGACGCCTCTCTTCCGAGCAGCTGGCACAGAATTTTGCCGATATCGCGCCGCCGCTGGACCGCCAGCAGGCGCTGCTGGCCGCGCAGCGTTGCTTCTACTGCTACGAGGCGCCCTGCACAGTGGCGTGCCCGACCGGCATCGACATCCCGAGCTTCATCAAGCGCATCTCCAGCGACAACTTGAAGGGCGCGGCGACCGACATCCTGTCCGCGAACATCCTCGGCGGCGCGTGCGCGCGCGTGTGTCCCACCGAGATCCTCTGCGAGGGATCGTGCGTGCGCAACAAGGACGACGACAAGCCGGTGCAGATCGGCGCGCTGCAGCGCTACGCCACCGACTGGGTCTACGCCTCCGGAACGCAATTGTTCGAACGCGCCGCAGCCACCGGTCGGCGCGTGGCGGTGGTCGGCGCCGGCCCGGCGGGCCTCGCCTGTGCGCACGCGCTCGCACGCCACGGCCACGAGATCGTGATCTTCGAAGCGCTCGAGCGCTCCGGCGGCCTCAACGAATACGGCATCGCCGCCTACAAGGTGCCGGGCTTCGTGCAGGCCGAGATCGACTGGCTGCTCGGCATCGGCGGCATCCGCATCGAGCACGGGCGCGAACTCGGACGCAACCTCGCGCTCGTCGAACTGCAGCGCGATTTCGACGCGGTCTTCCTCGGCCTCGGTCTCGGCGCGGTCAACGCGCTCGGGCTGCCGGGTGAGCACCTCGAAGGCGTGCGCAACGCGGTCGACTTCATCGCCGAGTTGCGCCAGTGCGCGGACCTTTCGCGCATGCCGGTCGGCCGCCGCGTGGTCGTGATCGGCGGCGGCAACACCGCGATCGATGCCGCGATCCAGTCGCGCCGCCTGGGCGCCGAAGAGGTGACGATGGTCTATCGCCGCGGCCCGGAGACCATGGGCGCGACGGTGGTCGAACAGGCCTTCGCGCGCGACGAAGGCGTACGCATCGTCCACTGGGCGCGGCCGCTCGCAATCAATGGCGAGAACGGCGTCGTCGAGGAAGTGCAGTTCGCCTACACCAAGCCAGGCCCCGACGGCCGCCCGCTCGACACCCGCGAGGTGTTCACGCTGGCCGCCGACAGCGTGCTGAAGGCGATCGGCCAGGTACTGGACCCGGTCGAAGGCCCGGCCCTGAAGGGCGGCCGCATCGCCGTCGATGCCGAGTTCCGCACCTCGCTGCCCAAGGTCTGGGCCGGCGGCGACTGCGTTGGTGGCAAGGTCGACCTGACCGTGCAGTCCGTCGAAGACGGCAAACGCGCCGCGGCGTCGATCCACTCTTCCCTGAATGTTTCCGCGGGTTGAGCGCAGAGGCGTCTCCGCGTTGAACCGGCCCCCATCGGAGCGTTCCATGGCTGACATCTCGAGCAACTTCATCGGCGTGCGCTCGCCGAATCCCTTCTGGCTGGCGTCGGCGCCGCCGACGGACAAGGCCTACAACGTGATCCGTGCCTTCGAGGCCGGCTGGGGTGGGGTCGTCTGGAAGACCCTTGGTCTGGATCCGCCGGTGGTCAACGTCAGTTCGCGCTACGGCGCGGTGCGCCTCGGCGAGCGGCGGATCGCCGGGCTCAACAACATCGAGCTGATCAGCGATCGGCCGCTGCAGGTGAACCTGGACGAAATCCGCCGGGTCAAGCGCGACTGGCCGGATCGGGCGATGGTGGTCTCGCTGATGGTCCCCTGCGACGAGTTGTCGTGGAAGACGATCTTGCCGATGGTCGAGGACACGGGCGCCGACGCGGTCGAGCTGAACTTCGGCTGCCCGCACGGCATGAGCGAGCGCGGCATGGGCTCGGCGGTGGGACAGGTGCCGGAGTACGTCGGCATGGTCGCCGCCTGGGTCAAGCAGCACAGCAAGCTGCCGTGCATCGTCAAGCTGACGCCGAACATCACCGACATCCGCCACCCGGCGCGCGCGGCGTTCAAGGGCGGCGCGGACGCGGTCTCGCTGATCAACACGATCAACTCGATCACCACGGTCGACCTCGACCTGATGGCGCCGACGCCGACGGTCGACGGCAAGGGCACTCACGGCGGCTACTGCGGCCCGGCGGTGCGCCCGATTGCGCTCAACATGGTTGCCGAGATCGCGCGCGACGCCGGCATGCGCGGCAAGCCGATCAGCGGCATCGGCGGCATCGGCAACTGGCGCGACGCCGCCGAGTTCATGGCGCTCGGTTGCGGCACCGTGCAGGTGTGCACCGCAGCGATGCACTACGGCTTCCGCATCGTCGACGACATGATCGACGGCCTGAAGAACTGGATGGACAGCAAGGGTTACCGGCGCCTCGACGACTTCGTCGGCAAGGCCGTGCCGAACGTGACCGACTGGCAGTTCCTCAACATGGCCTACGACATCAAGGCGCGCATCGACCAGGACAAGTGCGTCCAGTGCGGCCTGTGCCACATCGCCTGCGAGGACACCTCGCACCAGGCGATCACCAAGCAGAAGGACGGCGTGCGCCACTTCGAGGTGATCGACGAGGAGTGCGTGGGCTGCAACCTGTGCATGCACGTGTGTCCGGTCGACGGTTGCATCACGATGGAACGCGTGGACGCCGGCGGCTACCGCAACTGGACCACGCATCCGAACAACCCGATGCGCAAGGCGGAGGCTTGAGCTCGCCGGGAAGCCGCTAGCCTGGTTCTCTGCCCGCAATGCGAACTGCGTGACCTGCGTCGGCTTTGCTCAGCGCTCCGGCACGCGCGCGTACTGCGGCACGCCGTCGCCGATCTCGTAGTAGTCGCCCTTCTCGGCGACGAAGATGTGCACATGGATGTGACTGCCGGTGGGCGTGTCGAAGGCGCCCATCGCCACGCCGATCCAGTCGCGCCCGGGCCGGTCCCAGAACAGCGTGGCGCCGCAGTGGCCACAGAAGCCGCGGCGCACGTCCGGCGTCGAGTGGTACCAGCGCACCTCATCGAGGCCGCTGATGTCGATCGCAGCGCGCTGGATGTCGGCCGAGACGAAATAGTGCCCGGAACTCTTGCGGCAGGCCTGGCAATGGCAGGCATCCGGAGCCGGAATCTCCCCGCGCACGACGAAGTGCACGCGGCCGCACAGGCAGGATCCGCGGTGTTCAGCGCTCATGCGCCGGCCCCCTCATCCGAGCAGCCGCTGCACGCGGTTGCCGAGCACCACCGCCTGCGGCGGCGGTGCGCGACCCTCGCGGATCGCCTTGGCGAATGCCGGCAGCACCGCGACCGCCTGGTCGACGCTGACCACGATCGCCGGCGTGACCTTGGCCTGCTTGTCCATCAGCCGGATCGCGAGCTGCTCGAAGTGCCGGCAGAAGTCGCCAAGCGGCTGTTCACCGACCAGGTGCGCGGAGGACTTGATCGTGTGGAAGCCGCGGCGCAGGTCCTTGAGCGCAGCCTCGTCGGTGTTGTTCTCGCGCCAGATCGAAAAGGCGCGTTCGAGCGTCTGGGTGACATCGTCGAGTTCGGCGAAGAAGACTTCGCGCAGTTCCGTGTCGGCGCCATCGTCGTCCGCGTGCCCGCGGCGGAAGAGCGAACCGAGCCTGCGCAGCAACTGTGAGAACCAGGCAATCACGGGGCGGGACCCTGCCGACCAGCCAGACCGGCTGGATGCTATGCGTTATCGCGGGCGATCGCACCGCGCGCGAGCGATTGTGTGCGCGTGGACACCCAGAAAGCACGATTGGCAACGTCGACGCGCGCCGGTGCCGGAGTCCTGGGCGGGCGTTCAGGCCGGCGCATGCGCCAGCGCGAAATCCAGCGCCGCGCGCACCGCCGCCACCTGGGCCGCAATGCACTCCGCCGGAGTGGTGCGCGGGCTGTCGGGGTAGACCTCGGTCGTGGTGGTGTAGCGCGCGCCACTGACGCCCGCGCACAGGCCCAAGCGGACGAAATCGTACTCGATGACGCCCGGTGCGAGCACCTTCGAGCCGATGATCTCGCCGCGCTCGTCCGCCGGGGCGATGTGGGTGACCCGCGCCACCGCATCGATGATCGCGCGCTGGAAGGCGGGCTGCGGATTGGCGGAATCGTCGACCAGGTAGAAGCCGTCCGGGATCGTGCCCGGCTCGAAGGGCTTGCCATCGCGTGCGGCCAGCGCCGGACGGAACTCGCTCTCGTCGCTGTCGGTGGTCTCGTGCAGGTCGATGTGCACCAGGATGCGCCCGCGCAGCGGAGCGATCAGGCGCATCAGGGCCGCCGACTCGGCGGCCGGACTCGGCTCGCGGAAGGAGCGGTTGGGATCGACCGCGTCGGCGTTCCAACGATGGATCCGCTCCCAGGCCCAGGGGCTGATGCACGGCGCGATCAACACGTTCAGGCGGCCCGCGTACGCGTCGAGGTGGTCCTGCGCGAAGCGCAGCGCGCCGAGCACGCCGCTGGTCTCGTAGCCATGCACGCCCCCGGTCACCAGCGCGCACGCCAGTTCGTCGCACCAGCCGCGCGGGCGGATCGCATACAGCGGGTAGGCATCGTCGGCGTATTCGATGCGTCCGTAGCGGTTGACATCCGCCGATCCGCGCAGGCGTTCGACCGCGCGGACCACATCGTCGAAATAGGAACGCTGGCGGCGCTGGCGGGCGCGCCACGCGGCCTTGTCGGCATCGCTCCAGGGTTGGCCGGGCGTGCCGATGGGGTAGGGCGCGGTCGTGGTCATGGGACCCTCCTGGAAGCGATCTCGCAGGCTGCGAAGCTAGCCGAATGCGGAGCCCGGCGTGACGCTCGCGTCCCCCTTTGCGTCGGCACCGTCCTTTGCGTACTTTGCGCACGATCGAAAACGACAGCAGTGGAGCGAGTCCGATGAGCGGAGCCCCGTCCCCGACCAAGGTCCTCGGCGACTTCGACCTGATGAACGCCGACCTGCTGCCGAGTTCGCCCGCCGCGCGTACCTGGGACTGGAAGGCGATCGCAGCCCTGTGGGTCGGCATGGTCGTGTGCGTACCGGCCTACATGCTCGCGGCCGGCATGGTCGGCGAGGGCATGTCGTGGAAGCAGGCGGTGGGCACCATCCTGCTCGCGAATGTGATCGTCCTGATCCCGATGCTGCTGATCGGCCACGCCGGGGCCAAGCACGGCATACCCTTCCCGGTGCTGTTGCGCGCATCCTTCGGCGTGCGCGGCGCGAAGCTGCCGGCGGTGCTGCGCGGCCTCGTCGCCTGCGGCTGGTTCGGCATCCAGACCTGGGTCGGCGGCGCTGCGATCTACACCATCATCAACGTCGTCAGCGGCAACGGCATCGTCGGCGAGAAGCTGCCGCTGCTCGGCATCGACGCCGGCCAGACCGTGTGTTTCCTCGCCTTCTGGGCGCTGCACGTGGTGTTCATCAAATACGGCACCGAGTCGATCCGCTGGCTGGAGCTGTGGGCGGCGCCGCTGCTGATCGTGATGTGTCTGGCCTTGCTCGGCTGGGCCTGGGTCAAGGCCGATGGCTTCGGGCCGATGCTGGCTGCACCCTCGGCCTTCGATGCCGGCGGGCCGAAGGAAGGCCAGTTCTGGGACGCCTTCTGGCCTTCGCTGACGGCGATGGTGGGCTTCTGGGCGACGCTCGCGCTGAACATTCCCGATTTCACGCGCTACGCAAAGAGCCAGCGCGACCAGGTGATCGGCCAGGCGCTCGGCCTGCCGATCCCGATGGCGCTGCTGGCCTTCGTCGGGGTCGCGGTGACTTCGGCCACGGTGATCATCTACGGCGAGGCGATCTGGGATCCGGTGGTGCTGACCGGGCGGATGGGCGGCTTCGCGGTGGTGATCGCGCTGATCGCGCTGCTGCTGGCGACGCTGACGACCAACCTCGCCGCCAACGTGGTCGCGCCCGCCAACGGCTTCTCCAACCTCGCGCCGGGAAAGATCTCGTTCAAGATGGGCGGCTACATCACCGCCGGCATCGGCATCGCAATCTTTCCGTGGAAGCTGCTCGAGACCACCGGCGCCTACATCTTCACCTGGCTGATCGGTTATTCCGCGCTGCTCGGACCGATCGCCGGCATCCTGCTCGCCGACTACTTCCTGATCCGCCGCACCGAGCTCGACATCGCCTCGCTGTTCCGCCACCAGGGCCAGTACAGCTACCGCGGCGGCTGGAATCCGGTGGCGCTGGTCGCGCTGGTGGTCGGCGTGCTGCCGAACCTGCCGGGCTTCTGCAAGGCCGCGGGCTTCGTCGCTGCGGTGCCGCCGGTCTTCGAGTCGATCTACACCTATGCGTGGTTCGTCGGTCTCGGCGTGGCCGGCGCGGTCTACCTGGTGCTGATGCCACGTCGCTGAGCCAGCGGCCGCGGCTGGCGCGCCGCGGCCGCTGGTCCTGTGCTCAACTCTCCGAGCTCTCCTCGACCTCGTCGTCGTGGCGGATCTTGATGTGGGCGTCCTTGCCGATCCAGCGGCCGTCGACCAGGCGCAGTTCCAGTTCGCCCGACAGCGGCGCGTCGAACACCGTGATCGTGGCGCGCACGCGGGCGCGGTCGCCTTCGACCGACACGGTTTCGTAGCGGGCGCTGGCGGCGATCGCGTCGAAGTCGAGTCCGTACAACTGCAGTGCGCGCTTGCCGGCGGCAAACATGCGGCCGCCGTGCGCCAGCACTTCCTCCAGCGAGAGCATGCGCAACTGGTCGAGGTTGCCGATGCCACTCGCGCGCGCCGCGTCGGTGACGTAGGTGAGCGCCTGGCGCGCGGTCTGCGAACTGAGGAAATCGGTGCTCGTGATCCACGCCTGGATGCCCGGCAGCGCCTGGCGCAGCATTGTGCGCTGCTCCTCGGTGAGCTCGGTTTCCGGCGAGGCCAGCGCCATCTGCAGGCCGCCGATCGCCATCATGATTGCGCCTGCCGCCTGCGGGCGTGCTTCGGCAAGCTTCGGCTCGATCTCCTCCATCAGGCGATCGACCGCATCCGGCGCCACGAAACGCGCGATCTTCTGCTCGAATTCGGCGCGCTCCTCGTCGCTGATCGGGCGCGAACGTTCCAGTTCGTATTCCTGGCGCAAGCGCTGGAACTCCTCGGCCGACATCATCTGGCGCACCAGGCCCGCCAGATCGTTGGCGCGCAGCATCTGCGTCACCTCGCGCAACTGCTGCGCCGGGTCGGTCGCGACGACGGCACTGGCGCGTACGGCGGGTGCATCGGCCGCGTGCACAGGCGGCGTGGTCGCGCAGAAACTCGCGAGCAGCAGGGAGATCGACAACACGCTCTTCTTCATGGTCCGCTCCGGTGGTTGGGGAATCTAGTGTGCTAGTGACGTAGCACACCGAACAGTCCCGAAAGTCATGCTCCCGCCCGGGCTTCGCCGCGCGCCTCTGCTAGCCTTCCCGGCGGACCTGTCCGGGGGGGGGTCGCGATGCGCATGCTGCGAGTCTTGTTGCCTTGGATCCTGCTGCTGCTTCCGGTGCTGGCGAACGCCCGCATCGAGGTGCTCGCACCCAAGCTCGAAAGTGCCAAGTACCGCGAGCTTGCCCAGGAACTGCACAAGGCCGGCGTGCTGCAGGAGTTCGCCAAGGGCATCAACGAGTCGATGCGGCTGCCGCAGAAAGTAGGTCTACGCTTCGTCGAATGCGGCGAGGCCAATGCCTTTTACGACTCGTCGACGCGTGAAATCTCGATGTGCCTCGAACTGCTCGATACCTACTATGAGACCCTCGCCGAGCAGTACGAGAGCGAGGAGGAACTCGACGAAGCGGCGTGGAACGCCTACATCGTCGTGCTTTTCCACGAATTCGGACACGCGCTGATCGATGTGCTCGACCTGCCGATCACCGGCCGCGAGGAAGACGCCGTCGACCAACTCGCCGCCTGGTCGCTGATCGACAACGCCGAGGGCGACGCCGCCGTGCTCGATGCCGCGCTCAGCTACTACGTGAGCGCCGAGGCCTCCGACAAGGAGTTCTACGAGAGCGATTTCGCCGATGAGCACTCGCTGGATTCGCAGCGGTACTACAACCTGGTCTGCTGGGTGTACGGCAGCGATCCCGACAAACACGCCCATCTGGTCGACGAAGAATGGTTGCCGGCCGAGCGCGCGGAACGCTGCCCCGACGAGTACCAGCAGATCGACCGCAGTTGGTCGCGCTTGCTGGAAGGTAGCGCGAAGCAGGATCAAGGCTGATCGGATGTCGCGTCCTGTCCGCGGCAAGCCCGGGATCTTCGGCGTGCGCGGTACCGATGGGCAGACGGGCGCACTGCGTGTGGCGCACGATCTCCGTGGGCCGACACCGAAAAGGGTCGGACGCCGCGCGCATGGCGATGCCTGTCCTGCGGATCGTTGTCCACCAACGGGGGATCGTCGATTTCCGTCGTGCATGCCTCGCTGCATGGGTGCGCATTTCCCGGGCCGGCTGCTTGTCCGTGTCGAGCTTCCGGCCTCGGCGCACAGGCATTAGAGTCCGCACCCTCCGTTCGATCACGACTTGCCACCCATGTTCGAGAATCTGCAGAAGCGCCTGACCGAGACCGTGAATCGCCTGCGCGGGCGCGGGCGGTTGTCGGAGGAGAACATCCGCGAGGCGCTGCGCGAGGTGCGCATCGCGCTGCTGGAAGCGGATGTCGCGCTGCCGGTGGTGCAGGCGCTGATCGAGCGCGTGAAGGGCAGGGCGGTCGGCCAGGAAGTGCTGCAGAGCCTGACGCCCGGGCAGACCCTGGTGAAGATCGTCCACGACGAACTGGTCGCGGTGATGGGCGCGCGCAACGAGGAGCTCAACCTCAACTGCCCGGCGCCGGCGGTGGTGTTGATGGCCGGTCTGCAGGGGTCGGGCAAGACCACCACCAGCGGCAAGCTCGCCAAGTTGCTGATGGAGCGCCGGCGCAAGCGCGTGATGCTGGTCAGTTGCGACGTCTACCGTCCGGCCGCGATCAAGCAGTTGGAGACCGTGGCCGGCCAGGTCGGTGCCGAGTTCCACCCGAGCACGCCCGAGCAGAGGCCGCTCGACATCGCGCGTGGCGCGCTCGACGCCGCGCGCCGGCAACTGATCGATGTGCTGATCGTCGACACCGCCGGCCGGCTCGCGATCGACCAGGCGATGATGGCCGAGGTCGCCGAGCTGAACACCGCGCTGAAGCCGATCGAGACCCTGTTCGTGGTCGACAGCATGACCGGCCAGGACGCGGCGAACACCGCCAAGGCCTTCGCCGAGGCGCTGCCGCTGACCGGCGTGATCCTGACCAAGACCGATGGCGACGCCCGCGGCGGCGCCGCGCTCTCGGTGCGCTACCTGACCGGGCGGCCGATCAAGTTCCTCGGTGCCGGCGAGAAGCTCGATGCGCTCGAGCCTTTCCATCCGGACCGGGTGGCCAGCCGCATCCTCGGCATGGGCGACGTGCTTTCGCTGATCGAAGACGTCACCCGCAAGGCCGATCAGGACAAGATGGAGAAGCTGGCCGCGAAAGTGGTCAGTGGCAAGAAGTTCGACCTGAACGACATGCGCGAGCAGTTGCTGCAGATGCAGAACATGGGCGGCATGGCCTCGATGATCGACAAGCTGCCCGGCATGCCGAAGCTCGGCGACGTCAATGCGATGGGCGCGATGGGCGACCGCGAGCTGCGCAAGATGGTCGCGATCATCAACTCGATGACGCCCAAGGAACGCCGCTCCCCCGATTTGCTCAACGGCTCGCGCAAGGCGCGCGTGGCGCGCGGCTCGGGCACCCATCCCTCCGACATCAACAAGCTGCTGAAGCAGCACATGATGATGGAGAAGATGATGAAGAAGCTCTCCAGCGGCGGCATCAAGGGCATGCTGCGCGCGCTCAAGGGCGGCATGGGTGGGATGGGCGGCGGGATGCCGCCGGGTGGGTTCCGGCGCTGAGGCTGGTGCAGGAGCGACGCATGCTTCGCGACTGGAACGAGCGTCACACCGGGGCGCCCGGCCCACGAAGGATGAAACTTGGTCGCTCCGTCCAGCGGTGGAAAAGCGTTGGACGCAAAGTACGCAAAGGGGAAATGAAAGGACGCAAAAGGAGAGCGGAAGCAGAGTCGTCCGCCCGCTCTTGCCTTTCTTTGCGTCCCTTTGCGTCCACAAACAGGCGCTGCGAAGAGCGCCGGAACTAGTTCCCCGGTCGTTGCGATGCGCGCGTCCTACGCCAACAGTTCCACGCGTAGTCCGGCGAAACGCGTGAAATCCCGGTCGAAGGTCACGACACTGGCGCCGTTCTCGATCGCGATCGCGGCCAGATGCGCATCGTTGACCAGGTTGCCGACCATGACGCCAGCAAGCTGACGCTCGAGCGCGTCCAGGTGCTCGGCCGCCGGGTGCAGCCAGCGCACCGTCGGAGAGCCCTGCAGTGCGCGCAGCCAGCCGACCGCCTGCGCCGGCACCAGCGGCGCTGCGTGCAGTCGTGGGTGGGTCGTGATGCGGACGAAGGCGAGGGCCACCAGGGTGGTCAGCCCCAGCAACTCGCCCTCGCGGCGAGCGCGTTCCAGCCAGGCATTCGCGATGCCGTGGTGCAGGTGGTCGACGACCGCCGCGGCGATCAGCACATTCGCGTCGACGACCTTCACTTGCCGAGCGCCTGCTTCGCGAGCAGCGCTTCATCCTCCAGTTCGGCCGCCAGCTGCAGTGCCCGCGTCAGGTCGACGCCCGGCTGCGTACGCAAGGAATACACCGGCAGCGGCTGCGCGACCTGCGCCTGCGGCGCAGCCGCAAGACCGCGACGAATCGCGTCGTTGACGAGTTGCTTGAAGCTCTGCCCGCGTTCGCGCCCGGCCCGGTCGAGCAGGGCGACGACGTCGTCATCGAGCGTCAGTGTCGTGCGCATGTCGGCACCGTGATGTAAGCTTGCGGGCATCATGATGCTGGTCGGCGGAACCGTCAACTCGTCCGCCCCGTCCCAAAGTCCGGTTTGCGCCCTCGATCGGTCTCTGGTTAGCCTCGGTTCATCTGCCGCGCGGGCTCTGGGAGGGGGACGCGCGGAGCCCTTGACGAGGACTGCCAATGAGCCAGGATCCGCCGCAGGCATCGCGCCTGCGGATCGACGCCCCTCCCGTTGCGGATGCGCAGCGCATCCTGACGCCCGCCGCGCTGGTTCTGCTCGAAGATGTGTGCGCGCGCTTCGACGACGAGCGCAAGCGCCTGCTGGCGGCGCGTGAGGCGCGCCAGCTGCGCATCAACGCCGGCGAGTTGCCGGATTTCCTGCCCGAGACGGCCGCGATCCGCGCCGGCGACTGGAAAGTGGCGCCGATTCCGGCCGACCTGTGGGACCGGCGCGTCGAGATCACCGGACCGGTCGAACGCAAGATGATCGTCAACGCGCTCAATTCCGGCGCGAAGACCTTCATGGCGGATTTCGAGGATTCGAATGCACCGACCTGGGTCAACCAGATCGGCGGCCAGGCGGCGCTGTTCGATGCGGTCCGCCGGCAGATCGATTTCACGACGCCCGAGGGCAAGGCCTATCGGCTGAACCCGCAGGTCGCAACCCTGATCGTGCGCCCGCGCGGCTGGCACCTCGACGAGGCCCACGTCTTGCTCGATGGCGAGCCCATCTCGGGCTCGCTGTTCGACTTCGTGCTGTTCCTGTTCCACAACGGCCGCGAACTGATCGAGCGCGGCTCGGGGCCGTATTTCTACCTGCCGAAGCTCGAGAGTCACCTCGAGGCGCGCCTGTGGAACCTCGTGATCGACCATTGCGAGGCCGCGCTCGGGCTGCCGCGCGGCTGCGTCAAGGTCACCGTGCTGATCGAGACCCTGCTCGGCGCCTTCGAGATGGACGAGATCCTGTACGAGTTGCGCGAGCACATCGTCGGCCTCAACTGCGGCCGCTGGGACTACATCTTCAGCTACATCCGGACCTTCCAGACCGATGCCACGCGGGTGCTGCCTGAACGCGCCCAGGTGACGATGGCGAAGGGCTTCCTGAAGGCCTATTCGCAGCGGCTGATCCAGACCTGCCACCGTCGCGGCGCCTTCGCGATGGGCGGGATGGCAGCGCAGATCCCGATCAAGCACGACCCCGCGGCGAACGAGGCCGCGCTGGCGCGCGTGCGTGCCGACAAGGAACGCGAGGCCGGCGACGGCCACGACGGCACCTGGGTGGCGCATCCGGGCCTGGTGCCGGTGGCGATGGAGATCTTCGATCGCCACATGCGCGAAGCCAACCAGTTGACCAAGCTGCGCGAGGACGTCGTGGTCACGCGCGAGGATCTGATCCGACCGCAGGAGGGTACGATCAGCGAGGCCGGCGTGCGCCTCAACCTCAACATCGCACTGCAGTACATCGGCAGCTGGTTCTCCGGCAATGGCTGCGTGCCGATCCACAACCTGATGGAAGACGCGGCCACCGCCGAGATCTCGCGCGCCCAGTTGTGGCAATGGCTGCGCACGGCCGCGCCATTGGACGATGGTCGGGTGATCGATGCGGCCAAGGTCGAGCAGTGGCTCGATGAGGAACTGCGTAAGCTCAAGTCCGGCAATCACCCGTTGAGCGCCAGCGATCTCGACGCCGCGGCCGCCATCCTCAAGGAACTGGCACTGGCCGAGCGCTTCGAACGCTTCCTGACCCTTCCGGCCTACGGGCTGCTATTGCAACGTGAGCGAGGCTGAACCATGGCGTTTCTGAGCAAAGAGCAACTGGAACAGGATTGGCGCGACAACCCGCGCTGGAAGGGCGTCCAGCGCGCCTACAGCGCCGCCGACGTGGTCCGCCTGCGTGGTACCGTGGCGGTCGAGCACACGCTCGCGAAGCTGGGCTCGGAAAAGCTCTGGCGTTACCTGCAGACCGAGGACTACGTCAACGCGCTCGGCGCGCTGACCGGCAACATGGCGATGCAGCAGGTCAAGGCCGGCCTCAAGGCCATCTACCTGTCGGGCTGGCAGGTCGCCGCCGACGCCAACACCGCCGGCGCGATGTACCCCGACCAGTCGCTGTACCCGGTCGACTCGGTGCCGAACGTCGTGCGCCGCATCAACAATGCGCTCAAGCGCGCCGATGAGCTGCACCACGCCGAGGGCGGCGAGAACATCGACTGGATGCAGCCGATCGTGGCCGACGCCGAGGCCGGCTTCGGCGGCGTGCTGAACGCCTTCGAGCTGATGAAGCACATGATCGAGGCCGGCGCTGCGGCCGTGCATTGGGAAGACCAGCTCGCGAGCGCCAAGAAGTGCGGCCACATGGGCGGCAAGGTGCTGGTACCCACGCAGGAAGCGGTGCAGAAGCTGGTCGCAGCGCGCCTTGCGGCCGATTGCGCCGGCGTGCCGAGCATCATCGTCGCGCGCACCGATGCGCTCGGCGCGGATCTGCTGACTTCCGACGTCGACGACAACGACAAGCCCTTCTGCACCGGCGAGCGCACCGTCGAAGGTTTCTACGTCACCAGCATGGGCCCGGCCCAGGCGATCAGCCGCGGTCTGGCGTATGCGCCGTATGCCGATCTGATCTGGTGCGAGACCGGCAAGCCGGACCTCGAGTTCGCCCGCCAGTTCGCCGAGGCGATCCACAAGAAGTATCCGGGCAAGCTGCTCGCCTACAACTGCTCGCCGAGTTTCAACTGGAAAAAGTACCTGGACGACGCCACCATTGCGAGCTTCCAGCGCGAACTCGGTGCGATGGGCTACAAGTTCCAGTTCATCACCCTGGCCGGCTTCCACGCGCTGAACTTCTCGATGTTCCAGTTGGCCAAGGGCTACAAGGCGCGCCAGATGAGCGCCTACGTGGAACTGCAGCAGGCGGAGTTCGCCGCGGAATCGCTGGGTTACACCGCGACCAAGCATCAGCGCGAAGTCGGCACCGGCTATTTCGACCAGGTCACCCAGGTGATCGCCGGCGCGCAGTCCTCGATCACGGCGCTCAAAGGCTCCACCGAGAACGAACAGTTCCACGAAGAAAAAGTACACTGAGCGGCATCGCGTTCTCGCACCGGATTCCGGCGCGAGACTGGCGCGCACACTGCGAGCGCCAGCTCTTTGCAGATATTGCACTCTCAACCCCGGCCGGGTTTCCCGCCGGGGTTTTCCCGTGTGATTTCGTGCGGAAAGGTGGTCATGCGAAGCTCGGCGAGACAGCACCTTTGGTGCGCATCGGACTGGCTGGCAGGTGTTTGAGCCTGGCGGCGATCAGGTAGATCACCGCAATCAGGTACTTGGCGGTCTTGAAGTGGATCGTGCCTTTCGTCGGCTGGAAGTCGACATCATCGACCCGCCAGGGGCTGACGAGACCAAGGGCCTGGATGAACAGTTCGTGCAGCATGATCGATTCGAGTTCGAAGCAGTGGCCAGGCGGAATGCCGATGCATTCCGCCAAGATCGGCCTACTTGCTCCCGGCTCCTCAAGGGTTCGCTGCGCCGCTGCGCACCCTTGACGAGACCAGCCTGACGAGCTGGCCGGCGGAGAGCGTTCCACGAGAAATCACTTTGGGCCGCTCTTCCTTCCTCAGCAGCGACAGCACCGTCTCAGCCCGCTTGTCGGCTGGCAACTCGCTCTTCTTCGCCATGTCCTGCTCCTCGATGGGTTCCTAACATTCCATCGGGTTCAAGGACTCGGGGGCAAGACAGCGCGGGCTGCGAGCGCAAACACTTTGCCACCACCCACGGCGCTGTCCGGGCTGCGCGCCGCGCGCGCGGTCATCGAGGGCTGAGCGCGCGCGCCTCGCGCACGATCGGCGCCTGGCTGCCCCAGCGGCTTTCGAGGTCGGCAAGCCAGTCCGCCGCCACTGGCGCGGACTCGCCGCGGGCGCGGTCCAGCTGGACCTGGCGCAGGCTGGCCCAGTCGCCGAAGGGGTTCGGCCTGGCGTCGCCGATCTCGGTCCGCAGCGCCTGCAAATACGCCTGCGCCTGGTCCAGATCGCCCGCGGCCAGCGCCAGTTCGGCCTCGCGCAGCAACCACCCGCGGCGCACGCCGGGCAAGGGATCGGCGATGCCGGCGATCACTTCGCGCAGTTCGGACAGCCAGGCCTCGGTCCGCGCCGTCGCACCGGAGACCGCGGCGGCGCGCTGCACGATCGTCAGGGTGGACGCCAGCTCCTGCGCGCGCACCGGTTGCTGCGCGTGGCGCAGAGCCAGCGCGCGCTCGCCAGCGGCGGCCGCCGCGGCCGCATCGCCATCGCGCTCGGCGGCGATCACCGCCAGCACCTCGAACATGCGTGGCAGGTTCGACTGGTTGCCGGTCGGGTCGCCCTCGAAGGCGGGACTCACGATGGCGATCTGCGCCGCGGCCTCGTCGTAGCGGCCCACCGCCAGCAACGCCTTGGCGTAGTTCAGGCGATACAGGCCGGCATTCGGCCCCGCGAGCCCGCGCTCGCCCAGGCTGGCGACCACCTGCTCGTGCACCGCCAGCGCCTCCAGCGGGCGGCCGCTGCCGCCGTACACATTGGCGAGTGTCTGGCGCAGGGCATTGGCGCCAGCACCTTGCGGGCCTTCGATGGAGAGCACCAGGTCGATGGCCTTGCGCGTGTGTTCGAGTGCGGCATCTGTTTCGCCGAGGTAGGACTCGATCAGGCCCAGGTTGCCGATCGCCTTGGCGGTCTCGCGGTGCTCCTCGCCATGGATGGCCAGCGCGGCGTCCAGGGCCTCTCGGGCGTAGTCGCGCGCTCGGCGGTAGTTGCGCACGTTGAAGTGCGCCGCGCCGAGGTTGGTCAACGCGGTGGCCAGCAGTTCGCAATAGTCGCTGTCGGGGCGCTCGCAGCCGGCGTGCAGCGGTGCCAGCGTGCCGTCGAGCAGCGCCAGGCCCTCGTCGCCGCGATTGCGCTGGGTCAGCATCACGCCCATCTGCACCCGCTGGGCCAGCAGTTCCAGGCTGGGCTCGCCCGGCGGTGCGCGCGCGAGCACCGCTTCCAGCTCGGCGAAGGCGGCCGCATCGCCATGCTGCAGGCGCATCAGCGCGTCGCCGAACTCGGCGATCCGGCGCGGCTCGTCGCCGGGCGCGAAGTGTGCCTGCGCATACTCGCGAGCGCGGGTGCTCAGGCGTTGCGCCTCGTCGTCGGCGCCGAGCACGTTGTGGATCTGGCGCAAGCGCCGGTACAACTCCAGCACCACCCGCGGCTGGCCGGCAAGTTCGCTCTCGACCCGCTCGGTGGCCGCCAGCACCAGGTCGCGCACGCTCGGCTCGCGCGCCTGCGGGACGGTGGGTACGGCGGCGTCGAACATGCCGATCAGGAAATCCTGGACTTCCTCCGACACCTTCAACGCGGCCTCGGCGCGCGCGCGCTGCGCCTGGGCTTCGGCGGCCGCCGCCTGCGCGATGCGCGCCTGGGTGCGCGCCTGCTCGCCCTGCCACAGGGCCACGCCCAGGCTGGCCAGGGTGGCGACACCCAGCAGCGCGCTGAGCGCCACGCCGCCACGGTGGCGACGCACGAACTTGCGCGCCAGGTACCAGCGCGACGGCGGGTGCGCACTGACCGGCTGGTGCGCCAGGAAGCGGCGCAGATCGTCGGCCAGCGCCTGTGCGTGCTGGTAGCGCCGCTGCGGTTCCTCGTCGAGGCAGCGACGCAGGACGTTGTCGAGGTCGCCGCGCAGGAAACGCGCCAGGTTGCGCCGGGTCGCCGGCGGCGCAGCCTCGGCGCCCGGCACGCGCTCGGCAGCCTGCGAGGCCGGCAGGCTGCGCAAATCGTCGCCATTGCCGCCGATCAGCAGTTCCAGCGCCATCACGCCAAGCGCATAGATGTCGGTCGCCGCACTGATGTTGCGCCCCAGGCGCTGCTCCGGTGCGGCGTAGGCGGGCGTGAAGCCGGCGCAGCCTTGACCGGTCAGGTCGGCGTCGTCGGCGAGCACCTTGGCCACGCCGAAGTCGAGCAGCTTGCAGCGCCCGTCCGCGGTCACCAGCACATTGCTCGGCTTGAGGTCACGGTGGACGATCAGCTGCGCATGCGCGATCGCAACCGCGTCGCAGACGTCCGCCAGCAGGGCCACGCGCGCCGCGGGCGACAGCGCCTGCCGGCGCGCGTAGTCGGTGATCGGCTCGCCCTCGATGAATTCCATCACCAGGTAAGGCTGCTGCGCCTCGCTGATGCCGCCGTCGATCAGGCGCGCGATGCTCGGGTGTTCCAGGCTGGCGAGCACCCGCCGCTCGCGCTCGAACAGCTTGCGGTCGAGGTCGGACAGGATCGTGCGATGCAGCAGCTTGAGCGCCACGCGCTGCCTGAAATCGCTGCGTTCGGCGAGGTAGACCGTGGCCATGCCGCCCTGGCCCACCGGCCGGATCAACGTGAATCCGCCGATCTGGCGCAGTTCGGCGGGCCTCGTCTCGCCACCGGACAGGGCGGCGAGGCGCGCTTGCGGCGCCACGGCGAGTGGATCGGCGGTGCGCGCCTGCGCTTGCAGCAGGCGCTCGACACGCTGGCGCAAATCGACATCGGGGCAATGGCGGTCCAGCCATTCGGCGCGCGCCGCCTCCGGCATCTCGCTCAGCAGGTCGAACAGTGCACGCAGGCTGGAGGGCTGGTCGTTACTCATCGGTCAGCCGGCCTGCCAGTGCGCGCGGATGAAGGCCTTGGCGAACTCCAGGTCGCGCGTGATGGTGCGCCGGTTGAGCCCGAGCATGTCGGCGATCTGCTCCCCACCGAGGCCAGCGAAATAGTGCAGCTCCAGCACTTCGGCACTGCGCGCGTCCTCGAGCGCCAGCCGCCGCAGCAAATCGTCCAGTTCCAGCGCGGCGTCGACGTGCACCAGCATTGCCGGGTCGGTGGCGTCCTCCAGGTCTACCGGCCTCAATCCGCCGCCACGCTTGACCCGCAACCGGGTGCGCGCGCGGTCCACCAGCAGGTTGCGCATGGCGCGCGCCGCATAGCTGAAGAAGGTGCGGCGGTCCTCGAAACGCAGGTCCTGGCGCTCAGCGACCCGAAGGTACAGCTCATGCACCAGCGCGGTGGTGTTGAGGGTGTCGTTGGGCGCGATGGCCGACTGCGCCATGGCGCGCAGCTCAGGGTAGAGGCGCGCGAACAGGACGTTGGTGGCATCGGGTACCGCCTCGCTCATCCACCATGCCATCGGCCATGCGAGGGCCCTCATTCTGCGCCATCGTAGTGGATGCGTTCACCTTCGAAGGCGCCGATGTCGATGTGCGCGCCCTCGATCCGCCGCAGGCCCTGCGCGTCCAGCGCAGCCGGTGCACCGAAGATCCCGGGGCCGGTTTCCGCGCGCGCCGCATCGCTGCCGGCGTTGATGGCCGGCGAGCCGGGCAGCGGTTGACCGTTTGCCCCCAGTTGCGGGTCCACGGTCAGCGTGCCGGGTGCGGTCGCCCAGTTGCTGAAGCTGTAGCCGAACTCCAGGTTTCCGCGGCGGGTGAAGTTGGCGGCGGGCGCCAGGCCATCGTGCAGGCGGAATCCGTTCGCCACCAGGTTGTTGTCGAAGCGCCCGAAGACATTCGGCTGGAATCCGGTCGCGTAATAAGCATTGGTGATGGTGTTGTTGAGCACCCGCACCTGCACCTGACCGGTGCTGCCGCCGGCCGAGATCGCGTAGCCGCCGGCGCCGGCCACCTGGTCGAGCGCGAACAGGTTGTCGTGCACCAGCAGGTTCACGCCGACCGTCCCCAAGGTATTGATCTCGATACCGCTGGCAAAGCGCCGCGAAGGCAGCGCGTTGGCCGGCAGGATGCGATTGCGGCGGAAGACGATGTCCCAGTTGCCGCTGCCACCGACATTCGCGAACCAGGCGCGATGGAAGCTCTGCGCGACGGCCACCGGCTCCGGGTGGAAGCGGTTGTCCTCCACCTGCATCTCCATGCCGACCGTGCCGCCGCCGAACTGGGCGATGGAGAAGGGTGCGCCGTTGTCCGAGCCGATCTCGAACTCACAGTGGCGGATCGCGAGGCGCGAGCGCGCGCTGGTGGCTGCGTCGACTTGCAGGTAGAGCTGCGCCTGCGCATTGGACGCGTTGCCGCTGAAGCTGAGCCCTTCCAGGCGCAGGTCGCCCGCCTGGCTGCCGCTGATGTCGACCACCAGGGTGCCCCCCGCGAAATGGAGGTTGCGCAGGCTGACCGTCCAAGGCGAGGTCCCGGGCACGCTGACCGAATGGCTGTCGGCCGAGGTAAAGATTGCGCTGACCCCCGGCGCGGCCTCGATGGACACCGCGCTCTGGACGAAGATGCGGTCGGCGATCGTCTGGCTCGACACGATGCGCAGCGTGCCGCCGGCCGGCACCGAGGCGAGGCAGGTGCTGAAGTAGCTGTCGCAAGGCGCACTGCCCGGCCAGTTGACGGTCTGCGCCTGCAATGGAGTGCCGGTCGAAGCGGCGAGCAACAAGGCATATGTGAGGGAGCGGGCGGTCGGGTTCATGGCATTGGCCAATGGCGGGTGGGTTTCCGCGTCTAGCGACGTCCGGCGGCCAATTGAGACATGCGGGATCGGGCGATAACCCGCCCATGCCGAACGCTCCCCTGGCCTCCGTCCTGCTGCCGGTACACGATGGCGGTGAATGGCTCGTCAGCGCCGTCGCCAGCGTGCTCGCGCAGAGTTGGCGCAACCTGGAACTGCTGGTGGGCGACATCACAGCCCCGCAGCGACGAAGCCCGTCAGGCGCTGGCTGATGTGAAGGCGCAGATGGCAGAGGGTTGTCTTGCCTCCCAGTTCCCCTGGACCCGGACTACCCGGTTTTGTGTAAGTCCGCTCCGGGTCACGCGTCCTGCCTCACCTACATCCACATTCCGGGTGAGGGCTGGTGGTACGCAGTCACGGTGATCGATTACTACAGCCGCTACCTGCTGGCGCTCCACTTCACGCCCAGCTACGCGGCGCTCGACATCAACGAGGGCATCGACAAGGCGCGCGCGGAGGCCGAGCGCATCCACGGGCCGCTGACCACGCAGCCGATCCTGGTGACCGACAATGGCAGCAGCTTCCTGGTCAAGCGTTTCAAGGCGCACATCCAGGGGCGCTACCAGCAAGTACGCACGCGCTACCGGACGCCCGAGCAACTGGGCCTGCTGGAACGATTTCATCAAACGCTCAAGCGCGAAGAGGTGTACTGGCAGTTGTACGATTCGCCAACGGATGCTCGCGAGAAGCTGCAGGCGTTCCAGGAGCGCTACAACCAGGTGCGACCGCACTGGGCCCTGCAGCCCGCTGCCGGCGGCGACGTGGCAACGCCCGACGAGGTCTACCGCGGGCGAGTCGAGATCGTCCTGCCAAAGTGGCAGGGATGGGCAAAGGAAGCGAAGCGGAAGCTGGACGAAGCCAAGGCGAAGGACGCGGCCACAACGGGCAAGGAGCTTGGGAAAGCAGCCTAGGCACTCTCACAAAAGAGCACGAAACGGGTCCAGGGGAAACTGCGTGGCAAGACAGGGTACCCGGGTCAGTTTTCGGTCGGCATCAGACCAAAAGTGGGTCAGTTTTGGATCGGCCTCAACAGCTTGAGCACCTGAAGCCGCCGGTCCCAGCAAACGACCACCAGCCGTAGTGACAAATCCACGAGCAGAGTGTGGCGGAATCAAGCACTTACGGCTACGACTGCGGAACTTTGAGGGCGCCGTCTCGGCGGCCACTGTCTGCAACGTGATTTGCTGAACCGGTCAGCGCAGCAACGCGTTGACCCCTTGCAGGTCGGCGACGGTGATCGTGCCGGCGGCCTGCTTCAGACGTAGGGTGTTCAGCAGGTAGTCGTGGCGGGCGCGGGCGTAGTCGCGTTGGGCCTGGAACAGCACTTGCTGGCTGATCAGCACATCGACGATGGTGCGCGTACCGACTTCAAAACCGGCCTGAGTTGCGTCCAGCGCACTTTGTGCGGAGACCTGCGCCTGTTTGCGCGCCTCGACCTCGCTGATGCCGGCGACCACCGAGCGGAAGGCGTTGCGCGTTGAGCGCACCACCGCGCGAGACTCCTGCTCCAGTGCGTCGGCCGCGGCGTCGCGGTTGTGACTGCGTTGGCGCACCGCGGATTGGGTCGCCAGGCCTTCGAAGATCGGCACGTTCAGGGTCAGGCCCCAGCCGCGGTCGCGGAAACTGGAATCCGCCGGGAACTCCAGATCGTTGGAGATGCGCGATCCCCAACTGGTCTGGTTGCTCCAGTCGTAACCGGCGGCAAGCGTGGGCAGGTGCGCGGCCCTGGCCGTTTCCACATCGTGTTCGGCCTGTTCCAGTTCGAAGCGTCGCAGGGCCAGCGCAGGGCTCTGCGCGCGCGCGGCCGCCACCCAGTCGTCCAGTTTGTTCGGCTCGGGGTTGACGAGCTTGATGTCCTCGGCCAGTGGCTTGATTTCCGCGACCGGCTTGCCGGTCAGCTCGGTGAGCGCCTCGTAGGCGTCGTCGAGCTGGTTCCGCGCCAGAATCGCAGCCGCGCGTGCGGCGTCGTATCGGGCCCGCGCCTCGTGCACGTCGGTGATCGCCGACAGGCCGACCTCGAAGCGCTGCTCGGCCTGCTCCAATTGGCGTTTGACCGCCTTCTCCTCGGCGTGGGCGGCGTCCAGATTGGTGGTGGCGGTCAGTGCGTCGAAGTAGGCGCTGGCGACGCGCACGATCAGGCCGTCGAGGGCGACGTCGTAGTTTGCCGAGGCGCGCGACTGGCCGGCGCGCGCGCCGCGCAGGCGGGTGTAGTTCGAGTGGTTGTAGACCGATTGTGAAAGCACCAGCCGGTAGCTGCGCGTGGTGCTTTCGCCGCTGCTCTGGCCGCGCCCGAAGGTGACGCCGCCACCGGCCGCTGGCTGCGCGCTCACCGAAGAGCCGTGACTGTTCGAATCGCCGAGCTGGGCGGTGCCGGAGAGATTCGGCAACAGGGCGGCGCGCGCCTGAACCACGCCCTCGCCGGCCGCGGCCATCGCCGATTCGGCGGCTGCAAGCTGCGGATCGCTGGCACGCGCCATGTCGTAGATCTGCGCAAGATCGGTGGCGAGGGCGCTTCCGGCGAAGCAGGCGGCGATGACGAAGGCAAGGGCTTGGCGGTACATGGACAACCTCTCGACGATCAAAGTACGAAGCGGGGCGCTGGTTCTGCGCCCTTCAGATAGGGCAGGTCGGTCTCGAACAGGCTGCGGGTCTCGATGTAGTCAGGACCCTGGCGCGTCAGCAGCACCGCCTCCATGACCGGGGAAGTGCCGCGCACGACGAACATGCGGCCGGCCGGCTTCAGCCAGCGCAGGAAGGCCTCCGGCACGCTCGCGACGGCGCCGGTTACGGCGATCGCGTCGAAACCATGCGGCGCCTGCCACTCGAAGGCATCGGTCGCACGCACCTGGCAGTTGCGGATACCGGCAGCAGCGATGCGCGCGCGCGCGCGCTCTGCGAGATCGGCGTGACGCTCGATCGAAACTACTTGGCGGCCGAGGCGCGCGAGGCATGCGGCAATGAAGCCGCTGCCAGTGCCGATTTCGAGCACGTCCTCATCGCCGTTCAGCGCCAGGGCCTGCAACAGTCGACCCTCGACCACCGGCTTCATCATCGCTTCGCCGTGCTCGAGCGGGATCGACAGGTCGGCAAAGGCGAGCTTGCGATGGCGCACCGGCACGAAATCCTCGCGCTTGATCTCGCCGAGTACATCCAGCACCTGCGAATCCAGCACATCCCATGGTCGCACCTGCTGCTCGACCATGTTGAAGCGTGCGCGTTCGAAATTCAGCGTCCCGGCCATGGCGCCCACATCCAGTTCTGGAGGAAAGACGCCAAGGGTAGCGGTCCGTCGCCCGATTGCTCAAGACCGCAGCTTCGCCGCGACGACCAATGGGGAATAAGTGCCATTGGTCAGGGCGGCTTCGATGAGACCGCCCGATGGCATGGCTGGTCAGGAAGTCGTCAGTCCAGCGTACGCCGGAACCGTTTCGCCCCCAGCCCCACCACCACCAGGGTGAACAGCAGCAGCGGCCACAGGTTCGGCCAGACCTCGGCGGCGCTGTTGGCCTTCAGCAGAATGCCGCGGACGATGCGCAGGAAGTGGGTCAGCGGCAGCGCCTCGCCGATGGTCTGGGCCCAGCCGGGCATGCCGCGGAAGGGAAACATGAAGCCGGACAGCAGGATCGAGGGCAGGAAGAAGAAGAAGGTCATCTGCATCGCCTGCATCTGGTTCTTCGCCAGCGTCGAGAACAGCAGACCGACCGACAGGTTGGCGATCACGAAGGCGAACACGCAGCCGAGCAGCAGCGCGAGCGAGCCGATGATCGGCACTTCGAACAGCAGGCGCGCGGCGAGCAGGATGACGGCGACCTGGATGTAGGCGACCAGGATGTAGGGAATGAGCTTGCCGAGCATGATCTCGAGCGGCCGTACCGGCATCGCCAGCAGGTTCTCGAAGGTGCCGCGCTCGCGCTCGCGGGCGATGGCAAGGCCGGTCATCATGATCAGAGTCATCGTCAGGATCACGCCCATCAGCCCGGGCACGATGTTGTATGCGGTCAGTCCTTCCGGGTTGTAGCGACGCTGGATCAGTACCTCGACTGCGCCCGGTCGCGGGTTCAACGCGGCCAGTGGCCCGCGCAATTCGCTCTCCAGCGCGGCATCGGTGAGTGCGGAGAGCGCCGCGATCGCGTTGCCGGAGGCGACCGGGTCGGTGGCATCGATCTCCACCAGCAACTGCGGCCGCTCGCCGCGCGCCAGCGTGCGTCCAAAGTCGGGGGGAACCCGCAGCAGGAACTGCACCTCACCGCGTCGCAGCAGCGCGCGACCCTCGTCGATCCGGCTCGGCATCGCGACCAGCTCGAAGTAGTCCGAGAGCGTCATCGCCGACAGCAACCGGCGCGTGAACTCATCGGATTCGGCGGCGACCACCGCGGTCGGCAGATGCTTCGGATCGGTATTGATCGCGTAACCAAACAGACACAGTTGCATGACCGGGATACCGACCATCATGGCGAAGGTCAGTCGGTCGCGGCGCATCTGGATGAATTCCTTTGCCAGCACCGCCCATAGCCGCCGCCAGGAGAAGCGGTTCATCGCGCAACGGCCTGCGCCCACCGGGCTGCCGTCCCTTCCGGGTGGTGTTTCCGCATGCGGCGCGCTGCGCTCATCCGTGCCCGCCCCGCATGAGCGCGATGAAAGCGTCTTCGAGGGTCGCGTCGACCGGTTCCCAGGTCAGCTGATGGCGGTGCCCGAAGGCGCCGACGCTGTCCGCCAGCACCCGCGAGTCGGTGCCGGAGACATGCAGGCGCAAGCCGAACGGCACCACCTGTTCGACTCCGGCGAGCGCCTTGAGCTCGGCGACGGCCGCGCCCGGCACTCCATGGATCGCGAACGTGGACAGGCCGACTCGCGCCAGGATCTGCGCCGGCGTACCTTCGGCGAGCAGTCGGCCGGCGTTGATGTAGGCGAGTCGGTGGCAGCGCTCCGCTTCGTCCATGTAGTGCGTCGACACCAGCACCGTCAGGCCCTCGCGTGCGAGCGCGTGAATCTCGGCCCAGAAGTCGCGACGCGCCTTCGGATCGACGCCGGCGGTGGGTTCGTCCAGCAACAGCAGTTTCGGTTGGTGCAGCAGGCAGGCAGCGAGTGCCAGGCGCTGCTTCCAGCCCCCGGACAGCTCGCCGGCCAGCTGTCGCCGTCGCTGCGCGAGGCCGAGGCGTTCGAGTGCGCCTTCGATCACTCGCGGCGCCCGTGCGATGCCGTGCATGCGCGCCGCGAAACGCAGGTTCTCCTCGATCGTCAGGTCTTCCCACCAGGTGAACTTCTGGGTCATGTACCCCACCTGGGCCTTGATCTGCGCGCTCTGCCGGCGCACGTCAAGGCCCAGGCAAGTGCCTTCGCCGGAATCGGCGGTCAGCAGGCCGCAGAGCATGCGGATCGAGGTGGTCTTGCCGCTGCCATTCGGTCCGAGGAAGCCGTAGATCGCGCCGCGCTCCACCCGAAGGTCCAGCCCGTCGACGACCCGTTTGCCGGCGAAGGACTTGGTGAGGCCGTGGACATCGATGGCGGGAGGGTGAGACGGTGTGGGTGTTGGTTGCTGGTGTTGGATCACGTCACACCCTCAGCGGCCAGTCGGCCGCGAAACCAACACCAACAACCCATACCAACACTGGCTCACGGCCGCCTCACCCGCACCGGCAACCCGGGTGCCAACGCGGTGGGCTGCGCCAGCACGGCCTCGATGCGGAACACCAGGTCCTCACTGCGCGACTCGCTGTAGATGACGGGCGGGGTGAATTCGGGAGCGCTGGCGATGAAGCCGACGGTGGCTTGCAGGTCCGGCGGACAGCCGGTGCACTCGACCCGGACGGTCGTGCCCGCGGTCCATTGCGGCAACTCCGACACCGGCACGAAGAAGCGCACGAAGGGCCCCTGGGCCGGCAGCAGCTTGACCACCGGCGCGCCAGCCGGCACCCACTCACCAGGCTGGAACAGGGTGTCGTCGACCTGTCCGGGGACGGTCGCGTTCACCGCGGTCTGCGCCACCCGCCAGCGCGCCTGTTCGACCACCGCCTGCGCAGCAGCCACGGCCGCGTCGGCCGCGGCGAGCGCGTCGCTGCGGCCGGCCAATTCGGCGCTGCGCTGCTCCGCGGTGGTCGAGGCGACGCGCGCCTGCGCCTGTGTCCGCGCGGCCGCGGCGCGGTCGAGCGCGTCGGTGGAAGCAAGCCCGCGCTGCTGCAGATCGCGAACGCGCTTCCACTCGCGCTCGGCCAGGTCGAGCGCGGAGCGAGCCTCGCGCACGCGCTCGGCGATCACGCGGATCTCCTCCGGCCGACGGCCGAGGCCGAGGTCGGCGCGCTGCGCACGCGCCTGCTGCAGGCGCGCCTGCGCTTCGGCCAGTTGCTGCCGTTCGAGTTCGTCATCCAGCGCGAACAGCGCCGCGCCGGCGACGACCGCTTCGCCGCGCGCCACCGACAGCGTTCGCAGGCGTCCGGCCACCGGCGCACCGATGAAGGCGTAGTCGGCCTCCAGATAGCCCTGATAACCGTCCGGCGGCGACGAGTGACAGCCGGCGAGCAGCATCGGCAGGACGATGATCGTGGGACGCACCACCGGCACCTGCGACTGCGAAGATCGTCCAATGCTAGTCCTCTCGCCGACCAACGACCAGCAACCCATCGGCCCAGGATCAACGGCACATGACAGCGCCGCCGGCATCACCTAGCCTCGCGCGCCCCTGTGTTGCGACTCCGCCCCCATGCGCCGCGCCCTGCCCACCCTGCTGCTGCTTTCCGCCATGCACGCCCACGCCAAAGGACCAGCCGCCGATCCCAACCAGTGGCTGGAAGCCGTGGAGGACGAGAAAGCGTTGTCCTGGGTGCGCACCCAGAACGAGGACAGTGTCGATGAGCTGACGCGCTCGGGCGACTTCAAGCGGATCCAGGCGCGCACGCTGGAGATCCTCGATTCCGATGCGCGCATTCCCTATGTCGACAAGATGGGGCCGCATTACTACAACTTCTGGCGCGATGCAGCGAACCCGCGCGGCCTGTGGCGGCGCACCTCGCTGGACGAGTACCGCAAGGCGGAGCCGGCCTGGGAGACGGTGCTGGACCTCGACGCGCTGGCCAAGGCCGAGGACAAGAACTGGGTGTTTTCCGGCGCCGAGTGCCTGGAGCCCGAATACCGCCGCTGCCTGATGTCGCTGTCGATCGGCGGCGCCGACGCCACCGTCGTGCGCGAGTTCGACACGGTCAGCAAGTCCTTCGTCGAGGGCGGATTCGAATTGGAGGAAGCCAAGAGCGGCATCTCCTGGATCGACCAGGACACCGTGTTTGTCGGCACCGATTTCGGTCCGGGCTCGATGACCACCTCCGGCTACGCGCGCATCGCCAAGCGCTGGAAGCGCGGCACGCCGCTGGCGGCCGCGGAAACTGTCTTCGAGGGCAAGCCGGAAGACGTCTGGGCCTATGCCTTTGCCGACACCACGCCGGGTTTCCAGCGCCAGGGGGTGTATCGCGGCATCACCTTCTACACCAACGAGGCCTTCCTGCTGCAGGACGGCAAGCTGGTGAAGATCGACAAGCAGGACAGCGCCAACGTCAACCTGCACCGCGAGTGGCTGCTGATCGAACTGCGCGAGGACTGGACCGTCGGCGGCAAGACCTGGCCGGCGGGCGCGCTGCTGGCGACCAAGCTGGACGAGTACATGGCCGGCAAACGCGATCTCGCCGCGCTGTTCACGCCGACCGAGCGCTCCTCGCTGGCCGGCTACACGCCGACGCTGAACCACATCATCGTCAATGAGCTCGACAACGTGAAGAACCGGCTGTACGTGCTCACCGCGGGCGCGGAGGGCTGGAAGCGCGAGCCGCTGCCGGGCCTGCCGGAGTTCGGCACGGTCAGCGTCGGCGCGGTCGATGCCACCGAGTCGGATGCCTACTTCGTCACCGTCACCGATTTCCTGACCCCGACCAGCCTGCTCCACGGCGAGGTCGGCAAGGGCGCGCCCGAGACACTGAAGTCGATGCCGGCCTTCTTCGACGTCTCGGGCCTGGCGGTCAGCCAGCACGAGGCGACCAGCGCCGACGGCACCCGCGTGCCCTACTTCCAGGTGGCGAAGAAGGACCTGAAGCTCGACGGCAGCAATCCGACCGTGCTTTACGGCTACGGTGGCTTCGAGGTCTCGATGACGCCGAACTACAGCGCGGCGATCGGCGATTCCTGGCTCAACAAGGGCGGCGTCTACGTGGTCGCCAACATCCGCGGCGGCGGCGAGTTCGGGCCGAAGTGGCACCAGGCGGCGCTGAAGGCCAATCGGCACAAGGCCTACGAGGACTTCATCGCGGTGGCCGAGGACCTGATCGCGCGCAAGGTCACCTCCACCCCGCACCTCGGCACGTTGGGTGGCTCCAACGGTGGCCTGCTGATGGGCAACATGCTCACCCTGCGCCCGGCCCTGTGGGGCGCGATCGTCTGCCAGGTGCCGCTGCTCGACATGCAGCGCTACCACACGCTGCTGGCCGGCGCCTCGTGGATGGGTGAGTACGGCAATCCGGACGACCCGAAGGAATGGGAGTTCATCCAGACCTTCTCGCCGTACCACAATGTCAAGGCCGACGTGAAATATCCGCGCACGCTGTTCACCACCTCCACCCGCGACGATCGCGTCCATCCGGGTCATGCGCGCAAGATGGTCGCGAAGATGAAGGGTCAGGGCCACGACGTGCTGTACTTCGAGAACATCGAAGGCGGCCACGGCGGCGCCGCGAACAACGCCCAGCGCGCCTTCATGACCGCGCTCGCCTGGACTTTCTTCGCGCGTGAGTTGCGTTGATCTGCCAACGGTTTTCCGTGGGAGCTCATCCCGCACCGCTTCGCTGCACTCCGTCGCGCATCGAAGGCCGGAGACCGGCCGTGGGCGGGTTTGCCGCGCGACCGCGAGGCGGCCCGGTCGCGGGGTAAACCAGCTCCTGCGCTTCCTTCGAGATTCGGTTGGCGACCCGGGCAGGTGGCCCGGATTGGAAGACTGACCACCCCCACTGCGTTACAATCCGCCCCCTGAAGCGGGGGTGCCAGGCGTGTGCCGGGCTGAGACAGACCCTTCGAACCTGATCCGGTTTGCACCGGCGTAGGGAGCTTCGAGCGCCACGCCTCGCGTGGCCTTCGCGGCCGCCGCTTCGTCCAGCCATTGACGGGAGCGCGACGATGAGTGCGGTGATCGATCTCAAGACCCAGGCCGACGAACTCTCGGCCGACCTGACCCGCCCGATCCCCGGCTCGCGCAAGATCTACGCGCACGGCAGTCGCGACGACCTGCGCGTGCCGATGCGCGAGATCGCGCAGGCGCGCACGCCGAAGTCCTTCGGCGCCGAGATCAACCCCAGCCTCGCGGTCTACGACACCAGCGGCCCGTACACCGATCCCTCGGTGCAGATCGACCTGCGCCGCGGCCTGTTCCCGATGCGCCAGCGCTGGATCGAGGAGCGCGGCGACACGGTCCAGCTCAGCGGTCCGAGCAGCCGCTTCGGTCAGGCTCGCCACGCCGATGCCGCCACCGCGCACCTGCGCTTCGAGCACATCCGCGCGCCGCGGGTGGCGAAGGCCGGCGCCAACGTCAGCCAGATGCACTACGCGCGGCGCGGCATCGTCACGCCGGAGATGGAGTACATCGCGATCCGCGAGAACCAGCTGATCGACCAGCTGCGCGATGCGAACCTGCTGCGCCACCACGCCGGCGAATCCTTCGGCGCCGCGCTGCCGAAGTACGTGACGCCCGAATTCGTGCGCGACGAGGTCGCCCGCGGCCGCGCGATCATTCCCTGCAACATCAACCACCCGGAACTGGAGCCGATGATCATCGGCCGCAACTTCCTGGTGAAGATCAACGCCAACATCGGCAATTCCGCGGTGTCGAGTTCCATCGCCGAGGAAGTCGAGAAGATGGTGTGGGCGATCCGCTGGGGCGCGGACACGGTCATGGACCTGTCCACCGGCAAACACATCCACGAAACGCGCGAGTGGATCATCCGCAACTCGCCGGTGCCGATCGGCACCGTGCCGATCTACCAGGCGCTGGAGAAGGTCAACGGCAAGGCCGAGGATCTGACCTGGGAGATCTTCCGCGACACGCTCATCGAGCAGGCCGAGCAGGGCGTCAGCTACTTCACCATCCACGCCGGTGTGCGTCTCAAGTACATCCCGCTGACCGCCAAACGCGTCACCGGCATCGTCAGCCGCGGCGGCTCGATCATGGCCAAGTGGTGCCTCGCGCACCACAAGGAGAGCTTCCTCTACGAGCGCTTCGAGGAGATCTGCGAGCTCATGAAGGCCTACGACGTGGCCTTCTCGCTCGGCGACGGCCTGCGTCCGGGCTCGATCGCCGACGCCAACGATGCCGCCCAGTTCGGCGAGCTGGAGACCCTCGGCGAGCTGACCCAGATCGCCTGGAGGCACGATGTGCAGACCATGATCGAAGGCCCCGGCCACGTGCCGATGCACCTGATCAAGGAGAACATGGACAAGCAGCTGCGCGAGTGCGGCGAGGCGCCGTTCTACACGCTTGGGCCGTTGACCACCGACATCGCACCCGGCTACGACCACATCACCAGCGCGATCGGCGCGGCGATGATCGGCTGGTACGGCACCGCGATGCTCTGCTACGTGACGCCGAAGGAACACCTCGGCCTGCCGAACAAGCACGACGTGCGCGACGGCATCGTCACCTACAAGATCGCCGCGCACGCGGCCGACCTCGCCAAGGGCCATCCGGCCGCGCAGGTGCGCGACAACGCGCTGTCCAAGGCGCGCTTCGAGTTCCGCTGGGAGGACCAGTTCAACCTCGGCCTGGATCCCGAGAAGGCCAAGGAATTCCACGACGAGACCCTGCCGAAGGAAGCGCACAAGCTCGCGCACTTCTGCTCGATGTGCGGCCCGCATTTCTGTTCGATGAAGATCACCCAGGATGTGCGCGACTACGCCGCCGAGAAGGGTGTGGCCGACGAGGCCACCGCGCTCGAGGTCGGCATGGCCGAGAAGGCCGCGCAGTTCCGCGAGCAGGGGGCGGAGATCTACGCGCCGGAGTGAGCTTCTCGCCCAGGCTCCCGACCCGCGAGGGATGGGCGCCTCGCTGGGATCAGCCGGCTTGCCGCAGTTCCTCGAGTCAGGGTTTGCTCGTCGGAGCGGGAAAATGCAGCAGCGAGGGCAGCAGTTGGCGCATCGCCGCCGCCACCCGAACGTCCTCCAGCAGCGGTTCGCGCACGGCGCGGATGGCGAGGCCTTCGATGAAGCTCTGCAGGGCCAGCGCCCGTGCCCGCAAATCCGCCTCGTCTACCGACGCCGCCTGCGCCTGCGCCTGCGCACGCATCCAGGCGAGGAAATGCTCGCGGATATCCGCGTCGGCGGCTGCCAGTGCGGATGCGACGGCCGGGTCGCGGGTGGCCTGGGCGCTGGTTTCGAGGAAGAGCGCCGCATTCATCCATGTGTCTTCGCCACGTTGCCAGCCGAGGAACAGCTCGCGGATGCGCTGTTCCCAGTCCGGTTGCGCCGGCAACGAATCGATGCCGGCTCGACGCTCCAGCAACTGGCGCTCGATGATCGCCAGAATGATCGCGTTCTTGCTGTCGAAATAGCGGTAAATCAGGCCCGGACTCATGCCGGCCGCCTCGGCGATGCCGGCCATGCCCGCTGCGTGGAAACCGTGACGGATGAAGCAGCGCTGCGCCGCCGCCAGGATGCGCTCGCGCTGCGCCTCGGTGCGTGCGGTCTGCGGCGCGCTCACGGCGCCACCCGCACGCGGCCGGCGAGCAGCCTGCGGATCGTCACGAAGAACAGCGGAATGAAGAACAGGCCGAGGAAGGTGCCCGTGAGCATGCCACCGATCACGCCGGTGCCGATCGCGCGTTGTGCGCCGGAGCCCGCACCGCTGGCCAGCGCCAGCGGCAACACGCCGAAGCCGAAGGCGATCGAGGTCATCAGGATCGGGCGAAGGCGGTCGCCGATGGCCGCCAGGGTGCCTTCGATGAGGTTCATGCCGCGCTCCACGTTGGCCTTGGCGAACTCGATGATGAGCACCGCGTTCTTGCTGGACAGGCCCACGGTGGCCAGCATGCCCACCTGGAAATAGACGTCGCGCTCGAGGCCGCGCGCCCAGGTGAACAACACGGTGCCGAGGATGCCGAGCGGCACCACCATCAGCACTGCGGTCGGGATCGACCAGCTCTCGTAGAGCGCGGCCAGGCACAGGAACACGATCAGCAGCGACAGTGCGTACAGCATCGGCGTCTGCGCATCGGCGACGCGTTCCTGGTGCGAGGCGCCGCTCCAGGCGATGCCGAAACCGGCCGGCAGCTCCGCGACCAGACGCTCGATCTCCGCCATCGCCGCACCAGAGCTGACGCCGGCAGCCGGCGCGCCAGTGATGTTGATCGCACCGACGCCGTTGTAGCGTTCCAGCCGCGGCGATCCGTAATCCCAGCGCCCGCGCGCGATCGCCGACATCGGCACCATCTCGCCGGCACTGTTGCGAACATGCCAACGATTGAAATCCTCCGGCAGCATGCGGAAAGGCGCATCTGCCTGTACGTAGACGCGCTTGACCCGGTTGCGGTCGATGAAGTCGTCGATGTAGCGACCGCCCCAACTGATCGCGAGGGTCTCGTTGAGTTCCGCCAGCGAGACCCCCAGCGCACTCGCCTTCGCGGTATCGAGATCGAGGCGGAACTGTGGCGTGTCTTCCTGGCCGTTGGGGCGCACGCCGGTCAACAGCGGACTTTTCCCGGCTGCCTCCAGCAACTGGTTGCGCGCCGCCATCAGCGCGGCATGACCGGCGCCGTTATTGTCCATCAGATAGAAGGTGAAACCGCCGGTCTGGCCGAGTTCGGAGACCGGCGGCGGCGCCACCGCGAACACCATCGCGTCCTTGATCGCGCCGAAAGCTCCCATCGCGCGGCCGACGATGGCTTGTACGCCGGCGTCTGCGGCCTTGCGCTCGGCCCAGTCCTTGAGTTTGACGAAGGCCATGCCGCTGTTCTGCCCACCGCCGCTGAAGCTGAAACCCTGCACCGCGAACACCGATTCGATGTGCTGCGCCTCCTCGGCGCTGTAGTAATGCTCCACCTGTCGCATGACCGCACCGGTGCGCTCCTGGGTGGCGCCCACCGGAGCCTGCACGATGGTGAACAGCGTGCCCTGATCCTCATCGGGCAGGAAGGAGGAAGGCAGCCGCAGGTAGACGAAGGCAGCCACCGCCGACAACGCCGCGAACAGCGCAAGAAAGCGACCACCGCGACGCAGCATGCGGCCGACCACGCCCCGATAGCGGCGATTGGCCGCATCGAAGCTGCGATTGAACCAATCGAAGAAGGCGCCACTGCCGAGGTGCTCCCCAGGCTTGAGCAGGGTGGCGCACAGCGCCGGCGTCAGCACGATGGCGACCAGCACCGAGAGCGCCATCGCGGAGACGATGGTGGCGGTGAACTGACGATAGATCACGCCGGTGGAACCACTCAGGAAGGCCATCGGCACGAACACGGCGGCCAGCACCAGGCCGATCCCGACCAGGGCACCGGTGATCTGGTCCATCGATTTGCGCGTGGCCTCCAGCGGCGACAGGCCTTCCTCACGCATCAGGCGCTCGACGTTCTCGACCACCACGATGGCGTCGTCGACCAGCAGGCCGATCGCCAACACCATTGCGAACATGGTCAGCATGTTGATCGAGAAGCCCAGCGCCAGCAGCACCGCGAGCGTGCCGAGCAAGACCACCGGCACGGCGATGGTGGGAATCAGCGTGGCGCGCAGGTTCTGCAGGAACAAGTACATCACCAGGAATACGAGCAGCACCGCTTCCGACAGGGTCTTGAGTACTTCCTGAATCGAGGCGCGCACGAAGGGTGTGGAATCGAAGGGCACCACTGCCTTCAGGCCGTGTGGAAAGGAAGGTTTCATGCGCTCGAGCAGCTCGGCCACGCCTTGCGCGGTGGTCAGTGCATTGGCGTTGGTCGCCAGCGACACCGCCAGACCCGAGGCCGGTTTGCCGTTGTAGCGGCTGATCACGCCATAACTCTCGGAGCCGAGTTCCACCCGTGCGACATCGCCCAGGCGCAGCACCGAGCCGTCGCGCTCGCTGCGCAACACGATCGCGCGGAACTGCTCGGGCGTCTGCAAGCGGTCCTGCGCGGTCACCGGCGCGTTGATCTGCTGGCCGGCCACCGCCGGCGTCGCGCCGAGTTGGCCCACCGCCACCTGCGCGTTTTGCGCGCGGATCGCGGCCACCAGGTCGGATGGAGACAAACGGTAGCTGGCGAGTTTGTCCGGGTCCAGCCAGATGCGCATCGCGTACTTGCCGCCGAAGACCTGCACGCTGCCGACCCCGGGCACGCGGCTGAGCGGATCGACCAGGTTGGACGACACGTAGTCGGAGATGTCGCCTCGCTCCATGCTGCCATCCTCGGAAACGAAGCCGACCACTTGCAGGAAGCCGGCGCTGGACTTGCTCACACGCAAACCCTGCTGTTGCACGATGGCCGGCAGCAGCACGCTGGCCACTTGCAACTTGTTCTGCACCTGTACCTGGGCGACGTCCGGGTCGGTGCCGCTGGCGAAGGTCAGGGTGACGTTCACCTGGCCGCTGGAATCGCTGGTGGCGGACATGTACTCGAGTCCGTCGAGTCCGGTCATCGATTGCTCGATCACCTGGGTCACCGAGTTTTCCGCCGCCTGTGCGGTTGCCCCCGGATAGCTGGCGCCGATGCTGATGGTGGGTGGGGCGATGCTCGGGTAACGCGAGATCGGCAACCGGCCCAGCGAGAGCACGCCGGCGAGCATGACGATGATCGCGATGACCCAGGCGAAGATCGGCCTATCGATGAAAAATCGCGCCATGTCCGATCAACCCTGAGGAAGCGCGGCGGGCGCGGCGGCGCGTTCGACCACCGCGACCTTGCTGTCGGCGCGTACCTTCTGCACGCCCTCGACGATCACCCGGTCGCCGGCGTTCAGGCCGGTTTCCACCAGCCAGCGGTCGCCCACGGTGCGGCGGACCTGGACCGCGCGCCGCGCAACCTTGCCATCGTCGTCGACCAGCCAAGCCCAGGCGCCGCCTTTGGCATCGCGCTGGATCGCCGTCTGCGGCACCAGCAAAGCCGTGCTGCTCTGGCCGATGGCGAGCTCGGCGCGCACGAACATGCCGGGCAGCAACAACTCATCCGGGTTGGCCACTTCCACCCGCAGCGAATAACTGCCGGTCGCCGGATCGACGCTGAGGTCGGTGAAGGCGAGCTTGCCGTCGTGCGCGTAGCGACTGCCGTCCTCCAGCAGGATGCGCACCGGCAGGCTTTCGCTGGTGTCGAGGCGACCCGCCTCCAGTTCCCGTCGCAGCTGCAACAGTTCTGCGCTGGACTGAGTCAGGTCGACGTAAATCGGATCCAACTGCTGGATGGTGGCCAGCGCGGTGTCCTGGTTGGCCGTCACCAGCGCGCCCTGGGTTACGCTGGACTTGCCGATGCGTCCGCCGATCGGCGCCAGGATTCGTGCATACCCCAGACTCACCTCGCGGCGCTCCAGATCAGCGCGCGCGACGCCGACGTCGGCCTGTGCGGTCGCCAGTTCGGCAATCGCGGTTTCGTTGTCCTGCGCCGAGATCAGCCTCTTCGCCGCCAACTCGGCAGCACGCGCGGCGCGCAGTTTCGTCGCGCGCAAGGTGGCCTGCGCGCGCGCCAGTGCGGCCCGCGCGCTCTGCGCGTCGGCGCGCCAACTGGCGTCGTCGAGTTGATACAGCGCTTGCCCCGCCCGCACCCGCGAGCCCTCTTCGAACAGGCGTTCGCGCACCAACCCGCCCACCTGCGGCCGCACTTCTGCCACCAGGAAGGGGCTCACGCGGCCGGGCAGTTCGCGCGTCAGCGTGACGGGCTCGGTTTGCAACGTGACCACGGCGACTTCGGGAATGCCCGGCGCGGGCGCGGGCGCTTCGCTGCCGCAGGCGAACAACAGCGAGAACAGGACGATTCCCGCCAGCAGGCGGGCGACGCATGACAGGGACATCGTGCATCCAGTCGGCACAGGCCGGTCTAAAGGATGAGCGAGAGAATGAACGATCATTCTCTTTTTGGCCATGTGACTTCCGAAAGATTTGTGTAGCAATGAGTAACGAGAACGCAGTTGCGACTCACTCGCGATGGATGACATAAAATGTCTTGACATGATATGTCGATCTCGTTAGCGTGGACGACAACGCTCAAGCGGGAAGCCTGCTTCCGGAGGCGGCAGTCCGATGGCCAGGTCGCGCAAGCTCATCTCCCTGATCGAACGTTCGGTGCCGCTGCTGCGGCGCCACCTGCGGCTCGACGCAATCGAGGTCGCGCCGATGCCGGGCGAGGTGCCGGTGATCGAAGTCGGCTTTCCGACCGACGAGCGCCTGCCGATCTACGTGACCGACGCCGGCAGCCAGTTGCTGTGCATCAGCTATCTGTGGCGTGAGTCCGAGATCCGGGCCAGGCAGCGCGCGAAGCTGCTGGAGACGCTGCTCGACCTCAATCCGAGCGTGCCGCTGTCGGCCTTCGGCCGCATCGGCGAGCACTATGTGTTGGTCGGTGCCTTGAGCCCCGAGGCGACGCCCGCAGACATGGCGCTGGAACTCGCCACTCTTTCCGACAACGGCCGCGACGCGCTGGCGACGCTCGCCGACTACCTGCACTGAGGCGAGCCATGGCCTGGTGGGACGAAATGCTGGGCTTGCTCAGGGACGAGTGGAAGTCGCTGGGTCCGAGCGGCAGCGCGCACGAGCCGCCGACCGTGAAGCAGGCCGAGGCCCTGCTGGCGCGTACCGCGCGGGAACTGGCGGAAGCGAAGGGCAGGGCCGAGGCGGCGCGCCGCCGGATGCTGCGTGCGCAGCGCGAGCTGGAGGCCCTGACGCAGGATCCGAAGCAGCCTCCGAGCTACCGCGAACGCTTGTCCGAGCTGGCGCGCGCGGTCGCCCACGAGGGCGACATGGCGCGCGGTTTCGACGAGCACATCGCCGCCCTCGCGCGGCTGCAGGAAGGCGTGCAGGCGCAGTTGCGCGAGTTCCACCGCGACGTCTCGATGGCGCGCGCGATGATGGCCGCCGCCAACGCGACCGCCGCCGCGCCCGAGCCCGCGCCGCGCAGGCCTGCGGAAAAGGGTCGCGGATTCGAGCACCAGCGGCCGGACAAGATCATCGAGCAGTTGAAGCGCGGACCGCGGGGGCGTTCATGACCTGCGCGTGGCTACCAACCCTTGGAGGAGTGCCACCCGCACCGCTTCGATGTGTCCCTGCGCACAAGGAGTTCGCGCGGGCAGACCGTGGGAGCAGGTTCAGCCTGCGACCGCGCGGCGCCTGGGGTCGGCTGCGGACGTTGTTCGGGATTCAACGCCCACAACGGGTTGGGACATGTTCTGAGAGAGCGGGCTTCACCCGCGATTTCCCGGCGATCCGGTCGCGGGGTAAACCCGCTCCCACAATTGATGCACGGCCGCGCGGCGGGATCGCATGAACCCCACCCGCCTCCCATCCCGCTGGCAATCGGCAGCCCTCGCACTCAAGGCGGTGCAGGTGGCTTTCGACGTCTCGGAATCGGTGCTGCAGGCGGTGCGGCGGGCGGCTTTCGACGCCAACCTGTCGAACTCGGACCAGATCCGCGTGGTCCTCGGGCTGCCGGTGATCCGCCAGGCCAAGCGCCCGCGGCTGACGGTCAGCCTGGGGCCAGAGGACTACCAGTTGCTCGGCAAACGTTACAGACTGGACCCGGCCGATCATCTGGCGATCAAGGAACGCGTCAACGCCGAACTGATCGCCTTCGCCGACGAGCGATCCAGCCATTCCACCGCCCGCAAGAGCGCCAAACGATGAGCAGCTTCCTCGATCTCCTGACCCACTATCCCGGATTCGTGCCCTCGGTGCTGATGGGGGCGCTGCTGGTGTTCTGGCTGCTGGCGATCGCCGGCGTGCTCGATTTCGACAGCTTCGGCCCGCACTTCGACACCGACATCGACCTGCCCGAGCACGCCGGCGGCGAACACGCCGAGGCGCCCGAGACGCTGATGGCACTCGGCCTCGACAAGCTGCCATTCTCGATCGTCGTCAGCGGCATCGTGTTCTTCTGGTGGCTGTTCACGCTGCTCGCGATGAGCCTGTTGTGGTCGTGGATCCCGCTGCCCGCGTGGGCCGCCGGCACGCTGATCCTGGTCGGCGCGCTGATCCTCGCCGTGCCGGTCGCCGCCAAGGTGCTGAAGCCGCTGAAACCGCTGTTCGTCGTGCACGTCTCGGCGAAGCAGGAATCGCTGCTCGGCAAGCGCTGCCGGATCCTGACGCTGACCGTCGACGCGAAGTTCGGACAGGCCGAAGTGATCGTCGACAGCGGCGCCCCGCTCAACGTGCGCGTTTACGCCGATACCCCGAACACCCTCACCAAGGGCTCCTCCGCCTTGCTGATCGACCTCGACGCAAAGACGGGGAGATATCGGGTGGAGTCGTATGAGTCGGCTTGACCCCCTGATTGGGGACGCAAAGTACGCAAAGGGGCGCGAAGTACGCAAAGGAAAGCGTTCGCGTGGTGTGGGTACTGGAAACTTCGGTTCCACGCTGACCCTGTTGCCCCTGCTCTACTTTGCGCCCCTTTGCGTCCACCATTTGCAGTCGTCACCGAAGCTGTAGGCCACAACCGGAGCCACCCATGGACCTAGCCATCACCACCCTGATCGCCGGCGTCGTTGCCGTCGTCGTCTTCTTCTTCGGTTTCCTCGCGCTGATCGCGAAGTTCTATCGCAAGGTGCAGCAGGGCCACGCGATGATCGTGAACACGATGCGGGCGGAGCCTGAGGTCACCTTCACCGGGCGCCTGGTCATTCCGGTACTGCACAAGGTCGAGGAGATGGACGTCTCGATGAAGACCATCGAGATCGAGCGCTCGGGCAAGGAAGGCCTGATCTGCAAGGACAACATGCGCGCCGACATCAAGGTCAAGTTCTTCGTGCGCGTCAACAAGACCGCCGAGGATGTGCTGCGGGTCGCGCAGTCGATCGGCTGCGAGCGCGCGTCCAACCAGGACACGCTCGAGGACCTGTTCAGCGCGAAGTTCTCGGAGGCGCTGAAGACCGTCGGCAAGGCGATGGACTTCGTCGATCTGTACCAGGCGCGCGACCAGTTCCGCGACGAGATCGTGCGGCAAATTGGCGACGACCTCTCCGGCTATGTGCTCGAGGACGCGGCGATCGACTATCTCGAACAGACCCCGCTCGACAAGCTCGACCCGAACAACATCCTCGACGCGCAGGGCATCAAGAAGATCACCGAGCTGACCGCCGAGGAAGCGATCCGCACCAACGAGTTCCGTCGCAACGAGGAGATGCGGATCAAGAAGAAGGACGTCGAGACCGCCGAGGCGGTGCTCGAGCTGGAGCGCCAGAAGGCCTACGCCGAGGCGCACCAGCAGCGCGAGATCGCGATCACCAAGGCACGCGAGGAGGCCGAGGCCGCCAAGGTCGCCGCCGAGGAGCGTGCCAAGGCCGAACTCGCGCGCCTGCTCGCCGACCAGCAGATCGCGGTGCAGACCGAGAACGTCAAGCGCGAGACCGAGGTGGCGCACAACAACCGCCTGCGCGCGGTCGCCATCGAGGAGGAGAAGGTCACGCGTGCGCGCCAGCTCGAGATCGTCGACCGCGAGCGCGAGGTGACCCTGCAGGAGATCGAGAAGGAGAAGGCGGTCGAGGTGCAGAAGAAGGCCATCGCGGACGTCATCCGCGAGCGCATCGTGGTCGAGCGCACCGTCGCCGAGCAGGAAGAAGAGATCAAGAACGTGCGCACCCTGTCCGACGCCGAGCGCACCCGCAAGAGCACCATCGTGCTCGCCGAGGGCCAGGCGCAGGAGAAGTTCATCAGCGAGGTCAAGCTGGCCGAGGCCGAGGAGCAGCGCGCGCGCCACAAGGCCAACGAGGAGCAGATCCTGGCCGAGGCCAAGCTCGCCGTCGCGGCCAAGATGGCCGAGGCGAAGAAGCGCGAGGCCGAGGGTATCGAGGCGGTGAGCGCCGCGGGCGGCCTGGCCGAGGCCAAGGTGGCCATCGCCAAGGCGGATGCGAAGGAGAAGGAAGGCATCGTCGCCGCCAAGGTCAAGCTGGCCGACGCCGACGCCGTGGTCAAGCTGGGCGATGCGCACGCGCAGGCGCTGCAGGCCAAGATGGAGGCCGAGGCCATCGGCCGCGAGAAGCAGGGTGTGGCCGAAGCCCAGGTCAAGCTGGCCGACGCCGACGCGGTGGCCAAGCAGGGCACCGCGCAGGCCGAGGCGCTGCGCCTGCGCCTGGAAGCCGAGGCCCTGGGCAAGCAGAAGAGCGGCGAGGCCGAAGCCGCCGCGATCGCCGCGCGCTTCGCCGCCGAGTCCGAGGGCCTGACCGCCAAGTTCGAGGCGATGAAGCACATGAGCCCCGAGACCCGCGCGCACGAGGAACAGCGCATGCAGCTCGACTACGAGCACGCGCAGACCCTCAAGGGCATCGAGGCCAACACCGCGATCGCCAAGGAACAGGCCACCGTGCTCGCGCACGCGCTGCAACAGGCGAAGATCGAGATCGTCGGCGGCGACGGCGACTACTTCGAGAGCTTCATGCGCAGCCTCTCGCTCGGCAAGGCCATCGACGGCACCGTCGACAAGAGCCAGTTGCTGGCCAGGGCCTTCGCCGAACACAAGGAAGGCAAGCGCGACTTGATCCAGGACGCGAAGGAACTGGTCGCGGCCGTCGGCGGCGCGGATGCGCTGCGGGATCTGTCGGTGGCGGCGTTGATGCAGAAGCTGGTGGCGGACGGCAAGACCAAGGAAGTGGGGATACTGAAGAAGTTGCTGGGAGAAGGGTGAATGGAGGCAACAGCGGGGCAGGGGGCGGGGGGCAGGGGACCGACCGCCTGCTCCGCACTCGCTCTGCCGTGGGCTGACAGATGCCTCAGGTCCGATCCGGCGCACCAGCGAATTGAAGCCACATGAGCATCAAGAGTTTTCGTGATCTCGACGTCTGGAAGGCCGCGGTGGATCTCGCGACGAGGACCTATCGCGAGACGCGCGCTTTCCCGTCTGATGAGCGCTTCGGGCTGACCTCCCAGATGCGCAGGGCCGCGACTTCCGTTGCGGCCAACATCGCCGAGGGCCACGCCCGGAACGGGACGCGGGAGTTCCTGCACTTCGTCTCCATTGCGCTCGGTTCACTGGCGGAACTCGAAACCGAGTGCGAGATCGCCATGCGTTGCGGGCTCTTCGAAACCGAAGCAGCGACCGAGTTGCTGAAGACCGCAGGCCAAGTCCGGGTGCTGTTGCTCTCGCTCAGAATGGCGCTTGCGCGCCGTGCCCATGGCATTCAGCAAGACCCTCCCGGATACGACGCTGCAGGCGTTTGCGAGGGTGCGGGTCCCTTGCCCCTCGACCCCTGCCCCGCTCCTGAATTCGAGGCCCGCGCCGGATGACCGCGAATCCCGCTTCTTCCGCCACCTTCGACCTCCTCAAGAAGCGCCTCGCCGCGGCCGCCGAGTCGCTGCGTGCCAGGACCGAGGCGCTGAATGCCAGGCGCATCGCCACTTTCGGGCGCATCGAGCCGAAGCTGCTGGCGCGGCTGTCCGCGCGCACCGAGCACAACTGCGTGGCGCGCGACATCGTGCGCGTCGGCGAGCTGCTGCTGTTCGGCTACGAGGTCACGCTCGGGCTGAAGAAGGAGACCCGGGTCGACGACGTCTTCTGCCTGTACCGCCTCGTCGACGGCGCCGATGGCCCGGAAGTGCAGCCGGTCCCGGTCGCAGGCAGTTTCCTCGCCGAGCAGCGTTTCGTCGCCGACTTCCGCGAGCTTTACACCTACTACAAGGCGACCACGCTCGACCAGTTGCGGATCGCCGGCGAGCGCCTGCTGCTGATCTTCCGCACCGGCAGCCAGCCCGGCGACAAGCGCGTGTTCCGTTTCGCGATCGAGCGCGGCGGGGCGCTGGCCTACATCGACAACCGCGGCGAGCGCGATCACGTGCTGCCCTCGCCGCACAGCTTCGAGTGGCTGCCGGTGGGGCGCGAGCAGCATGTGCTCGGCCGCCATCCGCACGTGAACATCCTCGACACCGTGTTCGTCGAGACCACCGGTGGCGACCTCACGATCAAGGTCGAGAACAACACCGAGACCGGGCTTGGCATCTACAGCGAGCCGGTCGACGACAAGAACCAGGCGCTCGCGGACGCCGAGATCCGCTATGCCGATTTGCGCACGCTGATCGTGCTGGCGATCCGGCCCTACCGCGAGAACGTGGTCCGCCACCTCGTCTACAACAAGCGCCTGAAGCAGGTGGTGCGCATCGACGAGATCGGCGATTCCTGCGTCGAACTGCCCGAGGACCACGGCATCGTGTTCCCCGGCGGCTACTACCTCGAGTCCGGCGAGTTCAAGCATTTCAAGGATCTCGGGCACGACTTCCGCGGTTACCGGCTGAAGCGCACGGTGCGCGCGCCGAGCGGCGAGGACGTGCTCTACGTGTTCTACGACGAGGCCGGCGGCGACTACGCGCTGCTGCCCTACAACCTGATCGACCGCGCGATCGGCCAGCCCTTGCTGGCCTCCGGCTACGCGCGCTTCGACGACGGCCGGCTGCTGCTGGTGACGCCGGAAGGGGCCGACGCCTCGCGCCTGCACGTGATGCAACTGTGGCGCACGCCCTTTGCCTCGGACGAGCACGCGAGTGCGCAGCCGAAGGCCGGTGGCCTGCTCGGCCGCCTCGGCAACGCGAACGTGGTGCGTGCGCTCGCCGAGCTGCGCGAGCTCTCGCGGCTCGCCGAGGACGCGCACAGCGAGGCCTCCTACGAGCGCCTGCTGAAGCTCGCCGCGCGCTGCACCGACGCGCATCCATGGCTGGCGGAAGAGGAGGTCGGCGGCATCGCCGCAGACGTGGCGCTGCTCGGGCGCAGCGGCCGCGAGGCGCTCGACGCCTTCGAGAAACTGGAGCGCAGCAAGCAGTCGGCGCGCCAGGCGGTGACGGCCGCCACCCAGCAGGTGGGCGAGCTGCTGTCGCGTGTCGCCTCGCTGCTGTGGAAGACACCCGAGGACTTCACCGAGGCGATCCGCGGCTTGAAGCGCAAGCGCGGCGAACTGACCGGCTTGCGCGAGCAGGCGCACGTCGACATCGCCGCGGTCGATGCGCAGGACGCGCGCATCGTCGAGGAACTGAACCGCATCGGCGAGCGCGCGCTCAAGTTCTTCGCCGATCCGGCCGCCTTCGCCAGCCTGCGCAAGGGCCTGGCCGAGGCCGCCGCCGCCGTCGATGCGGCGAAGAGCACCAGCGCGCTGGCGCCGATCGGCGAGAAGCTCGATGGCCTCGCGGAATCGCTGGATGGCCTGTCCGAACTGATCGCGAGCTTCGAGCAGACCGACGCCCAGCAGCGCGCGACCCTGCTCGGCCAGACCTCCTCGCTGTACGCCGAGGTCAACCGCATTCGCGCCGCGCTGCGCACGCGCCGCGAGGGGCTGCTGGAGCAGGAACAGGGCCTCGAGTTCGGTGCCCAGTTGACGGTGCTCGAGCAGTCGCTGACGAATCTGCTGGCGCGCGCGGACTCGCCCGAGGCGATCGACGAAGCGCTCGCGCGCACGCTCGGCAGCATCGAGCAACTGGAAGGCCGCTTCGGCGCGCAGCCGGCCTTCCTGGTGGAACTCACCACCCGTCGCGAGGCCGCGCTGGAGGCCTTCGCGGCGCGCCGCGAGCAGATCGCCGCGCAACGCGACAAGCGCGCGCGCGGGCTCGCCGACGCGATCGCGCGGGTGCTCGACGGCATCCCGCGGCGGATCGCGAAGATCGCCCAGGCCGAGGAGCTGCACGCCTTCTTCGCCGGCGATACCCTGGTCGAGCGCGCCCAGGCGCAGATCGCCGAGCTGCGCGCGCTGGGATCGGCGGTGCAGGCCGACGAACTCGCCGGCAGGCTGCGCAGCCTCAAGGAGGGTGGGCTGCGCGATCTGCGCGATCGCCTCGAACTCGGCACCTCCGGCGATTCGCTGGTGCTCGGCCGCCACCGCTTCACCATCGAGCGGCGCCCGCTCGACCTCGCGCTGCTGCACGACGAGCGCGGGCTCTCGCTGCAACTGACCGGCACCGACTACCGCGTGCAACTGGCCGAGGCCGCGGCCGAGCAGCACCGCGCCGTCTGGGGCCAGGTGCTGCCGAACGAGACCGCGCAGGTGTACCGCGCCGAGTACCTCGCCTGGCGGCTGTGGCGGCGCGCCGAATCCGATTCCGCGCTGGCCGCGGCCTTGCGCGAAGGCAATGAGGCGGCGCTCGCCGAGGTCGCCGCCGACGAGGCGCAGAAGCACCCCACCGAGGACTACCAGCGCGGTGTGCACGACGCCGACGCCGCACGCATCGTGCTCGCGCTGGCGCGCATCGCGGCGCACGCCGGCGAGTTGCGCTGGCCGGCGACTGCGCGCGTGCTCGCGCAGGGCTGGTACGCCGGCCTCGACGGCGCCGCGCAGGCCGCGGC